>NZ_FPCE01000015.1:0-169818 GCF_900116845.1 Pseudomonas sp. OV546 | reverse complement strand
TGGACGGGGTATGACCCGCGTCCAAGCCTCAAATGTGTAAACGATGTCCCCGGTTTCAGATGTAAACGATGTCTACGGTTCTACACCCCGATGGCGGTGTGTCAGTCGATTCATCAGGTGACTGATTCAGCGCCATCGGGGCCTCGGTATCTACACAATTCTGGGTATGGCGCAGGACCTGTGGCGAGGGAGCTTGCTCCCGTGGCGGCCTGACGGCTGACCTGGATGTTGGATCAGATAGGGTACATATCCGTTATTTAGGTAACGGCCACTATGGGTTCCGCTTTTACAGCGGCTCACTTTTGAAAAGCGCAAAAGTAAGCAAAACGCTCTTGCCCCAACACTCGGCACCTCGCTCACGCTCGGTGTGCCCGTAACCCGACAGGGATTTGTGGGGCCGCCGCCACGCGCCCTCCATGGCGCGGGGCGGCTAAACCGGCATCCCTGCCGGTTTACCCCCCAAATCCCTGTCGAATTCCGGCCAGCGTGTTTGACGGGGCGCCTGAGATCAAAAGCGGGATCAAGATCAAGAGCGGCTCGCTTCGCATCGTGGTTAGCGTTGGGGGGGGCTATAAAGTTGGGTGGATACCTTCGAGCATCGCAGGCACGCCAGTTCCCACAGCTCGTTCAGCCTTTGAGCTTCTCAGCAATCCAGATGGTGTGCCGTGTGCCCTTGTTGCCGTGGGCAAACACTTGCACTTCTTCGGCCTTGAATCCGGCTTTGCGCAGTTTGTCGCTGAACAGTTTATCGGCGCTGGCCGACCACACGGCCAGTACGCCTTTGGGGCGCAGGGCTTTGGCGCACGCCGCCAGGCCGCCGGCGGAGTAGAGCCAGCTGTTGGCTTTTTGGGTGAGGCCTTCGGGGCCGTTGTCCACATCCAGCATGATCGCGTCAAAGCCCTGGGGCTCGGCTTGCAGCACCTTGGCCACGTCTTCCAGGCGGATCACCGTGCGCGGGTCCAGCAACGGGCGGCCGGATTTTTCTCCCAGCGGCCCGCGGTTCCATTCCACGACGCCGGGCACCAGCTCGGCGACGACTACTTCGGCGGTCTTGCCTAAATGCTTGAGTGCCGAGGCCAGGGTAAAACCCATGCCCAAGCCACCAATCAACACCCGCGAACCGGGGCGGCCGGCGACTTTGCGGCAGGGGATTTCCGCCAGGGCGTCTTCGGAGCCGTGCATGCGCGTGTTCATCAATTGGCCGCCGTCACCGCCCTGGATCTTGATGACGAAATCTTCACCGTATTCGAACAGGCACAAGGCACCGCCGTTGTCGGGGATCGGGGTGGTGTCCAGCAGAACGAAACGTTTCATGGAAATCTCATTGGGAAGGGCATTCTTGCGCGGTTGGGAGTAGCCTTACGACATTCCGGTCAGGCCATGGAGCCATCGATGAAGTGCAGCATTCTAACGGTCATTGTGTTGAGCGCGCTCGCCTTGGGTGCGGCGCAGGCTCAGGAGTTGCAAACCGTACCGGTCGCGCCAGCCCCAACGCCAGGCGCACCGGGCACCCCGACGCCGACGCTGTACCCGCAAGTGACCCCGCCTGCCGTGCCCAAGACGAACGGTTCGCCACCCTTGGTGCCCATCGTGCTGCCAACGCCGCCGAAGGACCAGACCGTGCCCGGCCTGCAGCAAAACGACAGCAAGCCGAAGACGCCCGGCGGTTAAAACTGTTGCGAGAGTAATTGGCCGTCGGCCATGCGCAGGCGTTTGGACAGGGCAATAGCGATCGCTCGGATGATCTTGGCGGCCACCCTGGGCGCTTCGTTGAGCATCTTTTCCAGAGCGTCCTTACCCAGGTTCAACAGCACACAATCACTCGCCGCCACGCAACTGGCCGAGCGTCGTTCGCCGTCGAGTACCGCCATTTCGCCAAAAGCCCGGCCACTGCGCAGGGTGGCGATCGTCAGGCGCTGGCCATCGTGGTGGGTTTTCTGCACCGCCACATGGCCGCTGTGGAGGATGCACATGAACGTGCCGGCATCGCCCTCGAGAAAAATCACCTCGTCACGGGCAATGCTGCTGATATTGAAGTAGCCGGCGGCGATGTGAAAATCCTCCGGCAACAGCGGGTCGAACAGGCCGCAGTCCATGAGCATGTCACGGATCTCGGTATTCATATGTGTCGGTAGTGCCATGGCTGCAATCTTGGTCCATCAATCATGTAGGGCGGTCCTGTGTTCAGACAGAACCGCCCGGCTAAGTTCCTTAAACCAGCCCCAGCGCCTTGAACACAAATCCATATTCGAGCGCTACGTCACGTAATCCCTGGTAACGACCGCTCATGCCACCGTGGCCGGCGCCCAGTTCGGTCTTGAGCAACAGCAGGTTGTCGTCGGTCTTGGTGTCACGCAACTTGGCGACCCACTTGGCGGCTTCCCAATATTGCACGCGGCTGTCGTTGTAGCCGGCGATCACCAGCATGTGCGGGTAGGCCTGGGGGCTGACATTTTCGTACGGCGCGTAGGCCTTGATGCGTGCATACACCTCGGGCTCCTGCGGGTTACCCCACTCGTCGTACTCGGTGATGGTCAGGGGCAGTTCCGGGTCGAGCATGGTGTTGAGCACGTCGACGAACGGCACTTCGGCAATCGCCGCCTGGAACAGTGCCGGGCGCTGGTTCAGTACCGCGCCTATCAGCAGGCCGCCGGCACTGCCGCCGCTGATCGCCAGTTGCTTGGAGGTGGTCAGGCCCTGGGCGATCAGGTGTTCGGCGCAGGCGATAAAGTCGCTGAAGGTGTTCTGCTTGTGTTCCTGCTTGCCCGCGCGGTACCAGGCTTCGCCCAGCTCGCCGCCGCCGCGCACATGCGCAATGGCGAAGGCCACGCCACGGTCCAGCAGGCTCAAACGGGCATGGGAGAACCACGGGTCGAGGCTTGAACCGTAGGCGCCGTAGCCGTACAGGTACAAAGGCACAGGTTTGCCGAGCTGGTCGCGCTTGACCACCAGGCTGATCGGCACCTGGGTGCCATCCGCCGAGGTGGCCCACAGGCGTTGGCTCACATAGTCATCGGCGTTGAACACGCCCAGTACCGGCGTTTCCTTGAGCACCTGCTGCGCACCGCTGGCCAGTTCCAGTTGGCGGACCTGGGCCGGTCGGTTCAACGCTTCGTAGCGCAGACGAATCTTGTTGCTGGAAAACTCCAGGCTGTTCTGTACGTAGAGGCTGTAGGCGGCGTCAGGCAATTCCACGCGATAGGCCGGCAGGCCTTCCGGGTGCACTTCGATCACCGGCAGGCCACCGATGCGCAGGCTCAGGGTCATGGCGCTGGTATTCAGGCTCACGCCGTCGAGCATCACCTCGTCGCTGTGGGGGATGAGGTTTTGCCACTCATCCTCGGTCGGCACGTCGCCGATGTCGGTTGCCACGAACAGTGCGTAGTTGATGCCCTCCCGGTTGCTGCGGATAAACCAGGTCCACGCGCCATTCAGCTGGCCGTGGTCGACATCGTATTCGTGGTCCTCGACCCGCGGCGCCAGGCAGGTGAAGTCCAGGTGCGGCTGGTTGGCGTCCAGCGCCCAGACCTCGCTGGTGGTCTTGCTGCCCAGCGACAGCAGCAACTGGCGCTCGGAGCTGGAACGGTAGCAATGCAGGAAAAATCGGCCGTCCGGCTCATGGAACACTTCCTGCGCGGCCGTGCCATCCAGGCGGTAGCGATACAGTTTGTGCGGACGGTGGGTGTCGTCCAGTTCGCCGAAGAACAGCGTCAGGCTGTCGTTGGCCCAGGTCATGCTGCCGTCGCAGTCCTGGAATTCCAGTTCGCTGACCTTGCCGGTCGCCAATTCCTTCACGTACAGGGTGTAGATCTCTTCACCGCTGGTGTCGAGGCTGTAGGCCAGGCGCTGGTGGTCGGGGCTGATGCTGAACGCGCCGAGGGAGAAGAAACCGCCATTGGCCAGCACGTTCGGGTCCAGCAACAACTCCTCGCTGCTGTCATCCACCTGGTTGCTGTCGTCGGCCGGGCGACGGCAGCGGTAGTGACGGGCGTACTCGTCACCGGCGGTGGTGCGGGTGTAGTAGAGATACGGGCCCCACGGCGAGGGCAGGGACAGATCGGTTTCGAGAATGCGGCCCTTGATCTCCTCGAACAGGGTTTCGCGCAGCGCCTGCTGGTCGGCGAGCTGGGCTTCCTGCCAGGCGTTTTCGGCCTTGAGGTGGTCGAGCACCTCAGCGCTGTCACGCTCCTGCAGCCAGGCGTACGGATCTGGGCCTGGGGCCTTGCGGGCAATCGGGGGGAGCGATATAGGCATGGATTATTCTCTATCTGGCGGACGGTGGCAGGCATTGCAGCCGCGACACGCAAAAGCCGTTATCATAGCCGCCTGTTTGCCTACCTTGCCATGGACACCATGACCGAGAACGACTATCTGACCGCTTGGGGCCTTTACACCTTCGCCGCTTTGGGCTGCCTGTTGGTGTGGTGGCGCATGACCCGCTGGATCTGGCGCTGGCTGCGCGAGCCGCTGCAATTGCTGATGGCGGTGCTGTTGTTCAGCCCGACCATCGTCGACCCGGTCAAGACTCAGTTCGCCCCGGCCGTGGCCATCACCGCCCTGGACCTGGTGCTAAAGGTCGGCAACAACGCCTGGCGGGCCATCTCCGATCTGTTCATGTACACCATGATCGCCTTTGGCGTGTACATCGTGTTTGTGCTGATCCGCTGGCCCATCGAGCGCGCCGCCAACGCCCGCCGTGAGCGCAAGGCCGCCGCCGATGCGGCCCTGGCCTCCGAACCGGATGAAGATGAAGACGACGTGCCTTTCCGCCGTCCTGCACCTGTGAGCGGTATGCGCGTAGAACCGCGCCTTTAACGTCGTCCGCCCTGCAGCGAGAGCCCTGGCATGTGTGAATTATTGGGCATGAGTGCCAACGTCCCCACCGACATCGTGTTCAGCTTTACCGGGCTGATGCAACGGGGTGGGCGCACCGGCCCCCACCGTGACGGTTGGGGCATCGCGTTTTACGAGGGCCGTGGCCTGCGTCTGTTCCAGGACCCGGCTGCCAGCAGTGAATCCGAAGTCGCGCTGCTGGTGCAGCGTTACCCGATCAAAAGTGAAGTGGTGATTGGCCATATCCGCCAGGCGAATGTCGGCAAGGTCAGCCTGGCCAATACCCACCCGTTCGTGCGCGAACTGTGGGGCCGCAACTGGTGCTTCGCACACAACGGCCAGCTGGCGGACTTCAAGCCCCGCGCCACCTTTTACCGCCCGGTGGGCGACACCGACAGCGAAGCGGCCTTCTGCGACCTGCTCAACCGCGTGCGCGAGGCCTTCCCTGAACCGGTGGACCTTGAACAGGTGCTGCCGGACCTGATCGCCGCCTGCTCCGAATACCGCAGCAAAGGCGTGTTCAACTGCCTGCTCAGTGATGGCGACTGGCTGTTTTGCTACTGTTCGACCAAATTGGCGCAGATCACCCGCCGCGCACCCTTCGGCCCTGCACGCCTGAAAGATGTCGACGTGATCGTCGATTTTCAGGCCGAAACCACGCCCAATGATGTGGTGACGGTGATCGCCACCGAGCCTTTGACCGACAACGAAAACTGGACCCGCTACGAACCGGGCCAATGGAGCCTGTGGCGACGCGGTGAATGCGTCAGCCAGGGCATCACCGAGTAAGGATATCGCCCATGTTGCTCAGTTATCTGCGGTTGGTGCTGTTTGCCATTGGCCTGTTGGTCGGCGTGCAAGTGCCCGGGTTTATCAACGACTACGCCAAGCGCGTCGAAGCCCACTTGATCGAGGCCCAGACCGGCCTCAGTGGGTTTGAAACCACCGCACGGCAGTTCTTCAACGGTGACTTGAAGGCGTTGGTGGCGCATTACCGTGCCAGTGACGACCCGGTGTTCCAGAGCGACGCCAACAGCCTCGGCGCGATGCTTGACCGCCAGGTGGCGTTGGACAAGCAATTCCAGGCCATGCAAGGCCCGTGGTACATCCGCGCCCTGCAAGTGGCGGTGGCGGCCGACCCCGATATTCGCCAGGAAACCTGGAAGGGCTACAGCTATCAGATTCTGCTGACCCCCGAAGCCATGGGCTGGGGATTGGGCGGGGCGATGCTGTTGTCGTTCGGCATCGAGTGCCTGTTCCGCCTGATCGATTGGGTGGTACTGGGCGGCAAGCGCCTGCGCCAGAGCCGGCCGATCGAAGAGCGAGATCTCAAGGGCCTCTAAAGGTTCAACGCGGGGAAAATGTGGGAGGGGGCTTGCCCCCGATAGGGGAGTGTCAGTCAATAGATCAGTGACTGAACCACCGCCATCGGGGGCAAGCCCCCTCCCACAGTTTTATCCAGTGTCTTCAGTGAGGTTGTGCACTCAGCACCATCCGCTCCGCACCGACCTCCTCGGCATACCGCGCCACCACCTTCTGGCACAACCCCACAATCTCCTCCACCAACTCCACCCCCACGCGCCACGACACCACCACCTGCAAATTCGGCAGTTTCTGCGCCATCGGCAACATCACCAATTCCCCGCGCGCCAGTTCTTCGCGCACCAGCACCGGCGGCAGCGCGCCAATGCCAAAACCATCGCGCAACAACCGCGTAATCGCCGACACCGAATTCACGCAGTTCATCCGTGGCGCGGCCACGCCGTTGGCCTGCATCAGGCTGATAACGTCCTGGTGCGGGTGGGAGTTTTTCGAATACGTGATGATGCGCTCCTGGGCCAGTTCGGCCAGGGAGGCGTAGTCACGGTGGTAGATCGACTGGCTGGCGACGATCCAGGCCATGGGGTGGCTGGCCAGTTCCAGGCTGCGCACGGTTTCGAGGCGCAGCAGGTCGGTTTGCAGGATCAGGTCGAGGAAGCCTTTTTGCAGCTGATCGCTGAGGTTAAGCGCGGTATCGGCGACCAATTCGATTTCCACCAACGGGAAATGGTCCATCAGTTCCGCCACCAGTGGGCTGAGCCAGGTGTGGATCACCGTGTCCATGGCGCCGATCCGAATGCGCCCGACCTTGCTGCTGGTGGTCTCCAGGGATTGCTTCAAGCCCTGCATGGTCACCATCATCTGCTCGGCGTAGTCGAGCACCTTCAAGCCTTCCGGGGTCAGGCTCACGCCACGCGAATCGCGCAGAAACAGCTTCACCCCCAGCTCGCTTTCCAGCACCGCGATGCGGCTGGAGATCGACGCCTGGGTGGTGAACAACTTCTCGGCGGTCAGGCGGAAACTCTTGAGCTTGGCCACCCAGACGAAGGTTTCGAGGAACTTCAAATTCATGGGATCAACTTTTTCTTATGCATGGATCGGTTTTTATTAGTTGGACGCCGTACCGGGCCAGCGCCAAAAATCGAGCCATTCCACGATAAGCGCCGTTGGGGTGCCAGGACAAGTTGCGAGTTCTGTGTAAAAAATCCCACACTACAAAAAAATAAAGCCTACAGGAGCGACAGACCGTGAGCCGACTTTTACTGAATTGCGACATCGGCGAAAGCTTTGGTAACTGGACCATGGGTCTGGACGCCGAGGTCATGCCGTTCATTGATTGCGCCAACGTGGCCTGTGGCTTTCATGCCGGCGACCCGAGCATCATGCGCAAGACCGTCAGCCTGGCGCTCAAGCATGGCGTGCAAGTCGGCGCGCACCCGGCGTATCAGGACCTGCAAGGTTTCGGTCGCCGCTCCATGGCCTACACCCCCCAGGAAATCCAGGACCTGTTGCACTACCAGATAGGTGCGCTCGACGGTATTTGCCGGGCCCAAGGTGGGTGTGTCAGCTACGTCAAACCCCACGGCGCGATGTACAACGACATGATGGCCAACCCGGCCCAATTGCGCGCGGTGATCCAGGCCGTGGCGGCCTACGGCGAACTGCCGCTGATGCTGCTCGCCACCCGCGACAACAGCGCGGCCCAGGCCCTGGGCGACGAATACGGTGTAACCCTGTGGTTCGAAGCCTTCGCCGACCGCGCCTACGACAACAAGGGGCACCTGGTCTCGCGCCAACTACCCGGTGCCGTGCACCACGATTCCGACACCATCGTGCAGCAAGCCCTGAACATTTCCCGCGGCGAAGCGCTGATCGCCAGCGACGGCAGCCCCCTGGTGCTGCAGGCCAATACGCTGTGCGTACACGGTGACAACGCCAGCTCGGTCGCGGCGGTGCAGCGCATCCGCGAGGCAGTGAAGCCAGCATGAAGCCACGGATTGAAGTGGTGGCCATCGACTGCCTGATGGTGCGCCTGTTTGATGCAATCGCCGAAACCAACATGCCGTGGATGCTGGCCGCGACCCAACGGCTGCGCAGCGGTTTTGGCGCCGCATTGGTCGACTTGGTGCCGTCCTACACCACCTTGATGGTGCATTACGACCTCAGCGCAGTGAGCCCGGCCCAGGCACGGGAGCTGATCGACCTGGCCCTCACCGACCTGCAGCCGCAGGCCCAGGGCAGCGGCCAATGTCATGTGCTGCCGGTGTGGTACGACCTGAGCGTCGGCCCGGAATTGACCTTGCTCAGCCAGCGCAGCGGCCTGGCCATCGACGACGTGATTCGCCGTCACAGTGCCCACGAATACCAGGTGTTTGCCCTCGGCTTCGCCCCCGGCTTTGCCTTTATGGGCCTGGTGGATGAAATTCTTGCCACCCCGCGCCTCAACACCCCACGCAAACGCGTGGCGGCCGGCAGCGTCGGCATCGCCGAACGGCAAACCGCCGCCTACCCGGTGGTGTCGCCAGGCGGCTGGAACCTGATCGGGCGCACGCCGGCCAAACTCTTCGACCGCGAGCGCGAGGGCTACAGCCTGATGCAACCGGGCGACACCGTGCGCTTCGAGGCGGTCGACCGCGCTGAATTCATCACATTGGGTGGCGACGACACGCCGTTGGAGGCGCAGGCATGAGCTGCTTGATTATCGAGGCCAGCACGCCGCTGTGCCTGTTGCAGGACGCCGGTCGCTTTGGCGTGCGCCATTTGGGCGTGACCCAGGGCGGGGCGCTGGATTGGGTGTCGATGTCCTGGGCCAACTGGCTGCTGGGCAACGCGCTGGACGCGCCAGTGGTGGAAATCACCTTGGGCGGCTTTACCGTGCAGGCCCAGGAGTATTGCCTGCTGGCCCTGGCCGGTGCGGACCTGGGCGCCTATATCGACGAACGCGCCATCAGCTCCGGCCGCAGTTTTATCCTGCAAAAGGGCCAACGCTTGCGTTTCACGCAGCCGTTCAGCGGCGCGCGTGCCTACCTGGCGGCGCCCGGCGGGTTTGATGCGCCGGAGGTGCTCGGCAGTTGCGCCACCGTTGTGCGTGAGGAACTGGGCGGGCTGGACGGTTTCGGCAAGGCGCTGGCCGAAGGCGGGCGGTTGGCCTATTCCGGTACCGGCGGTGCGATGAAGGTGCTGAGCGCGCAGACGTTGCCGGCCAAGGCGCCGCTGGACGTGATCGTCGGCGCACAGATCGGCCAGTTCAGCGGCCAGAGCCTGTTCGATGCGTTCAACACCGAATGGGCTCTCGACAGCCGCGCCGACCGCATGGGCATGCGCTTGCTGGGCACGCCGTTGCAGTACCAGGGGCCGTCGCTGATTTCCGAGGGGATTCCGTTGGGCGCGATCCAGGTGCCGCCGGATGGGCAGCCGATTGTGTTGCTCAATGACCGGCAGACCATTGGCGGCTATCCGCGCCTGGGGGCGTTGACGCCGTTGTCGCTGGCACGGCTGGCGCAGTGTCTGCCGGGGGAGAAGGTGAGGTTGGCGCCAGTGGTGCAGGAGACGGCGCATCGGCAGCACATCGAGTATTTACGCCGATTTGCATAACACCGCATTTAAAATGTGGGAGGGGGCAAGCCCCCTCCCACATTAGATTTCCTGCATTATTGCGGGCGCCGCCTATTTGGAGAGAAACCGCATCCCTTCTTCCAGCCCGCGCAATGTCAGCGGATACATCTGATCCTCCACCAACTCCCGCACAATCCCCGTCGACGCCGTATACCCCCACGTGTCCTTCGGGTACGGGTTAATCCAGATGAGCTTCTTGTACTTGGCCATGAAGCGCTGCATCCAGACATATCCTGGCTCTTCATTCCAGTGCTCGACACTGCCGCCCGCCTGGGTGATTTCATACGGCGCCATCGACGCATCGCCGATAAAGATCACTTTGTAGTCGGCGCCGTACTTGTGCAGCAGGTCCTGGGTCGAGGTGCGTTCCGAGGTGCGGCGCTGGTTGTTCTTCCACACCGACTCGTACACGAAGTTATGGAAGTAGAAGTACTCCAGGTGCTTGAACTCGGTCTTGCACGCGGAGAACAGCTCTTCGCAGATCTTCACGTGGGCATCCATCGAGCCGCCGATATCGAACAGCAACAGCAGCTTGATGGTGTTGCGCCGCTCCGGGCGCATCTGGATATTCAGCAAACCGGCGTCGCGGGCGGTGTGGTCGATGGTGCCGTCGATATCCAGCTCTTCCGCCGCACCCTGGCGCGCAAACTTGCGCAGGCGGCGCAGGGCGATCTTGATATTGCGCGTGCCCAGTTCGACCTGATCGTCGAGGTTCTTGTACTCACGCTGGTCCCAGACCTTCACGGCCTTGCCCTGGCGCTTGCCGGCATCGCCGACGCGGATGCCTTCCGGGTTGTAACCCCCGGAGCCAAACGGGCTGGTGCCGCCGGTGCCAATCCACTTGTTACCGCCGGCGTGGCGTTCCTTCTGTTCTTCCAGGCGTTTCTTGAATTCCTCGATCAGCTTGTCCAGGCCGCCGAGGGACTGGATCTGCGCGCGCTCCTCATCGGTCAGCGAGCGTTCGAACTCTTTGCGCAGCCAGTCCTCGGGAATCAGCGCCTGCAAGTGGTCGTCGAGTTTTTCCAGGCCGTTGAAGTAGGCGCCGAAGGCCCGGTCGAACTTGTCGTAGTGCCGCTCGTCCTTGACCAGGATCGCCCGGGACAAGTAGTAGAACTCGTCCATGTCGGCGAAGGTCACGCGTTGCTTGAGCGCGTTGATCAAGTCGAGCAGCTCGCGCACCGACACCGGCACCTTGGCGGCCCGCATTTCATTGAACAGGTTGAGCAACATCAGCGATTACCGCGACGGCTCATGAACGCCAGACGCTCCAGCAATTGCACGTCTTGCTCGTTCTTCACCAAGGCACCGGCCAGCGGCGGGATGGCCTTGGTGGGGTCGCGCTCGCGCAGCACGGCTTCGCCGATATTGTCAGCCATCAGCAGCTTGAGCCAGTCGACCAATTCGGAAGTGGAGGGCTTTTTCTTCAGGCCCGGCACCTTGCGTACGTCGAAGAACACGTCGAGGGCTTCGCTGACCAGGTCTTTCTTGATGTCAGGGTAGTGCACATCCACGATCTTTTGCAGGGTGGCGCGGTCGGGGAAGGCGATGTAGTGGAAGAAGCAGCGGCGCAGGAACGCGTCCGGCAGCTCTTTTTCGTTGTTGGAGGTAATGATGATGATCGGGCGTTTCTTGGCCTTGATGGTCTCGTCGATTTCGTAGACGTAGAACTCCATCTTGTCGAGTTCTTGCAGCAGGTCATTGGGGAACTCGATGTCGGCCTTGTCGATTTCATCGATCAGCAGGATCACCCGCTCCTCGGACTCGAAGGCCTCCCAGAGCTTGCCCTTTTTCAGGTAATTGCGCACGTCGTGCACCTTGTCCACGCCCAGCTGCGAGTCGCGCAGGCGGCTGACCGCGTCGTACTCGTACAGGCCCTGATGCGCCTTGGTGGTGGACTTGATGTGCCAGGTGATCAGCCTGGCGCCGAAGGATTCGGCCAGTTGCTCGGCGAGCATGGTCTTGCCGGTGCCGGGCTCGCCCTTGACCAGCAGTGGCCGCTCCAGGGTGATGGCGGCGTTGACGGCCAGTTTCAGGTCATCAGTGGCAACGTAGGCCTGGGTGCCTTCGAACTTCATCGGTCATTCCTCGAATTCATCAATGCCCGGACTATACCGCGCGGCCCCGGCGACTGTGAACGCAGGCGGATTATTCAGTCTCTGAATGACCGGTCACCTTCAATCCGCCGAGGGCTTGGGTTGTTCATAACGCGCATTGAAGGCCTGGATAAACCCGTTGCGCAAAATCGCCAAAAACGCCGAGAACGCGCTGACATTTTGCTGATGCACGCTGCCACTGAGCTCCACGCGGGTGGCGAACTGGTTCTTGCTCTGGTTTTTCAGCACGGTCTCACTGGCGCCGACCACGGCTTCCCAGATGGAGCGGAAGATGTTCTTGTCTTTGTTTTCCACGTCTTGTTTCCAGTCGAACACTTCTACATCCCGCAGCAACGGCTTGATGTAGCCGGTCAACTGGCCTTTTTCGGCCTGGGCTTCAATGACCACGTCGCCCGTGCCGGCCTTGAAATCGAACTTGCCGTAGGCCGAGGCGAAGTCATTCATGCGCTTTAACTGCAAGTCTTTGGCGCGGAAACGGAATTCGAACTCTTCGAAGTCGCTCAACGGGTCAAAGGTGGCGGTGGCTTCCAGCGGCGCCTGGCCTTGCAGCAACGCCTTGCCTTCAAAGCGCGCGTCACGCTTGCCTTTGACGTCGACCACATTGGTCAGGTTGAAGAAGCTTGCGTTGACGTCCGTGGCGTTGATGTTGACCTGGGGCTTGGAACTGAAGTTATGAAAGGCGATCTTGCCCTCTTCGATACGCACCTCGTTCAAGGTGATCGGCAGCAGTTTGCTCAGCTGTTCCTGCCAGTCGGTGCCTTTACCGGTCTGGGACGCCTGTTTGTTGGCCCCGCCGTCGACGAAGTTGATCTCCGGTCTTACAAAGTGCCCCTCGGCCACCACCGCATGGTCGTACCACAGCGAATGCCAGCTCACGGCGAACTCGATCAGCGGCGCCTTGACGAACGGGACGGGCACCTTGCCGTCCACTTTGACGATTTGCAGGCCGTTGATCCGGTAGGCGCCGCGCCATAGGGCCAGGTCCACATCGGCCACCTGGCCGCGGTAATCGCCCATGTCGGCGAGCTTTTCATTCAGGTAATTGCGCACCAGGTAGGGCAGTGCAATGTTCACGGCGACCAGCACCACCACCAGCCCGGCGACGGTCCATAGCGGCCAACTGTAGCGACGTTTCATGGGGAGGGTCCTCTGTCCGTATAGGGCATGGACTGCCGGGAGCGCCGCAACGTTCCGCCGACTGGACGCCTCCGAGCCTGAGGCATACCCTTGGGGCCTTCCGGAAATCGAGCAATAGGACCCGTTATGAGCCGTATCTTTGCAGACAACGCGCACTCCATCGGTAACACGCCCCTGGTGCAGATCAACCGTATCGCACCGCGCGGCGTGACCATCCTGGCCAAGATCGAAGGGCGCAACCCGGGCTACTCGGTGAAGTGCCGCATTGGCGCAAACATGATCTGGGATGCCGAAAGCACCGGCAAACTCAAGCCCGGCATGACCATTGTCGAACCCACTTCCGGTAACACCGGCATCGGCCTGGCGTTTGTCGCTGCGGCCCGTGGCTACAAGCTGCTGTTGACCATGCCGGCGTCCATGAGCATCGAGCGGCGCAAGGTCCTCAAGGCTCTTGGCGCCGAACTGGTGCTGACCGAGCCGGCCAAGGGCATGCCCGGTGCCATCGCCAAGGCCGCTGAAATTGTTGCTGGCGACCCGGCGACCTATTTTATGCCGGGCCAGTTCGAAAACCCGGCCAACCCGGCGATCCACGAGAAAACCACCGGCCCGGAAATCTGGAACGACACCGATGGCGCCGTGGACGTGCTGGTCGCGGGCGTGGGGACAGGCGGTACGATTACCGGCGTATCGCGCTATATCAAGAACATCGCGGGCAAGCCGATCCTGTCGGTGGCCGTCGAGCCGGTTGTCTCGCCGGTGATCACCCAGGCGCTGGCGGGCGAAGAGATCAAGCCCAGCCCGCACAAGATCCAGGGCATTGGCGCCGGTTTCGTGCCGAAGAACCTGGACTTGTCGATGGTCGACCGCGTTGAATTGGTGACCGACGACGAATCCAAGGCCATGGCCCTGCGCCTGATGCAGGAAGAGGGGATTTTGTGCGGTATTTCCTGCGGCGCCGCCATGGCCGTGGCAGTGCGCCTGGCCGAAAAACCGGAAATGCAAGGCAAGACCATCGTGGTGATCCTGCCGGACTCCGGTGAGCGCTACCTGTCCAGCATGCTGTTCAGCGATTTGTTCACCGAGCAAGAGAACCAGGCTTGATGCATGTCCTGTGGTGATTAGGCTTACTGTGGTGAGTGGGCCTGTTGTGGTGAGCGGGCTTGTTGTGGTGAGTGGGCTTGTTGTGGTGAGCGGGCTTGCCCCGCGCTGGGCTGCGAAGCGGCCCTCACACCCGTCACCGCGTTTATCGCTGGAGAAATGCGGTGGCCTTATTGGGGCCGCTTCGCAGCCCAGCGCGGGGCAAGCCCGCTCACTACAACGAAGCCGCTCACCACAGTCATCGGTTGATGTGCGTCAGCGCTATTAAGCTAGGCCTTCTGCATAATGGCCCAACTGTTTATCATGGCCGGCTGCTACGTCTGCTGTTGGCCAGGCGATTATTTCCAGGAGTTGCTGCATGACCTTTTCTTTGGCCGCCAAGCTGTCGGTACTGGCGTTGTTTATCGGCAGCACGCTGTATGTGCACCTGCGCGGCAAGGCGCGTTTGCCGATGTTGCGCCAGTTCGTCAACCATTCGGCGCTGTTCGCCCCGTATAACGCCTTGATGTACCTGTTTTCGGCCGTGCCGTCCAAGCCGTACCTGGACCGCAGCAAGTTCCCGGAACTGGATGTGCTCAAGGACAACTGGGAAGTGATCCGCGAAGAGGCCATGCACCTGTTCGACGAGGGTTACATCCGCGCGGCGGAAAAGAACAACGATGCCGGCTTCGGTTCGTTCTTCAAGAAGGGCTGGAAGCGTTTCTACCTCAAGTGGTACGACAAACCCCTGCCATCGGCCGAGGCGCTGTGCCCGAAAACCGTGGCGCTGGTGAGCAGCATTCCCAACGTCAAGGGCGCGATGTTCGCGCTGTTGCCGGGCGGCAGCCACCTGAACCCGCATCGCGATCCGTTTGCCGGTTCCCTGCGGTACCACCTTGGCCTGTCCACGCCGAACTCCGACGACTGTCGCATTTTCGTCGACGGCCAGGTGTACGCCTGGCGCGACGGTGAGGACGTGATGTTCGACGAGACCTACGTGCACTGGGTCAAGAACGAAACCGAGCAGACCCGTGTGATTCTGTTCTGTGACATTGAACGGCCGCTGAGCAATCGCGTGATGACCCGTATCAACCGTTGGGTCAGCAAGCAATTGGGCCGCGCGACGGCACCGCAGAACCTGGATGACGAGCGCGTTGGCGGGATTAACCAGGCGTATGCCTGGAGCAAGACCTTCAGCGACAAGTTCAGTGGTGTGGTCAAGCAGTGGAAGCGCAAGCACCCGAAGGCCTACCGCATTGCGCGGCCGGTGCTGGCTGTAGTTGTCTTTGTACTGCTGTGGAAGTGGCTGTTCGGCTGATCTGAAAGGTTAAACGCGGTCAAAATGTGGGAGGGGCTTGCCCCCTCCCACATTGGTTTTGCGGTGCTCTTAAGATGCGATCAGTTGGCGTAGCACATAGTGCAGAATCCCGCCCGCCTTGAAGTACTCCACTTCATTCAGCGTATCGATCCGGCACAGCACCTCGACTTTCTCGCTGCTTCCATCCTCCCGTGTAATCACCAGCGTCAGGTTCATGCGCGGGGTGATCTCTACGTCGGTCAGGCCGAGAATGTCGATCCTCTCCTTGCCGGTCAGCTTGAGCGACGTGCGGTTCTGATCCAGCTTGAACTGCAACGGCAGCACGCCCATGCCTACCAGGTTGGAGCGGTGAATCCGCTCGAAACTCTCGGCGATCACCGCCTTGACGCCCAGCAAGTTGGTGCCCTTGGCCGCCCAGTCACGGCTGGAGCCGGTGCCGTATTCCTGGCCGGCAATCACCACCAGCGGCGTGCCCGAAGCCTGGTATTTCATCGCCGCATCGTAGATCGGCATTTTCTCGCCGGTGGGGATATACAGCGTATTACCGCCTTCTTCGCCGCCGAGCATTTCATTGCGGATACGGATATTGGCAAAGGTGCCGCGCATCATCACTTCATGGTTACCACGGCGCGAGCCGTAGGAGTTGAAATCGCGTGGCACCACGCCTTGCTCGCGCAGGTAGCGGCCGGCGGGGCTGTCGGTCTTGATATTGCCGGCGGGGGAGATGTGGTCGGTGGTGACCGAATCGCCCAGCAGGGCGAGCACGTTGGCGCCTCGGACGTCCTTGATGACCGGCAAGGGACCTGCGATGTCATCGAAGAATGGCGGGTGCTGGATGTAGGTGGAGTCCTTCTGCCACACGTAGGTGGCGGCCTGTGGCACTTCAATGGCTTGCCACTGTTCGTCACCGGCAAACACCTCGGCGTATTCCTTGTGGAACATGCCGGTGCTGACTTGGGCCACCGCGTCGGCGATCTCTTTGCTGCTCGGCCAGATGTCCTTGAGGTACACCGGGTTGCCGTCCTGATCGTTACCCAGCGGCTCGCTGCTGATATCGATGCGTACGGTGCCCGCCAGAGCGTAAGCCACCACCAGCGGCGGCGAAGCCAGCCAGTTGGTTTTCACCAGCGGGTGCACGCGGCCTTCGAAGTTGCGGTTGCCGGACAGCACCGACGCCACGGCAAGGTCGGCTTTCTGGATGGCCTTTTCGATCGGCTCGGGCAACGGCCCGGAGTTGCCGATACAGGTGGTGCAGCCATAACCCACGAGGTCGAAGCCAAGTTTGTCCAGGTACTGGGTGAGGCCCGCGGCCTTGTAGTAGTTGGTGACCACTTTGGAACCGGGTGCCAATGAGGTTTTCACCCAGGGCTTGCGGGTCAGGCCCTTTTCCACGGCCTTTTTCGCCACCAGCCCGGCCGCCATCATCACGCTGGGGTTGGAGGTGTTGGTGCAGGAGGTGATCGCGGCGATCACCACCGCGCCGTTTTTCAGGCGATAGGTCTGGCCGTCGTATTCGTAGTCGGTTTCCCCCACCAGGTCGGCATTGCCCACGGCAACCCCGCCGCCGCCTTCGCTTTCGAGGCGACCTTCCTCCTTGTTGGCGGGTTTGAATTGCAGGTCGAGGAAGTCGCTGAACGCTTGGCCGACATTCGGCAGGGACACACGGTCCTGCGGGCGTTTCGGCCCGGCCAGGCTAGCTTCGACACTGCCCATGTCGAGGGCGAGGCTGTCGGTGAACACCGGTTCTTGGCCAGCGTTGCGCCACAGGCCTTGGGCCTTGGTGTAAGCCTCTACCAACTTCACGGTTTCTGCCGGACGGCCGGACAGGCGCAGGTAGTCCAACGTCACTTCATCCACTGGGAAAAAGCCGCACGTGGCGCCATATTCCGGGGCCATGTTGGCGATGGTGGCACGGTCGGCCAGCGGCAGGTCCGCGAGGCCGTCGCCGTAGAATTCGACGAACTTGCCCACCACGCCTTTTTTACGCAGCATCTGGGTCACGGTCAGCACCAGGTCGGTGGCGGTGATGCCCTCTTTCAATTTGCCGGTGAGCTTGAAACCGATCACTTCCGGGATCAGCATCGACACCGGCTGGCCGAGCATCGCCGCCTCCGCCTCGATACCGCCCACGCCCCAGCCGAGTACGCCGAGGCCGTTGATCATGGTGGTATGGGAGTCGGTGCCGACCAAGGTGTCCGGGAAGGCATAGGTGCGGCCGTCTTCGTCTTTGGTCCAGACCGTGCGGCCGAGGTATTCGAGGTTGACCTGGTGGCAGATGCCGGTGCCCGGCGGCACCACGCTGAAGTTGTCGAAGGCGCTCTGGCCCCAACGCAGGAAGGCGTAGCGTTCGCCGTTACGCTGCATCTCGATGTCGACGTTCTGCTCGAAGGCATCGGCGTTGCCGAATTTGTCGACCATCACCGAGTGGTCGATCACCAGGTCAACGGGGGAGAGCGGGTTGATGCGCTGCGGGTCGCCCCCGGCCTTGGCCACGGCGGCGCGCATGGCGGCCAGGTCGACCACGGCAGGAACGCCGGTAAAGTCTTGCATCAATACCCGGGCCGGGCGGTACTGGATCTCGCGGTCGGACTGGCGCTCTTTGAGCCAGGCGGCGATGGCCTTGAGGTCGGCGCCGGTGACGGTCTTGTTGTCTTCCCAGCGCAGCAGGTTTTCCAGCAGCACCTTGAGGGACATCGGCAGTTTATCCAGGTCACCCAGGCTCTTGGCGGCTTCGGGCAAGCTGAAGTAGTGATAGGTCTTGTCGTCGATTTGCAGGGTTTTAAGGGTTCTCAGGCTATCAAGGGATGACATTACATGACTCCTTATGGTCCGCACGGCTACGGACCTGACGGGACGAACAGAGCTTTCAAACTAGCCCTGATTTCAGTAGCTGGCTAATTACTGGACTCTATGGACAGAACCAAGGTTCCGAACTCAGCTATCATGCGCGCGTTTTCATGACAGGCTTTGCGATAGCGCAAGCCAGTTGCCAGGAGATTCAATGAACACCCTTTTTATGCACTGCCGCCCAGGTTTTGAAGGCGAAGTCTGTTCCGAGATCGCGGAACACGCCGCGCGCCTGAACGTTTCCGGCTACGCCAAGGCCAAGACCGGCAGCGCCTGCGCCGAATTTGTCTGCACCGAAGAAGACGGCGCCCAGCGCCTGATGCACGGCCAGCGTTTTGCCGAGCTGATCTTCCCGCGGCAATGGGCGCGCGGGGTATTCATCGACCTGCCGGAAACCGACCGCATCAGCGTGATCCTCGCCCACCTGCGCGAATTCCCGGTGTGCGGCAGCCTGTGGCTGGAGATGGTCGACACCAACGATGGCAAGGAACTGTCGAACTTCTGCAAGAAGTTCGAAGTGCACCTGCGCAAAGCCTTGCTGAACGCCGGCAAGCTGGTCGATGACCCGAGCAAGCCGCGCCTGCTGCTGACCTTCAAGAGCGGCCGCGAAGTGTTCATGGGGCTGGCGGAGTCGAACAACTCGGCCATGTGGCCGATGGGCATCCCGCGCCTGAAATTCCCACGGGATGCGCCCAGCCGTTCTACCCTCAAGCTGGAAGAGGCCTGGCACCACTTCATTCCCCGCGACCAGTGGGACGAGCGCCTGCACGGCGACATGACCGGCGTCGACCTCGGCGCAGCGCCGGGCGGTTGGACCTGGCAACTGGTCAACCGTGGCATGCTGGTAACCGCCATCGACAACGGCCCAATGGCCGAAAGCCTGATGGACACCGGCCTGGTCCAACACTTGATGGCCGACGGCTTCACCTTCGTGCCCAAGCAGCCGGTCGACTGGATGGTCTGCGATATCGTCGAGAAACCGGCGCGTAACGCCGCACTGCTGGAAACCTGGATCGGCGAGGGGCATTGCCGCGAGGCGGTGGTGAACCTCAAGTTGCCGATGAAACAGCGTTACGCCGAAGTGAAGCGCTTGCTGGAGCGTATCGAAGAGGGCTTCAAGGCGCGTGGTATTCGTGTGGAGATCGGCTGCAAGCAGCTGTATCACGACCGTGAGGAAGTGACTTGCCATTTGCGTCGGCTGGAAACAGCGAAGAAAACCAAGGCCCGCTGAGTCTAGGGCGGTCACCGCTCAAATGTGGGCGCTGGCTGGCCTGCGATAGCGGTATAACGGTCGATATCTATGATGAATGTGCCCCCGTCATCGCGGGCAAGCCCGCTCCCACAGTAGAGCGGGTCTGTTTCAGGAGTGAAGTATGAGTCATCCAGAAGAAATGCCTGTAGACGGCACCCTCGACGCCACCGGCCTCAACTGCCCGGAACCGGTCATGATGCTGCACCAGCACATCCGCGACCTGCCGCCCGGTGGCTTGCTCAAGGTGATCGCGACCGACCCGTCCACGCGTCGCGATATTCCCAAGTTCTGCGTGTTCCTGGACCACGAACTGGTGGATCAGCAGGAGCAGGCCGGTACGTACCTGTACTGGATCCGCAAGAACTCCGTTTAACCCAACGCCTTGTCTGCGCGAATGCGCCGGCGTGCACTGCGCGCCAGGCGCACCAGCAACATCCCCGCCGCGCAGCTCAGGCCTACGATCAGCCCTTGCCACAAGCCGCTTGGGCCGCTGGGTTCGCCCAGCCAGTCGGTCAGGCCCAAGGCATAACCCACCGGCAGGCCCACACCCCAATACGCGAACAAGGTCAGCACCATGGTCACGCGGGTGTCCTGGTAGCCACGCAGCGCACCCGCCGCCGTGACCTGGATCGAGTCGGAGAACTGGAACAGCGCTGAGAACACGATCAACATCGACGCCAAGTGAATCACCACCGGGTCCGGGGTGTAGATCGCCGCAATCTGCTCGCGAAACACCAGCATCAGGCTGCAAGACAAGCAGGCATACGCCAGCGCAGTGCCCATGCCGACACCGGCGGCGAAGCGCGCTTCACGCGGTTCGCCGCGGCCCAGGGCCTGGCCGACGCGCACGGTGACGGCCATGCTCAAGGAGTAGGGGATCATGAACACCAGCGAGCTGACGTTCAGGGCGATCTGATGGCCGGACACTACCGTGGCCCCCAGGCTACCGAGCAGCAAGGCGATTACCGCGAAAATGCTCGATTCGGCAAAAATCGCGATGCCAATCGGTAGGCCAATCCCCAGTACACGCTTGATCACCGCCCATTGCGGCCAGTCGAAGCGCGTGAACAATTCGCTGCTCTGATAGGCCGGGCCCCAGCGGGTCCAGCCGGCCAGGCCGAGCATCATCACCCACATCGCAATGGCCGTGGCCCAGCCACACCCTACGCCACCCATGGCCGGCAGGCCGAGGTGACCGTAGATGAAGATGTAGTTCAGCGGAATGTTCAGCGCCAGGCCACACAGGCCCATCACCATGCTCGGCCGCGTGCGGCCCAGGCCGTCGCTGAAACAGCGCAACACGTAATACAGCGCAATGGCCGGCATACCGGCGGCAATGCCGTGCAGGTAGCCCATGGACGGCGCGATCAGGTCGGGCTCGACCTTCATCGCACGCAGGATCGGTTCGGCGCAGAGCAACAGCAGCGCGCCCGTGATACCGACCACCACGGCCAGCCACAAGGACTGTCGCACCAGCGGCCCGATCTCGCTGAACTGGCCCGCGCCGTAGCGCTGAGCAACTTTCGGGGTAGTGGCCAGCAGCGTGCCGGTCATCAGCAGGTACACCGGGATCCAGATCGAATTGCCCAGGCCTACGGCCGCCAGGTCCTGGGGGCTGACGCGCCCGGCCATGACCGCATCGACAAAGCTCATCGCCGTGGTGGCCAGTTGGCCGATGATGATCGGCAAGGCGAGCGTCAACAGGCCGCGCACTTCCCGGCTGATGCGGGCGGGGCGGGTGAGGGTGGCGGTGGCAGTGTTCACGTACAGGTGTCCAGTAGAAGGCAGCGCAAGGACGGCGGATTCTACGCCTTGACGCATCGGTCAGGAAAAAACCTGTGTTAGCGATTTGTAAGCGAGGGCTGCGATCCCTGTACACTGCGGGTCCGCCAAAGGAGCCTGCCATGCTGATTGTTGCCGACGAAAATATTCCGCTGCTCGATGCATTTTTCCAAGGATTTGGCGAGATTCGCCGCGTGCCCGGCCGTTCCCTCGACCGCGCTACGGTCGAGCAGGCTGATGTGTTGCTGGTGCGTTCGGTGACCAACGTCAACCGTGCATTGCTGGAGGGCAGCAAGGTTCGCTTCGTCGGCACCTGCACCATTGGCACCGACCATCTGGACCTCGATTACTTCAAGCAGGCCGGCATCCAGTGGTCCAGCGCCCCCGGCTGCAACGCGCGTGGCGTGGTGGACTATGTGCTGGGCAGCCTGCAGACCCTGGCCGAGATCGAAGGCGCCGACCTCAATCAGCGTACTTACGGTGTGGTGGGCGCGGGTGAAGTGGGCGGGCGGCTGGTCAAGGTGCTCAAGGGCCTGGGCTGGAACGTGCTGGTGTGCGACCCGCCACGGCAGATCGCCGAGGACGGCGACTACGTCAGCCTGGCGCAGATCATCGAGCAATGCGACGTGATCAGCCTGCACACGCCGCTGACCAAGTCCGGCAACGGTTCCACCTGGCACCTGTTCGACCGCCAGCGCCTCGAGCAGCTCAAGCCCGGCACCTGGCTGATCAACGCCAGCCGTGGCCCGGTGGTGGACAACGCCGCGCTGCGTGAGGTGTTGCTGGCGCGTGAAGACCTGCAAGCGGTGCTGGACGTGTGGGAAGGCGAACCCGAAGTAGATGTCGACCTGGCTGATTTGTGCGTGCTGGCCACGCCGCATATCGCCGGCTACAGCCTGGAGGGCCGGCAGCGCGGCACGGCGCAGATCTATCAGGCGTTCTGTGCGCACCTGGGGCAGGCGCCGAGCATCCTGTTGAGTGATCTGCTGCCGCCACCGTGGTTGGCCGAGGTGCACTTGAATGCATCGACTGACCCGGCCTGGGCATTGGCGACCCTGTGCCGCAGCGTGTACGACCCGCGTCGCGATGATGCGGATTTCCGTCGTAGCCTTGTGGGAACGGTGGAAGAGCAGCGTAAGGCGTTTGACCTGCTGCGCAAGCATTACCCTGAGCGCCGCGAGATCGAGGGTTTGAAGGTGCGGATCAATGGGGAGTCGACGGCCCTGGCCAGTATCGTGTCCGCATTGGGCGCGCAGGCAATTTAAACGCCAATAAAAACCCGGCCACCTGGGCCGGGTTTGAAAGAGCGTGGCGTTTCAGCCTTGCTGGGCAGGCTTGACCAATTTTTCTTCCAGTTCGCTGCAGGCTTGCTGGATCATCTCTTCGGTGATCTGCACTTCACGGCCCTGAGCGTCGATGTACGAGCAAGGCAGCTGCTGCGGCTGGCGGATCACTTCAATCTTGGCATCGCTGCTATTTTGCAAGGTCATGGCCTGTCTCCTCATCAGGTTGTGTACCCACTTTAAGACCCCCGCGTGACCACGCTGTTACAACTCCCTGCGGGATCACCGGTTCGAACACCCAGTCCACCAGAAACCGATACAAATTTCCAGCCAGGGGTTAGACCAATAGCCTCTAGGGATCAGCGTTGGCGGGCATAATTAACCTGACTCATTGCTATTTGCCCAAGTTCCCCCAATGTTGGGGTGTAGATACTTATCTCCCCTGCGCAGGTGATGCCCTCCATGTTCTCAGTCCGTCAACGCCGTGCGATCCGCCTGGCCAGCCGCTTCATTGCGCCTTACCGCTGGCACGCACTCGGCGCCCTGTTGGCGCTCATCGTTACCGCCGGCATTACTTTGTCCATGGGGCAGGGCATCCGCCTGCTGGTGGACCAGGGTTTCATGACCCAGTCGCCGCACCTGCTCAACCAGTCCATCGGCCTGTTCATGATGCTGGTGCTGGGCTTGGCGGTGGGCACGTTTGCACGGTTTTACCTGGTGTCGTGGATCGGCGAACGGGTGGTGGCCGATATCCGTCGGCAAGTGTTCAACCATCTTATTTACCTGCACCCGGGCTTCTACGAGAACAACCGCAGTTCGGAAATCCAGTCGCGGCTGACCACCGACACCACCTTGCTGCAATCGGTGATCGGCTCCTCGCTGTCGCTGTTCCTGCGCAATGCGTTGATGGTCATCGGTGGCATCGTGCTGCTGTTTGTCACCAACCCCAAGCTCACCAGTATCGTGGTGGTGGCGCTGCCGCTGGTGCTGGCGCCGATCCTGATTTTCGGCCGGCGCGTGCGCAGCCTGTCGCGACAAAGCCAGGACCGCATCGCTGATGTGGGCAGCTATGTGTCCGAGACCCTCGGTCAGATCAAGACCGTGCAGGCGTACAACCACCAGGTGCAGGACGAACAGCGCTTCGCCGTGACGGTGGAAGACGCCTTTACCACCGCGCGCAAACGCATCACCCAGCGTGCCTGGTTGATTACCCTGGTGATCATGCTGGTGCTGGGCGCCGTGGGGGTGATGCTGTGGGTGGGTGGCATGGACGTCATCAGCGGGCGGATTTCCGGCGGTGAGCTGGCGGCGTTTGTGTTCTACAGCCTGATCGTCGGCAGCGCGGTCGGCACCCTGAGTGAAGTGCTCGGCGAACTGCAACGCGCTGCCGGTGCCGCCGAGCGCATTGGCGAGTTATTGCAGTCGAACAATGACATCCAGGCGCCCGCCGACGGCACCGTCCAACTGCCGGAGCGGGTCAGCGGCCGCATGGAACTGCAAGACCTGCGCTTTTCCTACCCTTCACGTCCCGACAGCTACGCCATCGACGGCTTGAATTTGACCATCAACCCCGGGGAAACCCTGGCGCTGGTAGGCCCATCCGGTGCCGGTAAATCGACCATTTTCGACCTGCTGCTGCGCTTCTACGACCCCCAGCAAGGCCGCATCCTGCTCGAAGGCCACCCGCTGACCGAACTCGACCCCATGGACCTGCGCCGCCACTTCGCCTTGGTCTCCCAGAGCCCGGCGCTGTTTTTCGGCAGCGTCGAAGAGAACATCCGCTACGGCAACCCGACGGCCACCACCGAACAGGTCGAAGCCGCCGCGCGCATTGCCCATGCTCATGACTTCATCCTGCAAATGCCCGACGGCTACCAGACCCACCTCGGCGACGGCGGCATGGGCCTCTCCGGCGGCCAACGTCAGCGCCTGGCCATCGCCCGTGCGCTGCTGGTGGACGCGCCGATACTGCTGCTCGACGAAGCCACCAGCGCCCTCGATGCCCAGAGTGAACACCTGATCCAGCAAGCACTGCCGCAATTGATGCAGGGTCGCACCACGCTGGTGATCGCCCATCGATTGGCCACGGTGAAGAACGCTGACCGCATTGCGGTGATGGACCAGGGCAAGCTGGTGGCGGTGGGTACGCATCAGCAGTTGATTGCGAGCAATCCGCTGTATGCGCGGTTGGCGGCGTTGCAGTTCAGTGATGGTGCTGAGGGTGCGGAAAGCGAGGACTAGGCGTTTGATATAGTGAGCGGGCTTGCCCCGCGCTGGGCTGCGTAGCAGCCCTAACACGGACGATGCGGTGTATCAGTCACCCCTACACCCTACACTCACCCCTACACTGCGGCCACTGGATTGGGAGTGCTCCGCCCTCCAGCGCGGGGCAAGCCCGCTCACCACAAAAATCCAGGGTCACCCCCGTTTTACAAGCCCGCTCGACATCCGGCAGGAATCGCCAGCAGTGTGGCAGCCTCTGCCTAGGCCTTACTGATCATCAAAATACCGCTCATGCCAATCCACCAACGGCTGGGGGGAGTTGAGCTTCTGCCCGTAGATCACCGAATAAGACAGCACGTTCTGCACATACTGGCGGGTTTCGTCGAACGGGATGCTTTCCACCCATACGTCGAAACTCAGGTGATCGGCGCCGCGCAGCCACTGGCGCACACGGCCGGGGCCGGCGTTGTAGGCGGCGGAGGCGAGCACGCGGTTGCCGTTGAACTGGCTGTGCACCTGGCTCAGGTAGGCGGCGCCGAGCTGGATGTTTTTGTCCGGGTCCAGCACTTGGGCCGGGGAGGCCAGGGGGATACTGAACTTGCGCGCGGTTTCCTTGGCGGTGCCGGGCATCAGTTGCATCAGGCCGCTGGCGCCGACGCCGGAGCGGGCGTCGTCCATGAAGGCGCTTTCCTGGCGGGTGATCGCGAATATCCAGCTGGAGTGCAGGCCGCGCACCTTGGCTTCCCGCACCAGGGTGTCGCGGTGGGCCATCGGGAAGCGGATGTCCAAGTCGTCCCAGTACTGCGCCTGGCTGATCGTGCGGATGGCGGGGAAGTACCACTTCATGTCGTAGGCCAGCTTGGCCTGGGCGACCATCTCGTCGCGGTTGAAGTGACGGCTGACGTGGTACCACTCACGGCGGCCATCCACGATCTGGCCACGCGCGTAGAACTCCAGCGCACGGCGTACGCCGGGGGTGTTGCGTACTTTGTTGACCAGCGCCTGGCTCATCAGCAAGGGCTTGTTCTTCAGTTGGTACGGCGCCTTTGAGCGATCCGCCGCGAGGAAACCATAGAAGTCGCGTTCTTGCGCCAGGTGCTTGTACAGGACCAGCGCTTGCGGGTTGTTAGGCTCGGCCAGTTCGAGGCTGCGGGCTTGCCAGTAGCGCCAGCGGTTGGTGGTGGCCAGGTCTTGTGGGAGCTTGCGGGTCAGCTGGTAGGCATCTTCCCAGCGCGCCAGGCGCAACAGCAGGCGCAGGCGCCATTCCGAGACGGTGTTATCGCGCAACTCGGGGTCGTACTTGGTCATCACCTCGAGGGCGCGCGGGTCGTAGCGCTTGGCCAGGGTCAGGCCGATTTCACGGGCGATCGACACTTTTTCGTCACGCGAGAAGTGCATGCTGCTGGCGTAGCCATCGAGCAGGGCCATGGCCTTGTCCGGATCCTGGCGTGCCAGGCGGCGCAAGCCCAGGCCCACGGCGTCGGACATGGCCTCGGTCGCCGGCAGGAAACGTGACGGGTCGCTGAGCATGTCGGGCTTTTGCGCCACGTCGACCATCAAGCGACCTTGGGCGCCGAGGGTGGGCAGGGTTTTCACCAGGCTGTTGGCCAGCGCGTAGTTGCGCGCTTCGGCGGCGAGTTTGGCGCGATCCCAGATTTTCTGTTCGGTGAGTTGGCCGTCAGCCGCCCATTGGCCGAAGGTGACATCGCAGGCCGCCGGTTGGGACTTGCCGGTCATCCAGAGTTTTTCAGCGGTCTTGTAGCCTTCGGCTTTCAGATTGTGCGTGAGCTGGAACTGGCCGTGCAGGCAGTCCAGTTCGACGAAATTGAGTTTGGCGTCGTAGTACTTTTCAAAGGTCTGCCAGTCGCCGCGTTCGGCCAGCCAGCGCAACCAGCGCAGTTTCATCCAGTTGGCCTGGGGCAGGTCGCCGTTTTTGGCAAGGAACTGCTCGATTTCCTGGTTGCTCGCGGTTTTCAGGCGGGCGGTCAGTTCGTCGTAGGCCAGGTACGGCGTCAGCGGGTAGTCGGCCAGGGCCTGGCTGTATTGCATGTACGGTCCGGTATCGCCCTTGGCCAGGGCCCGTTTGGCTTCATCGTAATATTGACGTTGGGTGGTGAGGTCCACGGCCTGGGCGGATTGAACGGCGGTGGCGGAAAGAAGCAGACAAGATAAAAAGTTGAAAAGGCGACTGCGCATGAGACGTCCGTGCAGAGAAATCACGACTAGCACCGGCACCGCCGACACTGATTGCCCCTAGCTTAGCCTTTTGCCCGCAGCCGTTGAAAGCTTTGCCGGGCGGTTCGTTCAAGTTCGTTGGAAATGTCCTACAGAACGTGTCGGCAGCGAAAATGCCGGCCGCATCCCACCGTCAACTCAGGTAGAATGCGCGCCCAGTTTTTGGAGAAGCGTATGACCCTGCTCAAATTCAGCGATGTGTCCCTTGCTTTCGGCGCTATGCCGTTGTTGGACAAGGTGTCCTGGCAGATCGCCCGTGGTGAGCGGGTGTGCATCATCGGCCGCAATGGCACCGGCAAGTCCAGCATGATGAAGCTGGTCAAGGGCGACCAGAAGCCCGATGAAGGCTCCGTATGGCGCGCTCCGGGCCTCAAGATTGGCGAATTGCCGCAAGAATTGCCGGTGGCCGACGGACGGACTGTGTTCGACGTGGTTGCCGAAGGCCTGGATGGCGTGGGCGAGTTGCTCGCGCAATACCATCACCTGGCGCAGAACTGTGTCACCGAAGAAGACCTGGACAAGCTGATGCACGTCCAGCAAGACCTCGAAGCCCGTGACGGCTGGCGCCTGCAGCAACTGGTCGACAGCACCTTGAGCCGCCTGCAACTGCCGGCCGACAAGACCCTCGCCGAATTGTCCGGCGGCTGGCGTCGTCGTGTGCTGCTGGCTCAGGCCCTGGTCTCCGAGCCCGACCTGCTGTTGCTCGACGAACCCACCAACCACCTGGACATCGGCGCCATCGCCTGGCTGGAAGAAGCCATCAAGGATTTCCAGGGCGCCGTGCTGTTTATCACGCACGACCGTGCCTTCCTGCAGAGCTTGGCCACGCGCATCCTCGAACTGGACCGCGGCGGCCTGATCGACTGGAACGGCGACTACGCCAGCTTCCTGGTGCATAAAGAGGCCGCGCTGTCCGCTGAAGAGACCGCCAACGCGTTGTTCGACAAGAAACTGGCTCAGGAAGAAGTCTGGATCCGCCAAGGCATCAAGGCGCGCCGCACCCGTAACGAAGGCCGTGTACGTGCACTGAAAGCCCTGCGCGTTGAGCGCAGCGAGCGTCGTGAGCGCACCGGCAAGGCCAACATCCAGCTGGACACCGCCGACAAGTCGGGCAAGCAGGTGATGGTCCTCGAGAACGTGAGCTTCGCGCACCCGGGCGGCCCGTTCCTGATCAAGGACTTCTCGATGGTCCTAGCGCGCGGCGACCGTATCGGTCTGCTCGGCGCCAACGGTACCGGCAAGACCACCTTGCTCAAGCTGATGCTCAATGGTCTGCAGCCGACCAGCGGCACCGTGGAAGAGGGCACGCGCATCGACGTGGCTTACTTCGACCAGCTGCGCCACCAGTTGGACCTGGAGAAAACCGTGATCGACAACGTCGCCGAAGGCCGCGACTTTATCGACATCGACGGCCAGAGCCGCCACGTGCTCAGCTACCTGGGCGACTTCCTGTTCAGCCCTCAACGTGCGCGTACGCCGGTTAAAGCCTTGTCCGGTGGTGAGCGTGCGCGCCTGCTGCTGGCCAAGCTGTTCAGCAAGCCGGCCAACCTGCTGGTACTCGACGAACCGACCAACGACCTCGATGTGGAAACCCTCGAACTGTTGGAAGAAGTGCTGCTGACCTTCAACGGCACCGTGCTGATGGTCAGTCACGACCGGGCATTCCTCGACAACGTGGTCACCAGCACCCTGGTCTTCGAAGGTGAAGGCAAGGTGCGTGAATACGTCGGTGGCTATCAGGACTGGCTGCGCCAGGGCGGCTCGCCGCGTTTGCTGGGCGTGACTGAGAGCAAGTCCGGCAAGGCCGACCTGACCTCCGCTGTGGTTGCCCCCGTGGAAGCTGCTGCGCCGGCCCAGGAAGCTGCACCAGCGGCCAAGAAGAAACTCAGCTACAAGCTGCAGCGTGAGCTGGAGGCCTTGCCGGGCGATATCGACGCCAAGGAACAGCAGATCGCTGCGGTCGAAGCGGAAATGGCTGACGCAGGTTTCTACCTGCGCCCGGCGGCCGAAACTGCCAAGGTGATTGCCTCCCTGGAGACGTTGAACCACGAGCTGGAAGTGTTGGTTGAGCGTTGGGCCGAGCTGGATGCCTGATTGATTGCAGTGCATTAAAAAACCCGGTGTTCATTGGCATGAGCACCGGGTTTTTCATATGAAATGCAGTCCAAAATGTGGGAGGGGGCTTGCTCCCGCTAGCAGTTTGTCAGCTGATGCAGCGGGTGACTGAAACACCGCTATCGGGAGCAAGCCCCCACCCACATTTGATCTTCAAGGAGCTTACGAGGATTTGACCAGCTTCACCGCCAGCACATCGCACGGCGCACCGTGCAATACATCATTGGCGGTAGAGCCCAGTAGCAGCGCCAAGCCGTGACGGCCATGGCTGCCGACCACGATCAGGTCGCAAGCCTTTTCCTTGGCCAAGTGGTGGATTTCCTGGCGCGGTTGGCCGTATGTCAGGTGGCAGTCGTCCTTTTTCAAGTGCGGGTATTTCAGAATCAAACGGTCGAGGCGCTCTTTGGCCTGGTCGAATTGTTGTTGCTGCAACTGGGAAAGGTCCATCGGCACGTCGCCACCAAAGGCCATGGCCATGGGCTCGACGATATGCACCAGCGACAGTTTGGCGCCATTGGCGATTGCAGATTCCTGCGCGCGCTTGATCACTGGATCGCACTCTTCGGTCAGATCGACAGCGACCAGAATATGTTGGTAGGGCATGAGGCGTTCCTCCAGGGGACTGCAATAAGTTCAGTATGGCTGCTTTCAAGCGGATCGGGTTGCGTCAGGTCAAATCCGCTCATCTAGAAATTCGGGAGTACACATATGACGGTCTGGATAGTGGTGTCAATCCTTGTGGTGGTTCTGAGCCCTCTGGCATGGCTGCGCCCGTCGCGCCATCAGAGCGGGCGCATGGCCCTGCGCATGGAAGCGCGCCGCATCGGCCTGGCCATGCAGCTGGCCCCTCAGGAGTGGCCGCACTGGCTCAAGCAGGAGCCGCCGAGCCCGTGCGCGCAGTACTGCCGGCCACGGCGTGGCAGCACCCCGGCGATCTGGAGTTACTGGCAGTTGGAGCCGGGGGTGTGGGTCAATCAGTGGCGCGAAGTGTGCGTCGATGAGAAGTTGTTGCCGCATTTTGCAACGCTGCCGGCCAACGTCTACAAAGTCGAGGCTGACAAGCAAATGATCGCCTTGTATTGGGGCGAGAAGGGCGAGGCCAGTGTGTTGAAAGATATCGATGCGTTGCTCAAAGCGCTCGCTTAACGGCCACGCAATAAAAAGCCCGACATCATCATCGGGCTGGAGTTGGCCAGGCAGGCCGGTAAATCGAGGGTTCCCGCGTCGGATGTTCATCCAGGCGCGTTACGGTTGTCGCTAGCCTAGCGGCAGATCCCGTTCTGTACAGCCTTTTTACTCATATTTTCTGTTATTGATTTCGTGAATATTTGAATATTGACGGAGCGAGTCCTTGCCGTTGGGGTTCTGAAATGACTGGAAAGTCGCGTTTTTCCTAGCCTTTCGAGCGATTGACAATTGCCCGGAATTGGATGAAGGTGGCGTACCCAAATCAAACGGGCGTATGAATTGAGCGTTTGTCTGTCAGACGACTCATACAGAATCCCGACTATCGCATTGGCGGGTGTGCCTGGCGGATTGGCATGAGCATTGACGCAACTGTCAGTGTCCAACCAGAGGCCAGCGTCCAATGTGTACTGTTCAGCTTCCATATCGTGGAGATCAGTTGATGATTTACGAAGGTAAAGCCATCACGGTTAAGGCTCTTGAAAGTGGCATCGTCGAACTGAAATTCGACCTCAAGGGTGAGTCCGTCAACAAGTTCAACCGTCTAACCCTGAACGAACTGCGTCAGGCCGTAGACACCATCAAGGCTGATGCATCGATCAAAGGCGTGATCGTCTCCAGCGGCAAGGACGTGTTCATCGTCGGCGCTGACATCACCGAATTCGTCGACAACTTCAAGCTGCCCGATGCCGAGCTGGTGGCTGGCAACCTCGAAGCCAACAAGATTTTCAGCGATTTCGAAGACCTCAACGTACCGACCGTCGCCGCGATCAACGGCATCGCGTTGGGCGGCGGCCTGGAAATGTGCCTGGCGGCAGACTTCCGCGTCATGTCGGCCACGGCCAAGATCGGCCTGCCTGAAGTCAAGTTGGGCATCTACCCAGGGTTTGGCGGCACCGTGCGCCTGCCGCGCCTGATCGGTGCCGACAACGCCATCGAGTGGATCGCCGCCGGCAAGGAAAACCGTGCCGAAGACGCGCTGAAAGTCGGTGCCGTCGATGCTGTGGTTGCCCCGGACAAACTCGCCGAAGCCGCACTGAACCTGATCAAAGGCGCCATCAGCGGCGAATTTGACTACAAGGCCAAGCGTCAGCCGAAGATGGAAAAACTCAAGCTCAACGCCATCGAACAAATGATGTCGTTCGAAACCGCCAAGGGTTTCGTGGCTGGCCAGGCCGGGCCGAACTACCCGGCGCCGGTTGAAGCGATCAAGACCATCCAGAAAGCCGCGAACTTCGGTCGCGACAAAGCCCTGGAAGTGGAAGCGGCAGGTTTCGTCAAACTGGCGAAAACCTCGGCGGCCCAGAGCCTGATCGGCCTGTTCCTGAACGATCAGGAGCTGAAGAAAAAGGCCAAGGCCTACGACGAGATCGCCCGCGACGTGAAACAGGCTGCCGTACTCGGCGCCGGTATCATGGGCGGCGGTATCGCCTATCAGTCGGCGTCCAAGGGCACGCCGATCCTGATGAAAGACATCAACGAGCACGGTATCGAGCAAGGCCTGGCAGAAGCCGCCAAGCTGCTGGTGGGTCGTGTGGATAAAGGTCGCATGACCGCAGCGAAGATGGCTGAAGTGCTTAACGGCATTCGTCCTACGCTGTCCTACGGTGATTTCGGGCATGTCGACCTGGTGGTCGAAGCCGTAGTCGAGAACCCGAAGGTCAAGCAGGCCGTGCTGGCCGAAGTCGAAGCCCAGGTCAAAGACGACACTATCCTGGCCTCCAACACCTCGACCATTTCCATCTCGCTGCTGGCCAAGGCCCTCAAGCGTCCGGAAAACTTCGTCGGCATGCACTTCTTCAACCCGGTGCACATGATGCCGCTGGTCGAAGTGATCCGTGGCGAGAAGTCCAGCGAGCTGGCAGTGGCCACCACCGTTGCCTACGCCAAGAAAATGGGCAAGAACCCGATCGTGGTCAATGACTGCCCGGGCTTCCTGGTCAACCGCGTGCTGTTCCCGTACTTCGGCGGCTTCGCCAAGCTGGTCAGCGCCGGTGTGGACTTCGTGCGCATCGACAAGGTCATGGAAAAATTCGGCTGGCCGATGGGCCCGGCGTACCTGATGGACGTGGTCGGCATCGACACCGGCCACCACGGCCGCGACGTGATGGCTGAAGGCTTCCCGGACCGCATGAAAGACGACCGCCGTTCGGCGATCGACGCGCTGTACGAGGCCAAGCGCCTGGGCCAGAAGAACGGCAAGGGTTTCTACGCCTACGAGGCCGACAAGAAGGGCAAGCAGAAGAAAGTGGCCGATCCGTCGGTGCACGAAGTGCTGGCTCCGGTCATCTACGAACAGCGTGAGGTGTCCGACGAAGACATCATCAACTGGATGATGATCGCCCTGTGCCTGGAAACCGTGCGTTGCCTGGAAGACGGCATCGTCGAGACCGCCGCCGAAGCCGATATGGGCCTGGTGTACGGTATTGGTTTCCCTCCATTCCGTGGTGGTGCGCTGCGTTACATCGATTCGATCGGTGTGGCTGAGTTCGTTGCCCTGGCTGACAAATACGCTGATTTGGGCCCGCTGTACCACCCGACCGCGAAGCTGCGTGAAATGGCCAAGAATGGCCAGAGCTTCTTCGGTTAAGCGCCCAGACGACTAGAGCGAGAATATTTATGAGCTTGAATCCAAGAGACGTGGTGATTGTCGACTTCGGTCGCACACCGATGGGCCGCTCCAAGGGCGGCATGCACCGCAACACCCGTGCCGAAGACATGTCGGCACACCTGATCAGCAAGTTGCTGGAGCGCAACGTCAAGGTCGACCCGAACGAAGTCGAAGACGTGATCTGGGGCTGCGTCAACCAGACCCTGGAGCAGGGCTGGAACATCGCGCGCATGGCGTCGCTGATGACTCAGATCCCGCACACCGCCGCCGGCCAGACCGTGAGCCGCCTGTGCGGTTCGTCGATGAGCGCGCTGCACACTGCCGCCCAGGCAATCATGACCGGCAACGGTGATGTGTTCGTGGTCGGCGGTGTGGAGCACATGGGCCACGTCAGCATGATGCACGGCGTCGATCCTAATCCGCACATGTCGCTGTACGCGGCAAAAGCCTCGGGCATGATGGGCCTGACCGCGGAAATGCTCGGCAAAATGCACGGCATTACCCGTGAAGCCCAGGATGCGTTTGGCCTGCGTTCGCACCAGCTCGCCCACAAGGCGACCGTGGAAGGCAAGTTCAAGGATGAAATCATCCCGATGAACGGTTATGACGAGAACGGTTTCCTCAAACTGTTCGATTACGACGAAACCATTCGTCCGGATACCACCCTGGAAAGCCTGGCGGCTCTGAAGCCGGCGTTCAATCCAAAGGGCGGCACCGTGACCGCCGGTACTTCGTCGCAAATCACCGACGGTGCCTCGTGCATGATCGTGATGTCGGCGCAGCGTGCCCAGGACCTGGGTATCCAGCCGCTGGCCGTGATCCGTTCGATGGCAGTGGCGGGTGTGGACCCGGCGATCATGGGCTATGGTCCAGTACCGGCCACACAAAAAGCCTTGAAGCGCGCGGGCCTGACCATCTCGGATATCGACTTCTTCGAGCTCAATGAAGCTTTCGCCGCACAGGCCCTGCCCGTGCTGAAAGATTTGAAAGTGCTCGACAAGATGAATGAGAAGGTTAACCTGCACGGCGGCGCAATTGCCCTGGGCCACCCATTTGGTTGCTCCGGTGCGCGTATCTCCGGCACTTTGCTTAACGTGATGAAGCAAAATGGCGGCAACCTCGGGGTAGCCACCATGTGCATTGGTCTCGGCCAAGGCATTTCCACCGTCTTCGAACGCATCTAAGCGTTGGGTTGACGGAAGCCGGGGCCCAGTGCCCCGGTTTTTGTTTTTTGGCGGTTTTGTATTTTTTTTTTAACAAATTTTGTAAGAGGGCCAGAGCATGAAAGTCGAACCAGGGCTCTACCAGCATTATAAAGGTCCGCAGTACCGCGTTTTCAGTGTGGCGCGGCACTCCGAGACCGAAGAAGAAGTGGTGTTCTACCAAGCACTGTATGGCGATTACGGCTTTTGGGTGCGCCCATTGAGCATGTTCCTGGAGACCGTCGAAGTTGACGGCGAACAGGTCCCACGCTTTGCTTTGGTGCAGGCCGAACCCAGTCTTTTTTCAGGGCAATAACGGCAGGCCGCGCAGAATACTGCGCTTGACCTCACCTTGTTGCCACTATATATAGCGTTGCCGCGTCAGGCGCCAACTGCCTTTCACTTCTCGAATTCAGGAATTTTCCGATCCATGGGCAAATCGCTGGTCATTGTGGAATCCCCGGCTAAGGCCAAGACCATCAACAAGTACTTGGGCAACGAGTACGTGGTGAAGTCGAGTATCGGCCATATCCGAGACCTGCCCACCAGCGGTTCGGCTAGCGCCAGCAAGGAGCCTGCCGCCAAGCGCGGCAAGGCCGCCGCGGGCGAAGGTCCGGTACTCACGCCTAAAGAGAAAGCGCGCAAGCAGCTGGTCTCACGCATGGGTGTGGACCCGGATCATGGCTGGAAGGCCAAGTACGAAATCCTTCCGGGCAAGGAAAAGGTCATCGAAGAGCTGCGCCGGCTCGCCAAAGATGCCGACACCATCTATCTCGCAACGGACTTGGACCGCGAAGGGGAAGCCATTGCCTGGCACCTGCGGGAAGCCATTGGCGGCGACGACAGCCGCTACAAGCGTGTGGTGTTCAACGAAATCACCAAGAAAGCCATCCAGGAAGCCTTCTCCAAGCCGGGCGAACTGGACATCGACCGTGTCAACGCCCAGCAAGCGCGTCGTTTCCTCGACCGCGTCGTGGGTTACATGGTCTCGCCACTGTTGTGGGCCAAGATCGCCCGTGGCCTGTCCGCCGGCCGTGTGCAATCGGTCGCGGTAAAGCTGGTGGTGGAGCGTGAGCGCGAGATCCGTGCGTTCAACCCCGAAGAGTATTGGGAAGTCCACGCCGACCTCGGCACCGCCAAGGGTGCCAATGTGCGCTTTGAAGTGGCCCGCGAGAAAGGTGAGGCCTTCAAGCCGCTGAACGAAGCCCAGGCCATGGCTGCGCTGGAAAAGCTCAAGGCGTCCAGCTACAGCATCGTCAAGCGTGAAGACAAACCCACCAGCAGCAAGCCATCGGCACCGTTCATCACCTCCACCCTGCAACAGGCCGCGAGTAACCGCCTGGGCTTCGGGGTGAAGAAAACCATGATGATGGCCCAGCGTCTGTACGAAGCCGGCTACATCACCTATATGCGTACCGACTCCACCAACCTTTCGGTGGACGCGGTCGCGATGGCGCGTACTTACATTGAAAGCGAGTTCGGCAAGAAATACCTGCCGGAGAAGCCGAACGTCTACAGCAGCAAGGAAGGCGCACAGGAGGCTCACGAAGCGATTCGTCCTTCGGACGCCAACACCGAGCCAAGCAAGCTCAGTGGCATGGAGCGCGACGCCGAGCGCCTCTACGAGCTGATCTGGCGCCAGTTCCTGGCCTGCCAGATGCTGCCGGCGCAATACCTGTCCACCACGGTCAGTGTGGGGGCTGGGGACTTCGAGCTGCGTGCCAAGGGCCGTATCCTCAAGTTCGACGGTTACACCCGCGTGATGCCGCAAATCGCCAAGCCAGGCGATGATGATGTGCTGCCGGACATGGCCCAGGGCGATACGTTGAAGCTGATCAAGCTCGACCCGTCCCAGCACTTCACCAAGCCACCGGCGCGTTACTCGGAAGCCAGCCTGGTAAAAGAGATGGAAAAACGCGGTATCGGTCGTCCTTCGACCTACGCGGCGATCATCTCCACCATCCAGGATCGCGGCTACGTGGCGTTGCACAACCGTCGTTTCTATTCGGAAAAGATGGGCGACATCGTCACCGAGCGCCTGTCCGAGAGCTTCTCCAACCTGATGGACTACGGCTTTACCGCCGGTATGGAAGAGAACCTCGATGACGTCGCCCAGGGCGAGCGCGATTGGAAAAACGTGCTGGACGAGTTCTACGGCGACTTCAAGAAGAAGCTCGAAGTGGCCGAAAGCCCTGAGAGCGGCATGCGTGCCAACCAGCCGGTGATGACCGACATCCCGTGCCTGACCTGCGGCCGCCCGATGCAGATTCGTACGGCGTCCACCGGCGTTTTCCTCGGTTGCTCGGGCTACAGCCTGCCGCCGAAAGAGCGCTGCAAGGCCACCGTCAACCTGGTGCCGGGCGATGAAATCGCGGCTGACGATGAGGGTGAATCCGAGTCGCTGGTACTGCGTGGCAAGCACCGTTGCCCGATCTGCAGCACGGCGATGGACGCCTACCTGCTGGACGAGAAGCACAAGCTGCACATCTGCGGTAACAACCCGGATTGCAACGGCTACGAGATCGAAGAAGGCACCTACCGCATCAAGGGCTATGAAGGTCCGAGCCTGGAATGCGACAAGTGCGGCAGCGAGATGCAGCTCAAGACCGGTCGTTTCGGCAAGTTCTTCGGTTGCACCAACCCGACGTGCAAGAACACCCGCAAACTGCTGAAAAGCGGTGACGCGGCGCCGCCTAAGATGGACCCGGTGAAGATGCCCGAACTCAAGTGCGAGAAGGTCAACGACACCTACATCCTGCGTGACGGCGCTTCCGGCCTGTTCCTGGCGGCCAGCCAGTTCCCGAAAAACCGCGAGACCCGTGCACCGTTGGTGCTGGAGATCGTGCCGCACAAGGATGAGATCGATCCGAAGTACCACTTCCTGTGTGAAGCGCCGAAGAAGGATCCCGACGGTCGTCCGGCCGTGATCCGCTACAGCCGCAAGACCAAGGAGCAATACGTGCAGTCCGAAGTGGACGGCAAGCCTACCGGCTGGAAAGCGTTCTACGACGGTGGTAAGTGGAAGGTCGAGGACAAGCGTCAGGGCGCTTGATCCGTCGGATGCGCTGAAGATCCAATGTAGGAAGGGGCAAGTCGAATCATCGCCGCCCCTCCCACATTGGATCTTTTTGGTTCTGAGCGTCGAGTTTTGACCCGCATAAGCAGCGGTTTATTGCACTTGCAGTAGGTTCGGCTGATCCGTGACACTGTTCAGCCAGCATCACGCTTATTCGTTGTGGAGATTGCCGTCATGGCCAACGAACTCTATACCCGTACCAACCAGAAAATTTACTTCGCGGGTTTGTCCCTGGAAGCCCTTGGCCGTGCCGAGGAAGGGAAGGAGATGAACGCGATTGCGCTGGTTCAGGCTGGGCGTGAAGCCGCGTTGTTCCACCTGTATGGTGCGTTACTGGGCTTGTGTCATGAGATCGCCGGGTTCTACCGCTTGCCCCAGGCCGGTTCGCCCCGTGCGGAAATGATCATGAATCGTGAAGTGCTGGAAAGCATGGCGATCCCTGAGCTGGCCGAGTTGGTGGAAATGGCCCAGAGCCCTGACAGCTGGGTCGCGCGCCTGCTTAAGGCCCATGCGGATATGTTTCAGCCGCCCCGTGTTCCCCATGTGCCCAAGGGCGATGTGACCCAGCCCCTGATCGTGGCGGTTGCGTTGGAAGAGGAAGAGCCCAAGCCTCTGAGTCGCGAAGAGTTGGAAGGCTGGCGTCAGGAGCTGAAAAAGATGGCGTTGCGCTTTCGTGAAGGTTTAAACGAGTGCTGAACGTTGGTCGGATTCATATGGCGCCGTTCATCAAGCCGTAAAGAAACCTCTTCAGAACCTCAACGAAGCCGGGCAGATGACTGATATAATCCCGGCCTTTCGTGGAGAACAGACTTTTATGCCGACGTCCTTTCTGGAAATTGTTGAGTTGCCCGACGGCCGAATCGAGCTGCGCCGGGCTGAGGACGAAGGTTCTCTGGTTATTCTGGATTTTTCCGAGGACGCCAAAGTGTTCCTGCAGGGCCAGCACGTGGAAGTGGCAAAAGCCATGCTGAGCGTGGGTGTGCAGATGGCAGGTCGCCTTGCAGAAGGCGAGCCGGAGAAAGAAGACGGGCCACGCGTTCTTCACTGAGGTCTGCGACGAGCGTGCAAGTTTTGGTCAGCGGGGCTGTTGTGGTGAGTGGGCTTGTGGTTGTGAGCTGCGCTGTTGTGGGCTGGGCTGTTGTGGTGAGCGGGCTTGCCCCGCGCTGGGCTGCGAAGCGGCCCTAAATAGATTCAATGCGGTACATCAGATATTCCACGGTGCTTGGTTTTGGGGCCGCTTCGCAGCCCAGCGCGGGGCAAGCCCGCTCACCACAACAAGCCCGCTCACCACAACAAGCCCGGTCACCATAAGAAGCCTGCAAACCACAGTAAGCCCGGTCACCATAACAAGCCTGCAAACCACAGTAAGCCTGCACACCACACGCAAAGTCCGTACTTTTATCCCAATCGAATATTCAAGCTCTGAGCATCGCCCGTGCGTGCGGCGCTGATCAGCTGTTGCTTGGCCGCAGCATTCAGAGGGTTCAGCCAGCTCACCACGGTGTGGCTACGGCCCAGGCGCAAGGCTTCGCAGGTCAACTGCTGGGCGCTTTGCGCGCCGCGCGGTTGCAGCAGCAGGATGCGTTCGCGGTTGAGGCCGGCGTCCCGCAGCCAGGCCTGGGTCAGGCTGGCGGGCGGGGCGATCAGCGTCAGCCAGCGGGCGTCCTGCTCTTCGCTCAATTCGCGAAGGATCGGCGCCAACAGGCTCAGGCAGCTCCCAGCTGCACCGCGCAACGACAATTCACTGAACGCCTCAGGCTCGGCGCTCCAGGGCGCCTCGATCGTTTCCTTGAGGATGGGCGCAAGGGGTTGGGCCATGAAGGCCTCGAACAGCGACAGTTGTGTGTGTTGTGGGGTGTGCACGAGCTGCATGATGCCTCCTTTAGCGGCGAATGACGCCGACGCTCAAGCCTTCGATCACCAGGTCCTGATCTTTCAGGTTCACTTCAATCGGGGCGAACTCAGGGTTCTCGGCCAACAGCCAGACCTTGCTGCCTTCGCGCTTGAAGCGTTTGACGGTGACTTCGTCGCCGATACGGGCGACGACGATCTGGCCATTACGGGCTTCGCGTGTAGTGTGGACGGCCAGCAGGTCACCGTCGAAGATGCCCACGTCCTTCATGCTCATGCCATGGACCCGCAACAGGTAGTCGGCGCGAGGATGGAAGAAGGTCGGGTTGATGTTGCAGGATTCCTCGACGTGCTGCTGCGCCAGGATCGGCGCACCGGCAGCGACACGGCCGATGATCGGCAGGGTCGATTCGTCGGCCTTGGCTTCGAAGCCAGGGATGCGAATGCCGCGCGAGGCACCGGGGGTCATCTCGATGGCGCCTTTGCGCGCGAGGGCCTTGAGGTGTTCTTCGGCGGCGTTGGGGGACTTGAACCCCAGTTCCAGCGCAATTTCCGCTCGTGTCGGCGGGTAGCCGTTGTCATCGAGGCAGCGCTTGATAAAAGCGAGAATCTCAGCTTGGCGTGGCGTCAGTTTTAGCATGTTGATCGCTCTGTCTTTTTATACAGTGACTGGGATTATATACAGTGAACTGCGCTTGGCAATCATCCTTTTTGGCCACTCCGCTGGACGGTCATCGGGGACACGTCCTACAAGGCAGGGATAGCGCTGCCTACAGACCGCCAAGGATGTGATTAAATAGCGATGAAATACATGACTGCCCGGCCGGAAAGCGAACCCGCAGGCTTGACAAGACATAACCTGAAACGTATGTTTCAAACAAGTGTTTGTCAGGCGGAGTAGCCATGGCCCAGTCGGAAACCGTTGAACGCATTCTCGATGCTGCCGAGCAATTGTTCGCGGAAAAAGGATTCGCTGAAACTTCATTGCGGCTGATTACCAGCAAGGCTGGCGTCAACCTCGCGGCAGTGAATTACCATTTCGGCTCGAAAAAAGCGCTTATCCAAGCCGTGTTCTCGCGCTTCCTGGGGCCGTTCTGCGCCAGTCTTGACCGTGAACTCGAGCGTCGCCAGGCAAAGGCTGAGCACAAGCCCACCTTGGAAGAGCTGTTGGAAATCCTCGTTGAACAAGCCCTGGTGGTTCAGCCCCGCAGCGGCAACGACCTGTCGATCTTCATGCGCCTGTTGGGCTTGGCGTTCAGTCAAAGCCAGGGCCACCTGCGGCGTTACTTGGAAGACATGTACGGCAAGGTTTTCCGCCGCTACATGTTGCTGGTCAACGAGGCCGCCCCGCGTATTCCGCCGATCGAGCTGTTCTGGCGTGTGCACTTCATGTTGGGTGCTGCCGCGTTCAGCATGTCCGGGATCAAGGCGTTGCGGGCCATTGCCGAAACCGATTTCGGTGTGAATACCTCTATCGAGCAGGTCATGCGCCTGATGGTGCCGTTCCTTGCCGCCGGCATGCGCGCCGAAACCGGCGTGAGCGACCCGGACATGGCCGCCGCCCAGCTGCGCCCACGCAGCAAATCCGCGCCGGCCCCCGCCAAGGTTTGACCCGCCCGGGTGTGCGCAGCCGCTTGCATCCGCTAAGCTAGCGGCCCATGTCTAATTCAGCTATTTACTCGCAACCCGTTGTTCTCACTGTGCCTGGTGAGAGCAACGGGTTGTGTGCGTTCTATAAGGAAGGTTTATGACTGCTGCCCTGCAAGGTTCTTTGATGGTCGACGTTGCCGGTACCTGGCTGACGGCCGAGGATCGCCACCTGTTGCGCCAGCCTGAAGTGGGCGGCCTGATCATTTTTGCGCGCAATATCGAGCATCCACGCCAGGTGCGGGAGTTGAGCGCGGCGATTCGTGCCGTGCGTCCGGACCTGTTGCTGGCGGTTGACCAGGAAGGCGGTCGCGTACAGCGCCTGCGCCAGGGCTTTGTACGCCTGCCGGCTATGCGTGCGCTGGCGGACAACCCCAATGCTGAATACCTGGCCGAGCAATGCGGCTGGATCATGGCGACTGAAGTGCTGGCCGTGGGCCTGGACCTGAGTTTCGCCCCCGTCCTCGATCTGGACTATCAACGCAGCGCCGTGGTCGGCACCCGATCCTTCGAGGGCGACCCCGAGCGCGCTGCCGTGCTCGCCGGTGCCTTTATCCGTGGGATGAACAGCGCGGGCATGGCCGCGACCGGTAAACACTTCCCGGGCCATGGTTGGGCGGAGGCCGATTCCCACGTCGCGATTCCCAATGACGAACGCAGCCTGGAGCAGATTCGCGCCAATGACTTGGTGCCTTTCGCACGCTTGAGCAAGCAACTGGCGGCGGTGATGCCCGCTCACGTCATCTACCCGCAGGTTGATAACCAACCTGCAGGTTTCTCGCGCCGCTGGTTGCAGGACATCCTGCGCGGCGAGTTGCAGTTCGATGGGGTGATTTTCAGTGATGACCTGTCCATGGCCGGTGCCCATGTGGTGGGCGACGCCGCCAGCCGTATCGAAGCGGCGCTGACGGCGGGTTGCGACATGGGCCTGGTGTGCAATGATCGCGCGGCTGCCGAGTTGGCGTTGACCGCCGCCCAGCGCATGAAGGTCAAACCATCGGCCCGAATCGCACGCATGCGCGGACAGGCGATTGCGTCGACGGACTACAAGCAGGATCCGCGTTGGTTGGCGGCAGTTACCGCGCTGCGTGAAGCGCAGTTGATCGGCTGAAAACCGCGGTGCGCCCATCGCAGGCAAGCCAGCTCCCACATTCGACCGCAGTTATCTTGAAGAAACGCGGTCACCTGTGGGAGCTGGCTTGCCTGCGATAGCGATCTGACAGTCAGCGCTTTTCCTGTTTGTGGGGCAACGGCGCGAACAGCGCTTCAATATCCTCGTTGCCCAGCTGCCAGTCTCCGGTAGTACGCCCATCCAGCACACCCGCTGCCAAGTCGGACTTTTCTTTTTGCAGGTGTTGGATTTTTTCCTCCACCGTGCCTCGGGCAATCATCTTGTACACGAACACCGGCTTCTCCTGCCCGATGCGATACGCACGGTCGGTGGCCTGGTTTTCCGTGGCCGGGTTCCACCATGGGTCGTAGTGGATCACCGTGTCGGCTTCCGTCAGGTTCAGGCCTACACCGCCGGCCTTCAGGCTGATCAGAAAAATCTGCAGCTTGCCGCTCTGGAAGTCCTTCACCGGCGTGCGCCGATCGCGGGTCTGGCCGGTCAACAAGGCGTAGGCAACGCCGCGCTTTTTAAGCTCGACTTCGATCAGGCTCAGCATCGAGGTGAACTGGGAAAACAGCAGGATCCGCCGGCCTTCTTCAAACAGCTCCTCGAGCATCGTCATCAAACTGTCGAGCTTGCCCGAGCTGCTGCCACGGGCGGGCAGGGTGGCGTCGTTGACCAGGCGCAGGTCGCAGCACACCTGGCGCAGCTTCAGCAGCGCCTCAAGAATGATGATTTGGCTGCGTGCCACACCCTTGCGGGTGATCTCGTCACGCACCTTCTTGTCCATGGCCAGGCGCATGGTTTCGTACACGTCGCGCTGGGCCTCATTGAGGTCGACCCAGTGGATGATCTCGGTCTTGGGCGGCAACTCCGTGGCCACCTGCTCCTTGGTGCGGCGCAGCAGGAAGGGTTTTATCCGGCCGTTGAGGTGCTGCAATCGTACATCGCTGGCGCGCTTTTCGATGGGCACGCGGTAATCGCGGTTGAAGCTTTTCACGTCGCCCAGCCAGCCCGGCAGGAGGAAATGAAACAACGACCACAGCTCACCCAAGTGGTTTTCCAGTGGCGTGCCGCTGAGGCACAAGCGTTGCCGCGCATTCAACTCGCGCGCCGCCTGGGCCGCTTTGCTGGAAGGGTTCTTGATGTACTGCGCTTCATCCAGGATCAGCACATGCAGGGGCAGCGCCGCGAGCTGTTCGATGTCCTTGGGCAACAGCGCGTAGGTGGTCAACAGCAGGTCGTAGTCCTGTAGGTGGGTAAAGTGTTTCTTGCGCGTTGCGCCATACAGCGCCAGCACTTTGAGCTGAGGGGTGAAGTGCGCCGCCTCATCGAGCCAATTAGGAATCAAGCTGGTGGGCATCACCACCATGCAGGGCCGATCCAGGCGCCCGGCGATTTTTTCAGTGAGAATATGCGCCAAGGTTTGCAGGGTTTTACCCAGGCCCATGTCATCCGCAAGTATCCCGCCAACATCGAGCTGGCGCAGTGACTGCATCCAGCTCAAGCCTTCCAGCTGGTAAGGGCGCAACGTCGCGTTCAACCCTTCCGGCGCTACGCAGGTGAAATCCTTGATATCCCGCAAGCGCTGGGCGAAGTTGCGGATCTTCTCGCCACCTTCCCATTGCAGCGGCAGGTCTTCGAGCGGGTTCAAGCGAATCGCATCGGCCTTGGCCAGGCGCAGCGTGGTGGTGCCGGCTTCCTGCAAGTAGAACTCGCCGAGGGTTGCCAGTACCGGTTTCAGCCGGCCGTAAGGCAGCGCCACTTGCAGCGGGCCATGGCCGCCGTTGGGCAGGCCGGGAATGTTTACCAGGATCAGTTCTTCATCGCGACGGCGTGCGAGTTTTTCCGGGTTGAGGATCTCGGTGTGGGAGCGCATCAGGTTCAGCAGGATCGGCAGCAGGCTCAGCCGCTCGCCGTTGACGATAATGCCCAGCTCCAAGTCGAACCAATCGCGCTCCGGCCCGTCATCGACGGTGGCGTACCAGTCATCGACGGTGCTCAGGTCGAAGCCGAAGTCCTCATCGATCTGCAGCTCCCAGCCCTCGGCCCGTAAGGTGGGTGATGCGTTGAGGGTGAAGTTGAGCCAGGCGCTGTCATTGACCATCTCGAACAGCTCGCCAGCGCTTTCCGGCAAGGCTTTGCTCTGGCGTGTGGCGATCTTGAAGCCGAGCAGCCGCAGTTGTTCGCGGTACGGCTGTTCCAGCTCCGGATGCCGCTTGATCCGCAGGCTCTGGGTGTCCTGGCGCACGATGATGTCGGCGTTTTTCTGCCCGCTGACATAGTTGCCCAAGTAGTTGAACGACAGCGCCGCACGGTGCTGGATGTAGCGCTGCATCTTGCCGTTGCGCGGTTCAAAGGCACTGAACTCGACACTGGCCAGCCACAAGCGCGGCACGGGCACTACATCCTCCATGACCACCTGCGGCAACGCCACGCGGTTTTCCAGTACGGCCTGGAGTTTTTCCAGCAGCTCGGCATCCTGTGCAGCGGCCGGGTAGGCGAGGGTTTCCTGGACTTTGAGCAGCACCGCCGCGATGTGTTTGCAGTTGGTGTGCACTGGGCAGGTACAGCGGCTGTCCACCAAAATCAACGTGCCCTTGGCCGACTCGCGCAGTGAGATGGTCTGCCGATAAACGTTGCCGCCCGAGCCTTCGCAACTGGCGACGATGGTGCTGTCGCCGCATTCGACGATGCGCACCCGGTTCTCCAGGGCATAACGGCGCCCGCGCTCCAGGCTTTGCTCTTTGAAGCGATTGGCCCATGAAGGGGCCAGGGGTTTGGTCAGCGACGACGTCAGGGGCATGGCGCTGGATCAGTCCTGGATATCGGGCGGTGGTGCGCTGGGTGGCTTGGCGGTCAACGAGGTGATCTTGATCAACAGCGCCAAGTGGCCGCCGTCCAGGTAGTTGAGCTGGTTGTTCTTGGTGCGCACGTCCTTCTGGGCGAGGTGTTCGCTGGCGATCACGCTGCCATTACTGTCGAAGGTGTTGATCCAAAAGTCCGCGTCGATGTCCGTGAAGCGACCCAGTTGCAGGCTCAAAACACCCTCGATGGGAAACTGGCCAAACTGCTCCTGGCCGTCGGTGATCGCGATGTTGACCGGCTGCTCACCCAGGTTCTGTTCCCAGGCCTTGTGCGCCAACACGGTGTAGCTGTTATCGGCGCGCAGCTTTTCGACGATGTTGCTCAGGCGCGGAGGGCTCAGCTTGTCGCCCAGGCGCACGGCCCCGGCATCCCAGTTTTCCGGCGCGGCGCGGCTGTTGATCACCGGCTCGGCGTTCTGGCGCACCAGGATCATTTCCACCTGGTACGGGCTGTCGGCAAACGCCGTAGGTGCCACGACCACCAACAACAGGCTCAAAATGCGGAACAGGCGCATTGGGGCGTCCTTCAAGCAGATTTCGGGATGAGGCGTTCGAACAACGCCTCCAATGTATTAAAGCGTTCTTCGGCACGTTCCATCGGTACCATGAACTTGAACAGCGTAGCCCCTTCGAACTTGTAGCGGTTGGGCTGGCCCTGGATCAGCTTAATCAGCACCAACGGGTCCACCGGCGTCTGCGCTTCAAACTCGATGCGCCCACCCTGCGGCCCGGCATCGACCTTCTTGATCCCCAGTTGCTCGGCCTGCAATTTGAGCAGGGTCAGGCGCACCAGGTTCTTGGTTGGCTCGGGCAGCAGGCCGAAGCGGTCGATCATCTCCACTTGCAGGTCCTTGAGGCCTTCTTCGTCGGTGGCCGAGGCGATGCGTTTGTACAGGATCAGCCGCGCATGCACGTCCGGCAGGTAGTCTTCGGGGATCAGCGCCGGCAAGCGCAGGTTGATTTCCGGACCGCCGCCCAGCGGTTGATCAAGATTCGGTTGCTCGCCCTTGCGGATCGCTTTCACCGCGCGTTCAAGCATTTCCATATACAGGGTGAAACCGACCGCCTGGATCTGCCCGCTCTGGCCGTCGCCCAGCAGTTCGCCGGCACCACGGATTTCCAGGTCGTTGGTGGCCAGCACAAAACCGGCGCCCAGGTCCTGGGTGTTGGCGATGGCTTCCAGGCGCTTTTCCGCGTCGGAAGTGATCTGCTGGCGCGGTGGCGTGAGCAAATACGCATACGCCTGGTGGTGACTGCGCCCGACCCGGCCGCGCAACTGGTGCAGCTGCGCCAGGCCAAACTTGTCGGCGCGCTCGATGATGATGGTGTTGGCGCTCGGCACGTCGATGCCGGTTTCGATGATGGTCGAGGCGATCAGCACGTTGAAGCGCTTGTGGTAGAAGTCGCTCATCACCTGTTCGAGATCGCGCTCGCGCATCTGTCCGTGGCCGATGGCAATGCGCGCTTCCGGTACCAGTTCGGCGAGGTCGGCGGCGCACTTCTCGATGGTCTTCACGTCGTTGTGCAGGTAGTACACCTGCCCGCCGCGCAGCAGTTCTCGCAGCAGCGCTTCTTTCACCGTGCTTTTGTTTTGCTCCATCACGAAGGTGCGCACCGACAAGCGACGCGCCGGTGGCGTGGCGATGATCGACAGGTCGCGCATGCCCGACACCGCCATGTTCAGTGTGCGCGGAATCGGCGTGGCAGTGAGGGTCAGAATGTCGACCTCGCTGCGCAGGGCCTTGAGTTGTTCCTTCTGGCGCACGCCAAAACGGTGTTCTTCGTCGATGATCACCAGGCCCAGGTTCTTGATCTTCACATCGTCCGACAGCAGCTTGTGCGTGCCGATCACGATGTCGATCTTGCCTTCGGCCAAATCGGCGATGGCTGCATTTACTTCCTTGGCCGACTTGAAGCGGCTCATCACTTCCACGGTCACCGGCCAGTCGGCAAAGCGGTCGCGGAAGCTGTTGTAGTGCTGCTGGGCGAGCAGGGTGGTGGGCACCAGGATCGCCACTTGCTTGCCGCCATGCACTGCAATGAAAGCCGCACGCATCGCCACTTCGGTCTTGCCGAAGCCGACGTCGCCGCATACCAGGCGGTCCATCGGCTTGGGCGCGAGCATGTCGGCGCGCACCGCTTCGATGGTGGTTTGCTGGTCGGGAGTTTCTTCGAAGGCGAAACCGGCGCTGAAGGTCGCGTAGTCGGCTTTCGGGTCGGCGAACGCATAACCTTCGCGCGCGGCGCGGCGTGCATAGATGTCGAGCAATTCGGCGGCAACGTCGCGCACCTGTTCGGCGGCTTTGCGCTTGGCTTTCTGCCAAGTCTCGGAGCCCAGGCGGTGCAACGGTGCCAGGGCATCGTCGCTGCCGGTGTAACGGGCGATCAGGTGCAGGCTGGCCACCGGCACGTAGAGCTTGGCGCCCTCGGCGTATTCCATGGTGAGGAATTCGGCGGCCTGGTTATCGATCTCCAGGGTCTGCAGGCCCAGGTAACGTCCGACGCCGTGGTCGATATGCACCACCGGCGCGCCTTCGCGCAGTTCGGTGAGGTTCTTGATCACCGCGTCGTTGTTGGCGTCGGCGCGTTTTTCGCGGCGACGGCGTTGCATCACGCGCTGCCCGAACAGCGGGCTCTCGGCGATCAGCGCCAGCGCCGGGTCGTCCAGCAGCAGGCCTTCATCCAGTGGCGCGATGGTGATCGCCAAGCGTTCTTTGCTCTTGACGAAGTCCGGCCAGCTGTCGACGGTTTTCGGTCGCAGCTTCAGGCGTTCGAGCAGCTCCAGCAGCACTTCGCGGCGCCCGGCGGACTCGGCGGTAAACAGCACGCGGCCAGGGAAGTCGCCGAGGAAGTTGGACAGCGCTTCCAGCGGTTGCGTGGCTTTGGCCTGGATTGCCAGGTCCGGCAGTGTGCCCGCCGGGAAGCGCTCGCGGCCGCTGCCGGCGTCCACATCCTGTTGGCTGGCGACCACGCGGGGCCAGTTTTTAAGACGGGCAAAGCAGTCTTCCACCGGCAGGAACAGCTCGGCGGGCGGTAATAACGGACGGGATGGATCGACGCGGCGTTCTTCGTAACGGTTACGCACGTCGTTCCAGAAGTTTTCCGCTGCTTGCTCGATACCCGGCAGCGAGAACACTTGGGTGTCCTGTGGCAGGTAGTCGAACAGGGTGGAGGTTTCGTCGAAGAACAGCGGCAGGTAGTACTCGATACCGGCCGGTGTAATCCCACTGCTCAAGTCCTGGAAGATCGGACAGCGACGGAAGTCGACGTCGAAGCGCTCACGGAAGCGCGCCTTGAAGCGCGTGACCGCATCTTTCTGTAATGGAAATTCCCGCGCAGGCAGCAGCTTGATCGAGTCGACTTTGTCGATGGATCGCTGGTTTTCTGGATCGAAGGTGCGCAGGGTCTCGATTTCGTCATCGAACAGGTCGATGCGGTACGGCAGTTTGCTGCCCATCGGGAACAGGTCGATCAGGGCCCCGCGCACTGCGAACTCACCGTGTTCGTACACAGTGTCGACGCAGCGGTAGCCGCTGGCTTCCAGGCGCGTGCGCATCTGCTCGACGTCGAGCTTCTGGCCGATATCCAGGACCAGGCTGCTGCCCAGCAGGAACTTGGTCGGCGCCAGGCGATGCAACGCAGTGGTGATCGGCACCACCAGCACGCCGTGGGCCAGTTCCGGCAGGCGGTACAGGCTGGCGATGCGCTGGGAAATGATGTCCTGGTGCGGCGAGAACAGGTCGTAGGGCAGGGTTTCCCAGTCGGGGAAATGCAGCACCGGCAAATCGGGGGCGAAGAAGCTCAGCTCCTGCTCCAACCGTTCGGCGCTTTGGCTGTCGGCGGTGAGCAGCAGGGTAAAGCGCTTAGCTGCGCTGGCAGCCTCGGCGATAGCCAGGCTCAGGGCGGCACCGGGCAGGTTGCCCCAGTGCTGTTTACCTGCCGCGGCAGGGAGAAGCGGTAGACGCAGAACGGGCACGGAAGGTTGAGCTCCAAGCGTTGCGACAAAGTCGGTAATTGTAACGGCCCAAGGTGCCGCCTGTCAGTTTCTGACTGAGCCTATTACGGTTTGTAGGAAATGTAGTGGCTAAGACAAACAATGGCGTGTTTTGACTCAATATGTAGTGCCGAAATGCGCGATTGTTTAGGAGGGTTACGGACAAGTTGGTCTGCGTCCCCAATGAGTGGCCTTCTGGAACCCGCGTATTTACTGGGCTGCAGCGCGGCGGTATTTTTTGGCAAGGGTTTTTTGTTGTAGGACGCGCATTGCTCCGAGGACGGTCGGGCGGCATAATGTAGCCCCTTTTTTCAGCCCCTACATGTGGAAGGTTCCCGTGACTCAGAAGCCCGACCAGTGTCTTGGTGAATGGATCGACCGTGAAGCACTCGCAGAAGCGATGATCCCGCTTATCGGTCAGCTGTACCGCAATAACAATGTGGTGAGCTCGATCTATGGCCGCAGCCTGATCAACCAGTCCGTCATCGCGATTCTCAAAGCGCACCGCTTTGCGCGTCACCGTTCCGCCGACGACAGCGAACTCTCCGTCCACGAAACATTCCCCCTGCTCAAAGCCATGAGCGAGCTCAAGCTTGGCGCGGCCTCCGTAGACCTGGGCAAGCTGGCCTACAAATTCCGCAAAGAAGGCGCCGGCCGTACCGCCGAGCAGTTCGTGCGTGAAGAGATGGCCGATGTGGTTGGCCAGCAAAACGCCGCGGCCCGTAAAGGCACCGACGTTGTGCTGTACGGCTTCGGTCGTATCGGCCGTCTGCTGGCGCGCATCCTGATCGAAAAAACCGGTGGCGGCGACGGCCTTCGCCTGCGTGCCATCGTGGTGCGCAAAGGCGCCGAGAACGACCTGACCAAGCGTGCCAGCCTGCTGCGCCGCGATTCGGTACACGGTCCGTTCAACGGCACCATCGTCATCGACGAAGAAAACAACACCATTACCGCCAACGGTAACCTGATCCAGGTGATCTACGCGAAGAACCCGTCCGAGGTGGATTACACCCAGTACGGCATCAAGGACGCCTTGCTGGTGGATAACACCGGCGTATGGCGTGACGCCGAAGGCCTGGGCCAGCACTTGGCCTGCCCGGGTGTCGATCGCGTTGTCCTCACCGCGCCTGGCAAAGGCAAGCTGAAGAACATCGTTCACGGCATCAACCACGCTGAAATCACTGCTGACGACAAAATCGTGTCCGCCGCTTCCTGCACCACCAACGCCATCGTGCCGGTGCTGAAGGCAGTGAATGACAAGTTCGGCATCGTCAACGGCCACGTCGAAACCGTTCACTCGTACACCAACGACCAGAACCTGATCGACAACTTCCACAAGGGCGATCGTCGTGGCCGTAGCGCCGCGTTGAACATGGTGATCACCGAGACCGGTGCTGCCACCGCTGCTGCCAAGGCCCTGCCTGAGCTGGCTGGCAAGCTGACCGGTAACGCGATCCGTGTACCGACGCCGAACGTGTCGATGGCCATCCTCAACCTGAACCTTGAGAAAGCCGCCACCCGCGAAGAGATGAACGAGTACCTGCGCTACATGGCGCTGCACTCCGATCTGCACAAGCAAATCGACTTCGTCAATTCCCAGGAAGTGGTTTCCACCGACTTCGTTGGCTCGCGCCACGCCGGTGTGGTGGACGCGGAAGCGACCATCAGCCAAGACAACCGCGTTGTCCTGTACGTGTGGTACGACAACGAGTTCGGCTACAGCTGCCAGGTGGTTCGCGTGATGGAAGACATGGCTGGGGTCAACCCGCCTGCGTTCCCGCGCTAAGCATCAGCAATAAATGAAAAAGCCCCGACTGGTTCGGGGCTTTTTTATGGCTGGGGATTTTGTGCAGGCTGGGAGGGCCTCATCGGGGGCAAGCCCCCTCCCACAGTTGATCGCATTTCAATGTGGGAGGGGGCTTGCCCCCGATGGGCATAATTATCTGCACAACACTGTAGCAACCACGGTAACCAAGGTAACCACGATGCGAAGCGAGCCGCTGTTGATCTTGATCCTGCTTTTGATCTCAGGCGGCCCCCCAAATACCTGTCGGATTACGGGCACACCGAGCGTGAGCGAGGTGCCGAGTGTTGGGGCAAGAGCCTTTTGGTTACTTTTGGGCTCTTTCCAAAAGTGACCCGCCGTAAGGGCGGAACCCATACCAGTCGTGACCTAAATAACGGATATGTACCCAGTCTGATCCAACATCATGGTCGTCTGCCAGGCCGCCAGCGGGAGCAAGCTCCCTCGCCACAGGTCCAACGCCATACCCAGAATTGTGTAGATACCGATCCCCCGATGGGGCCCTCAGTCCACAAGCTTGCTGCGCAGGCTGTCGGACAACCCCTTGGGCGCCAACCAGATACCCAGGTAGGCCCTTGCCAGCGCGTCATTGCGGCTGCTGAACACCACTTGGCCATTGATCTCCAAATTCAGGCCACGGCCGGGACGAAAATCCAGGGCATATCGATCTCCGGCTTGGATATCACGAAAGCGGGTGTGTAGTTTTTCGATCTCTGGCTTCAGGCTTGCGCTGGTTTGCTGGCGCTCCAGGGTGGCCGTGGCCGCCTTGATCACATCGCTGCGGTCGATATCGCGAAAGTAATACAACACAAGGCGCAGCGTCTTTTGCTGGTCCCACGCCTGCTTCGCACTCAGGTCCGCCGGGGCATACAGCGCGGCCGCGTACACATCCGCCCAGAGGTAAGTGAGCACCGCCTGATTTTTCAGCACCAATGCCTGGGACTGTGCCGGGAAGTCGGCTTGCTTGAGCCGATCCGCCTCATTGGCGTGTGCGGTGATCGACAACATCAGCATTAAACAGAAAACTAGATGCCGCATAATGGCCCGTCCCGAAAAGATCCGTGGCTACAGGTTAATTCATTTTCCGGCAGCGGCAGGGTTCAGGGATAATCTGCGCTGTGTAGTAAAGGCAAGACTGGCCTACGACGCGACCAAGGGTTAATGTGCGCGGCGTTGCGCCTTATATAGACTGTGCCCCGGTTCACACACTTGAGCCAAATTGTCCTTCATGACCGCTGGCCGCGGCATGATTTAGCCCGGCGTCCAACCGTACGCCTGGCCTGTTCTGAGGAGTACGCATGGCTGTCTACAACTACGACGTGGTGGTACTGGGTTCCGGCCCGGCTGGAGAAGGTGCGGCGATGAACGCCGCGAAAGCAGGGCGCAAGGTGGCGATGGTCGATAGCCGTCGCCAGGTCGGCGGTAACTGCACCCACCTGGGCACCATCCCGTCCAAGGCCTTGCGTCACTCGGTGCGCCAGATCATGCAGTTCAATACCAACCCGATGTTCCGGGCCATTGGTGAGCCGCGCTGGTTCTCGTTCCCGGACGTGCTCAAAAGCGCCGAGAAAGTCATCTCCAAGCAGGTGGCTTCGCGTACCGGCTACTACGCCCGTAACCGCGTCGACCTGTTCTTCGGCACCGGCAGCTTCGCCGACGAGCAAACCGTCGAGGTGGTCTGCGCCAACGGCGTGGTCGAGAAGCTGGTGGCCAAGCACATCATCATCGCCACCGGGTCGCGCCCGTATCGCCCGGCGGACATCGATTTCCACCACCCGCGTATCTACGATAGCGACACCATCCTGAGCCTGGGCCACACCCCGCGTAAACTGATCATCTACGGCGCCGGTGTGATCGGCTGTGAATACGCCTCGATCTTCAGCGGCCTGGGTGTGCTGGTGGAGCTGGTGGATAACCGCGACCAGTTGCTGAGCTTCCTCGACTCGGAAATTTCCCAGGCGTTGAGCTACCACTTCAGCAACAACAACATCACCGTGCGCCACAACGAAGAGTACGAGCGGGTCGAAGGCCTGGACAACGGGGTGATCCTGCACCTCAAGTCCGGCAAGAAGATCAAGGCCGACGCCTTGTTGTGGTGCAACGGCCGTACCGGCAACACCGACAAGCTGGGCATGGAAAACATCGGGGTCAAGGTCAACAGCCGTGGCCAGATCGAGGTGGACGAGAACTACCGCACCTGCGTGACCAACATCTACGGCGCCGGTGACGTGATCGGCTGGCCGAGCCTGGCCAGTGCCGCGCACGACCAGGGCCGTTCGGCCGCTGGCAGCATCGTCGACAATGGCAGCTGGCGCTACGTGAACGACGTGCCGACCGGGATCTACACCATTCCGGAGATCAGCTCGATCGGCAAGAACGAGCACGAACTGACCAAGGCCAAGGTGCCTTACGAAGTGGGCAAGGCGTTCTTCAAGAGCATGGCGCGTGCGCAGATCGCCGGTGAGCCGCAAGGCATGCTGAAGATCCTGTTCCACCGTGAAACCCTGGAAGTCCTCGGCGTGCATTGCTTCGGCTACCAAGCCTCGGAAATCGTGCACATCGGCCAGGCGATCATGAGTCAGCCGGGTGAGCAAAATACCCTCAAGTATTTTGTGAACACCACGTTCAACTACCCGACCATGGCGGAAGCCTATCGGGTCGCGGCCTACGACGGCCTCAACCGGCTTTTTTGAGCGGCTCCGGCCGGTGGCCTGAGCCGGCCGGGGAGACCGATTTCAGTAATTCCCGAGAGTGGCAGTGGCCAAACCGGGAAAGTCTGTAATCAGGCTATCTACGCCGAAGTCGGCGAGCCTGCGCATCAGCGCGGGTTCGTTGACTGTCCACACGGACACGTGCAAGCCCTGGCGCTGGGCTTTTTCCAGGCGCTCGGGGGTGCACAACGTCCAGTTCAACGCCAGATACTCACAGCCATAGTTCTGCGCGACCTTCAACGGGTCGAGCCAGGCATATTCGGCGACCAGGCCGCGTGACAGGTCCGGGGTGAGTTCAACCGCCGCTTTCAGCACTTCCCGCGAGCTTGAGGTCACGGTGACCTTGTCCATCAGACCGAAACGTACGGCCATCTCACGGATCGCCAGCACGGTGGTGGCGGCGCGGGTGCGCGAAGCGCTTTTGACTTCCAGTTGCCAGTGATCGAAGTCGCACTGTTCGAACAGTTCTTCCAGGCGCGGGATCGGGCAGGGCTTGACCCAGCCCGGGCCGCCTTTGCGCGCGTCCATCTTCACCAGGTCTGCCGCCGAATACTCGACGACTTTGCCGCGCCGGTCGGCGGTGCGCTTGAGGGTCGGGTCGTGGATGACCATCAGCTCGCCGTCCATGGACAGGTGCAAATCCAGTTCGCAGCGGCGTACACCGTGCTTGAGGCACTCCTGGAAGCTGGTCAGGGTGTTTTCCGGTGCTTCGCCTTTGGCACCGCGGTGGCCGTAGATCAGGGTCACAGTTGCTCCTTTACGCCAGGTCGTCCGGCGGGGTGAATTCGAGAGTTCAGGTGTCTTGGGCGTCGCTTTGTTCCCGCGCCAGGCGCCGTTCCTGGGCCTGTTTCTGCAAGATGTAGCGCGCCAGCAGTTGGCGCTGGGCGTCGGTCATGGCTTCGAATTCCGTGCCGACGTCAAAGCCTGTGCCTTTGGGATCGCAATGGGTGACCCGCGCGCGCAGCAGCAGGCCGAGTGCCTGGGGCATCAGCACCAGCTTGACCGCCAGGTGGGCGCCGGCCGGCAGGGGCGTGGGGTGTTGGAAGTCGATGCCACCTTCGGAAATGATCACCGGCTGCGGAGCGCCGACCTCATCCAGCAAGCCGCGCGCCATGATCTGGCTGAGCAGGTCGACACGTTTGTTCTGCACACGCAGGAAGGCCGCGAGGGTGCGATCCTTCTCGCTGAGCTGGCGTAGCAGGTGCTGGGCCTCGAATTCACTCAGGTGCAGCTCGCTGAGCAGATTGAAGAGTGGCGAATCATCCAGCAACACTTCCTTGCTCGCTGCTTCGGGGGCAGACAGGCTTTTGATTTGGAGTGCGATCATGTCGTCGATACGGTAGTATTCGCGGCGCTCTTCTTCATCTAATGTCGACATGGCGAACCCCAGGTAACGGTAATGGTCTGAGTGTAAAGCTGCTTACCACACCCCGCCACCGGGACGTCTTCTTTTCCTCCGAACAAGCCCCGACATGTTCAGACCTCTCTTCGTATTTATCGGCACGCGTTATACCCGTGCAAAGCGCCGCAATCATTTTGTGTCGTTCATTTCCCTCACCTCGATGATCGGGCTCGCCTTGGGCGTGGTCGTGATGATCGTGGTGCTGTCGGTGATGAACGGCTTCGATCATGAGATGCGCACCCGCGTGCTGGGCATGGTGCCCCACGCGACCATCGAGGGCGATGCGCCCATCAGCGACTGGCAAAGCCTGGCGGCCAAGGTCAAGCAGAACCCCAAGGTGCTGGCGGTTGCGCCCTTCACCCAGATGCAGGGGTTGCTGACTAACGACGGCAAGGTGCAGAAGATCCTGCTTAATGCCATCGATCCGGCCCAGGAACGCAACGTCTCGATCATCGACAAGTTCATGTTGCAGGGCAAGCTCGACGACCTGGCGCCCGGCAGCTTCGGCATCGTGATCGGCGACAAGGCGGCGGCCAAGCTCGGCGTGGGCCTCGGCGACAAGCTGACCTTCGTCGCGCCGGAAGTCACCGTGACCCCGGCCGGCATGTTCCCGCGCATGAAGCGTTTTACCGTGGTCGGCACCTTCCACGTTGGCGCCGGCGAGATCGACGGCTACCTCGGCCTGACCAACCTCACAGACCTGGCGCGCCTGCATCGCTGGCAGCCGGACCAGGTGCAGGGCCTGCGCCTGAAGTTCAACGACCTGTTCGACGCACCGCGCGGCGCCTGGGAAATCGCCCAGCACCTGGGTGAAAACCAGTACTACGCCCGCGACTGGACCCGTACCCACGGCAACCTGTACCAGGCCATCCGCATGGAAAAAGCCATGATCGGCCTGCTGTTGCTGCTGATCGTCGCCGTGGCGGCCTTCAACATCATCTCCACGCTGGTGATGGTGGTGAACGACAAGAAGGGCGATATCGCCATCCTGCGTACCCTCGGCGCCACGCCGGGGCAGATCATGGCGATCTTCATGGTGCAGGGCACCGTGATCGGCGTGGTCGGCACGTTGATCGGTACGGCCGTCGGCATTCTGGCTGCGTTGAACGTGAGTGCCGCCATCGCCGGCCTCGAAACCCTGATCGGCCACAAGTTTCTCAACGCCGACGTTTACTTCATCGACTACTTGCCGTCCCAGGTTCAGGCCCAGGACGTGTTGATGGTGGGCGGCGCTGCGTTGGTCCTGAGTTTCCTTGCCACCCTGTATCCAGCCTGGCGCGCGGCACGTACCCAGCCAGCACAGGCCTTACGTTATGAGTGAATCGGGCATGAGTGAAAAAGCAATCCTGAGCTGCCGCAACCTGGGCAAATCCTACGAGGAAGGCCCGGAATCGGTGGTGGTGTTGTCCAACCTGCAACTTGAGCTGCACCCTGGCGAACGCGTGGCGATCGTCGGCAGTTCCGGTTCCGGCAAAAGTACCTTGCTGAACCTGCTGGGCGGCCTTGATACGCCGTCCCAGGGCAGCGTGTGGCTGGCCGGTGAAGAGCTGTCGGCCCTCGGTGAGAAGGCTCGTGGGCAACTGCGCAACCGTTCGTTGGGCTTTGTGTACCAGTTCCACCATTTGCTGCCGGAATTCACCGCCCTGGAAAACGTGTGCATGCCGCTGTTGATCGGCAAGACCGCGATCCCGCAAGCCCGCCAGCGTGCCCAGGCCCTGCTGGAGCGTGTCGGCCTCGGCCATCGCCTGGAGCACAAGCCGGCGGAGCTGTCCGGCGGCGAGCGTCAGCGTGTGGCGATTGCCCGTGCCCTGGTCAACAACCCAGGCCTGGTGATGCTCGATGAGCCCACCGGCAACCTCGACTCCCACACCGCCCAGGGAATCAAGGACTTGATGCTGGAACTGAGCACCCAGATGCGCACCGCGTTCCTGGTGGTGACCCATGACATGAGCATGGCCCGGCAGATGGACCGCGTGTTGCACCTGCAGGAAGGTCATCTGGTCGCCATCTGACCCGTTTCAAGCCCGGCGCCTTAAGCGCTGGGCTTTTTCATTTTTTCAACGGTGCCCGCGAATGTTCAGACCGTTATCGATTTTCATCGGCACGCGCTATACCCGCGCCAAGCGCCGCAACCGTTTTGTCTCGTTTATCTCGATGACCTCGATGATCGGCCTCGCCCTGGGCGTGCTGGCGATGATCGTGGTGCTGTCGGTGATGAACGGCTTCCAGCGCGAAATGAGCTCGCGCATCCTTGGCATGGTGCCCCACGCGACCATCGTCGGCGTGAACCCGATCAACGATTGGCAGCCCGTGGCCGCCGCCGCGATGAAGAACCCGGAAGTGACCGCGGCAGTGCCCTTCACGCAGATGGACGGCATGTTCTCCTACAAGGGCGCCATGCAGCCGATCGAGATCAGCGGCATCGACCCGGCACAGGAAGGCAAGGTGTCGATCGTGGCCCAGCATATCGTGCGCGGCAAACTGGATGACCTGAAGCCTGGCGAGTTCGGCGTGGTGGTCGGCGAAATCACCGCCCGGCGCTTCCGCCTGAACGTGGGCGACAAGTTGACCCTGATCGTGCCGGAAATCAGCACCGCACCGGGCGGCATCACCCCGCGCATGCAGCGCTTGAACGTGGTGGGGATCTTCAAGGTCGGCGCCGAACTGGACGGCTCCATGGCCATGATCCACATGGCCGACGCCGCAGAGATCCAGCATTGGCAGCCGAACCAGGTGCAAAGCGTGCGCCTGGCGGTGAAAGACCTGTATGCGGCGCCCAAGGTCTCGGAGGACATCGCCGCCAGCCTGGGCGCCGGCTACAAGCCGGATGACTGGACCCACACCCAGGGCAGCCTGTTCAGCGCAATGAAAATGGAAAAGACCATGATCGGCTTGCTGTTGCTGATGATCGTCGCCGTGGCTGCGTTCAACATCATTGCCACGCTGATTATGGTGGTAAACGACAAGGGTGCGGACATCGCGATCCTGCGTACCATCGGCGCAACGCCGCGGCAGATCATGGCGATCTTCATGGTGCAGGGCACCGTGATCGGTGTCGTCGGTACCTTGATCGGCGGCATCCTGGGTGTGATTGCGGCGCTGAATGTGAGTGAGCTGGTGGGCTGGCTGGAACGGGTTACCGGGCAGCATATCTTCAGTTCGGATGTGTATTTTGTCAGCAATCTGCCTTCGGAGCTTCAAGACGGGGATGTGCTGCTGATCTGCACGGCCGGGTTTGTGTTGAGCTTTTTGGCGACGATTTATCCGGCGTATCGGGCGGCGAAGATTGAGCCGGCGCATGCCTTGAGATATTCGTAAGATTCAAGACCGCTATCGGGGGCAAGCCCCCTCCCACATTGTGAAGCGTGAATATATTCAAACTGTGGGAGGGGGCTTGCCCCCGATAGGGCCGGTACCGCTTGCATCAATCTCCGGCGGGTAACTCAATCACAAACCGCGTCCACCCCGCCCCAGACTCACAATAAATCCTCCCTCCATGCGCCCGCACAATCGACTGGGTAATCGCCAACCCCAGCCCCGCATGTTCGCTGCTGCCTTCATGCCGCGCCGGGTCCGCCCGGTAGAACCGATCAAACAACCTCGGTAACAACTGTGCTGGAATGCCTGCCCCGGTGTTTTCCACCGTGAGCGTCACGCCGTCCACCATGCGCACCCGCACTTCGCCGCCCGCTGGAGTAAACCGCAGGGCGTTATCGAGCAGGTTCGACAGCGCCCGGCGCAACATGCCGCGATCACCCATCGTGTGGGCTGTGCCTTCGCGCACCAGGCTGACGTGGGCGTCTTCGGCCAGCAACGCGAAAAACTCCAGCAACGCCTCCACTTCATCTGCCAGCGCCAGAGGCTCGCGCTTAGGCACCAGCAATCCATGATCCGCCTTGGCCAGATACAACATGTCATTGACCAACTGCGCCATCCATTGCAGCTCTTCCAGATTGCTGTGCAGCGCCTCGCGGTAATCCTCCAGCGGCCGTGGCTGAGTGAGGATGACCTGGGTCTGGGTCAGCAGGTTCGATAACGGCGTGCGCAGTTCGTGGGCGATGTCGGCGGAGAACGCCGAGAGGCGCTGGAACGCATCGTCCAGGCGGCCGAGCATGGCGTTGAAGGTTTGAGCCAGTTCGGCCAGTTCCACCGGCATGTGCTGCTGGGGCAGGCGCTGCGTCAGGGAGTGGGCAGACACACTCGCGGCCACTTCCCCCATGCGTCGTAACGGTCGCAGGCCACTGCGGGCGGCCCATGCACCGAGCAGGGCGGTCGCCAGGGCTGACAGGCCAACGGTGAGCCAGATCAGATGCTGCATGCGTTGCAGGAAATGCTGGTGGTGAGTGATATCGAGCACCAGCGTCAACTGTGGCGAGTCGGGTTGGTTTGCCCGCAACGGTGTGTTGTAGACGCGGTAGTCGGTGCCGGCGTTTTGCAGGCTGTGCAGGCCGGGGCCGGTGGGCAGATTGACGCCGGGTGCACCGTCAAACCAGCGCTGGCCTTGGGCGGTGACGCGCAGCGCCAGCTCGGGTTGGCGATTGAGCTCGGCGCGCAGTTGGGCTTCACGTTGCGCGAACAATTCTGGCGAGTCGACACCCTGCAACGTGCTGCGCAGCGCCACCAGCTGGCTGTCGAGCTGTTGCTGGTCCAGCTCAATGAAGTGCGCCTCGCTGGCGCGGTTGAACAGCACGCCAGCGATCAGCGACACCACCGCCGTGCAGGCCGCGAACAGCAGCGCCAGGCGACTGGCCAGGGACAGGCGCTTGATCAATTGACGCGCTCCTCCAGCACATAACCCATACCGCGCACGGTGTGGATCAATTTATTCGGGAAGTTATCGTCGACTTTCAGGCGCAGGCGGCGGATTGCCACTTCGATAATGTTGGTGTCGCTGTCGAAGTTCATGTCCCACACCTGGGAGGCGATCAGCGATTTGGGCAGCACTTCGCCCTGGCGGCGCAGCAGCAGTTCGAGCAGGGAAAACTCCTTGGCCGTCAGGTCGATGCGCTGGCCGTCCCGCTCGACGCGACGGCGGATCAGGTCCAGGCGCAGATCGGCCAGTTGCAAGGCGGTTTCCTGCGGCGTGCTGCTGCCACGGCGCAACAGGCTGCGCACGCGCGCCAGCAGTTCGGAGAAGGCGAAGGGTTTGACCAAGTAGTCGTCGGCACCCAGTTCCAGGCCGTGCACGCGGTCTTCCACGGCGTCGCGGGCGGTCAGGAACAGTACCGGGATGTCCAGGCCTGCCGTGCGCACGGCCTGGAGGATCTGCCAGCCATCACGGCCCGGCAGCATCACATCGAGGATCAACAGGTCGTAGGCGCCGGTCAGTGCCAGGTGCTGACCGCTGGTACCGTCGGCCACCAGTTCGGTGGTAAACCCCGCCTCCGTCAGGCCCTGGCGCAGGTACTGGCCGGTTTTGGGTTGGTCTTCGACGATCAGCAGTTTCATGGGCGGCTCTTGGCAACGGGTGACGACGGCTTTATACCCTGGGTGCCAGGGCAGGGGGGTAACCTGACAAAGTTGTAATCTAGCAGTCAGTTGGCTGGCAGCGGCGCACGCTTAGAGTGTGCCCCAGATGAGTCAGATATTTTGGAGAAGAATGATGGCATTGCGTAAACCCCTGTTGTTGGCGACGTGCCTGCTGGCGTTGAGTGTTGAGGCGATGGCTGATGCCGCCCACACCTATGCGTTCGGCGAGGCTGCACCCGCGAGCAAGGCCACGCGTACCGTGGAAGTGACGCTGCAGGACATTTCCTTTTCGCCCAAGTCCATTGACGTAAAAGCCGGTGAGACGGTGCGCTTTGTACTGGTCAACAAGGGCCAGTTGCTGCACGAATTCAACCTGGGTGATGCGGCAATGCATGCCGAGCATCAAAAGGAAATGTTGCAGATGCAGGCCAGTGGCATGCTCACTTCCACGGGCATGGGCAAGATGGATCATAGCGCCATGGGCCACGGTGCGATGAAACACGACGATCCCAATAGCGTATTGGTCGAGCCCGGCAAAACCGCCGAGCTGACCTGGACCTTCACCAAGGCCACGGGCCTGGAGTTTGCCTGCAACCTGCCGGGGCATTACCAGGCGGGCATGGTCGGCACGCTCAACGTCGATTGATCCGCTGGCGCTTAGGTGCGGGGGCAAAGGCTGGTAGACTGGCGCGGTTTATTTAGCCAGGTTTCCGCCATGCATCCCGCAGCCGAACATTCGCCGCTGGGCAAGTCCAGTGAATACATCTCCACCTACACACCTTCGTTGTTGTTCCCGATCCCGCGTGCGGCCAAATGGGCCGAACTGGGCCTGAGCGCCGAGACCCTGCCTTACAAGGGCGTGGATTTCTGGAACTGCTTCGAACTGTCCTGGCTGCTGCCGTCGGGCAAGCCGGTGGTGGCCATCGGTGAATTCAGCATCCCGGCCGACTCGCCGAACATCATCGAGTCCAAGTCGTTCAAGCTCTACCTCAACTCGCTCAACCAGACCGCGTTTGCCGATACGGCAAGCCTGGAAGCCACCCTGCGCACCGACCTCAGCGCCGCTGCCGGCAAGCCTGTGACCGTGCGTATTCGCACCTTGGCTGAAAGTGAAGCTGAAGGCGTAATGGCGTTGCCCGGCGTGTGCATCGATGATTTGGATATCAGTGTCAGCAACTACGAGCACCCACGCCCGGAACTGCTGCGTTGCGATGACGCGCGCGTTGTCGAGGAGAGCGTGCACAGCCACCTGCTCAAATCCAACTGCCCGGTGACCAGCCAGCCTGACTGGGGCAGCGTCGTGGTGGAATACCGTGGTCACGCGCTGGATCACGCCAGCCTGCTGGAATACATCGTGAGCTTTCGCCAGCACTCGGACTTCCATGAACAGTGCGTGGAGCGCATCTTCCTGGACTTGCAGCGCTTGCTGAAGCCGGAGAAGTTGACGGTGTATGCGCGGTATGTGCGGCGGGGTGGGCTGGATATCAACCCGTATCGCAGTACTGAGGATGTCGCGTTCCAGAACGTGCGCCTGGCTCGCCAGTAAACAACTGTGGGAGTGGGCTTGCCCCCTCCCACATTGGGATCTGCGCTGGGCTGGCGCGCAGATTAAATTCCCATGCTGCCCAGCGTGTTCATGATATTGCGCAATGTCCCGGAAATCACCGGGTGCTCGGCGTCGAACTCTATGGCTGCTTGATTCACATCATCGGAAATACTGGGTGTCTGAGTCGCCGGTTCAAGTTCAAGTTGTAACTCAAACTTGGCAATCAAAGCCTCCAGTGCTTCACGTTTCTCTTCCGACAGCGGCGGATCCTGTTCCAATTGCCCGCGCAGGATCTCGACCTGTTCTTCCAGTTTTTTGCGATCAGGCATGACATGTTTCCTTTTATCGATAGTCACTGGCATAGACCGCGGCACGCCGAGAAAGGTCTACGGGCTGACCTGTAGATTAATCCACTGGCGTCGACTGTGCATGATCCGTGTCAGGGCTTCTCGCCTTTGTGCTGGCGCAGCCTGATGTCGGCCAGGCAGGTGCCGAGTTCGCCCAGGTGATCGATCACCGAGTGCACGCCCAGCCCGTACAGCGCGAGGGTGGCCTTGCCGCGCTTGAGCTCGCGTTCCGGTTCGCTCAATGCCAGCCATTGCTCGGGCGCCATCCCGCACAATGAGCCGCAGGAGGCCAGGCCGATGGTCCACAGCCCGGCATTGAGCCCGGATTGCAGCAGGCGCGGTTCGCCGCTGACCAACACGCAGCCTTCCAGGCGCTCGATATTCAGCTCCATCAAGGCTTGCCAGCAGGCATGGGGCGCGGGCCAGCGAATGGCGGAGGGCGATGCCGCCTTGACCCAGTCGGGCAGCGTGGCGGCCAGGGGCGTGGTGACGGCGGGGGGGAGTTCATCCAGCCAGGCGCAGGGAACACTCTGTTCCTTGAGGCTGCGCAGGATTTTCAGCGCACCCGGTGTGGCTTGGGAGTCGGGGGAGGGTGAATCGGTGCGCGCCCGGGAACCGAAATCCACCAGGCAGCCACTCAGGCCAAACAGAACGGCAGTCAAGGCGGGGGCGCTGGCGATGGCAATCTCGGGTTGAGGCATGTCGACATCCCTGAAATAGCGCTAACGCTATCGAGGCAGGATGACAAGTCGATGACAGGATTGTTAATTGTAGGAATTTTGTCCATTTAATGTCAGGCGCTTCCTTGTTGCTGCCTAAATGGCGACTTCCGTCATATACTGACGGCCTTATTCAGGGCATAGCGCCCATGACAGACCATTCAAGGAGCAAAAGCTATGCGCTGGAGCCACTATTTCGCTCAGCTGTCGGTGTGTGCCACTGTACTGCTGGCGCCGTTTGCCGCACACGCAGCGTCGGAAGACGATCCGTGGGAAAGCATCAACCGCCCGATCTTCACCTTCAACGACACCGTTGATACCTACGCCCTGAAGCCGTTGGCCCAAGGCTATGAGTGGATTACCCCGCAGTTTGTCGAAGACGGTATCCACAACTTCTTCCGCAACATCGGCGATGTGGGCAACCTGGCCAACAACGTGCTGCAACTCAAACCGCATAACGCCGGTGTCGACACCGCCCGTTTGCTGGTCAACACCACGTTCGGCGTGCTGGGCTTTATCGATGTCGGCACCAAAATGGGGCTGCAACGCAGCGATGAAGACTTCGGCCAGACCCTCGGTTATTGGGGCGTGGGCAGTGGTCCTTACGTGATGATCCCGCTGCTGGGCCCAAGCACACTGCGTGATGCGCCGTCCAAGTACGTGGACAGCTACACCCAACCGTACCGCTATATGAACGATATCGGCTGGCGCAACAGCACCATGGGCCTGAACATTGTCGACACCCGTGCCAGCCTGCTCGACAGTGAGAAGCTGATCACCGGCGATAAGTATACCTTTATCCGCAACGCCTACCTGCAGAACCGCGAGTTCAAGGTCAAGGATGGCAAGGTGGTTGACGATTTTTAAGCTGTGATGTTTTGAAATGAAAAAAAGGCGACCCTGGGGGTAATGCCAGTCAGTTAAGGGCAAACACTGTACCTGTGGCGAAGGAGCTTGCTCCCGCTGGACTGCGCAGCAGTCCCATTTTTGGGGCCGCTTCGCGGCCCAACGGGAGCAAGCTCCCTCGCCACAGGGTATTTTTTACCCTTTCTAAGTGTTAACCGACTGGCATTAACCCTGGGGGTCGCCTTTTTTGTGCGCGGGTTTCAGCGCATTTTCAAGATCTTAAGCCCCAGCTGTTGCTCTTCGCCTGCCGTCTTGGTCCATACCACTTCGGTATCCGCCTCCAGGCCGGCAAGGGCGGCATGCTCCGAATCGATGCGTACGGTCAATTCATCTCCCACGTTGAACTGGCGGGGTGCCTGCACCTGCATCCCGGAGCTGGAAAGGTCCACGCATACCCCGGCAATCTCCTGGCCGGCATGGATCAAAGCCACATCGGCATCCACACGCATGCGGATGAAATCGCGTTTTTCGGCATAGTCGCGCTCGTGTTCGCTCATAGGTTCCATCCTTACTTTGTGTTGTGGTCGTGGCTGTTCTTATAACTCCCGGTGATTTGCGATGTAAAGACGCCCGGCGACCATCGGCATGAGCTTGAAACCCCTCACGGATGGGAGTACCGTCTGCGCCTTAGAAGGGCACCTCTGCTTTACCTTTGTGCATGGGCGAAATCCCAATGCTTTGTAGGACAGAGAGGCTAGAAAGCGAATCCAGTACGTGAGTCCGGCCATTGCCGAGCCGCCTACGCCAACCTAATTCTGGCGCCGTTTGCCCACATGCAAAAAACCAGTGCCACGCTGCTGATAATCGATGACGACGAAGTAGTGCGCGCGAGCCTCGCGGCCTATTTGGAAGACAGTGGCTTCAGCGTCCTGCAGGCCAGTAATGGCCAACAGGGTCTCCAGGTATTCGAGCGCGACCAGCCCGACCTCGTGATCTGCGACCTGCGCATGCCCCAGATGGGCGGCCTCGAGCTGATTCGCCAGGTGACCGAGCGCGCGCCGCAGACCCCGGTGATTGTCGTGTCCGGCGCGGGCGTGATGAACGATGCCGTCGAGGCCCTGCGCCTGGGCGCTGCCGATTACCTGATCAAGCCCCTGGAAGACCTGGCGGTGCTGGAGCACTCGGTGCGCCGCGCCCTGGACCGTGCCCGCCTGCTGGTGGAGAACCAGCGCTATCGCGAGAAGCTCGAAACCGCCAACCGCGAACTCGAAGCCAGCCTCAACCTGCTCCAGGAAGATCAGAACGCCGGTCGCCAGGTGCAAATGAACATGCTGCCGGTCAGCCCCTGGACCATCGACGAATTTCAGTTTGCGCACCAGATCATCCCGTCGCTGTACCTCTCGGGTGATTTTGTCGACTACTTCCGCGTTGACGAACGGCGTGTCGCGTTCTACCTGGCCGATGTATCCGGCCATGGTGCTTCCTCTGCTTTTGTCACCGTGTTGTTGAAGTTCATGACCACACGGTTGCTGTTCGAATCCAAACGCAATGGCACCTTGCCGGAGTTCACTCCCTCCCAGGTGCTGGGCCACATCAACCGGGGCCTGATCAGCTGCAAGCTGGGCAAGCACGTGACGATGGTCGGCGGCGTGATTGATGAAGAAACCGGTCTTTTGACCTACAGCATCGGCGGTCACCTGCCGATGCCGGTTTTGTACACTCCTGACAGTGTGCGTTACCTGGAAGGGCGTGGTTTGCCGGTGGGCTTGTTCAATGAAGCCACCTATGAAGACCACATTCTGGAGTTACCGCCGACGTTCAGCCTTACGCTGATGTCCGACGGTATCCTGGACCTTCTTCCAGAGCCTACACTCAAAGAGAAAGAAGCTGCCTTGCCCCAAAAGGTCAAGTCGGCGGGCGGCAGCCTGGATGGCCTGCGGCAGGTTTTTGGATTGGCCACGCTAGGGGAGATGCCGGATGATATCGCCCTATTGGTGTTGAGCAGGAATCTTTGATGAGTACCGGAAGAATCCAATTCGCCGAGCAAGACGGGACCTTTGTCCTGAAATTTGTCGGTGAAGTGCGCCTGACCTTGTGTTCGGCGCTGGATGCGACGATTGAGCGGATCTTCACAGCGCTGAACTTCTCGGCGATCGTGATCGATCTGACCGAAACCCGCAGCATCGATAGCACCACCCTGGGTCTCTTGGCCAAGTTGTCCATTCTGTCTCGGCAGAAGGTTGGCCTGTTGCCGACGGTCGTCACCACCCACGAAGACATCACCCGTCTGCTGCAGTCCATGGGCTTCGACCAGGTGTTCAACATCGTTGACCGCCCGATCCCCTGCCCGGAATGCCTGACCGACCTGCCGTCCCAGGACCAGTCCGAGGAAGTGGTGCGGGTCAAGGTGCTGGAAGCGCACAAGATCCTGATGGGCCTGAACGAGTCCAACCGTGAAGCCTTCCACGACCTCGTCAACGCGCTGGAACGCCACTGATCCAAATCCTGGAACACGGTCAACTGTGGGAGGGGGCTTGCCCCCGATGGCGGTGGGTCAGTTATGAATTTATTGACTGTCACTCCGCTATCGGGGGCAAGCCCCCTCCCACCTTTGAACGCTGCTCGGCTTGAGACCGGCAAAAGGCAAAAAAAGGGCGGTACCCGCGAAGGTACCGCCCTTTTTGCCGCCTACGCTTTTTACAGCTTGGCCGACAACAGCGCTTCCAGCTTCTCCTGGTCCCGAGCAAACTGACGAATCCCCTCCGCCAGCTTCTCAGTCGCCATCGCATCCTCGTTGGACTCCCAACGGAACTGCGCTTCAGTCAGATGCACCCGCGCTTCACCGGCATGGCCTGGCGACAACTTACGCTCCAGCTTGCCTTCATCCGCCGCCAGCTTCTCCAGCAGATCCGGGCTGATGGTCAGGCGATCACAGCCAGCCAACTCTTCGATCTGGCTGAGGTTGCGGAAGCTCGCACCCATCACCACGGTCTTGTAGCCGTTGGCCTTGTAGTAGTTGTAGATGCGCGTCACCGACTGCACACCCGGGTCTTCAGCACCGGTGTAGTCGTTGCCGTTGGCCTTTTTGTACCAATCGTAGATACGGCCCACGAAAGGTGAGATCAGGAACACGCCAGCCTCAGCACAGGCTACCGCCTGGGCGAAGGAGAACAGCAGCGTCAGGTTGGTCTGGATACCTTCTTTTTCCAGCTGCTCGGCGGCGCGGATACCTTCCCAGGTGGAGGCGATCTTGATCAGCACACGGTCGCGGCCAACGCCGGCTTTGTCGTACAGGTCGATCAGACGGTGCGCACGCTTGAGTACGGCGTCAGTGTCGAACGACAGGCGGGCATCCACCTCGGTGGAAATACGGCCCGGCACCACTTTGAGAATCTCTTGACCCACCGCCACCGCAAAACGGTCGCTGGCCAGGCCTACATCACCATTGCAGTCCTGTACGCACTCATCGAGCAGCTTGGCATAGCCTGGGATCGACGCAGCCTTGAGCAGCAGGGAAGGGTTGGTGGTGGCGTCTTGCGGCTTGAGCTTGGCGAGGGTAGAAAAATCGCCGGTATCGGCTACGACGGTGGTGAATTGCTTGAGTTGTTCCAGCTTGGAAGTCATGGGCGTGCTCTGTCCTGTGGGTCTGATGACATTACCCGAGCGCCGACAGGCGCTCAAGGGCGCAAATGCGTTCGATCGTTTGCGAGGGCAACAACCTGAAAACAGCCGTTTGAATGACCGGCCGTGCTGCAAGATAGGAGGGCAAAACGGTCGGCAGGTTCAACCCAATTACCGCATGACCACCACAATCCAAATGTGGGAGGGGGCTTGCCCCCGATAGCGGCAGGCCAGTCACCCCGGACCTGCACGGACACTCACCGCCCTTCCAGCAAAGCCCCGGCCTGATCCAGCAGCGCCAACGGATCACTCGCCTTATGAATATCCACCGACAACAACTGCCTGAACTTGCGCGCCCCCGGAAAACCAGTGCCCAACCCCAGAATATGCCGAGTGATATGGTGCATCGAGCCACCGGTCGCCAAATGCTCAGCAATATAAGGCCGCAACTGCACCAGCGCCTCAGCCCGACTGATCACCGGCGCCTCACTGCCAAACAACTGCTGATCCACCTCCGCCAACACATACGGATTGTGATAAGCCTCGCGCCCCAGCATCACCCCATCAAACGTCTGCAGATGCTCATGGCACTGCTCCAGCGTCTTGATCCCGCCGTTGAGCACAATCTCCAACTCAGGAAAGTCCTGCTTCAACTGCGCCGCCACGTCGTAGCGCAAAGGAGGAATGTCACGGTTCTCCTTCGGTGACAGCCCTTCCAGGATCGCAATCCGCGCATGCACGGTAAAACTGGTGCAGCCAGCGTCCTTCACCGTCCCGACAAAATCACACAACTGGGCATAACTGTCCCGCCCGTTGATCCCGATACGGTGCTTCACCGTCACCGGAATCGACACCGCATCACGCATCGCCTTCACACACTCCGCCACCAACGCCGGATGCGCCATCAAGATCGCGCCGATCATATTGTTCTGCACCCGATCACTGGGGCAGCCGACGTTCAGGTTTACTTCGTCGTAGCCTGCGGCTTCGGCCATACGTGCGCAGGCGGCCAGGTCGGCGGGCACGCTACCCCCCAATTGCAGTGCAAGCGGGTGCTCGGCTTCGTTGTGGCGCAGGAAACGGTCGTGATCGCCGTGGAGGATAGCGCCGGTGGTGACCATCTCGGTGTAGAGCAGCGCGTGCTTGGAGAGCAGGCGCAGGAAGAACCGGCAGTGGCGGTCGGTCCAGTCCATCATGGGGGCGACGGAGAAGCGGCGGGAGAGTGGGGCGGTTTGTAGGGGCATGGGAATCTGAGTTAGCGAGGCGAATGGGGCGCAGTTTATCAGGGATGGGTCCTGGGTGTGGGGGGTGTGTTCTGTGCCATTTAACACGTCTAACCGGAGACGCTGTCGGAATACTCTCAGTATCTGCAGGCGGCCAATGCATCACATATCGTGGTCTGACCCTGATATCCTTTTTTTTCGATCTCGAATTAGGTTGGTTCCGAAACCAATAAAAATGCCAACTGCTGTAGTTATTAATGGAATTATCAACTCAATAGTAGGTTTTTTGCTTTGTGCCAAAGATATATAGTTGAGGCAGTTGCTGAAATTTTCAATATCCATTTGTCTTCCTGCGATCTCAAGTTATTAATGTGAATAGGAATGGTAGTAAAATTTATGTTTTTGGTTTTTCTTCGTCATTTGGTTTGTCTGTATCCTCAACGCTTTTAGATGACTGATTGTCTTCTCTAGTTTTGACAACTGGTGGGCTTTCTTTATCGTTAGTCGAAGATGAGGGCAATGGTTTGCAATCTTGGGTGATAGCTAATTCGTCGATTTGATAACTATCTCTTTGTGAGGTTGGTGCTGATATGTTCGCGAGAGGGATATTCATTCCCTTTATTGCATCCAATATAGCGGCATTTGGCCGAGTAAAGTTTTGTATGGCGCTTAATATCGCTGGGTTAGGTGTGTTGATAAGCTTGATCGCATCTGAATACGCAGCGCTTTGGTTTCTCATCGCTGCTGCAAATTCCGGATTGATGGATAGGCCAGCCATTAAAGCGCGTGCTTGTTCCGCTGCCTGGCTCAAACCGTGCGAGTTGGGTTTTATAATATTATTGATCCATGAGCTATTTTTGAATGACGTATTACGGTCTTTGATTTTGTCGACGCTAATTTGAAGGGAGTCAATTGAGTCGTCTGGCGCTCTGCCGTCAGAACGCAACTTGTTAATTTCTTCTTGAAGTTTTTCTACTTCGGCATCTCTGACTGATATAGCTAGTTCGCTTTCAATTAAGGAGGCGCTCTGCTGTTTTATTAGGTTGTCTAGGAGTATTACAAATGACCCCATTTCGTCGGCGGTTCCAGATAAGCCATTAAATACGTTTAGAAAGTATTTTAGGATCTCGCTGTTAGAGAAGTCAGGGTATTTTACTCTGTGGTCAATTTCGCTCCAGCCTTCTTGGAATATAGTTCTAACTTGTATTTCGACTAGTATGGGTTCTTTTTCAGGTTTATAGGCGATGCCGTAATGAATTGATCTATATCCCGCGCTATGTATTTCCTCCGCGGCACCGCGTGCAATGATGTCGGATATCTCAGTATCCCCATCTCTTTTAAAAATAGTAATATCGTCTACATGCCAAGTTTCACGTATCTGTTTGTCGACTACGATACATTCTTCTTTCAGTAAGTGCAGTGCTCTAACACCAATCAGGTCAGAAAAAACCGATCTGTAGTTTTCTGGTGTGATTGTTTTCCATTTATCCTTTGGTTGTGCTTCAAGATTTTTTCTTAGTATTTTCTTTAATAGCGTGAAAGTGTCTTTGATTCGCCATCTAACTGAGTGAACACCTTCAAAGGCTTGGATTCGGTTAGCAATAGCACCACCGTATAGCACTAATGTAGGTCGCATTTTTTCATGCTGATTTGCTATCCCAATAAACTGTTCCCAGTTGAGCGAGGATTGTTCCCAATCATCCACCGTATAGTTAGCCTTTAAAAGAAAATCTTCTTTACTCATCTGGAAAGTCATTTGATACCCCGTTAGTCAGCATGCGCTGACTATAAATCAAGCGCGTGTCCTTTTGCCATTATCTAATTTCCCACCTGAGGTTATTTTCCAGCGGTTGCAAGGAAAAACTACCTAAGAAGCACTTGTCCTCTCCCTAAGGGGCTTCGTGCCGTCGTTCTGTGCAATGCGCTGATGTAGCGCCTGGGATGGCCGGTTTTTTAGCAGGGTAAATATGACCAAGGGTCGGGTTTGAACGGTCCTTCGAAGGTCCAGCGGCATATCGTCCTACCTTCCAATTGACCCTCCTTTACGGCTCGTAGAGACAAACTAAAGTATTCGTCCAAGAAAAAATTCTATGAAAAAAGCACTTATCCCCCTCCCGCCGACGGGCCCTGCATCTATTTTTTGTGCAACGGCGGGTGTTGGTTCAACCAATGCTGTCCTTAATCCCGCTGCGGGATCTGTGCGGAATTTGGTAATTTCACGGAGTGCAAGGTTTTGCAAAGTAGTGCAGGGGATTTACACCGCGACCAACGCTGTCCAGATTGGTGGTTGATTGCTAGAGGCCCCGGTTTGCAAGGGGGGGCGGCTGAAAACAAGCGTTTTTATCGAGTTTTGATTTCTTATTAACTCGCACCAAGGAACCGTTGGACGTTTTTCAGGAGGGATATCAACCTGCCTGACCCCCCCTGCTGCGGCACGCCTTTAGGCGGATTAGCGCATTTCATAGGTGGCCATGCAGGCTGGTTAGTTTGGACGGTGGGAATATACCAAAAGCGGTAGCTTGCCACGGTCCACTTTCCGCCCAATGACTTCGTTCGAGTCGGCGGCGGATCACACCAAAAATAATCAATCAGATACGTTTGGCAAACCAGCGCGATTCGATAAGCAATGTAGCTTAATGATTGAATTTCATAATATGGGCGTAAATTTTTGTGCATAACGCTCTAACTGACTCAGGCAATACCCAGTCTGTTGTACTCATTACTTCAATAGCCTCTCGGCAAAATTTAACCTTTTCATTTATAGTTCCACTCTCGTCAGCAAAAACACGACGAGTTGATTTCCCGCTACCTTTTAAACCAAGGCATTTATCTAGATGATACCCGATGCCATACTTGGATGCTGATACTGACTTGTCCAAAATTTTGCTTATGTCATCAACTTCAAGTCCGATCGTGGTTTTACCTTTTTTACGTTTTAATATTCTTCTGGAAGCTTCTTCTATAATGTTCAGTGGTAGTAAGTTCTCTATCTCCTTGCTCGGCAGTAAGTGAAAGCGTTCTTTCAATTCATGGTTCAATATTTCGGTTCGATCGCCTTTACCTAAAATATCTCCATCAGCAATAAGAAATGCTGCTGCGCAAAGTTTTGAAGCGTTTAAACGGTCCGTAGTGTCACTATCATCAAAGCCCCAATGGCCAAGTGTTCCACCTTGATACTCGACGAACGCGTAATGGAAGTTTTCTAATAATCCCTCAAGTTTTATCTTGAAAACGGAATCGCTTAAATCTTCCAAGTGCTTCTTCATAAACACTTTCAGATAAAGCCTGTCAGTTATTCCTTCAACCCAAATAGTAGAGTTGGCCAAATAAACCGATGAGGCTAATACACCAAGCTCAGCTAACAGATCTCTATCTCTTGTACACTCCTGGATCTGAAAGGCGGGACCATCCTCATCATTAACCTTAGAAACCTTGTGTACTACCACATCTTTAATGTTTTCAGCTAAGTCAAGCAAATGGTTTGAGTGGGTCGTAGCCAAATATTGATGGCTCGTATGGTTTAGCAAAAAAAGCGCCAGTTTTCTCAGAAGGCCAGGATGCAGACATGCCTCTGGTTCCTCAATAAAAAATATAGAGGGATCTTGTTCTAGGTATGCCGCAGAGGTGATTATAATTACCTGCTGCAGGCCATCACCTAGATCATATATAGAGAATTGATCGTCAGTTCCGATTTTAACTGCAACTGTATCTTTGTTGTATTGAGGGATTAATGTTATTTCTCTTCCGCCAAAAAACTCATTGCCTAATATTCGCTCGTATTCTCTAATTAGTTCGCGCTCCTCAGGTTGTCCCAATAAAAACCGCGCCAATAAATTATATAAGTCATAGCCAGTTACTATTTTTAGTGATTCTTTTTTATGTGTGGAAAAGTAATCCTTGTATGTGCGCTCTAGGTAAAGATCTGAACTGTCTCCTAGTGGTCTCATCCCTCGAAGTATAGGGATGTAGTGTCTTTTTGTTTCTGTGGCTCCATTGCTAATTCTTGTGATGTTGTTAAGTTCGTTAGCAGGGAAATGTCTCTGAACTATACGTTGAATCTCATAAAAAGCGCTTAAATCTAATCCGCCGCTAAAATATAAGTTAGTTTGGGCGGCCTGATTTATTAAGCTTGAAAGGTTCTCAGTGAGGGACTTGATTTCCTCGCCGTTCTTACATTCTCCGGCGTAAATTTCCATAAACTTTGAACAGTTCAAGTCGACAACCTGTTTTCCTTTTGATATGACTTTGAAAATATCACCAAGCTCATTGCAAGCATCTTGAAAGTCGCTACCAAGACCGAAACTTAAATTTTTATCTTGGGTTGAGAATAGCGTTCGAAGAAGCCTGCTTTTTCCGCTGTTGTTTGGTCCAATAAGAAAGTTTAGCTTCTGAAGTCTTAGGTGTTTTTCATTATCTGTGTCCGTCTTGTATCCCTTGATGTCACTCGACCAAATTTTATTTATAAGCATTATGACCGCTCGTAGGGTTGGTTAATAGGGGGGCGTCAAATTTCAATGCTGTCACAGGTTGAAGCTTCATAAGATGATTTAATAAGTTCAATATGTTTAATTGAAGTCAGTAAATTGCCTATCGTGTGTTAGGCATTCCATACTCACTCCTAGCCTTAAGCACCTGTGAGAGAGCGAAGCCGCAACAGAAGTTAATGCATTCATTAATACTTTCCCATCGCTCTCAGGCGCGCTGAGGCCTGCTTTATAGAGCCGGCACTCGCCAATTCAACCGATGGCAGTACGGGTATCGTCGAAGCCTTGTCGTTCAGCCTGGAGCGTCTGTTCCATGATCGCTGCTTCTAAGGTCAACTGATTTCGTAGATTTTTCAAGGACGATTGGGAGGGAATATTCGCTGGCCATGGCTTCGACTCCGTTCGGAAAGTCGCAAGCATAGCAGCGAATTGAAAGGTCAATTTCAGGTTGGGGTCGGGGAAAGGGTAATTTTGGTAAGGCGGTGCAGAATCGGGCCTGTAGACCTTATATCATGTGGCTTTGACGTATTACTTCTGAGGGTAATATTGGGTAAGGCTGAAGGTAATATTTTCCCAACTTACTAATTTTAAAGGGTTTTGTTAAAGCGTGAGATTACTATGCTCAAAGGTAATTTTCTAACCTGTTTCTTACCTTGTTATTACCTTGATAGAGTCCACGCAACTATCTGATTTTTATAGATTTTTATTCGATTAAAACGATAAATTACCAAAATTACCTTTTTCCCAGGGGTCAACATGAAAGCCGGAAATTGCAGAGATAAGGTGCAAGACCGGCGCTCCCACACAAATCTTGTAAAGCTCACATGCTTAGCCCTGACGCTACTTTGAAACCAATGGATGCCTTGAAATAGTGGCATAGATGGACGCGATTGACCCCTCGTTATCAGCTTGGGAAGCTTCCGATGAAACCTGACAGCTTGGCAGCGATAGTGCCGTGATGGGAGCTTAAAACGGATGCTTAAGCTTGAGCGGCTGGTAGGAGGGGCGAGGGGATGGGAGCTGATGTTGGTGGTACATAGGTGGTACGAGGTAAGGGGGGGCGTTTGGGTCTTTACTAATAGGGGGTTAACAGAATGTCCATCCAATCCATCATCGGCGCGACGGAGCAGCGGTAGGCAAGAGTTCTCTAAGAAATTTCCCACACTTTTCTCGGCTTGCCCATCAGACCACCCATAGCTAACCTCCTCCAGCCGCTGCCAAGCCAGCGGCCGGATGTGGAAGTCCGTACCAAGCTAAGACGCAATCGTCACAAACACCTATCGGCGTTTTTTTACGCATGTATCATGTGTTTTGGCGGCTGTGCGCGGGGCACTTCGGTGCGCCGGGTCCTTAGCCCTGGTCTTCCACACCCGCGTACGGCTGCCACCCTCATGTGGAAGTGAGTTTGGCAGTTCCTGAATAGTTAAGGAGCTTCGCCATGTACAAGGTCACGCCAAATCCGCCTTATGCTTTAAACGCTGCATTCTCCGACGCCAAGCTTCAAGCTGCGGCTCGGCGAGCAATTCACCAGTACCTACCTCAGTCTGAAGATGCTGTACCCGCCGAGCAGCCAAGCAACAACCTGTTCTCAGTCAGCCCCAACATCGACACCGAAACCCTCCTCGCCAATGCCGCCGAAAACCTCGCCTCCGCCAACCAAATGGCCGCCACCTTGGCGTTCGACCTCGAAGACCCGCACCGTGCCATCGTCCTGGGCATCCAGCAGCTAATCGACCTAAGCGCTCTGCTCATCGACCGAGCCCAGGAGCAAGTTGCGCCTGCCGCCATCCTGACCACAGCCTGACATTCAACCTCGCCGCCTTACCCAAGGCGGCAACCTGAACCCATCCTGTCACCCCGCCAAGTTTCATCATTCCCGGCGCTTTTGAGGTCTACGATCCTCTTCAAGAGAGGACGCCCACACCTCCAGCCCACAGGGAACTGAAAACATGATCTCAAACCTCGCCAAAGCCATGATGATCGCCGGCACATTGCTCTTGGGCGCTTGCTCGTCGAGTTCGTCGAACGTGAACAGCGACCCGTGCTTTTCAGGGGGATGCCAGGCGTTTGGAGACCACTGCCCGAGCAAGGCCGCCAAGATGAATTTTGGCGGCAGTGGGTTGGGGAGTAGTTATGGGGAGTATGGGTCGGGGTTGTTGCATGATGATTGATGGGGTGGTGGGTCAGGCGTTGGTGTGTTGACTGACCCACTGCTATCGGGGGCAAGCCCCCTCCCACATTCGATCTGTGGTGGGGGCAAAATTGTGGGCTTTAGTGGCCGCCCTTCATGCGCCGGGCGATCAGGTAGAGGCCCAGGCCGGCCAGTGCCGTAGCTGCGCCGATGTAGCCGGTGCTGGTCCAGCCATACCCCGCCGTAATCGCCATCCCGCCAAACCACGGCCCCAACGCATTCGCCAGGTTAAACGCCGCATGGTTGGACGCCGCCGCCAAGCTCGGTGCTTCGTGGGCAATATCCATCAGGCGGATTTGCAACGGCGCAGCCAACGACACCATGGTGCCGACCAGGCCCATGCTCAGCAGTACGCCCCATAGCGAGGACGCGGCGAAGGGGAAGAACAGCAACACGGCGATCGACCACACCAATATCAGGCCCACCGCGCGAAACTGCATGCGATCAAACAGTTTGCCGCCCACGATGTTGCCGATAATCCCACCCACGCCAAACGCGGCGAGGCCAAACGGAATCCACTGTGGCGATACCTTGGTCACTTCGAGCATGGTCGGCGCCAGGTAGCTGAACACGCAGAACATCCCGGCAAACCCAATCGCACCGATCGACAATGCCATCCACACCTGAGGCTTGGTGAAGGCGCGCAGTTCTTTGCGCGGGTCGCTGCGTTGTTCGTCGTGGCGGTGCGGCACGAACTGCCAGACCAGGGCGATGGTGCACAGGGCGATCACGCTCACCAACGCAAACGCCGAGCGCCAGCCCAGGTGTTGGCCGAGGAAGGTGGCGATGGGGTTGCCGAGCAGCATGGCCAGGGTCAGGCCCAGCATGACGCGGGCCACGGCGCCGGCGCGTTTGTCATTGGGCACCATGCTGGACGCCACTACCGCGGCAATCCCGAAATAAGCACCGTGGGGCAGGCCGCTGATAAAGCGGAAGGCCACCAGCGAACCAAAGGTGGGGGTAAACGCGGTCGCCAGGTTACCCAGGGCATACAGCCCCATGAGCAACAGCAGCATGTGTTTGCGCAGTAGCTTGGCGCCAAGGATGGCCAGCAACGGCGCGCCGACCATCACGCCGAGGGCGTAGGCGCTGATGGCGTGGCCGACCTGGGGTTCGCTTAGACCCAGGTTCTGGGCGATGTCGGGCATCAGGCCCATGATGGCGAATTCGCCAGTACCGATAGCGAAAGCGCCCACGGCCATGGCCGCTTCCATTTTGGCGGCACTGCGCGCGGGCAGCACGTGCCCGGGAGTTTGGTGGATAGACATGGATCGCTCTGTTGGGATGAATAACACGAAAGACCGCCGCGGATGCTACGCACGCCGCGGCGAACCTGTCTAGAACAGCGTTTGGCGGCAGAGTTCAATGGCGCTTTGAGATCCGTCTTATTCTCCCGCCCCCTTGTGCTCCGTAGGCTTGCGGTGATGAAACTCAAACATTTCCTGCAACCCCTCGACGCCACTTTCTCCACGCCCAAGGCCGCCCGCAAGCTGCTGCGCCTGTTCGCCCTGGCGTTGGTGTTGGGTGTGTATGCGGGCGCCTACAGCTATTTGCGCGCTGCGTTCAGCGAGGAGATTTCGTTGCGGCGCAGTTATATGAATGAGGCGATTTCCGATGCGCAGAGTTTTTTTGTCAGCCGCCAAACGCTGTTGAAAAGCCTCGGCCTGTCCACCGTGCGGCATGTGACGCCGCCCGTGGGCAACCTCAATAATGTGCCCGCCGAGGAAGTGCATATCACCCTGGGGGAAGCGGGCAATATCTGGAGCCTGTGGCTGACCCGACGCCTGCTCGACTACTTGGAGGCGAACCAGGTCAACCTGATTTATGTGGCCCAGCGTGCCGAGCCTGGCGTGGAGCGCCTGTTCACCGTCGGCCCGGCACCGGAGGCGGTGCCGGAGACGGTGTTGCAGCGGCTGATGGCGGTCGATACCGGCAAGGTCTCGGTCAGCGACGAGCTGTGGCTCACCGAGCAAAGCCGGCTGGATTCGCCGCTGTATATTTTTACCCGCCTGGATGACCGCAGCCCCACCTCGGGTTGGCTCGGCCTAGAGGTCGGTGGGCCGGACCTGATCAACGCCCTGCAGCATGAAAAGGCTGGCGACTTCATGTTGCTCGACGCCGCAGGCCAGCTGATTTTCAGCAGCACGCCCGATCAACCAGCGGCGGCGCAGGTGCTGCGCCAGTATCATTCCACGGCCAGTTTCGGCTGGGAGGGCAGTCGCTGGTTGCCGGACCGCTTGGCCATCCGCAAACACCTGGGCTATTCCCAATGGCAGATCGTTTACAGCCTGGAGCTGAGTTCGTTGCTGCCCAGCCTGGCGTTACCGCTGTTGGTGTGCCTGCTGCTGTGCGCACTGGCGAGCGTGTTGATGATGCGGCTGGTGCGACGTATCGATCAGCGGCTGATCATCCCGGCGGCCAATCGCATCGAAGCCTTGGTAGAAAGCGAGGCGTTCAGCAGCGCGGTCATTCGTATCGCGCCGGTGGCCTTGTGCGTATTGCGCCGCAGTGACGGCGAAGTGGTGCTGGAGAATCCCTTGTCGCGCCAATGGCTGGGCAACGGGCAGGAGCGCCAGCAGTTGTGCCACGACTGGATTCGCCGGGCCTTTCACGCCTGCGAGCAAAGCAACACCGACGAGCTGCAAATAGCCGACGGTCGCCACTTGTTCCTGAGCTTCGCACCCATCCGTTATCAACGTGAAGAAGTGTTGATCTGCGCGTTCAGCGATATCACCGAGCGCAAACAGGTGGAGCTGGCCTTGCAGCAGGCGCGTACCTTGGCGGATGCGGCCAATGAGGCCAAGACGTTGTTCCTGGCGACCATGAGCCATGAAATCCGCACCCCCCTTTACGGGGTGTTGGGCACCCTGGAATTGCTCGCCCGTACCGACCTCAACAGCCAGCAGCGCGGCTACCTGAATGCCATCGAAGGCTCGTCGGCGAACTTGCTGCAACTGATCTGTGATGTGCTGGATGTGTCGAAAATCGAGGCAGGGCAACTGTCCCTCGAACTCAGCGTATTTTCCCCGCTGGAGCTGGTGCAGGAGGTGATTCAAGGCTACGCGGGCGCCGCCCAGAGCAAGGGCTTGCAGCTGTTTGCCTGCCTCGACCCGCAACTGCCCGACCAGGTGCGCGGCGATGTCACGCGTATCCGCCAGATCCTCAATAACCTGCTCAACAATGCGCTCAAGTTCACCGAGAGCGGGCGCATCGTATTGCGCTTGCGCCTGGAGAGCCGCGAAGGCGAGCGCGCCCTGTTGCAGTGGCAAGTGGTCGATACCGGCAAGGGTATTGCGGCGCACGATCAGCCGTATTTGTTCGAGCCGTTTTTCCAGGCCAGCGGCAATGCCAATGTGGTGGCGGGCACCGGGCTTGGGTTGTCGATCTGCAAGCGCCTGGTGCACCTCATGAACGGCACGCTGCGGCTGGTCAGCGAGCCGGGACTGGGCAGCAGTTTTACCTTCACCTTGCCGTTGGAGCAGGTTGACGAATACGCGCATGAGCCGTGGGCGTTGCCCTTGCTGGGCGAACGCGTCTATGTAGTGTCGCCGGTACGCGAGCTGGCCGAAAGCATTGGCGGCTGGTTGCGGCGTTGGGGCGCGCGGGCGCAATTGGGCCTGCCGCACTCGGTCGAGGCCGACCCCGGCGCGGTGCTGGTGGAGCTGTATCCCGGCCCGGTCGACCCCGGCCAACGGCTGCGCTGGTCCGGGCCTCGGGTGATGGCGGCCGCCGATGAGCATGGTGTCCATCAAGGGCCGGGTGCCTGCTGGCAGATCGGCCTGAACCAACTGCAGGCGCTCAATCGCGCGGTCAGCCGCGCCCAGGGTATCGAGGAACACCCGTCGCCAACGCCTTGCGAGGTGCCGGCCGAGATCAACCTCAACCTGCGCCTGCTGGTGGCTGAAGACAACCTGATCAACCAGTTGATCCTGCGTGATCAACTCGAAGAGCTCGGCTGCACCGTGGTGCTCGCGGGCGACGGCATTGAAGCGCTGTCGCTGTGGGGCGAAACCGCGTTCGACTTGATTCTCACCGACGTCAACATGCCGCGCATGAATGGCTACGAACTCACCGAGCAATTGCGGCGCCTGGGCTGCGCCTTGCCGATCATCGGTGCCACCGCCAACGCCATGCTCGATGAAGCCGAGCGCTGCCTCAACGCGGGCATGGACCACTGCCTGGTCAAGCCCTTCACGTTGCGCGTGCTTCACCAGTGCCTGCAGCCTTATCAGAGGAGCGTGCTTTGAGTGCCTATCGCGTGCTCATTGTGGAAGACCATCCTTTTCAGCATGAGTACCTGATCAACGTGTTCCAGGGCATCGGCGGCTTTGACGTCGACGTGGTCTGGGACGGCGCGAGCGCGTTGCAGCGCCTGGCCCGCCAGCGCTATGACCTGTTGCTCAGCGACTTGATGATGCCGGGCATGGACGGCGTGCAGTTGATCCAGCAACTGGCGCACCTGCAGGCGCCACCGGCCTTGGCACTGATGAGCGTGGCCTCGCGGCGCATGCTGGTGGGCGCGGGCCAGGTGGCGGATAACCTGGGCCTCACTGTCGCGGGGTTGATCTCCAAACCGGTGCGCGAGCCCCAGGTGCGCACCCTGCGCGATTGCCTCGACAAACTCGCCGAACAGGCCCGCACACCCTGCTGCCGTCGCGGTGTCGGTCTGGCCCGAGAGGACTTGGTGCGCGCCTTGGCCAACGGTGAAATCCAGGCTTGGTTCCAGCCCAAGAAGTCCCTGCATGACGGGCGCATCGTCGGCGCCGAAGCGTTGGCACGCTGGGTCCATCCGGTGGAGGGGCTGTTGCTGCCCAGTGAGTTCCTCGGTGAAATCGAGCGGCTGGGCCTGGAAACCCAACTGCTGACCTGCATCCTCACCCAGTCCCTGACCGCCCAGGCCCAGTGGGCGCAGCTCGGCTACCGGTTGCCGGTGTCGATCAACCTGCCCACGCACTTGCTTGACCAATGCGACCTGGTAGACCGCCTGCTGGCCCAGGTTCAGCAGCGCGATGCCGAGCCTCGGCAAATCACCTTCGAATTGATGGAAAGCTCCACCACAAGGTTGCCCAGTAGCTACTACGCTGGAGCATGCCGCCTGCGCATGATGGGCTTTGGCTTGGCGCAGGACGATTTTGGCAAGGGGTTCAGCTCTTACTTCAACCTGGTTTCCACGCCGTTCAACGAAGTGAAGATCGACCGCTCGCTGGTGCACGGCTGTGCCGAGAATGAAAGCCTGGCGTCGGCCCTGCAAAGCATTGTCGAACTGAGCCGCAAGCTGGGGCTGACCACCACTGCCGAAGGCGCTGAGACACAGGCGGAACTGGCGGTACTGCGGCGTATTCGCTGCGACCAGGTGCAAGGCTTCCTGATCTCCCAGGGCGTGACGGCGGATAAATTCAGCGCGTTGTTGATCGAAGATGGCCCTGCGCCAGCACTTATCTGAGCGGCCAGGGTCACACAGTCAAGAAGCCCGAAGGAAGGGTCGCCCGGTTCGCCGGGCGTTATTGGCCAATGCCGGGATCACGCATAGGCTCCACGTCCTGATTCAGGCTTCTGCGGTACTGACGATGAAACATGCAAGCTTGCGCCTGGATAAACTCGCGCAAAGTTCCCAGCGCCTGAACAAAGCCCTGTTGTTGCTCACCGGGCTCGCCTTGTTGCTGTCCAGCAGTTGCTACTGGGCGGTGTCGCGGTTGCTCGATGCCGAACAGGAAAAAGTCGAGTTTCACTTCGCCCGCGTGGTGGAAATCATCCATGAGCATGAGGCGTTCCTGCGCAACGTTGCGGTCGGCTATAGCCGCAGCAATGCGCCGCCACTGCCGGTGGTGCAATCCACCCAGGTCGTGCAATTGCAGCACGACGCCGGGCAGGTCGTGGTGCAGGCCAAGGGCTTCGCGCTGTCGTTGCCGTTCACGTTGTCTTACGGTGCGGATTTCACGGCGGATGACACGCGCCGCGCGCTGGCGTTTGGTGTGCAATTGACCGACTACTACGGCGGCTATTGGGCCAGCTCGTTCTACGCCTCACCGCAGCTGTTCGTGTTTACCCCCAATGACGTCGCCAGCCTGGCCGTCCCTGGCATCGGCGGCCTGCGCCAGCATCAGCCGTTGTTGCGCGAGCGCTACCGCGACGTGGTGAGCCGTTTGCACCAGTTGCAGCAGAGCCAAAACCTGTTGCTCACTGACAGGCGCGTGCGCTGGATGCGCGCACCCTTGCAGCTGTATCCAAACACCCGCAGCCTCGTCGCGATGATCGGCCTCGATGCGCCCGCCGCCGTATTGCCGGCCAACCAACCTCAGGGCCTGCTGACGTTAGCGGCGGTTGTCGATACGTCTCAGGTCGATGAGTTCGAGCGGGTGCTGCAACTGTCGGTCTACAACCAGTTCACGCTGATCTCGCCTCAGGGCGATGTATTGCTCGGCAGCCTTGGCGATGAACACTTGGCGCCGCTTGGGCTGAGCTTTAACAGCCAGGGTCTGCGCTTCAAGATGATCAGTGAGGGCGGCGAGCACTGGACCGGCTTGTACGCCATCAGCTACCAGGATTTCCTGCGCTACGCCAAATGGCCGCTGCTGGGCCTGGGTCTTACATTTCTGGCGGCGGTGCTGCTGGGCTGGTGGATCAACCATTGGTACAAGACCCGTATCGTCAGCCCGGCCCAGCGTGCCCAAGAGCGTCTGTTCGAGAGCGAAGCGTTCAACCGCATCATGTTGCACAACGCCCCGGCCGGCCTGTGCGTGGTGCGGCGCAGCGACTGCCAATTGCTGCTGGAAAACCAGCGTGCCCTGCAGCTGGGCGGCACCGCGCCGTTGGTGGACGTACTCCGCGCCAATAACGGCCCGGACACCCCCGGCGAGATGTGCCTGGCCTTACAGGGGCGCTACCTGCAGGTGGTGGTGGTTGCCGCGCGCTACGAGGGCGAAGACGTGTTTCTGTGCGGCTGCAACGACATCACCCGGCATGTGGACGAAGCTCTGCTGCTCGACCAGGCGCGTCAGGAAGCCACCGCCGCCAACGAAGCCAAGACCGTGTTCCTGGCCACCATGAGTCACGAAATCCGCACACCGCTGTATGGCGTGCTCGGCAACCTGGAACTGATGGCCCTGACCGCCATGAGCGAGCGCCAGCGCCAGTACCTGGAAATCATCCAGGGCTCTTCCACCGTGCTGTTCCAACTGATCAGCAATATTCTGGACGTGTCGAAGATCGAGTCCGGGCAAATGGCCGTGGAGGCGGCGCCCTTCAACCCGCAGCAATTGGTCGAGGAGGCGGTGCTGGGCTTTACCGCCACGGCGCGCAACAAGGGCTTGCAGATTGATGCGGAGATCGACCCCCAAGTGCCCTGCCAATTGCTCGGCGACGCGGGGCGTATCCGGCAGATCCTGCACAACCTGCTGGGCAATGCGATCAAGTTCACTGAGTCGGGGCGCGTGCGTTTGCGGTTGACCGTACAGGCGCTGCTCGCGGATGAAGTCGCCCTGCAATGGCAGGTCACCGACACCGGTGTGGGCATTCCGGAAAAGGCCCTGGACCAGTTATTCAAGCCGTTCTACCAAGTGGCCAACGGCCAGGATGGCAACGGCGCAGGCCTGGGCTTGTCGATCTGCTCGCGCCTGAGCGAGCTGATGGGCGGTAGCATGCGCGTGGTCAGTGAGCCTGGGCTGGGCAGCAGCTTTTCGCTGTTCATCACCTTGCCGATTGTTGACAGCGCCCCTTCAGTGGCCAGCCCTGAGTTTGCATCGCCGTGTCTTGACGCGCCGTGCTTGAACGTACGGGTGCTGGTGGCCGAAGACAACCCGGTCAGCCAAGCCGTGCTGCAGGAACAGCTCGAAGCCCTCGGCGCCCAAGCCACCGTGGCGCGCGACGGTGAACACGCCCTGCAAATCTGGGGCTCGCAGCCGTTCGACCTGGTGATCACCGACATCAACATGCCGCGCCTCAACGGCTACGACTTGGCCCGCGCCCTGCGTGAACAGGGCGTGCAGGTGCCGATTATCGGCGTCACCGCCAACGCCCTGCGCGAGGAGGGCGAGCGTTGCTTGGCGGTGGGCATGAACGCCTGGGTGGTCAAACCGTTGAGCATGAGCATGCTGCGCCAGGCCTTGATGGCGCACTGTCGCCGCGCAAATGCCTTGACGGTGCCCCCGTCAGACCGCGACCGCGACGGCTGGATCGAGTTGTCCCCGGCCATGCGCCAATTGATGGGCGACACCTTGCTGGCGGACGTGCAGCACATCGAGCAGGGCCTGGCCGTCGGCGATTCCGAGCGGGTGCGCCAGCGCCTGCACAGCCTCAACGGTGCGCTGGCCAGTGTGCGCGCCGGGGTTTTATCCGGTGCGTGTCAGGCATGGGAAAACGCGCTGTACGAAGCCCCTCTCGATAATCACGCCGCCACGCAGATCCGCGGGTTGTGCGCGCGGCTGACGGCGGTGGCGCAGTGCTTGCTTGCAGAACTTTCTGCCCAGAACAAGGAAGCTGAATAATGCGAGACATGAACGTTGTGATCGCCGACGACCACCCGATCGTACTGGTGGGCGTGCGCGAGATTGTGCAGCGCGATTCACGTTATCGCCTGGTGGGCGAGGCCGTCAGTTCCAGCCAGTTGATCGAGCTGTTGCGCGCGCATCGGCCGCAAGTGCTGATCACGGATTTCAACATGCCGGGTGATGACACCTACGGCGATGGCCTGAAACTGATCGAGTACATCCTGCGCCACTTTCCCGACACCCAGGTGCTGGTGCTGACCATGATTTCCAACAGCCTGATTCTTACCCGCTTGCAGGAACTGGGCGTGGCCGGCGTGATCCAGAAAAACCACCTGCACGACGAAATCGAAAAAGCCCTGGGCGCCATCAGTGCCCAGCGCAATTACCAGGCGCCTATGCCTGCGGCGACGTCGGTGGTGGGCAATGCGTACCAGGTGCAGGAGCGCTTCCAGAGCCTGTCGCCGCGGGAAATGGAGGTGCTGCGTTTATTTGTGACGGGCATGAGCGTCAGCGATATCGCGCGGCAACTGAGCCGCAGCAACAAGACCGTCAGCGCGCAGAAAATCTCCGCCATGCGCAAGCTGGACGTGGACAGTGACCAGGCGTTGCTGACCTATTGCATCGAGGCGCGGCAGTTCCAGTAGTCAGCGGTAGGTGATTTGCATCAACAGCATTGCGCTGTAGCTGCCCGCGGCGGGCAGTTCACCCACGGACACGGGCTTGACGCGCAGGGTCAGTTCCAGCGGTCCGTCGGTTACCGGCCAGGTGCCGGTTTCCCCCAGGCTGAAATCAGCCTTCACGCCTTTATTCAACAAGCCAAGCTGCAAGCCCAGGGCCGGGCGGCTGGTGAGCAGGGTGTGGCTGTCAACGCTGCCCACGCCCGCCGTGAGGGTTAGGCTGACTTGGCTGTTGGGCTGGCAATCGAACACCAGCGGCACGTCGGTGACGCCGGCACTGGCGTCGGCCAACTGGTTGAGGTTCACGTTGCCCAGGTCCACCTGTTGCGTACTGGGAAAACGCGCTGAGCAAGGGGGCGCGATCAGCTTGCCGGTGACGTCGATCTGCGCGTCATCCGCCGATTGCGCGAGGGCGGTGCCGGCCACCGCCAGCAGTATCCAGGTGAGCGCTTTCATAGGTAATTGAGGGTCATGACCATCGACGAGGTAAATGCGCCAGGCACTAGCGTGCCGCGCTCCACCAGCTTGGCCTTGAGGCTGATATCCACGGTGCCGCTGAGGTTGCTGTACGTCTTGGTGGTGCCGTTGAGGCTCGCCGCCGTGTCGTCCGCCCACAGCAACGAGACGCCGAGGTTGTCGGCGGTGGTCTTGGCCACGGTGGCGGTGTAGGTGCCGTTGTTGGCGGTGAAGCTGACGTTCAGCGATGAACCTGCCGGGCACGTCATGCGTACTGGCAACGCGACGGTTTCGGTGGCCGCCACTTGGTCGGTGCGCACATTGCCGAACGCAGCGGTGAGAGTGGTGCCGGTGTTCAGCACACAGGGTGGGCGGGTGAGGGTGCCGCTGACGGTGATATTGACCGTGTCGGCGGCCTGGGCGGTGGCGCTGAGCAGCGCCAGAGCGAACAGCGAAGTTTTCATGGCAAGGGCCTCAGCGGTAATCGATAGTCAGGGTGTATTGGCTCTGGAAGGCCCCGGTGGGCGACTGGCCGGCGACCGGTTGCGGTTTGAAACTGAGATTGACGTTGTTGCTGCCGGTCTTCAGTTGCAGGTTGCGCACGCCGCTGAAGTCCACCGGGTTGTAGGAGTCGGTCCAGATCGCCTGCATGTTCAGGCCGGCCAGCGTGGTGCGCGATACCCCGGTGGTGGCGCTGACCACTGCCTGGCTCGGCCTCAGGGTGGCCGTGGCTTGCACGGCGGTCGCACACGTGACCGACACCGTGGTGGATTGCACTTGGCTGCTGAGGTCGGCGTTGCTGATAGTGCCGAAGTGCAGGTTGACGGCACTGGGCGAGCTCAGCGTGCACGCCGGCGTGTAGACGGTGTACATAAAAGGCATATCCAGGAACCACTCGGCCCATGCCAGGTAGTTAAGGGAGGTCACGCCAATGCGTACCTGCACATTGCGCGTGCCGGTGGTTCTGGGCGCGGTGCCCACCAGGTTGTAGCGGTAGCGCACCACCGTGTTGATGGGCAATCGCTGGCACGTACCCCCCAGGCAGATACCACTGAATTGGCCAATATCCAGTAGCGGCATAACGGTCCAGCTGGAGGGGTCTACAAACTGCAGGGCGGCATGGTTGTAGCCGGTTCCGTAGGTGATGCTGGTGTTCACGCCTGCGGCATAGGGAAAGGCACGGCGAATCGTGCATGTGCCGCTGTACTCGATATTGATCGCTTCGCCCGGCTGGAAACGGTAGCCATAGGTCGGGTAGCCCGGCGTTCCGCACTCGACGTTGCCGCCGATCAGCGCCTGCGCCTGGAACGACAGGCAGCAAAGCACGCCGGCCCACAGCGCCAGCGTCATGCGCTTGCGTATGTTCATGATCACGAATCCTTGGCGCCCGGCTCACCGGCCGCGCGCTCACATTGAATGTTCAATTGAGTAATCCCACCCTCGGCAGGACCGTCGTCTTGCAGTTTCAATTCGCGGCTGCACCACGGTTGCCCGTCCACGCTGATCAACAGGCGTGCCTCGGGCGGCACGCCGGTCAGGAACGCGCGGCCCTTGTCCGCCACCAGGGTGTTGCCCAGCGAACGGCCGTCTGCCGCGAAGAGTTCGGCGCGGGCGGCAAAGGGCGCGGCTTCGCCTTGGGTGTCGCGGATGCGGAACAGAATGCGTTTGCCGCGCCGGGTGTCGAAGTCCGCCAGCACGAAGGCGCCGCGATTGGGCGTGACGTCCTGCACCGGTTCGGCGATGTCGACGTCGGTGGACATCGACTGGGTGTCCAGCGACACACGGTTCTTGCGATAGGGCAGGGCGGACGGCACCACCGTGTAGCCATTGGCATTGGTGCGCACCCCGCGCTTGTTGGTGACCGCCACGTCGGCGGCCCCCGGCGTGGCGACGATCACATTGGTTTCGCCCAGCGGCTGGCTGAACATCAGGTTGCTGCCGTACGCCACCACCGAACCTTCCACGCCCAGGTCCAGTTGGCGGTTGCCGGTGGACTCGTTGTAGGCGCCGCGCACAATCGCGCTCGGCGCGTCGTACTGGGCGGCGAACGTGCCGCCCGCCTGGCGTTGGGCGCCGTTGACTTGCTGTGACACACCCGCGCTGTAGGCCAGGGTGTCGTCTTCAAATGCGTTGCCGCTGAGGGTCGCGGTGCGTGACGCCGCGCCGCGCGCGCTCTGGTTCATGTTGGCGGTGACCCGCTGGTTGCGCGTACCGCCCAGGGGCATGCTGATGCTCAGGGACAGGCTGCGATCGTGACTGTCGGCGCCTTTGTTCAGGCCCAGCCCGAGGGAGTAGGAAATGCTCCCGGAACTCACGCTGTAACCCAACTGGATCGAGGTGTCGGCCTGGCCCTTGTCCCAATACGCGGTTTTCGACACGTTGGCGTACACCCCGCCGTAGCCGCCCAGTTGTTGGGACACGTTGGCGGTGAAGTTGCTTTTCATATGGCCGCTGCGGTACGTGTCCAGGGTTTGCCCGGCGTTGCGGCTGTTGAGCGCCTCGTTGAACGAGTAGTAGCCGCCGGTGGAGTAGCGGTAGCCGATCAGGCTGAAATTGGTGTCGGTGGCCGCCAGGGATTTGGAATAGCGAAAGCGGAACGACTGGCCGCTGGCGCTGGTTTTTTCATGGCCCATGGCGTCGCTGCGGGCGTGGGTCACGTCCACTGAAATCGCGCCGAAGCCGGCGAAATCGTGGGCGAAACCCAGCAGGCCGGCGTTGTATTGATCACTGAGCAGGCTGGCGCCGAACAGCGTGGTACTGCCGCTCAAGCCTCGGCGTAGCGAGGCCTGGATGAAGGTCGGGGTCTCTTGCACAAACGCTGACTGCGCCGGGCGGTATTGGCCGGCGAAGACGGAGTAGCTCTGTTGCCCCTCGCGCAGCATGTAGGGCACCGACGAAAACGACTGGGTGTAGACCTGGCGCTGGCCGTCCGGGCCTTCCACCGTGACCTCGATGTCGCCGTTGCTGGCGGTGGGATAAAGATCGGTCAAGGCAAATGGCCCTGAGGGCACCCATTGCTCATGGATCACGTAGCCGCGCTGGCGGATGATCACCCGCGAGCGGCCATTGGCGATGCCGCGAACCACCGGCGCGAATTCACGGGATTGGTCGGGCAGCATGTCCAGGTCCGAGGCGATGCCCAGGCCGCGATAGGGAATCGCGTCGAACAGGTCGCCTTCGGTGGTGGCGTCGCCCAGCGTGGCAATCGCCATCATGTTGCCCATGTCCCGCTGGGCGTAGGTTTCCATCGACTCCCAGCGCCCGGCGTCGCCCGTGCCTTTCTGCCAGGTCGAGAAATTGCGCAGGCGCCAGGCCCCGGCATTGATGCCGCTGCGCAGGCTGCCGAACTGGTTCTGGCGGCGGCCGCTGTCGGACTCTGCCGTGCTGCCGCTGAAGCTGTAGTTGGTGAACGCCACGTTCTCACCGTCGCTCCACTGTCGACGGCGCACCTCAAACGGAATGCTGCCCAGGTACGCTTGGGGAATCTCGATCGACAGCAATTGGTGGTTGAAGTCGTAGTCGTAGACCACCCCGGCCAGGCCCTGGTCGAAGGCAATGCAGGTGGTGTCGGCGTCGCTTCTGTTGTGCAGGGCGGTGTCGGCCACTCCCTGGGCGCGGAAAAACTCGACATCCAGGCACGGAAACAGCCCGGTGGCCGAGCGGTCCGCGGTGCCGGTGGCGCGTACGAAATGCACATCGCGTTGCTCGACCGCGTGCTGGTTGACCCGCACATCCACCCGATAAATACCCGGCAACTGGCCTTCGCTCATGGCGCTGACTTGTTGTTTTACCGCCGCCGAACTCTGCCCGCCGCCGATCTCGAGGAACGACGCATCGAACTCGTAGCCGGCGTGTGCGGGGGCCAAGTGCAAGGCCACGGCCGCCGCGAGCGGGCAGCCGAAAGCCTTCACGGCGCGACGGCGCGTGAATCGGAATGAACGGGGCATGGGCGTTCCTGGTGGGGGCGTGCGCGTGTATCAGTGAATGCGGATAAGAGGGGCGGTCACGATGCTGCCGTAGTCGTCGATATAGCTGAGCGACACTTCATCGCCAGCCTTGGCCTGGATCGGTAGTTCGCGCTGTTCCCCGGGGCGCAGCACATCCGGCGCCTGGGTGATCGGCAGGCCGTTGAGCGTGAGTTCGCTGACCACCACGTGAAGCTTGGAGCCGTTATTGAAATGCAATGCCCCCGCCTTGGACGTCCAGCCCACCTGGGCCACCGCGTCCTTGAGCGAGCCTTTGACGCCGGCCGGGCGGTAGAACAGCTTGATGGTGGTCTTGAGGGCAATCTGCAGTACGTTCTTGCCTTTCTGGTCGTCGCTCATGGCCGGGATTGCCTTGACGTTCATCAGGAACAGGCTTTCGCGGTCTTGGGGCACATCGGTGCCGCCGGTGAAAATGACGCGCAGGATGTTTTCCTTGTTGGCATCCAGTCGGAACAGCGGCGGGGTGACGATAAAGCTGTCGACGCTTTCTTCATTGCCGCCGCCAAAGCGGCTGACCCAGGACTGCACCAGGTAGGGCGAGGTGTCTTCGCGATTGCTGACCGTGAGGTTGGCTTCGCTGGAAGCGCCGTCGTAGATCAGCCGCGTGGCGCCGACCGTGACGGCGGCGTTGGCTGCCGCGCTGTGCCAGAGCGGGAACAGGGCCAGCAAAAAGTACACTTTAAAACGCATGATGAGTGACCTTTGGAAGTCCGTGGGACGGCGGACGGCCCACGGTATTGACGAGCAATTACTTGTAGGTAACGTCGAAGCTGGCCAGGGCGTGCACCTGACCGGTGCCGATACCGGACGTGGTCTTGGCGGTATCGCCTTCGCCGGTGGTCGTGTCGGCGACGGTGCGCACGTAGGCGGCGGTAAAGTCGAAGGTGTTGGACTGCGCACGCAGGTCGTAGTCGGCGGTCGGCGTGTTCAGTGGCAGCTTGTTACCGTTACGGGCGTCGGCGATCTGGATCGCGATACCGCGCACCTGGTTTTCACCGGTCAGGCCGAGCAGGGTCGAATCGGTGGCGTCCTGCTGACCGCTGAAGGTAATGGCGGCGTTCTTGCGGGTCGCGGTGCTGCAGTTGTCCAGGCTGATGGAGAACGCTTTGGGCTTGGCGGTGGAACCCACGGTGGGCGCGAAGTCGGCGATGCGTACCGCGTCCAGGGTCACGGATTTATTCACGTCGCCCGTGGTGATGGTGCAGGCGTTATCGGTGACGGAACCGGTGAACTCGATCTGCCCATCGGCCGCGTGTGCGGTGCCGGCCAGCAGCCAGCAAGCGCCGCAGGCGAGGGTGAGTTGGCTCAGTTTGTTCAGCATTGCAATGCCCCTTTAGAGAGATGGATGGTTGTCTGCTCACGCTTGAGTGAGCCAATCCATGGTGCATTGCGGCGGTTGTGAGGCACATGAGACGGATCTTAAAAAAATGGCGAAGTAGTGGCGCCATTCGACCGGCGAGCCCATATCCGGCGCTGGCCGTGATATTCTGCGCGCCATCTTGGTCTGGTCGTTCTCTGGTACGTACATCCGTATACGTCCCGGCGGTTGGCTGTCGCCCAGGTAGCTGAAGCCAATAATGATAAGAAGTCAGCGCAGAAGGGACATAAAAGTGAGGTCGATACATCGGCCTTGTGTGCTCACCCTGCGGCCTTGAGAGTCAGGGGCGGTGGGGCGGATGGCGTTTTATCATAGGTGCTACTGATGTTTAAAAAAGTAAACACTGCCCTGCTGGGGCTGGCTTTGTCGCTGGGGATTACGTCCGTTCAAGCGGAAGAGGCAAAGAAAGTCGATGTGCTGCTGATCGGCGGCGGCATCATGAGTGCGACCCTGGGTGTATGGCTCAATGAGCTGGAACCGAGCTGGTCGATGGAAATGGTCGAGCGCCTCGATGGCGTGGCCGAAGAAAGCTCCAACGGCTGGAACAACGCCGGTACCGGTCACTCGGCCCTGGCTGAGCTGAACTACACCCCGGAAGACAAGAACGGCAACGTTGAGATCCCGAAAGCGGTCGAGATCAACGAAGCGTTCCAGATCTCCCGTCAGTTCTGGTCCTGGCAGGTCCAGCAGGGCGTGCTGAAGAACCCGCGTTCGTTCATCAACTCCACACCGCACATGAGCTTTGTGTGGGGCGATGACAACATCAAGTTCCTGAAAAAACGCTACGAAGCCCTGCAAGCGAGCCCGCTGTTCGCCGGCATGCAGTACTCCGAAGACCCGGCGCAGATCGCCAAGTGGGTTCCGCTGATGATGGAAGGGCGTGACCCGAACCAGAAAATCGCGGCCACCTGGAGCCCGCTGGGGACCGACATGAACTTCGGCGAGATCACCCGCCAGTTCGTCGCTCACCTGCAAACCACCCCTAAGTTCGACCTGAAACTGTCGAGCGAAGTGCAGGACATCACCAAGAACGCCGACGGTTCGTGGCGTGTCAGCTACAAAAACCTCAAAGACGGCACCAAGACTGAAACCGATGCCAAGTTCGTGTTCATCGGCGCCGGTGGCGGTGCACTGCACTTGCTGCAAAAGTCGGGCATTCCTGAAGCCAAGGAATACGCAGGCTTCCCTGTGGGCGGCTCGTTCCTGGTGACCGATAACCCAACCGTCGCCGAGCAGCACCTGGCCAAGGCCTACGGTAAGGCGTCGGTTGGCGCGCCTCCGATGTCGGTTCCGCACCTGGACACCCGCGTACTGGATGGCAAGCGCGTTATTCTGTTTGGCCCATTCGCGACCTTCTCGACCAAGTTCCTGAAAGAAGGCTCGTACCTGGACTTGCTGACCAGCACCACCACCCACAACATCTGGCCAATGACCAAAGTCGGTATTCGTGAATACCCACTGGTCGAGTACCTCGCCGGCCAACTGATGCTGTCGGATGACGACCGCTTCAAGGCGCTGCAAGAGTACTTCCCGAACGCCAAGCAATCCGACTGGCGCCTGTGGCAGGCCGGTCAGCGCGTGCAGATCATCAAGCGTGACGAAGAGCAGGGCGGCGTCCTGAAACTCGGCACCGAAGTGGTCAGCTCCGCCGACAACACCATCGCCGGCCTGTTGGGTGCATCGCCAGGCGCGTCCACCGCGGCTCCGATCATGCTGACCGTGCTGCAGAAAGTGTTCAAGGACAAGGTAGCGACCCCTGAGTGGCAGTCCAAGCTGCACCAGATCGTACCGAGCTACGGCACCAAGCTGAACGACAGCCCTGAGGCCGTTGCCAAGGAATGGGCCTACACCGCCAATATCCTGCAACTGCCAACACCGCCTGTGATTCCGCAAAAGGCCGCTGTGAAGGCGCCTGAGGCTGCCAAGCCTGCGGCTGAGCCGAGCAAGCCGGCATCTGACCTGGCGTTGTAAGGCGCTGGCGAGGTTCTGAGATCAGGATCTCACCGGTCACGAAAAAACCGCTGAACCGGTAACGGTCAGCGGTTTTTTTGTGTTTTTAAATACGGGAGCGCTCGACAGGCGGCAGTTCAACCGTACGCTCGGCGGCCGCCAGCGCTGCCTTCAAACCCGCTTGGTCCAGCGGGACGCAATACGCAGGCTTGCCCCGTTCCAGCCGCCAGCTTTCATCCAGGCCTCCGGCGTCCACGGCGTCGAAACCCAGTTCGTCGAGTAACGTGATGACCTGTGCCTTCGCTGCCGTGTCGTCCGCGGCCACCGGTAATGCTCGACGCTCGGGTGCGCCATGTGGGCGGGCGTCCTGCGTCAGGTCGGGGGCGAAGATTGCATTGAATACTTTCACCACGTGCGAATGGGGCAAATGCTCGGCAAGCAGTCGGCTGGTGGTGGTTTCAAAGCGATCCAGGGCCGGGATATGCCCGTCGCGGTCCGGGTAGTAATTATTGGCGTCCATCACGGTCTTGCCCTCAAGCCATTGCGCCGGGACGCTGCGGTAATGTTCCAAGGGGATTGCCACGAGCACCACGTCGCCGAATTTGGCGGCGTCTTCGGCGCTGCCCACTTGCACGCCGAGTATGCCGCTGACCACGCTGCTCATGGTGTGTGGGCCGCGGGAGTTGCTCAACATCACCTCATGCCCGGCCGCCAGTGCCAGTTGGGCCACGGCGCGCCCGATAAAACCTGCTCCAATAACACCGATCTTCATCGCCTTGCTCCTGTTGAAAGGGGGGAGTCGCTATGATGATTGGCAACTGTTTGGCGATAAATGATCGCTCTGGCGTGGCTGTTATTACTGGGAGTTGGGAATGATGGACCGTCTATCCAGCATGAGTGCCTTCGTGATGGCCGCTGAACTGGGCTCCTACGCCCGCGCCGCCGAGCGTTTGAACCTGTCACCGCAGATGGTGGCTAAGCATGTCAGTGCGTTGGAGCAACGCCTCGGCGCGCGCTTGCTCAACCGCACCACGCGTCGCCAAAGCCTGACGGAGTTGGGTAGCGCGTACTACGAGCGCTGCAAACACATCCTGACGGAGGCCGAGGCCGCCGATTCCCTGGCGCAGATCATGAATGACACCCCGCGTGGCAAGCTGAAAATTACTGCCCCGGTGACCTTCGGTTCCTACAGCCTGATGCCATTGATTACCGAATTTCTGCGTGATAACCCCGAGGTGGAAATCGACCTGCACCTGACAGATCGTTTCGTCGACCTGGTGGACGAGGGCTATGAAGCGGCATTTCGCATCGGTCCCTTGGCTACTAACAGCCTGACGGCTCGGCCTCTGGCACCTTATCGCTTGGTCGTCTGCGCCTCGCCTGCGTACCTGGCGGCGCGTGGTACGCCGCAGGTGCCGGCCGACCTTATGCATCACGAATGCCTGGGCTACGCCTTCTGGTCGCGCCCGGCAGATCGTGAATGGGTGCTTTACCAAGGCCCGACACCTTACCGCGTGCAGGTTGCCAGCCGACTGCAAATCAACGAAAGCAGGGCGTTGATGTCGGCTGCGCTGGAGGGCTTCGGTATTGTCCTGGGGCCCGAAGACTTCCTGCGCCCGGCGCTGTTGAGGGGCGAGTTGGTGCAAGTGCTGGCGAACTTCGAGGCCCCGAGCCGGCCGATGCATTTGCTCTACACCGCAAATCGCCAGCGCACTGCCAAGTTGCGACGGTTTGTGGAGGCGGTGCTGGAGCGTTTCGGGCCCGCTTGAGTGGGCCAATGCTGACGGTGCCTTTCATCTGCGCTCCTGAGTGCAACGCCCTCAGGTTCAGCAACCCGACAGACATTACCTGTTAAAAAAGATCCATGGCCGATCAGGAGAGCGGCTGCAACAAGGGGGCATTTTTTGCAGTGTAAGTGGTGGGCGTCAGCGCCCGAGGGGTTTGTATGTGGCTACGTTATGCAGCATTGGCGGCCATGGTCGTCGCGGCATCCGGGTGTGTGCAAGAGCGCGTCGTGCATGAGCGCAGGCCGGTGCAACGGGAGTATGTAGAAGTCGTCGCGCCGCAACCGCCGCCGGTGCAGGTGATCGAAGTCGAGCCACCGGTGCGCTACGGCTACATATGGTCACGCGGTTACTGGCGCTGGGAAGGCGGGCGCTATGTCGCGGTGCACGGCCATTGGGAGCCGGTGCGCGAGGGCTATCGCTATGTGCATCCGCATTGGGTGCAGCGTAATGATGGGTACCACTGGCAGGGTGGCGGTTGGGTTCGCTGAGTCTCGGCTAAATCGGCTTCTGGGTGCCCAGGAGTCGAACCTCCCGCAGCAGCGCGGCACCGAGCTGATCGGTGCCCAGTTCCCTGTAGCCCACTGCCTTGACCTCGCCGTTCTCCTCCGCCTGGATGAGGATCACCGGGGTTTCCTTGCCGGTGGTTTCGTCGATGTGCAGGGCGTACTGCGGAATATCCAGCTTGATCGGCGTGCCGGCGGCCTTGCCTTTTACATTGATCAGGAACGCCGCACAGCCAGCGTCGACGTCCGTGCTGGTGGCAGAGCGACCACTGACAAAGCAGGTTTCCGGCAGGTCGGGCCAGGCGATGGTGTCTGCCTGGGCGAGGGTGGGGGCGATGGCCAGCGCTGCGAGTAGAAACGTGCGCACGTAGTCTTTCTCTCGATCAAGGTGATAAGCCGCTTTTTACCAAAGCCCGCTCGCTGTCGCAACGCTGTGGTTCAGGCCAGCCGCTTCATGCCCGTTGTCTTGATCGCGTTGAGGTCGAAGGTGGCCGTGTACTCGCAACCGGCGGCGAACGGGATCATCCTGGGTGACGTAGCGTACCAGCACATTGGTATCCAGCCCGATCATCCGGCGTTTGCTCCCTGCGCTGCGATGGCCTGGTTCATCTGTTCGATGGAGACGGCCTTGGCAGGTTTGCGGATCAGCCCCTTGAGGTCCTGAACCGTCTTGCTCGCGGCAATGATGGAAAACTGTCCGTTTTCCATTTCGACAAATTCAACCCGGTCTCCTGTTTCCAGGCCGAGGGCAGTCCTGACTTGGACTGGAATGGTGATTTGACCTTTCGAGGTCAGGGTGGCGGTTGCCATAGTGAAGTGCTCCATCGTGATATTCCTTACCCTGGGGTAAGGAATGACAGAGCACAATATCCGTTGGTCCATAGGTCGCTCATTGGGTGTGGGTGAGTTGGAACAGGTAAAACACTAGTCCCAACTGTCCTTGCTCGCCCCCCTTCCACCGGGTTTAAAGCGATACAAACCATGACCAACCGCCACCCCATTATCCGCCTTCCCTGCACGCCATTGTCGAGCCCGCCGGCGACGTGATCGCAGTCAAAGTCGGCAAGACTTCGTGCTGTGCAGGGTCGGTTGAGCGCTAATTCATTGAACCACGCGGTAGCACGGCACATAGGCCGCGCCGCCCGGCAACTTCATGCGGTGCTGAGCGACGAAGGCCTGTAGCAGTTCGTCCAGCGGTTTCATGATGGCCGGGTCACCGTGGATTTCATACGGGCCGTTCTGCTCGATCAGGCGAATGCCCTTGTCCTTCACGTTACCCGCCACGATCCCCGAGAACGCACGGCGCAGGTTGGCGGCCAGTTCGTGCGGCGGCAGTGCGTGGCTCAACTGCAGGCTGGCCATGTTCTCGTGGGTCGGGTCGAACGGGCGCTGGAAGCCTTCGTCGATCTTCAGCAGCCAGTTGAAGTGGAAGGCGTCGTTGCGCTCGCGGCGGAACTGCTTCACCGCCTTGAGCCCCGCGGTCATCTGGCGCGCCACTTCGGCCGGGTCATCAATGATGATCTGGTAGTGCGCTTGCGCTGCTTCACCCAGGGTGGCGCCGACGAAGGCGTGCAGCTGTTGCAGGTAGGGCGCGGCGTGTTTCGGTCCGGTGAGGATGACCGGGAACGGCAGGTCGCGGTTATCCGGGTGCATCAGGATGCCCAGCAGGTACAGGAACTCTTCTGCCGTACCGGCGCCGCCGGGGAAGATGATGATGCCATGGCCGACGCGCACGAAGGCTTCCAGGCGTTTCTCGATATCCGGCAGGATAACCAGCTCATTGACGATCGGGTTCGGCGCTTCGGCGGCAATGATGCCCGGCTCGGTCAGGCCCAGGTAGCGCCCGCCGGTAATGCGTTGCTTGGCGTGGGAAATGGTCGCGCCCTTCATCGGGCCTTTCATCACGCCAGGGCCGCAGCCGGTGCACACATCCAGGCTGCGCAGCCCCAGTTCGTGGCCGACTTTCTTGGTGTACTTGTATTCTTCGGTATTGATCGAGTGCCCGCCCCAGCACACCACGATCTTCGGCTCGACACCGGGGCGCAGCGTACGAGCGTTGCGCAGCAGGTGGAACACGTAGTCGGTGATGCCCTGGGAATTGCTCAGGTCGATACGCTGGCTGTCCAGCTCGTTCTCGGTGTAGACGATGTCACGCAGGGCGCTGAAGAGCATTTCGCGGGTGCTGGCGATCATTTCGCCGTCGACGAAGGCATCGGCGGGGGCGTTCAACAGCTCCAGGCGCACGCCGCGGTCCTGCTGGTGGATGCGCACTTCAAAGTCTTTATAAGCGTCGAGGATGGTCTTGGCGTTGTCGATATGCGCGCCCGTGTTGAGAATGGCCAGGGCGCACTGGCGGAACAGGGTGTAGATGCTGCCGGTACCGGCTTCGCTCAGTTGCTGCACTTCACGTTGGGACAGGGTTTCGAGGCTGCCCTTGGGGCTGACGGAGGCGTTGATGACTTGACGTTGGGGCATTCTGATTCCTTGAAAGCGCAGCCACCGCACCCGCGAGGGGCTGCGATGGCTTGAGAATGATGGGCGCCGAATTCGGACGCACGAGACGGTTATTTAACTCAGGCGCAAGGCCGAGTGCAAACACCGTCCAGCACCATCATGCCGCAGAACTCACTGAATCAGCTTCCAGTTTTTGTAGAAAACCCGACGCAGGGTAAAGGCCATGCCGGCAAACCCAGCGATCACGGCGTTAAGAACCCGGGGTACCGGGGTCGGCCGCACGATATCGATAAACAGACAGTAACGCTTGGCATCGTTTTTGTTGAAAGACGCATGCATCAACGTGTCATCGAAGATGAACAGCGGGTCGTCGTGCCAGTAATGCTTGTGCTTGCCCACCTGGATGTAGACGCCCTCGTGATGGGGCGCCGGGGCCATGTTGTAGAGCACGCGGAACATCATGCGCAGGGGGCCGAAGTGAAACGAGGTCGAGCGGTTCTCATTGAACACCGACACACCAATGGTTTTCACGAACGGGAGTTTTTTGCGCAGTTGCGGAATGTCCAGGGTGGTCTCGATGGGGTGGCCATACCACTGGAAAAACAGCATGCCGCGCTTCTTCTCGGCCATGCGTTCGTCCAGGTAGCCGATGATTTCGTCCTTGTGGGCCATGGCGTCATCGATCACCCGTTGCAGGTCTTCTCGCCAGGCGGGTGGCAGGTCCTGCATCGTGTAGACATGGCGGTTATGCGAGCTCACCAGGTCGAATAGGGTATTGAACGGCGCCAGCAGCCAGGTGTTGCGGCCACTGCCGATAAAGTATTTCTTGATCGTGGGCGCGTCATACAGGCCATTGCGCAGGAAGTCGTAGATACCGCAGACCACCACCAGGCCGAGAAAGACCAGGGTGGTCTCGGGGAACACATCAATGATCAGCAACACGCCGAGTACCCAGGCGACCGATACCGCTTTTTTACGCAAGGCAGGCATATTCATGTAACTCAGCTCCAGCAGGACGCCATTCGACAGGTCCGGATCCGTGGCCGCGAGTGGTTAGGTTTTGAAACATGTTGAAACAACTACCGCATAATAAGGCGTTCTGCGCGGGATTGGCGTTTTAAATAGTGCGAAATTGTGAAGGCCTTACACGGTTTTTAACCCCTCGATGCGTTGATTGGATTGGATTTTGTAAACGGAAGATTTACGACTATCGTGACGCTTCGGTTTTTCGGACGTCATAGACCGGTACGATTGAAGTTGAGTGGCCACCACTGGCCTTCGACACCTTGGAAGAGGCAGAAATTTTATGATCATCAAACCGCGGGTTCGTGGCTTTATCTGTGTGACCGCTCACCCTGTTGGCTGTGAAGCGAACGTCAAGGAACAGATCGACTACGTGACTCAACACGGCGTCATCGAAGGTGGCCCGAAAAAGGTGCTGGTCCTCGGTGCTTCCACCGGTTACGGCCTGGCCGCGCGCATCAGTGCCGCGTTTGGCTGCGGTGCCGACACCCTGGGCGTGTTTTTTGAGAAAGAAGGCGAAGAAGGCAAGTTGAGCTCCGCCGGCTGGTACAACAGCGCTGCGTTCGAGAAGTTTGCCGTCGAAAAAGGCCTGTACGCCAAGAGCATCAACGGCGACGCGTTCTCCGACGAGATCAAGCGCCTGACCATCGAAACCATCAAGAAAGACCTGGGCAAGATCGACCTGGTCGTCTACAGCCTGGCCGCGCCACGCCGTACCGACCCACAAGGCGTGGTGCACACCTCCACCCTCAAGCCGATCGGCAAGGCCGTGACCCTGCGCGGTATCAACACCGACAAAGGCGTTGTGGTCGACACCACCCTTGAGCCGGCTACCCAGGAAGAAATCGACGGCACCGTGAAAGTCATGGGTGGTGAAGACTGGCAGCTGTGGATCGACGCCCTGCGTGACGCCGACGTCCTCGCCGAAGGCGCCAAGACCACCGCGTTCACCTACCTCGGTGAAAAGCTGACCCAGGACATCTACTGGAACGGCTCCATCGGCGAAGCCAAGAAAGACCTCGACAAGAAAGTCCTGACCCTGCGCGACAACCTCGCTGCACTCAAGGGCGACGCCCGTGTGTCGGTGCTCAAGGCGGTGGTCACCCAGGCCAGCTCGGCCATCCCGATCATGCCGCTGTACCTGTCGCTGCTGTTCAAAGTGATGAAAGAGCAGGGCACTCACGAAGGTTGCATCGAGCAGGTCTACGGCCTGTTCAAGGACAGCCTGTACGGCAGCGAGCCTAAACTCGACGCCGACGGCCGCCTGCGTGCCGACCTGGCCGAGCTGGAACCGAAAGTCCAGGACGCCGTGGCGGCGCTGTGGAACCAGGTCACCGACGACAACGTCAACGAGATCAGTGATTTCGCCGGTTACAAGGCGGAGTTCCTGCGTTTGTTCGGCTTTGAAATCGACGGCGTGGACTACGACGCTGACGTGAATCCTACCGTGAAGATCAACGGTCTGATCTCGGCATAAATGCGGGCCCGACAGCAGCCTCGATAACCCTGTTATCAGGCTGCTGTTTTTGTGTGCGCCAGGCGTTCAACCTTGACGCTAGGCTGACGCCAGCCGCTCTTGTGCATGGGTAAAGCCGGTGCGCTTGATACTGACCACTTCGCTCTCCCAGAGCGGATTCAGCGGCACGTGATAACCACTGTCTTTGGCTGTTCTGATCAGTTCCGCCATTTCTTTGCTGTCGTTGATGATGCAGATTTCGTCGAAACGCCCCAATTTGGTGGGCAAGAAGAAAGTCGCCGGATAGTTGGCGCTCACATCTGTTACGTAGCTGCCGGAGTCTGCATTGTGGTGTACCACCCGCTCTTCACTGGGGGGAGTCACCAGCCGGTCATTGATCAGTCTGATCATTTGCTCTATTCGCGGTGTGGCATTGCCCAGATCGGGATTTTCCTTTTGATAGAAATGTTCGGCGCTTTCATAGTCTGCGCGTAACGCTTCCGGCACCAGGAAAGCCCTGGGGTCTGGTTGTTGCTGTCTGTAGTGATCGACACGTGTGGTGAAAACACTGTGTGCAATATCGGGTACTGGAAGCCTGTCCTGGGGGCCCAGGTCGCTGATGTGGGGCGCCACCATGTGCAGGTCATAGTCGGCCGTAATTGCGTCTTTTCCTACGTGTTTCGCCAGGACATCAACCGGCTTGCCCTGATGGCTAATGAAATAACTGTCTTCTAAAGGCGATGTGCGTCTACCTTCGAAGGCGTACAGATGCTGACTTGGCCCTTGGGCAGTGAAACTCAGTGTGCCGCCGTGCTCTTTCGTTGCCAGCTCATTGATCAGGCCGAGTTTCATCAATTCGTCGAGACGGCTGCGCGGGACCTTCAGGGGGGTCGCAACTGCATGCCCGTCGCTGATGCACGCCTGGATTTGCTTATTCGCGTTGGTCACTTTTTCGGGGGCATCGTCCTTGAACTTTTCAAGCTTGCTGAAAGCCTGGTCAGTACAGATCAGTCCGGCTTGCGGTCCCCAGTTGGCGCTTTTTCCCTTGATATGAAAGTCCTTGGTGGGATGGCCCGCTTCGATCAACCCGGTTGCGACGTTTTCTACTGGGCGTATGCCGATGATGGAGTTGGTCTGCGCCGCGACTTTCTGTAACGGAAGAAGGTGGCTCGAGACTATTCCTGTGTTTTCTCTTGCGCGCTCAAATGCGGCGATTACCGGATCATTCGTCTCTTGGGTGGCGTCGTTCGGTTGATCAGCTGAGGAGCGCTGTAACGTGTTCAAGCTGAGCGCGGAAGGTGAAATAGCGGGGGTGAGTAAGTTTGTCATTGAATGTCTCCAAGGCATGGTTTACCGATACGTCGGATGATTTCGTCCTGACCGAAGCATTCCTTCGGTTACGCAGGAAACACTAGAGAAGTCTCTGTTTGCCTGGGAGGGAAATGTATGACTGGTTGTATGAGACAAAGTTGGAGAAAGAACGCTCAAGGTCGAATACGCGGGGGAGGTTAGGTTTGTTGTGTGCACATCGGAAATTTATCAGAACAGTCCTACGCGCATTGACTCGTGGCGATGTCACCGATGTAGCGATTGCCACACGGTCTCTAGCGCGCCCATTTCTCCATGGCGAAATCCACAAAGGCGCGTAGCTTGGGCAGGCGATAACGGTCCTGGCCGTAGAGCAGGTGCATGGGGCGGCTGGGCAGTTTATAGGTGGTCAGCAAGGCCACCAACTTGCCGCTCTCCAGGTCCGGTTGCACCAGGGCATCGGCCAGCATGATGATGCCCATGCCGTTTACGGCCGCCTGGCGCAAGCCTTGCGAGCTGTTGATGGTCAATGAGCCGGACACCGGAACCTCCAGCTCGCCTCCATCACCGGTCATGCGCCACAGTTTTTCGGTATCGCGCCAGTTGTCATTCGCCGGGTAGGCGAACGCCAGGCAGTCGTGCTGCTGCAGTTCTGCTGGGCTCGAAGGCGTGCCGCGTCGCGCCAGGTAGGCTGGCGACGCGCAGAGGGTGAGGGTGTAGTCCTGCATGGGCCTGGCGATCAGGCTGGAGGTTTCCAGTTCGCCAAGACGGATGGCCACGTCGAAGCCGCTGTCGACCAAGTCCATCCGCTCATTACTTAGCACCACATACAGGTTGATCTGCGGGTAGCGCCGGGAAAATTCGCTCAAGGCCGGTGTAAGGCGTTCGGTGCCGAACACGGGGGGCGCAGTGATCCGCAGGGTGCCTTTGGGGATGTCGCTGTGGGCTTGCTCGGCAAGCTGCTCGGAGTCGGCCACCAGCCCCAGCACCTCAAGGCAGCGCTGGTAATACTGCCCGCCAAATTCCGTGAGGCTTTGCTTGCGCGTGGTGCGCTTGAGCAGGCTGACGCCCAATCGTTGCTCCAAGGCGCGCAGGTGGTTGCCGACCATGGTCGTGGACATGCCGCAGGCTTGGGCTGCCGCCGTCATGCTGCCGGCCTCGACCACTTTCACGTACACCGACATTGCCTGGAACAGGTCCATTATCAAGCCCTGATTTAAAGTCATTGCAGGAATGCGCAGTTTATCCAGCTCAGGTGGTTAACGATACTGCTCCCATCACTACGATGCACTGGAGCCCGCACCATGACTGCCGCCTGCCTGATGACCACGTACCAACCCTTGGCCCTGAGTTTTACCCGTGGCCTGGGCACGCGCCTGTGGGACCAGCAAGGTCGCGAATACCTGGATGCGGTGGCCGGCGTGGCGGTGACCAATGTCGGTCATTCGCACCCCAGGCTGGTGACGGCGATCAGCGAGCAGGCGGGTTTGCTGTTGCATACCTCCAACCTCTACAGCATCGATTGGCAACAACGGCTGGCCCAGCGCCTGGCCCAGCTGTCCGGCCTGGACCGCGCTTTCTTCAACAATTCCGGTGCCGAAGCCAACGAAACAGCGCTGAAACTGGCGCGGCTGCATGGCTGGAAAAAGGGCATCGAAGCGCCGCTGGTCGTTGTGATGGAAAACGCCTTTCATGGCCGCACACTGGGCACGATGGCCGCGAGCGATGGGCCATCGGTGCGCCTGGGCTTCCAGCGTTTGCCGGGGGATTTTCTCAAGGTGTGCTTTGGTGATATCGCCGCGATAGAAGCCATCACACAAGCATTTGGCACGCGTATCGCGGCGGTGCTGTTGGAGCCGATCCAAGGCGAAAGTGGCGTACTGCCGGCGCCGCCGGGCTATCTGCAAGCCGTGCGTGATCACTGCACGCGCCACGGTTGGCTGATGATGCTCGACGAAATCCAGACCGGCATCGGCCGCACCGGCGCCTGGTTTGCCTTCCAGCATGAAGGCATCGTCCCGGACGTGATGACCCTGGCCAAAGGCCTCGGCAACGGTGTACCGATCGGCGCCTGCCTGGCCCGCGCCGCCGTGGCTCAGTTATTTACACCGGGCAGCCACGGCAGCACCTTCGGCGGCAACCCGTTGGCGTGTCGGGTCGGGTGCACCGTGCTGGACATCATCGAAGAACAAGGCTTGCTGCAGAACGCGGCGCAGCAGGGTGAGCGCTTGCTGGCGCGGTTGCGGGTGGAGTTGAGTGAGCACCCGCAGGTGCTGGCGATTCGGGGGCAGGGGTTGATGATCGGTATCGAGCTGGCGAACCCCTATCGTGACCTGGCCCAGCGTGCCGCACAGGAGCACGGTTTGCTGATCAACGTCACGCGGGGCAAGGTCATTCGCCTGCTGCCACCGCTGACCCTGGATGCCAAGGAAGTCGAGATGATCGTGCGCGCCATCACCCGTCTATTGGATTGAAATGACGTCCACCCTGTGGGAGCGGGCTTGCCCGCGATAGCGGTGTATCAGTCGAAATATTGGCAAACTGACACTCCGCCATCGCGGGCAAGCGCGCTCCCACAGGGGGATCTCCATGATTGTCAGGGATCGTTTCCGTTCAGCCACTCCTGGTTCATCGTCTCGGTATCCCCCAAATACTCCAGCAACCACGCCATGGCCGGCGACAGCTTGCTCTGCGCCCAGGCCACACACGACGGGCTGGCCGGAAACGGCCGGCTCAGCTGCAGCGCCACCAGTTCACCGCGTTCGATCCACGGCAACACCTGATGCGCGGGGGCCATGCCGACACACAGGCCGTCACGCAGGCAATCGATGGCCGAGGACCAATTGGGCACCACCAGCCGCCGCTGGTTATCCAGGGTCCAGGTGTCGCGCTTGGGCAGGTTGCGCGAGGTGTCGGTCATGCACAGTGACGCGAAAGGGCGCAGTTGATCGTCACTCAGCAACCCGTCGATGCTCGCCAGTGGGTGCCGCGCGCTGACCACGCACAGCCAGTTCAACAAGCCCATATCGCGAAAGGTAAAGTGACTGGCCACCGGCACCGCGCTGGTGGCGCCGATCACAATATCGGTGCGCTCGTCTGCCAGGGCATCCCATACACCGTTGTACACCTCGTACTCCAGCAGCAATTCCACCTCGGGAAACTGTCGATAGAAATCCAGCACCAGTTGCCGACAACGCTGAGGTTTGACGATGGAATCCACCGCGACCTTCAACTGGCCACTCCAGCCATTCGCCACTTGCTGGCACAAACGCCGCGTGCCGAGCATTTTTTTCATCACGCTACGGGCTTCGTCGATAAACAGCCGACCTGCGGGCGTCAGCTCTACGTCGCGGTGTCGGCGCACAAACAACGGCACTGCCAACCATTCCTCAAGCTGACGCACGGTATAGCTGATAGCGGACGGCACACGGTGCAATTCCTGGGCGGCGGCGCTGAAGCTGCCATGGCGCGCCACGGCGTCGACCACGTCCAGGGAGTATTCGGACCACATGGCGAGTGCCTTCAAAAATATTGATAAGAGTGTCCAATTATTATCGCTTCACACACATACTGTCAGCTTCATAATGGGCGCCAGTCAGCAAATAGTTTGATGGCAGGTTAAGCAAGGCTTCAATGAAAAATTCTTTTGGTTTCACCTGGTACCTGGCGGGGCTGAGCATGCTCGGTTACCTGGCCATGGACATGTACTTACCGGCGTTCGGCGCCATGGGCGAGCACCTGCACATTGGCGCGGGCGCGGTAGGCGCCAGCTTGAGTATTTTCCTCGCCGGCTTTGCACTGGGCCAACTGGTGTGGGGGCCGTTGTCCGACCGCCTGGGGCGCAAACCGGTGCTGCTCGCCGGCCTGAGCCTGTTTGTGCTGGGCTGCGCGGGGATGTTCTGGGTCGAGACGACGCCGCAACTGCTGGCGCTGCGCTTTATGCAGGCAATTGGCGTGTGCGCCGCCGCCGTAAGCTGGCAGGCTTTGGTCATCGACCGCTACCCGGCCGACAAGGCGCACCGTGTGTTCGCCAGCATCATGCCACTGATGTCATTGTCGCCAGCGCTGGCGCCGTTGTTGGGTGCAATGGTACTGAACCACTTCGGTTGGCAGGCGATCTTCGGTGTATTGCTGGGCGTGTCGCTGCTGTTACTGCTGCCGACGTTGTTCCTGCGTACGCCGCCGAAACCTCGGGCGCAGGAGGGCGCACCTTCGCGCCTGGGCTATGGCCAGTTGTTCACCTCGCGCGTGTTTACCGGCAACGTCATGATCTTCGCCGCGTGCTCTGCCAGCTTTTTCGCGTGGTTGACGGCGTCCCCCTTCATCCTCGGTGGCATGGGCTACAGCCCGAATGACATTGGCCTGAGCTACGTGCTGCCGACCTTGGCGTTTCTGGTCGGTGGCTACAGTTGCCGCAGCGCCCTGCAGCACGTTCAGGGCAAGACGCTGCTGCCCTGGTTGCTGCTGGCGTACTGCATCAGCATGGTGGCGTTATACCTGGTCGCCACGTTGACGGTACCGACCCTCACTACCTTGCTGATTCCGTTCTGCCTGATGGCGCTGTGCAACGGCGCGAGTTACCCCATCGTGGTGGCGAATGCGCTGATGCCCTTTGCGGAAAATTCCGGCAAGGCGGCAGCCCTGCAAAACACCCTGCAACTGGGGCTGTGCTTTCTCGCGAGCCTGATAGTGTCGTGGATGATCGATGAGCCGCTGCTGATTACGGTGATCGTGATGTTGGCGACCGCGCCGTTGGCGGTGTTGGGTTACTGGCTGGCGCGGCCCAAAAAGGGTAATTCGGCACTGGCACAAGCCTGAAGTGACAATCCGATCCAAGTGTGGGAGCTGGCTTGCCTGCGATGCAGGCGACTCGATGTGTCAGTTGCACCGGGGCGATGCCATCGCAGGCAAGCCAGCTCCCACACTTGATTGGATTCCTTCAGGTATTAGAAGGTGACCTCAAGGTTCACCGTCGGCGTTGAGGTGCGGCTACCCCGGCCGCCATCCACGCCGAACTTGTTATGCCAGTACTCGTAACCCACCCCCAGGTACAGGTTCGGCTTGACGCTTTTGCCCGGTCGCACCGCCACCATCAGCGCGGTGCGCATCAGGGCTTCCGGCGCGGTGTCGCGGCCGTGGTAGTCCTCGCCTTTTTCGCCGACGTAATTGATAAAACCCTGGAATTTCGCCGCGTGGTTGGCGATTTCGAACGGGCGCATCCACGTCAGGTTGAGCAGGTAGGTGTCGTCGAAGGTGTGGTTCGACTCTTTTGCACCGGGGATGCCGGTGTGGTTACTTTCCTTGTAGTACATCAGGCTCAGGTCCAGCACGCCGACGGTGTTGAACTTCAAGGTCGGGCCGATCACCAGCGCACGCTTCTTGGCTGAGGCGAAGTTGTTGTTGCGGTTGGCATCGAAGCCCAGGGTCAGCGCGTAATCCTTGATCAGCCCGGTGCCCAGCGGCACGTCGAATACCCGCGACGCATACAACTGGTGGCGATACACCGCGTACACCTCACTCCCACCATGATCGGTGCCCTTGCGCGGGTCGCGGCTGTCGGACAGGAACACATCAAGGTTGAGGAAATTGCTGCCGTACCGGTAGCCGCTGGCGTGGGTAAAGCTGTAGATGCGCTTGCTGAACTCGTCGGGGTTATTCGGGTTGGTGAATTGCTGGCCGTAGCGAAATCCTACGCTGTTGTTCATCCATTCCACCGCGACGGCCTCCCCACCGCCGAGGAGCGTGAGTGCAACGGTGGCGCCCTGTAATGCCTTTTTCATTGTTCTAGGTCCTTTGGCGTTCTGGCTCATCTCGGCCGAATTGTTTTTGTAACGCCGATGGAGGGTATCTTGTTCGATTGATTGTATACAACTCTATGGACATCCAGTCCGAACATTGCATACAGTGGCCGCACAACAAAAACAGAGAACTCCTCACCATGACTATCCCGAAGGCGTCACCGCAGCGGCCAGAAGATGAGAATCTCGGCGTCGCCGCCAACATGGCTTACGGCCTGCAACATGTGCTCACCATGTACGGCGGTATCGTCGCGGTACCGTTGATCGTCGGCCAGGCAGCCGGGTTGTCGCCGGCAGACATCGGCTTGCTGATTGCCGCGTCATTGTTTGCCGGTGGCTTGGCCACGCTATTGCAGACCCTGGGGCTACCGTTTTTTGGCTGTCAGTTGCCGCTGGTGCAGGGCGTCTCGTTTGCCGGTGTGGCAACCATGGTGGCGATTGTCGGCAGCGATGGCGCTGGCGGGGTGCCGGCGATTCTCGGGGCGGTGATGGCCGCGTCGTTTATCGGGCTACTGATTACCCCGGTGTTTTCGCGGATCACCAAGTTTTTCCCGCCGCTGGTGACGGGTATTGTGATCACCACTATCGGCCTGACCCTGATGCCCGTCGCGGCGCGCTGGGCCATGGGCGGCAACAGCCGCGCCGCGGATTTCGGCAGCATGTCAAATATCGGCCTGGCGGCATTGACGCTGGTGCTGGTGTTGCTGCTGAGCAAGATCGGCAGCGCGACCATTTCGCGCTTGTCGATCCTGCTGGCGATGGTGATCGGCACCGTGATTGCAGTGTTCCTCGGCATGGCCGATTTTTCCGGCGTGACCCAGGGGCCAATGTTCGGTTTCCCCACGCCATTCCATTTCGGCATGCCCACCTTCCATGTCGCCGCGATCATTTCCATGTGCATCGTGGTGATGGTGACCCTGGTCGAGACCTCGGCGGACATCCTGGCCGTGGGTGAAATCATCGACACCAAGGTTGATTCCAAACGCCTCGGCAATGGCCTGCGCGCCGACATGCTGTCGAGTATGTTTGCGCCGATCTTCGGGTCCTTCACCCAGAGTGCCTTCGCCCAGAACGTCGGCCTGGTCGCGGTTACCGGGGTCAAGAGCCGCTTTGTGGTGGCCACGGGCGGGCTGTTCCTGGTGGTCCTCGGCCTGCTGCCTTTTATGGGGCGAGTGATCGCGGCGGTGCCCACCTCGGTGCTGGGCGGGGCGGGGATTGTGCTGTTCGGCACTGTGGCAGCCAGCGGTATCCGCACTTTGTCAAAGGTCGATTACCGCAACAACATGAACTTGATCATCGTGGCGACATCCATCGGTTTTGGCATGATCCCGATTGCTGCGCCGAGCTTCTACGATCACTTTCCGAGTTGGTTTGCGACCATCTTTCACTCGGGGATCAGCTCCTCGGCGATCATGGCGATCCTGCTGAACCTGGCGTTCAACCATTTCACCGTGGGCAATTCGGACCAGCAATCGGTGTTTGTGGCGGGGACTGAGCGCAGTTTGTGCTTCCGTGATGTGTCGGAACTGCGTGATGGGGATTACTTCAAAGGCGGCAAGCTGTTTGATGCCGAGGGCAGGGAGATCCCGTTGGTGGCGGAGGTGCCTAGGAAGGTCACCAAACCCGAGGCTAGCGAGGCCTGAATGTGGGAGGGGGCTTGCCCCCGATTACGGTGTATCAGCTGAGTGATTGGCTCCTGACACACCGCTATCGGGGGGCAAGCCCCCTCCCACAATTGGAATGCATCCAGCTTGAGCATTCAGCCCGCCTTGAGCACGTTGTGCGGTACTGAACACACCTCATCCAGAAACTTCACCACGGTCCCCATGCACGCCTGGCGTTCTTCCACATGCGGCATGTGGCTGGAGTCTTCAAACAGCGCCCAGCGCACATCTGCGATTTCATCCAGGAACGGCTTGACCACCAACGGCGTCGCTTCGTCGTGCCGGCCGGAAATCACCAGCGTCGGCACGTTGATGGCCGACAGGCGGCCAATGGATTTCCAGTCCTTCAAGCTGCCGATCACATGGAATTCGGTCGGGCCGCTCATGGCGTGGTACACCGTCGGGTCCGCATCGACCTGGGCGAAAGTGCGTGCCACTTCTTCCGGCCAAGGGTTGACCCGGCACACGTGATGGTCATAAAACACCCGCGACGCCGCGAGGTATTCCGGGTCCTGATAGGTGCCGGCGGCTTCATGCTTGAGCAGGGTTTCATGCACACCTTCCGGCAGCAATTTGCGCAGGCGGTTGGCTTCGCTGACCCAGGTGCGCATGCACGTCGGCGAGTTGGCCGGGATGAAGGCGCGCAGGCCCTTGGGTTGCAAAATCGCATGTTCACTGCCGAGCATGCCACCCCAGGACTGGCCGAGGATCGCGTAGTTATCGCTGATCTGCAGGTGGTCCAGCAGGTTGTTCAGTTCTTCGAGGAACAGGCCCACGGTCCAGAAGGACGGGTCTTTGTCAGGCAGATGGGTGGAGCGGCCGTTGCCCAACTGGTCGTAGTGGATCACGGCGTGGCCGCTGGCGGCGACGTCCTTGAAGGCGTCTACATAGTCATGCGTGCATCCGGGGCCGCCGTGGATAACCACCAAGGGGGTGCGGCCGCTGGAGAGGTCACCGGTGACGCGGTACCAGGTTTGGTAGGCGCCAAACGCCGCATAGCCTTCGCGGATCTTTTCGATGAATTCCATTTCGTGCCCTGCTCTGAAAAAAGGATCAGGGACACGATAAGGCGTCATGGAAATTTAAGTAACTAGCAAAACAGCTAGGTTTTGCCGGACGGTCAGTCCTCCAGCAGGCGGTAATGAGTGGCGCGAACCACCGCCTGTACGCGGTTCTTGGCCCCCAGCTTGTGCATCGCCGAGGCCAGGTGCAGGGTGACCACCGCCAATGAGCGGCTCAGTTGCGTGGCTATTTCAGCGGCGGTCAGGCCGTCGGCGGCCCATTTGAGGCACTCGCGTTCGCGTTTGGTCAGGTGAATATGCGGGTAAGTGCGCAGTTCCTTGCTGAACAGCGGGTAGGCTGCTTCCTGCAAGGCGTGGGAAATCAGGCTGAAATCCGACAAGGTCTGCTGCGCATCCTGCAGCACACTGTGGGCCTTGCCGGTACGCAAGCCGGTCAGCGAGGCGAAGCCGCCGCGTGGCAGGTGGATCGGCACGCTGACGCCGCAGGTCAACTGCTGGTCATGCAGGTAGGTCGACACCGGGGCGTGGCAGGGATCGATGATCTTTTGCAGGGGGGTGTCGACCTTGACATCGTAGGACCACACGAAGGGCGACACCGTACTCAGGGCCAGATGTTGCACCGGATCGATCTGGTAGAAGCCCTTGCTGCACCATAAGGCGTGCCAGTCGGGCGGGGTGTTGCGCAGTTCCAGCACCGAAGGGGTGATCAAGGCGCCATCCTGGTCGATCGGCACCGGGGTGTAGTCATACACCAGTGCATCGAAACCCAACTGCTGGGCGAGGATAAACGTGTTGTCCATCTGCTCGTCCAGGCTCCTGCCCGGCATCAGACGGTGATTTAAGGCAGTAAGCTTGGCCAGCATCCGTTCTGCTCCCGAATTCATTTGAATCTCGACTTGCTGCAAGTAGAATGCCACGCCCCGGCGAAGGACTGCCAGGCCAAACCTATAAGAAATGCTAGGTTATGGACGCGCGGCATCCTCGGTAGTGTTGGTCGATAAACGGCCGCTACCTGCCAGGCCGACACAACACAAGGAATGTATGCATGTGGCGTGAAATTGCCCCCGACCAGCAGTACAACGTGCAAGTCGACGGCCATAACCTCGTGGTCTACAGCTTTGGCGAAGGCGATGAGGTGCTGCTGTGCCTCAACGGCGGGCCGGGCCTGCCGTGTGACTACCTGCGCGACGCCCATGGCTGGCTCAAGGAACACAACCTGCGAGTGGTTGCATTCGACCAGCTTGGCACGGGCGCATCAGCCAGACCCACCGACGTTTCGCTGTGGGAAATCGGCCGATATGTCGAAGAAGTCGAAACCGTGCGCCAAGCCCTGGGCCTGGGCCGCGTGCATCTGCTCGGGCATTCCTGGGGCGGCTGGCTGGGCATCGAATACGCCATCCATTACCCCGACGCGCTGAAAAGCCTGATCCTCGAAAACACCGTCGGTGACATTCCGCACCTGTCCCAGGAGCTCGAACGCCTGCGTGGCGCCCTCGGCAGCGAAACCGTGGCGATGATGCAGCGCCACGAAGCCATGGGCACCCTGGACCACCCGCAGTACCAGGCCGCGATCACCTTGCTCAACTACCGCCACGTGTGCCGTCTCGACGAATGGCCCGAGCCGGTCAAACGTTCCCTCGGCGACTGGAACATGGGCCCTTACGAAACCATGCAAGGCCCCAACGAATTCCTCTACATCGGTAACCTCAAGGACTGGAACCGCATCCCTGAGATGGCCGCGTTCACGATGCCGATCCTGATCACCACCGGCCAGCACGACGAACTCACCCCGGCCTGTGCCCTGCGCATGAAAATGGCGGCCAAACACGCCCAATTGCACGTTTTCCCCAACAGCAGCCATATGCCCTTTTATGAGGAACCCCAGGCGTACTTCCCGGTGCTGTTGGACTTCCTTGCGCGTCATCGAGGCTGACGGATGAACCTGGCGCGCTACCGTTTTGTCCTGTCCCGGCCGCTGCAGTTGCTGCCGGTGCTGTTTGGCATCAGCCTGATTACCTTTGTGCTGGTGCGCTCGATTCCCGGCGACCCGGCCCGTGCCCTGCTGGGTTCGCGCAGCACGCCGGACGCCTTGCTGAAAATCCGCGCCCAGTACGGCCTCGACCAGCCGTTGTGGCTGCAATATTTCTACTTCCTGAAAAATCTGCTCAAGGGCGACCTCGGCCAATCGCTGCTGTACAAGGTCGACGCGCTCAAGCTGATCGTCACCCGCATCGAACCCACGCTGGTATTGGTGCTCGGCAGCGTGGTGCTGGCGCTGCTGATCGCGGTGCCGCTGGCGACGTTGGCCGCGCGTAACAAGGGCGGCTGGGCGGATAACCTGATCCGCGTGTTCACCACGGTCGGCCTGGGCATGCCGGCGTTCTGGCTGGGCTTGATGCTGATCCTGTTGCTGAGCGTGCAGTGGGGCTTGTTTCCTGTGTCCGGTTACGGTCGCACCTGGCTGGACAAGGCGCATCACATGGTGCTGCCGTGCCTGACCATCGCCCTGGCGCTGTCGGCGGTGTTGGTGCGCAACCTGCGGGCGAGCATGCTGATGGCGTTGCAGGCTGACCATGTCACCGCCGCCCGGGCTCGTGGGCTGTCGGAAGCCGCCGTGTTTCGCCGCCATGTGTTGCCCAATTCCCTGGTGCCGGCGGTCAACCTGCTGGCGGTGAATATCGGCTGGCTGATCAGCGGCACGGTGGTGATCGAAAGCCTGTTTGCCATTCCCGGCATCGGCCAGTTGCTGGTGCGCGGCATTTTCACCCGCGACTACATGGTGGTGCAGGGCGTCGCCATGGTGCTCGCCTGCGCGACAGTGGTGGTCAACTTCATCGCCGACGTGGTGACCGTGGCCCTCGACCCACGGGTGAAGATGCAATGAGCAGCCGCCCGTTGATTGCCCCGTGGCGTCTGCGCCTGCGTTTTGGTTTTCGCAATGGCCGGCTGACGGCTGCGTGGGGCCTGTTGATTTTGCTGGTGTGGCTGGCGCTGGCGCTGTGTGCGCCGTGGATTGCACCTTATGACCCGATTGCGCAAAACACCGATATCAGTTTGCTCGGCCCGAGCCTTGCTCATCCCTTTGGCACGGATAACTACGGTAGGGACATCCTGTCGCGGGTCATCTGGGGCGCGCGCATTGACCTGCAGTTGGCCATCGTCGGGGTGATTTTCCCGTTCATGATCGGCACCTTTGTCGGCGCGGTGTCGGGCTATATCGGCGGGCGTTTCGACAGTTTCTGCATGCGCTTGATCGACGTGATCCTGGCATTCCCGTTCCTGGTGTTGATGCTGGCGATCATGGCCATCCTTGGTCCAGGCCTGAAGAGTTTCTATATCGCCATGGCGTTGGTGGGCTGGGTGTCGTATGCACGGCTGATCCGCTCGCAAATACTGGTGCTCAAGGAAAGCGACTTTGCCCTGGCCGCCAAGAGCCTGGGCTTTGGCCATGGGCGCATTCTGTTCCGGCATTTATTGCCTAACGCCATGTTCGGCTCGATCGTGTTTTCCATGTCTGACGCCGTATTGGTGCTGCTCAATGGAGCCGCCGTGAGTTACCTGGGCCTGGGCGTGCAACCGCCGACCGCCGAGTGGGGGACGATGGTGGCCGAGGGGCAAGCCTTTATCACCACCGCGTGGTGGATCTGCACCTTCCCAGGGCTGGCCATCGTGACCTTGGCCATGGGCTTCAGCTTGCTGGCGGATGGCGTGGCGCAAGTGTTGGGGGATCGCTCATGAGTGTGCTGCAGGTGCGCGATCTCAGCGTGATCGCCAACAATGCCGGGCGCGAGGTGACCTTGGTCGACCGCGTGTCTTTCGATCTGGCCGAGGGCGAAATCCTTGGCTTGGTGGGCGAGAGCGGCTCGGGCAAGACCATGGCCTGTCGCGGTCTTATGCGCTTGCTGCCATCGCCCAACCTGCGGGTGCAGGGCGGTGCTGTAAGGCTGGCCGGGCAGGACCTGTTGCAGCTGGATGATGCGGGGATGCGCGCGATACGCGGCGGGCAACTGGGCATGATTTTCCAAAACCCCAGCAGCCACCTTGATCCGCTGATGCGCATTGGCGAACAGATTGCCGAAGGCATTCGCCTGCACCAGGGCGCATCGAAGAAAGATGCCCGGTTGCAGGCCATCGACGTGTTGCGCCAGGTGGGCATTCCCGATCCCCAGGCGCGCATCGACAACTACCCCCACGAGTTTTCCGGCGGCATGCGCCAGCGCGCAATGATCGCCGTGGCGCTGGGCTGCAACCCGAAAGTGCTGATCGCCGACGAGCCGACCACCGCCCTGGATGTGACGGTGCAGGCGCAAATCCTGCGGCTGTTGCTGGACCTGCGCGATCAACGCGGTCTGTCGATCATCATGATCACCCACGACCTCGGTGTGGTCGCGCAAACCTGCGACGCCATCGCCGTGATGTATGCCGGGCGCCTCTGCGAGCACGGCAGCAAATACGACCTGCTGGCCCGGCCACAGCACCCGTACACCGCCGGTTTGATCGACTGCCAGCCCGCCCACAGCAGTGGCCACGCCTTGCTGCGCACCATCCCCGGGCAGCCGCCGTTGCTGGATGCATTGCCCGCCGGCTGCCGGTTCAACCCGCGTTGCCCGCAGGTCGGCGCCTTGTGTACCGAGGTGCTGCCGGAAGGCGCGCGCGTCGCCTGTCATTACCCGTTGGGAGCGCAGCCATGAGCCTGTTGCAGATCAAGGATCTCGAGGTGAAGTTTGCCGCGTCCGGCACCGGCCTGTTTGGTTTGAACAAGCAGTGGGTAAGGGCGGTGAACGGCGTGTCGCTGAACCTGGCGGCGGGCGAAACCCTGGGGCTGGTCGGCGAGTCCGGCAGCGGCAAAAGCACCTTGGGCCGCGCCATTCTGCACCTCAACCCGATCAGCGCCGGCCAGGTGTTGTTTGATGGCGTCGACATGGCGCATGGCAGCGCCATCGACATCACCCGCCTGCGGCATGAAACCGCGATGATCTTCCAGGACCCGTACGCCGCGCTAAACCCGCGCCACACCATCGGCGAAACCATCGCCGAAGTGCTGCGGGTGCAGCGCAAGGTCGCGCCGCAGCAGATTCCCGCGCGCGTGAATGAGTTGCTCGACCTGGTCGGCCTGCGCCCCGAACTCGCCGACCGCAAACCCGGCTCCCTCAGCGGCGGGCAATGCCAGCGCGTCGGCATTGCCCGGGCGCTGGCGGTGGAGCCACGACTGATCATCGCCGATGAGTGCGTGGCGGCGCTGGATGTGTCGATCCAGGGCCAGATCATCAACCTGCTGCTGGAACTGCAACAGCGCATGAACCTGGCGATCCTGTTCATCGCCCATGACCTCGCCATCGTGCGCCGCCTGTGCGACCGCGTGGCGGTGATGTACCTGGGCAAGATCGTCGAGGAAGGCCCGGTGGAGGCGGTCTTTACAACGCCACGCCATCCGTACACGGCGGCGCTGATCCATGCGATTCCCGAGATTGACCCGCATCGGCCGTTACCTACGGAGCCCTTGCCGGGTGAACCCCCGAGCCCACTGAATTTGCCTACGGGCTGTGCCTTTCATCCGCGTTGCCGGCATGCCCGCTCCATGTGTTCCGTGGTGTTGCCGCCGACGCATTTCCTGCACGAGCATCGGTACAGTTGCGTGCTTGAAGAACCTTTGCTTTAACCCTCTGCCATTCATTAACAAGGAGTTGTGATATGCAATCGCGCCACTTGAAGTTGCTCGCCGCCGCCACATTGACCGCCTGGTCGCTGACCGCTGGTTTCGCCCAGGCGGCGGGTGTATTGACCATCGGCTGCCGTGAAGACAGCACCACGTTCGACCCGATCAAAAGCGCTCAGAACCGAGACACCTGGGTCTTCGCCAACGTCTACGACACCCTGGTGCGCGTCGACAACCTGGGCACCAAGATGGAGCCGGGCCTGGCCGAAAGCTGGGACATCTCCAAGGACGGCCTGACCTACACCTTCAAGCTGCGTGATGCGAAGTTCTCGGATGGCTCGCCGATCACCGCCGAAGATGCGGCGTTCAGCCTGTTGCGTATTCGCGACAACAAGGCCTCGCTGTGGGCCGATCCGTTCAACCTGATCAACACCGCCAAGGCGTCGGACCCGAAAACCCTGGTGGTCACCCTCAAGACTCCGGCGGTGGCCTTCCTCTCGCAACTGGCGTCGCCGACGGTATCGATCCTGTCGGAAAAAGCCATGACCAAGATGGGCGAAGACGCCTACTCGGAAAACCCGGTGACCTCCGGTGCGTTTACCGTGGACGAGTGGCGCAAGGGCGATCGGGTGATCCTCAAGAAGAACCCGAACTTCTGGCAGGCCAAGAACGTGAGCCTGGATGGCGTGGAGTGGGTGTCCGTCACCGACGACAACACCCGCATGCGCATGGTGCAGAACAACGAGCTGGACACGGCGATCTTCGTGCCGTTCTCACGGGTTGAAGAGCTGAAGAAAGACAAGAACGTGGTGATCCACGCCGACCCGTCGACCCGTGAAGATCACCTGCTGATCAACCACGCCCATGGCTTGCTGGCCAAGCAGGAAGTGCGTGAAGCGCTGGACATGGCTATCGACAAACAATCGCTGGTCAAGACCGCCACCTACGGTCAGGGCACCGTGGCCTATTCCTACATTCCAAAGGGCTCGCTGTACCACTACGCCAACAACCTGCAGCGCCCGTACGACCCGACCGCCGCCAAGAAGCTGCTGGAGCAGGCCGGCGCCAAGGACTTGAAGCTCAACTACGTGGTCAACGCCGGCAACGAAGCCGACGAGCAGATTGCGGTGATCATCAAGGACCAACTGGCCAAGGTCGGCGTGACCGCCAACCTGCAAAAGGTCGACCCGACCCAAAGCTGGCAGATGCTGGTGGACGGTGAGTACGATATTTCGGTGATGTACTGGACCAACGACATCCTCGACCCGGACCAGAAGACCACCTTCGTGCTGGGCCACGACACCAACCAGAACTACATGACCCGCTACAAGAACGACAAGGTCAAGGACCTGGTAGCCGCCGCACGCATCGAGGCCGACCCGGCCAAGCGTGAGCAGATGTATGTGGAATTGCAGAAATTGGCGAAACAGGACGTGAACTGGATCGACTTGTACTACAGCCCGTACATCAACATCTCACGCAAGAATGTGAGCAACTTTCTGCAAAACCCGCTGGGGCGTTTCACCCTTGAGGAAGTGGTGAAAAACTAAAGAACACTGCAATAAAAAATGTGGGAGGGGGCAAGCCCCCTCCCACATTTGGTTTTATAGGGTGCCTGTTATTGCGCGTCGAACGCCTGCCCGTTGATGCCGGCACTGTCCGGCCCCATCAGGTACAGGTACACCGGCATGATCTCTTCCGGCGCCGGCCTTTCCATCGGGTTTTCCCCTGGGTACGCCTGGGCGCGCATGCTGGTGCGCGTGCCACCGGGGTTGATGCTGTTGGCCCGTACTGCCGCCACGTCCTCCAGCTCATCGGCCAGGGTTTGCATCAGCCCCTCGGTCGCAAACTTTGACACCCCATAAGCCCCCCAATACGCCCGGCCCTTACGCCCGACGCTGCTGGAGGTGAAGACCACCGACGCATCCTGGGACAGTTTGAGCAGCGGCAGCAGGGTGCTGGTCAGCATGAACATCGCGTTGACGTTCACGTGCATGACCCGCATGAAATTCTCACCGGACAACTGCTCGATCGGCGTGCGTGGGCCGATGATCGAGGCGTTGTGCAGCAGGCCGTCGAGGTGGCCGAATTCTTTTTCGATCATCGCGGCCAGCTCATCGTACTGATGGGGCAGGGCGGTCTCCAGGTTGAACGGGATCACCACCGGTTGCGGCTGGCCCGCCGCTTCGATTTCGTCATAGACCTGGGCCAGGTTGGCTTCGGTCTTGCCCAGCAACAGCACGGTAGCGCCATGGGCGGCGTAGGTTTTCGCCGCTGCCGCGCCAATCCCGCGACCGGCACCGGTCACCAGGATGATTCGGCCTTTGAGCAGTTCTGGACGTGCGGAGTAATCAAACATAAACAACCTCGACAGAATTCACAGAAAATCCATGTGATTGATCGCAGCCTTTGCTTTTGTGGCGAGGGAGCTTGCTCCCGCTGGGGCGCGAAGCGGCCCCAAAAGATGGGCCTGCTACGCAGGCCAGCGGGAGCAAGCTCCCTCGCCACAAAGGCACATCAGCCGCAAGCATTCCCAATCAGCAACTGCACAGTGCGTTATCCAGCACTTTGCGCAGCTCCAGCGGGTGATCCACCACCACATCGGCACCCCAATGGCGCGGGTTGTCGTCCGGGTGGATATAGCCGTAGGTCACCGCCGCGGTACGGGTGCCGGCGTCGCGGCCGGACTCGATATCGCGCAGGTCATCGCCCACGAACAGCACGCTGGCCGGGTCCAGGTCGAGCATCTTGCACGCCAGGATCATCGGCTCCGGGTCCGGCTTGCTGTTTTTCACATGGTCGGGGCAGATCAGCAGCGCCGAGCGCTCGGCCAGGCCCAGCTGCTGCATGATCGGTTCGGCAAAGCGCAGTGGCTTATTGGTGACCACGCCCCAGATCAGTTTGGCTTTTTCGATGTCTTCCAGCAGCTCGGCCATGCCGTCGAATAATTTGCTGTGGACCGCGCAGCCCTTGAGGTAGCGCTCGAGGAACTCCTGGCGCAGCGCTTCAAAGCCTGGGGATTCCGGGTCCATCGAGAAGGTCACGGCGACCATCGCCCGTGCACCGCCGGAGATTTCATCGCGGATGTGCTGGGGATTGATCGGCACCAGGCCGCGGTCGGCGCGCATGGCCTGGCAGATGGCGATAAAGTCCGGCGCGGTGTCCAGCAGGGTACCGTCCATATCGAAGAGAACCGCTCGCAACTTCACAGGCTCACTCCTCGCGCAGGGTCTGGATCATGTAGTTGACGTCAACATCGCTGGCCAGCTTGTAGTGTTTGGTCAGCGGGTTGTAGGTCAGGCCGATGATGTCCTTGACGGTCAGCCCGGCCTGGCGGCTCCAGGCGCCCAGCTCGGAAGGGCGGATGAATTTCTTGAAGTCATGGGTGCCGCGCGGCAGCAGCTTCATGATGTATTCGGCGCCGATGATCGCGAACAGGTAGGCCTTGGGGTTGCGGTTGATGGTGGAGAAGAACACCTGGCCGCCCGGCTTGACCATGCGGAAGCACGCACGGATCACCGAGGACGGGTCCGGCACGTGCTCGAGCATTTCCAGGCAGGTGACCACGTCGAACTGATCGGGCATCTCTTCAGCCAGGGCTTCGGCGGTGATCTGGCGATACTCCACGCTCACGCCGGATTCCAGCTGGTGCAGCTGGGCCACCGCCAAGGGCGCTTCACCCATGTCGATGCCCATCACGGTCGCGCCGCGCTGGGCCATGGCTTCGCTGAGGATGCCGCCGCCGCAGCCCACGTCCAGCACCTTCTTGCCGGCCAGGTTGACGCGTTCGTCAATCCAGTTGACCCGCAGCGGGTTGATGTCGTGCAGGGGTTTGAACTCGCTTTCGCGGTCCCACCAGCGGTGAGCCAGGGCTTCGAATTTGGCGATTTCGGCGTGGTCGACGTTGCTCATGGTGAATCCTCTAAATCTGATAAATCGGTTTGTCAGCCCTGAACGATACGGTTCAAGACCGGCGTTATTCGCTGTGCCCGCTGATACGTTGGCCCCAGGCGATGGCCGTGGCGGTCAACTGGTGTTCATCCATGCGGGTCAACTGCCGGTCGTCGAGCAATTGCTTGCCGGCGACCCAAAGGTGTTTCACGCAATCGCGTCCAGTGGCATATATAAGTTGTGAGACCGGATCGTAGATCGGTTGTTGCGCCAGCCCCGACAGATCGAAGGCAACGATATCCGCCGCCTTGCCGACCTCCAGCGAGCCAATCTCGCTTTCCAGGCCCATGGCTCGCGCGCCATTGAGCGTCGCCATGCGCAGGGCACGGTGGGCATCCAGCGCCGTGGCCGAACCGGCGACGGCCTTCGCCAGCATCGCCGCAGTGCGGGTTTCGCCCAGCAGGTCGAGGTCATTGTTGCTGGCGGCGCCATCGGTGCCGATGGCCACATTCACGCCAGCCTGCCACAGACGCTCCACCGGGCAAAAGCCGCTGGCCAGTTTCAGGTTGGATTCCGGGCAATGGATGACGCTGGTGTTGCTTTCTACCAGCAAAGCCAGGTCATCCTCGCTGATTTGGGTCATATGAACGGCCTGGAAGCGCGGCCCCAACAGCCCGAGGCGACCCAGGCGCGCCAGTGGGCGCTCGCCGGTCTGCTCGACGGCTTGCTGCACTTCAAAGGCGGTTTCGTGAACATGCATATGGATCGTGGCGTCCAGCTCTTCGGCGATTACGCGGATTTTTTCCAGGTTGTCATCGCACACGGTGTAAGGCGCATGGGGGCCGAAGGTGATCTTGATGCGCGGGTGGTGCTTGAGGTCGCCGAACAGTTCGATGCCCTGGCGAATCGCCTCATCGGCCGTGCTGGCGCCGGGAATCGGGAAGTCGAGGATCGGAATCGCGATCTGCGCGCGCATGCCGCTGTTGTGCACGCAGTCGCTGGCGACCTTGGGGTAAAAGTACATGTCGGAGAAGCAGGTGATGCCACCCTTGAGCTGCTCGGCGATGGCCAGGTCGGTGCCGTCGCGTACGAACGCTTCATCGACCCACTTGGCCTCGGCGGGCCAGATGTGTTTTTCCAGCCAGGTCATCAGTGGCAGGTCGTCGGCCAGGCCGCGAAACAGGCTCATCGCCGCATGCCCGTGGGCGTTGATCAGGCCAGGGCTGAGCAGCATGCCCGGCAGCTCGCGCACCTCGTGGGTTGCCAGCTTCAAGGCCGCTGCCCGTGGCCCGATAAAGGCAATGCGCCCATCGCGGATGCCCAGGCCATGCTCCTTGAGCACCACGCCAGCGGGTTCGACAGGCACCAGCCAGGTTGGCAGCAGCAACACGTCGAGCGGGGCGGCAGTGGCGGTCATCGCGGGCTTCTTCCCAGGCAGCTATAAAAGAAGGGCGAAGTATACCCGAGCGTCCTGGCTGGCGGATCGCTATAATCGGCGGCTTTGTTCTTGAGTGCGGAGTAAGGGATGCGCGATCGACTGTTGGCAGCGGAGAAGGTGAAGGCCATCGATTGGCGTGATGGCGCGCTGTACCTGCTCGATCAGCGTGCCTTGCCATCCCGGGAAAGCTGGGTGGCCTGCGTGACGGTCGAAGACGTGGCGGCAGCCATCCGTACGATGGTGGTGCGCGGTGCGCCGGCCATTGGCATCAGTGCTGCGTATGGCCTGGTGTTGGCGGCCCGTGTGCGCATCGCCGAGGGCGGTGACTGGCAGGCTGCCTGGGAAGAAGACTACGCACTGTTAGCCGATGCCCGTCCCACCGCATCGAACCTGTTCTGGGCGTTGAAGCGCATGCGCGACCGTCTGGATCGCGTCAAGAAGCACGCCGATCCGCTGGCGGTGCTGGAAGCCGAAGCCATTGCGATCCATGAAAGTGATCGCGAAGCCAACCTGACCATGGCCCAACTGGGCGTCGAACTGATCCGCAAGCACCAGGGCAATGCCCAGGCCATCCTCACCCACGGCAACGCAGGCGCCCTGGCGACCGGCGGCGTGGGAACGGCGCTCGGAGTGATTCGCGCGGCCTACCTGGAGGGCATGGTCGAGCAGGTCTATGCCAACGAAACGCGCCCCTGGCTGCAAGGTTCGCGGCTGACCGCCTGGGAACTGGCGGGCGAGGGCATTCCGGTGACGGTGAATGCCGATTCGGCGGGGGCGCATATCCTCAAGACCAAAGGCGTGACGTGGGTGATCGTCGGCGCCGATTGCATTGCCGCCAATGGTGACGTGATCAGCAAGATCGGCACCTACCAGCTGGCGGTGTGCGCGATGCACCATGGCGTGCGTTTCATGGTGGTGGCGCCGAGTTCCACCCTGGACATGATGATGGCCACTGGCGATGACGTTGCCCTGGAAGAGCGCGATGCCGGTGAGTTGCTGGAAGTGGCCGGCCAGCGCTTTGCGGCGGATGTGAATGCCTACAACCCGGTGTTTGACGTGACGCCGGCCGACCTGATCGACGTGATCGTGACCGAGAAAGGTGTGGTCGAGCGGCCGGATACGGCCAAATTGGCCAAGTTGATGTGCCGTAAGCGGTTGCATTGAGGGGTGTGGTGTTTGTGGAATGGCCATCGGGGGCAAGCCCCCTCCCACACTTGAGCGGCCAACGCATTCAAAATGTGGGCGGGGGCTTGCCCCCGATTGGCTTTATAAGTCAACAAAACCCTCGGATCTGCCCTCAGAAAAAAGCACCAACCCACCTCTGAGCCCCTCTCGTCGCCCTCAAGCCTGTCATCCGTCAACTTACTATGCTCCATGCGCATCAGGGGGATAGGTGCGTGGCGGCGATTGTGATAACATCCGGCGGTTTCCAGGGCCACCCCGAGGGGTGGCCTATAACGTGCAGATCCGTGTCATAACTCGTTGATTTGTCGTAAGTCGTTGTCAGGCACTCTGCCGGCAGCGGCGAGCTTCGTTCGTCCCAAATGGATGTGACGAGGTTTCACCCGAAAAAGGAATCAGGCTTCTCATGGGCGAACTGGCCAAAGAAATCCTCCCGGTCAATATCGAAGACGAGCTGAAACAGTCCTACCTCGACTACGCGATGAGCGTAATTGTCGGTCGGGCACTGCCTGATGCGCGCGATGGCTTGAAGCCCGTGCACCGGCGTGTGCTGTTCGCGATGAGCGAGCTGGGTAACGACTGGAACAAGCCGTACAAGAAATCTGCCCGTGTTGTCGGTGACGTGATCGGTAAGTATCACCCTCACGGCGACACTGCGGTGTACGACACCATCGTTCGGATGGCCCAGCCGTTTTCCCTGCGCTACCTGCTGGTAGACGGCCAGGGCAACTTCGGTTCGGTCGACGGCGACAACGCTGCGGCCATGCGATACACCGAAGTGCGCATGACCAAGCTGGCGCACGAGCTGCTGGCCGACCTGCATAAAGAAACCGTGGACTGGGTGCCGAACTACGACGGCACCGAAATGATCCCGGCCGTCATGCCAACCAAGATCCCCAACCTGCTGGTCAACGGTTCCAGCGGTATCGCCGTGGGCATGGCCACCAACATCCCGCCGCACAACCTCGGTGAAGTCATCGACGGTTGCCTGGCCCTCATCGACAACCCCGAGCTGACCGTCGATGAGCTGATGCAATACATCCCCGGTCCGGACTTCCCGACCGCCGCGATCATCAACGGTCGCGCCGGCATCATCGAAGCCTACCGCACCGGTCGCGGCCGCATTTACATGCGCGCCCGCTCGATGATCGAAGACATCGACAAGGTCGGTGGCCGCCAGCAGATCGTCATCACCGAGCTCCCTTACCAGCTGAACAAGGCGCGTCTGATCGAGAAGATCGCCGAGCTGGTTAAAGAGAAGAAGCTGGAAGGCATCACCGAGCTGCGCGACGAGTCCGACAAAGACGGTATGCGCGTCGTGATCGAGCTGCGCCGTGGCGAAGTGCCTGAGGTGATCCTCAACAACCTCTATGCCCAGACCCAACTGCAAAGCGTGTTTGGTATCAACGTGGTTGCACTGATCGATGGCCGCCCACGCATCCTGAACCTCAAGGATCTGCTGGAAGCCTTCGTCCGTCACCGTCGCGAAGTCGTTACCCGCCGTACCGTGTTCGAACTGCGCAAGGCCCGCGAGCGCGGCCACATCCTGGAAGGCCAGGCGGTTGCGCTGTCGAACATCGACCCGGTGATTGCCCTGATCAAGGCTTCGCCGACCCCGTCGGAAGCTAAAGAAGCCCTGATCAAGATGCCGTGGGAGTCCAGCGCCGTGGTGGCGATGGTTGAACGTGCCGGCGCCGACTCGTGCCGTCCGGAGACCCTGGACCCGCAATACGGCCTGCGTGACGGCAAGTACTTCCTGTCGCCGGAACAGGCCCAGGCCATCCTGGAACTGCGCCTGCACCGCTTGACCGGCCTGGAGCACGAGAAGCTGCTGGCCGAGTACCAGGAGATCCTCAACCAGATCGGCGAGTTGATCCGCATCCTCAGCAGCGCCGTGCGCCTGATGGAAGTGATCCGCGAAGAACTGGAAGTGATCCGCGCCGAATACGGCGACGTGCGCCGCACCGAGATCCTCGACGCGCGCCTCGACCTGACCCTGGGTGACATGATCCCGGAAGAAGAGCGCGTGGTGACCATTTCCCACGGTGGCTATGCCAAGACCCAGCCTTTGGCGGCGTACCAGGCCCAGCGCCGTGGCGGTAAAGGTAAATCGGCTACCGGCGTCAAGGATGAGGACTACATCGCTCACCTGCTGGTCGCCAACAGTCACACCACGCTGCTGCTGTTCTCCAGCAAGGGCAAGGTGTACTGGCTGAAAACCTACGAAATCCCGGAAGCGTCGCGTGCCGCCCGTGGTCGTCCGCTGGTCAACCTGCTGCCGCTGGACAGTGATGAATACATCACCACCATGCTGCCGGTCGAGGAATACACCGAAGGTCACTTCATCTTCATGGCGACCGCCAAAGGCACCGTGAAGAAGACCCCGCTGGAATCCTTCAGCCGTCAACGCAGCGTGGGCCTGATCGCCCTGGAGCTGGACGAAGGCGACGTACTGATCTCCGCCGCCATCACCGATGGCGAGCGTGAAGTCATGCTGTTCTCCGATGGTGGCAAGGTGACGCGCTTCAAGGAATCCGACGTTCGTGCCATGGGCCGTACCGCCCGCGGTGTGCGCGGCATGCGCCTGCCGGAAGGGCAGAAGCTGATTTCGATGCTGATCCCGGAAGAAGGCAGCCAGATCCTCACCGCTTCCGAGCGCGGTTATGGCAAGCGTACGGCCATCAGCGAGTTCCCGGAGTACAAGCGTGGCGGCCAGGGCGTGATCGCCATGGTCAGCAACGACCGCAACGGCCGTCTGGTCGGCGCGGTCCAGGTGCTCGACGGCGAGGAAATCATGCTGATTTCCGACCAGGGCACCCTGGTGCGTACCCGTGTGGCTGAAGTGTCGAGCCTGGGCCGTAACACCCAGGGCGTGACCTTGATCAAGCTGGCCAAGGACGAAAAACTGGTCGGCCTGGAGCGTGTCCAGGAGCCGTCGGAAGTCGAAGGCGAAGAGCTGGAGGGCGAGGAATTTGAAGGCGAGGTGATCGCAGCAGGCGATGACAACGTCGACGAGCCAACCCTCGATGCTGCCGCAGACGAAGAAGAACCGCAGGAATAAGCGGACACACAGGGGGCGGATGAAGATTCGCCCCCTTGTTGTTTGTCCCTTATGAAAGTATTGAAACACCCGTTTATTGCACCACCCCACCAGATCAGAGTGAGATTGGATGTGAGCAAGAGAGCCTATAACTTCTGTGCCGGTCCCGCGGCGCTTCCTGAAGCAGTCCTGCAGCGTGCGCAGGGTGAACTCCTCGACTGGCATGGAAAAGGCCTCTCCGTGATGGAAATGAGCCATCGCAGCGATGAGTTCGTGTCCATTGCCACCAAAGCCGAGCAGGATCTGCGCGACTTGCTGGGCATCCCCTCCCACTACAAAGTGCTGTTCCTGCAGGGCGGCGCGAGCCAGCAGTTCGCCCAGATCCCGCTGAACCTGCTGCCGGAAGACGGCACTGCCGACTACATCGACACCGGTATCTGGGGTCAGAAAGCCATTGAAGAGGCCTCCCGCTACGGTCACGTCAATGTGGCGGGCACCGCCAAGCCTTACGATTACTTTGCCATTCCCGGCCAGAACGAGTGGAAGCTGTCGAAGGACGCCGCCTACGTGCATTACGTAGCGAACGAAACCATCGGCGGCCTGGAATTCGACTGGGTACCGGAAGTCGGCGACGTTCCGCTGGTGTGCGACATGTCTTCTGACATCCTTTCGCGCCCGATCGATGTGTCCAAGTACGGCATGATCTACGCGGGTGCGCAGAAGAACATCGGCCCGAGCGGCATCCTGGTCAACATCATCCGCGAAGACCTGCTGGGGCGTGCCCGTTCGCTGTGCCCGACCATGCTCAACTACAAGGTCGCGGCTGATAACGGCTCGATGTACAACACCCCGCCGGCGTTCGCCTGGTACCTGTCCGGCCTGGTCTTCGAGTGGCTGAAAGAGCAGGGCGGCGTCGCCGCCATGGGCAAGCTCAACGAAGAGAAGAAGCGCACCCTGTACGACTTCATCGACGCCAGCGGCCTGTACAGCAACCCGATCAACCTGACCGACCGCTCGTGGATGAACGTGCCGTTCCGCCTGGCTGACGATCGCCTGGACAAGCCATTCCTGGCCGGTGCCGACGAGCGCGGCCTGCTGAACCTCAAGGGCCACCGTTCGGTCGGTGGCATGCGCGCCTCCATCTACAACGCTGTCGACATCAACGCCATCAAGGCGCTGATTGCCTACATGGCAGAGTTCGAAAAGGAACACGGCTAATGTCTGAGCAAGAACTCAAGGCCCTGCGCGTACGCATTGATAGCCTGGACGAGAAAGTCCTGGAACTGATCAGTGAGCGCGCGCGGTGCGCCCAGGAAGTGGCACGCGTGAAGATGGCGTCCCTGGCGGAAGGTGAAGTGCCGGTGTTCTACCGGCCTGAGCGTGAAGCCCAGGTGCTCAAGCGCGTGATGGAACGCAACAAGGGCCCGTTGGGCAACGAAGAGATGGCGCGGTTGTTCCGTGAAATCATGTCCTCGTGCCTGGCGCTGGAGCAGCCGCTGAAAGTGGCTTATCTCGGCCCTGAGGGCACCTTCACCCAAGCGGCGGCCATGAAACACTTCGGTCACGCAGTGATCAGCAAGCCCATGGCGGCGATCGACGAAGTGTTCCGTGAAGTGGCAGCCGGTGCGGTGAATTTTGGCGTGGTGCCGGTGGAAAACTCCACCGAAGGCGCGGTCAACCACACGCTGGACAGCTTCCTCGAGCACGACATGGTGATCTGCGGCGAAGTCGAGTTGCGTATCCACCACCACCTGTTGGTGGGCGAGAACACCAAGACCGACAGCATCAGCCGTATCTATTCCCACGCCCAGTCCCTGGCCCAGTGCCGCAAATGGCTGGATGCGCATTACCCGAATGTCGAGCGCGTGGCGGTCTCCAGCAACGCCGAAGCGGCCAAGCGGGTCAAGGGTGAATGGAACTCGGCGGCCATCGCCGGTGATATGGCGGCGGGCCTGTACGGCCTGACGCGCCTGGCCGAAAAAATCGAGGACCGCCCGGACAACTCCACGCGCTTCCTGATGATCGGCAGCCAGGAAGTGCCGCCGACCGGCGACGACAAGACTTCGATCATCGTCTCCATGAGCAACAAGCCCGGCGCGCTGCATGAACTGCTGGTGCCGTTTCACGACAACGGGATTGACCTGACGCGCATCGAGACTCGTCCTTCGCGCAGCGGTAAATGGACTTACGTGTTCTTTATCGACTTCATCGGCCATCACCGCGACCCACTGGTCAAAGGCGTGCTCGAGAAAATCAGTCAGGAAGCCGTTGCACTCAAGGTGCTGGGCTCTTACCCGAAAGCGGTTCTGTGAGGCGTTAACATGAGTGGCAACTTCCTCGCCCTGGCTCAGCCGGGCGTGCAACAACTGTCGCCTTACGTTCCGGGCAAGCCTGTGGACGAGCTGGCGCGTGAGTTGAACCTGGATCCGTCCAAAATCGTCAAGTTGGCGAGCAACGAGAACCCGCTGGGCCCTAGCCCTAAAGTGCTGGCGGCGATCCGTGAAGAGTTGGCTGAGCTGACCCGCTATCCCGATGGCAACGGCTTTGCGCTCAAGTCCTTGCTTGCGGAGAAGTGCCGGGTCGAGCTGAACCAGGTGACCCTGGGTAACGGTTCCAACGACATTCTTGAGCTGGTCGGTCGTGCCTACCTGGCGCCGGGCCTGAACGCGGTGTTCAGTGAACATGCGTTCGCGGTCTATCCGATCGTGACCCAGGCGGTCGGCGCTGACGCGCGCATTATTCCTGCGAAGGAATGGGGTCATGACCTGCCGGCCATGCTGGCGGCCATCGACGCACAGACCCGCGTGGTGTTTATCGCCAACCCGAACAACCCGACCGGCACCTGGTTCGACGCTCAGGCGCTGAACGACTTCCTGCAAGACGTGCCTGAGCACGTGCTGGTGGTGCTGGACGAGGCGTACATCGAATACGCCGAAGGCAGCGACCTGCCGGACGGCCTGGATTTCCTGGCTGCCTACCCGAACCTGCTGGTCTCGCGCACCTTCTCCAAGGCTTACGGCCTGGCGTCGCTGCGGGTCGGCTACGGTTTGTCCAGCGCGGTCGTCGCTGACGTGCTGAATCGCGTGCGCCAGCCGTTCAACGTCAACAGCCTCGCCCTGGCGGCGGCCTGTGCGGCGGTGAAGGATGCCGAGTACCTGGAAGAAGGCCGCCGCATCAACGAAAGCGGCATGTTGCAGTTGCAGCAAGGCTTCCGTGAGCTGGGCCTGGGCTGGATTCCGTCCAAGGGCAACTTCATCTGCGTCGACCTCGGCCAGGTGGCTGCCCCGGTCTTCCAGGGCCTGCTGCGCGAAGGCGTGATCGTGCGTCCGGTGGCCAACTACGGCATGCCGAACCATCTGCGTATCACCATCGGTTTGCCGGCTGAAAACAGCCGCTTCCTGGAGGCATTGGCCAAGGTTCTGGCTCGTGGTTGATGTCACTGCATTGCAACCTGCTGTGCCTATGATCGGTCGCCTGGTGGTGGTCGGTCTGGGGTTGATCGGCGGCTCTTTCGCCAAAGGCCTGCGTGAAAGCGGGCTGTGCGGCGAAGTGGTCGGTGTGGACCTGGACCCGCAATCGCGCACGTTGGCGGTTGAGTTGGGGGTGGTGGATCGTTGTGAGGCGGACCTGGCGCTCGCGTGCCAGGGCGCTGACGTGATCCAGCTGGCCGTGCCGATCCTGGCCATGGAGAAGCTGCTGGCCGTGTTGGCGGGCATGGACCTGGGCCAGGCGATCCTGACGGATGTCGGCAGTGCCAAGGGCAATGTGGTGCGTGCGGCGCAACAGGCGTTTGGCGGCATGCCCGCGCGCTTTGTGCCGGGCCATCCGATTGCCGGTTCCGAGCAGAGCGGGGTGGAAGCGTCGAATGCGCAGCTGTTCCGTCGCCACAAAGTCATCCTGACGCCGCTTACGCAAACCGACCCGGCCGCGTTGGCGGTGGTGGATCGTCTGTGGCGTGAGCTGGGGGCGGATGTCGAGCACATGCAGGTCGAGCGTCATGACGAAGTGCTGGCGGCGACCAGCCATTTGCCGCATTTGCTCGCTTTTGGCTTGGTGGACTCGCTGGCCAAGCGCAACGAAAACCTTGAGATTTTCCGTTACGCCGCCGGTGGCTTCCGCGATTTCACGCGGATTGCCGGCAGCGACCCGGTGATGTGGCATGACATCTTCCTTGCCAATCGCGAAGCGGTGTTGCGCACCCTGGACACCTTCCGCAGTGACCTCGACGCCTTGCGCGACGCGGTCGATGCCGGAGATGGCCACCAATTATTGGGCGTGTTCACCCGTGCGCGGGTGGCGCGTGAGCATTTCAGCAAGATCCTGGCGCGCCGGGCCTACATGGAAACCGCAGTGAACACCGATGACCTGACCTTCCTCGCCAATCCGGGCGGCCGCTTGAGCGGACGCATTCGGGTGCCGGGTGACAAGTCGATCTCCCATCGGTCGATCATGCTGGGTTCGTTGGCCGAGGGGGTGACTGAGGTCGAAGGTTTCCTCGAAGGCGAGGACGCCTTGGCGACGTTGCAGGCGTTTCGTGACATGGGCGTGGTGATTGAAGGGCCGCACCATGGGCGCGTGACCATTCATGGCGTGGGGTTGCATGGCTTGAAGCCGGCACCGGGGCCGATCTACCTGGGTAACTCCGGTACGTCGATGCGCCTGCTGTCCGGTTTGCTGGCTGCGCAGCGCTTCGACAGTGTGCTGACGGGCGACGCGTCCCTGTCCAAGCGCCCGATGAATCGCGTGGCCAATCCTCTGCGGGACATGGGCGCGGTGATCGAGACCGGGCCGGAAGGGCGTCCGCCGCTGACTATTCGGGGTGGTCAGGCGTTGAAAGGCCTGACGTACGCCATGCCGATGGCCAGTGCCCAGGTCAAGTCCTGCCTGTTGCTGGCGGGGTTGTATGCCGAGGGCAAGACCGCCGTGACCGAACCGGCACCGACCCGTGACCATACCGAACGCATGTTGCGCGGTTTTGGTTACCCGGTGGCGGTGGAGGGCGCGACGGCTTCGCTGGAGTCGGGTCATGCCTTGATCGCCACCCATATAGAAGTGCCGGGGGATATTTCCTCCTCCGCATTTTTCCTGGTGGCAGCGTCGATCGCCGAGGGTTCCGAGCTTTTGCTGGAGCACGTGGGGGTCAATCCGACGCGTACCGGGGTGATCGAGATCCTGCGGCTCATGGGGGCGGATATCACCCTGGAAAATCAGCGCGAAGTCGGCGGCGAGCCTGTGGCGGACTTGCGGGTGCGTGCGGCGTCATTGAAGGGGATCGAGATTCCCGAAGCGCTGGTGCCGTTGGCCATCGATGAGTTCCCGGTGCTGTTCGTCGCGGCGGCCTGCGCCGAAGGGCGGACCGTGTTGCGTGGGGCGCAAGAGCTGCGCGTGAAGGAGTCCGACCGTATTCAGGTCATGGCCGATGGTCTGCTGGCACTGGGGGTGAAGTGTGAACCGACCCCCGATGGGATTATCATTGACGGTGGCCTGATGGGCGGTGGTGACGTGCACGCCCATGGCGATCACCGGATTGCCATGGCGTTCAGCGTAGCTTCCCTACGGGCGGCGGCGCCGATTCGTATCCATGACTGCGCCAATGTTGCTACGTCTTTTCCGAACTTTCTTACACTGTGTGCCCAAGTCGGCATCCGTGTTGCCCAAGAGGCTCAATTGTGAATATCAAAGCACCGGTGATTACCATCGACGGGCCAAGCGGCTCGGGCAAAGGCACGATCGCCGGCATCCTGGCCAAGCGCCTGGGCTGGTGCCTGCTGGATTCCGGCGCGCTGTACCGCCTGCTGGCATTTGCCGCTCGCAACCATGGCGTCGACCTGACCAACGAAGAATCCCTGAAGCTGCTGGCGGCGCACCTGGATGTGCAGTTCGTCGGCGCGACGGAAGGTCATCCCCAGCGCATCATCCTCGAAGGGGATGATGTGACGGATGACCTGCGTAACGAACAAGTCGGCTCCTGGGCTTCCCAGGTAGCCGCACTGCCGGCCGTGCGTGATGCGCTGCTGCAGCGCCAGCGGGCGTTTCAGGAGCCGCCGGGCCTGGTGGCTGATGGCCGTGACATGGGGACCGTGGTGTTTCCCGAGGCGCCCTTGAAGATTTTCCTGACCGCCAGCGCCGAGGAGCGGGCTCGCCGCCGTTACTTGCAGTTGAAGGGCAAAGTCGATGGTGTTAGTCTGTCGAGTCTGCTAGATGAGATCCGTGCACGCGATGAGCGTGATACCCAGCGCGCAGTAGCCCCGCTTAAACCGGCGGCTGATGCCATACAGCTGGATTCCACGGAGTTGTCCATCGAGCAGGTGCTGGAACGCATCATGAGCGAGATCGCCATTCGCGATATCGCCGGGTGACCAAGAAGGCCGCAGGGGACCAGTCATAGTCCTGCGGTGGCTTCTTTTAACTGAAACTGACCCACACCGTCTGGGGTGTGGAGATGGGCGTATTCTTCGCCCTTATCAACAGGAATTAAAATGAGCGAAAGCTTTGCGGAACTCTTTGAAGAAAGCCTAAAAACCCTGAACCTTCAGGCAGGCTCCATCATCACCGGTGTTATCGTTGATATCGATTACCAAGCTCGCTGGGTAACCGTTCACGCTGGTCTGAAGTCTGAAGCTCTGATCCCGCTGGAACAGTTCTACAACGATGCTGGTGATCTGACAATCAGTGTCGGTGACGAAGTTCACGTTGCTCTGGACTCGGTTGAAGACGGTTTCGGTGAAACCAAGCTGTCCCGTGAAAAAGCCAAGCGCGCTGAATGCTGGATTGTTCTCGAAGCAGCCTTCGCAGCTGAAGAAGTGGTCAAGGGCGTTATCAACGGTAAGGTTAAAGGCGGCTTCACTGTCGACGTTAACGGCATCCGTGCGTTCCTGCCAGGTTCTTTGGTCGACGTTCGTCCAGTGCGCGACACCACGCACCTGGAAGGCAAAGAACTCGAATTCAAGGTCATCAAACTCGACCAGAAACGCAACAACGTTGTCGTTTCCCGTCGCAGCGTCCTGGAAGCAGAGAACTCCGCCGAGCGTGAAGCTCTGCTGGAATCCCTGCAGGAAGGCCAACAAGTCAAAGGTATCGTCAAAAACCTCACCGACTACGGCGCATTCGTCGATTTGGGTGGCGTGGATGGCCTGCTGCACATTACCGACATGGCTTGGAAGCGCATCAAGCATCCTTCCGAAATCGTCAACGTTGGCGACGAGATCGATGTCAAGGTTCTGAAATACGATCGCGAACGCAACCGTGTTTCCTTGGGCCTGAAGCAACTGGGTGAAGATCCATGGGTCGCTATCAAAGCCCGTTACCCAGAAAGCACTCGCGTCACCGCGCGTGTTACCAACCTGACTGACTACGGCTGCTTCGCAGAGCTGGAAGAAGGCGTTGAAGGCCTGGTACACGTTTCCGAAATGGACTGGACCAACAAAAACATCCACCCTTCGAAAGTCGTACAAGTCGGCGACGAAGTGGAAGTTATGGTTCTGGACATCGACGAAGAGCGTCGTCGTATCTCCCTCGGCATCAAGCAGTGCAAATCTAACCCATGGGAAGATTTCTCTGGCCAGTTCAACAAGGGCGATAAAATCTCCGGCACCATCAAGTCGATCACCGATTTCGGTATCTTCATTGGTCTGGACGGCGGCATCGACGGCCTGGTTCACCTGTCCGACATCTCCTGGAACGAAGTGGGCGAAGAAGCTGTTCGTCGTTTCAAGAAGGGCGACGAGCTGGACACCGTTATCCTGTCGGTTGACCCAGAGCGCGAGCGTATCTCCCTGGGTATCAAGCAACTGGAAAGCGACCCGTTCTCTGAATACGTTCAGGACAACGACAAAGGCGCAATCGTTAAAGGCATCGTGAAAGAAGTTGACGCTAAAGGCGCCATCATCACTCTGGCCGACGATATCGAAGCGACTCTGAAAGCCTCCGAAATCAGCCGTGACCGCGTTGAAGACGCACGTAACGTTCTGAAAGAAGGCCAGGAAGTAGAAGCCAAGATCATCAGCGTTGACCGCAAGAGCCGTGTAATCCAGCTTTCCATCAAGTCGAAAGACGATGCTGAAGAGAAAGAAGCCATCCAAAGCTTGAAAGACAAGCCTTCGGATAGCATCGCTGCTGGTCCTACCACTCTGGGCGACCTGTTGCGTGCACAAATGGAAAAACAGAACTAAGTTCTGTCAGACCATAGAAAAAGGGCGACTTCGGTCGCCCTTTTTTGTGCCTGAAATTTGTTGAATCAACGTCGAGAACCAAGGTGAGTAGATCAGTGTCAGAACTGACTATAGTCTTAGGAAAAAAGCGGTTCTCGTGATGTCGCTTCAGTAAGGAGTTGAATGAACAGGCTTATTGTAATACTCGCAGTGCTCATGCTCGCAGGCTGCTCTACCACCAGTGCCAAGACCCACGCTAAGCGCGGCGTCAGCGGCATCGAGATCGACTGCTCGGGGCTGGGCAACAAGTGGGACAAGTGCGAGAAGCGCGCCGCCCGTGAGTGCAAGATGCAGGGCTATAAGGTCATCACCAAGTCCAGTGACGCCACGGACGAAGAGGGCGACTACCTGTTCGGCTGGAACCCTGCTGGCGCGGTGACTCGCAAGATGCTCGTCATCTGCAATTGAGGCGGTTACGTGTTTCACGCAGGTGTTTATTTAACCAGCAGATAAGTTTATGCATGGGCTGTTCAAATTCATCAAGTCATGCTAAAACCTTCGAAGCGCTTTTCCTAGCTGCTTGAAAAAGAAGGGAAAAATATGACCAAGTCGGAGTTGATCGAACGAATTGTCACCCATCAAGGGCTGCTCTCATCCAAGGATGTTGAGCTGGCTATCAAGACCATGCTCGAGCAAATGTCCCAGTGCCTGGCGACTGGTGATCGGATTGAGATCCGTGGGTTTGGCAGCTTCTCGCTGCACTATCGCGCGCCGCGGGTAGGGCGGAATCCCAAGACTGGGCAGTCGGTGAGTCTGGATGGGAAGTTTGTGCCTCATTTCAAGCCAGGGAAGGAGTTGCGGGATCGGGTGAACGAAGACGAAGAAGAAGGCGTCTGAGTCTATTTTGATCGGGAGAAAGTTATGCGTAGGGCCAAACGCGTTTTTGTAGTAATGGCTGCTTTGCTCGTCGCTCTTTTTGTGTTGGCCTTTGTGCTGGAAAACCAGCAGGGCACCTCATTGGCATTTTTTGGCTGGTCTACAGTCGAGCTTCCGATTTCGGTTTTTGTGACGCTTGCATTGATTCTCGGGATGCTTGTTAGCCCTGTGCTCGCGTTGTTAGTGGGTCGCAGGAATTCTCAGCAAGTGCGTTAGCCTGATCGTCACGCCTTAGCTTATCTGGAAAGGTTGGCTGAGCCGCCCAAACATCGGAATCCCGTCAGTCCTTTGTTCATCCAGCCAGGGCCGGTTCCGTCCTGATGTGACAGTTAGGGCAAGCGCCAGCACGTCATTTATCTGCGTTCGCTTTTGACATTGAGAATGCAGCGCTTAAAATGGACTCCATTTTAAAATCCCTCATCTTTAACTGCACCACGCAAAGCTGATTTTCAGGCTGTAGGCGAGCAAACCCCGACGTTTTCCTTGGATATCTTCACCGCTGGGCATTCCAGTGGGTCAGTAGATTAATTGGATGGCAGATTCTGAGGTGATTCGCCAGCTAGAAGCTTGTTGTGCAGTGCGCGTTGCATTAGGACTCATTATGTTTAGCGGAAAAACACTTCTTATCACTGGTGGCACTGGTTCATTCGGCAACGCAGTACTCAAACGTTTTCTCGACAGCGACATCGATGAAATCCGCATCTTCAGTCGAGACGAGAAGAAGCAGGACGATATGCGTAAGCGTTACGCTAACGCCAAACTGAAATTTTATATCGGCGATGTGCGTGATTATCAGAGCGTACTCAACGCCACCCGCGGAGTGGATTACATTTTTCATGCGGCAGCGCTCAAGCAGGTTCCTTCCTGTGAGTTTCACCCGATGGAAGCGGTTAAAACGAACGTTATCGGTACCGAAAACGTTCTTGAGGCTGCGATCCAGAACGCAGTCAAGCGCGTGGTGTGCTTGAGCACCGACAAAGCGGTCTACCCTATCAATGCCATGGGTATCTCCAAGGCAATGATGGAAAAAGTAATGGTGGCCAAGTCTCGCAATGTGGATGACAAGAAAACCGTTATTTGTGGCACTCGCTACGGCAATGTCATGGCTTCGCGGGGCTCCGTGATCCCACTCTTCATCGAGCAGATTCGTGCAGGGCAAGCGTTGACGCTGACTGATCCAAACATGAGTCGGTTCATGATGACCCTCGCGGATGCCGTCGATCTGGTTTTGTATGCATTCGAGCACGGTCGCAACGGTGACTTGTTTGTGCAGAAGGCGCCAGCGGCGACGGTCGAGACCCTGGCCAAAGCGTTGACCTCCATGGTTGGCAAGCCTGAACACCCTATTCAAGTGATCGGTACGCGGCATGGCGAGAAGCTCTTCGAGGCGCTGTTGAGCCGTGAGGAGATGGCTTGTGCCGAAGATCGGGGTGACTACTACCGAGTGCCACCCGATCTGCGCGATCTGAACTACTCCAAGTTCGTGGAGCAAGGTGAAGAGAAAATTTCTCGCACAGAAGATTACAACTCCCACAATACCGAACGATTGGATCTGGCTGGCATGCAACGACTCTTGCTTAAGCTTGAGTTCATGCAGGCGATTCAGCGTGGCGAACACGCTACGCCCGAGGAGTGAGTGATGAAGGTATTGATCACCGGCGCCAATGGCTTTGTCGGTAAGAACCTGATTGCGCACCTGAATGAGCGCAAGGATGTAGAGGTCGTCTCCTTCACTCGGGAAAACAGCATTGCCGAGTTGGCCGCGCGAGTGGCCGATTGTGATTTTGTGTTTCACTTGGCCGGGGTTAATCGACCGCAATCACCGGAAGAATTCAAAGTCGGCAACACCGATCTGACCCTTGCACTTTGCCATGCGATCAAGGCAAGTGGTAGGCCCATACCAGTGCTTTATACCTCGTCCACCCAGGCCGATCGTGACAACCCATATGGTGTCAGCAAGTTGGCGGCCGAGCAGGCGTTGCATGACCTGCGGTCAAGCCATGGTTCCAGGGTGGAGGTTTTGCGCCTACCCAATGTGTTTGGTAAGTGGGCACGTCCTGATTACAACTCCGCCGTCGCCACCTTTTGCCACAATATCACCCGAGGCTTGCCTATCCAGGTCAATGATCGGGAGGCTGTAATCAGCCTGGTCTACATCGACGACGTCGTCGATTGTTTCATCAGGGCCATGGATGCCGGTGTGTCCACTGACCGCGTTGCGCAGGTGCAACCGGTATACAGCATTACTGTGGGTGATCTGGCTGACCAGCTGCATGCGTTCCGCGAGAGTCGTAATTCGTTGATCAGTGAAGCTGTTGGCTCAGGGCTGGTGCGTGCGCTCTATTCGACCTATGTCAGCTACTTGCCTGTCGAACAGTTCACTTATGAAGTGCAAAAGCACGGCGATCCACGTGGTGTTTTTGTCGAAATGCTGAAGACCAAGGACAGTGGCCAGTTTTCTTATTTCACCGCCCACCCTGGTATTACCCGTGGCGGACATTACCACCACAGCAAAACCGAAAAATTCCTGGTGATCAAAGGCAAGGCTTGCTTCCGCTTTCGCCATATTGTTTCTGGCGAGTTTTACGAGTTGCACACCGACGGTGAGCGTCCTCAGATCGTGGAGACGGTGCCTGGTTGGACGCACGATATTACCAATGTCGGTGATGACGAGATGGTCGTCATGTTGTGGGCTAATGAGATTTTTGATCGCGAACGGCCGGATACTTTTGCAATGTCGGTTGGAACTCGAGCCTGATCTGTCAGGCGCGTGAGGCCGTGATCTCGGTCGATAATTCCGACATCAATGACTCAGGAAAGAATATTTAGATGAAAAAGCTGAAAGTTGTCACGGTTGTGGGCACTCGTCCGGAAATCATCCGTTTGTCGCGGGTGATGGCCAAGCTGGATGAGCATTGTGAACACATCCTGGTGCATACCGGACAGAACTATGATTACGAATTGAACGAGATATTCTTCCAGGATCTTGGTATTCGCAAGCCGGACCACTTTCTCAACGCAGCGGGTTGCAGCGGCGCGCAGACCATCGGCAACGTGATCATTGCTGTGGACCGTGTGCTGGAGGAAACGAAACCAGAGGCCTTGTTGGTGCTCGGTGACACCAATAGTTGCATGGCTGTCATTCCCGCGAAGCGTCGCAAGATTCCTACTTTTCATATGGAGGCCGGCAATCGCTGTTTCGATATGCGCGTCCCAGAAGAGATCAATCGACGCATCGTTGACCACACAGCAGATATTAATCTGACCTATAGCAGTATCGCTCGAGATTACTTACTACGCGAAGGCCTGTCGCCGGACATGGTGATTAAGACTGGTAGCCCGATGTATGAGGTGCTCAATTACTACCGTGAAGGTATTGAGGCTTCGGATGTCTTGGAGCGACTGGGACTTGAGACCGGCAAATTTTTTGTCGTGAGTGCCCACCGTGAGGAAAATATCGATTCCGATAAGAACTTCCTCAAATTGGTAGACGTGCTTAATACCGTTGCTGCCCATTATGACTTTCCAGTCATCGTGAGTACGCATCCGCGCACCCAAAAGCGTGTAGATGCGATGGGTGTGATTTTTCACAAAAATGTGCAACTGCTCAAGCCGCTCGGGTTCAAGGATTACAACAAGCTACAACTGACGTCCAAAGCTGCACTCTCGGACAGCGGTACTATCAATGAAGAATCTTCAATCCTCAACTTCCCAGCACTGAACATGCGGGAAGCACACGAGCGTCCAGAGGGGATGGAAGAAGCTGCAGTGATGATGGTCGGCCTGGAAACTGAGCGTGTAATGCAGGGTTTGCAATTGCTGGAAAGCCAAGCCAGTGGCCAGGAGCGTACGCTGCGCCTGGTCGCAGACTACAGCATGCCGAATGTCTCCGAGAAGGTCGCGAGGATCATCCACAGCTATCGCGACTACGTCATGCGTACTGTATGGAAGCAATACTGATTGGATAGGCTCACCGAGGAACGCCCGCTCAAGGTTTTGGTGGTCACCCAGTATTTTTGGCCTGAAAACATGCGCATCAACAACATGGTCGAGGGGTTTGTCGCCAAAGGTCATGAAGTAACAGTGCTCACAGGGCAGCCCAACTATCCGGAAGGGCTGGTCTATGCCGATTATCTGCGTGACCCCGCACAGTTCTCTCACTATCAGGGCGCGAGCATTGTTCGAGTTCCGATGTTGGCGCGAGGCAAGCGTAGTATTACGCTTGCCTTGAATTACCTGTCGTTTTTTACCAGCGCTTCAATCTTCGGGTGCTACAAGTTGCGGGGACAGTCATTCGACGCCATTTTCGTGTATGGCGTCTCGCCGATTATGGGCGCTATTCCAGCACTGGTACTTGGGCGTCTGAAAAACGCACCGGTATTTGTCTGGGTCTTGGATTTGTGGCCTGAAACCCTGAATGCGGTAGGGGTAATCAAGAACCCGAGGTTGCTTGGTCTCGTCGGGAAAATGGTGTCCTGGATCTACAACCGTTCCGATTATCTGTTGTTACAGTCGCGTTCCTTTGACGAGGATGTGCGGAAGTACTGCACTCGCTCGATTTCAGCCGATCGTCTGGTGTACTTCCCAAGCTGGGCCGAAGACGACTTTTCTGGCGATGTGCAGACGGCTTCTGACTTGCTGACCCGCGATGAGTCAGTCTTCACGATCCTTTTCGCTGGGAATATCGGTGAAGCCCAGGATTTTCCAGCCATTATGGAGGCAGCCAAAGCGATCAAGGCTGAATTGCCTGTGCGTTGGGTGATCGTCGGAAATGGTCGGGCCAGTGAGTGGTTGGCCAAACATGTAGCGGAGCACCAACTGGATAACGTTCTATTGTTGGGGCGGCATCCGTTGGAAAAAATGCCTGCACTTTTCGCGACCGCAGACGCGCTGTTGGTGTCATTGAAGACAAATGAAGTCTTCGAGAAAACCATTCCGGGTAAGGTGCAGGCATATCTTGCGTCAGGGAAGCCCGTTATCGCCATGATCGATGGCGAGGCTGCCCGCGTGGTTGTAGAGTCGACTGCAGGTATGGCGTGTGGCTCTGGCGATGCCACGGGGCTCGCCGAGATCGTACGTGCCATGAGCTCATTGCCTGCGTCCGAGCTGGAGAGAATGGGGGTGGCTGGCAGACGTTACTACCGTGAGCACTTTTCAAAGGCAACGTTGTTTGACCGTCTCGAGGTACTTTTCAGGAAAGGTACCTTGAGGCGAAATCATAAACGATGAATAAGTGTTGTCGCGCTGTGTGGTTGGGGTGCCAGGCTCAGCAGTTTTGTCCGCGGTTTGCTAGTTAGGTGCCCGCGTGCGGATGACCTCCACAGTACGGAGTTCCAGCATTTTCTACTCGTCATAAATTGACACGGTGTTGTAATAAACCGCTAGACAGTCTTCGAAAAATCTTACCGGCTTGATGGGCGCTGCGAAAAATGCGGAGCCTTTCTTGCCCGCATTTTGTTCCAGGAACCTAATCTTACATGACCCTCCGGTTCGTATTCGCAGCGGTACTAATAACGTCACTTCTGTTGACTTGGGTGTTACGTCGCTACGCCTTGTCTCGCAGCCTGATGGACATACCCAACGGCCGCAGCTCCCACACCGTACCGACGCCGCGAGGTGGTGGCGTCGCTATCGTTCTGACGTATTTGACAGCAATAGGCTTGATGGCCGGCACTGGATCGATCAGTTGGGAGGCTACTTGGCCAATACTGGGGAGCGGTGCACTGATTGCTGTGGTTGGGTTCCTTGATGATCACGGCCATATTGCCGCGCGTTGGCGACTACTGGCACATTTTGTTGCAGCCGGGTGGGCGCTTTTCTGGATGGGGGGGCTGCCCGTTATCGAATTGCTGGGGTTTGACGTGGACCTCGGCTGGATTGGGTATTTGCTGGCTGCGATGTACCTGGTTTGGATGCTCAATCTGTATAACTTCATGGACGGGATCGATGGAATTGCGAGCGTCGAGGCTGTCTGCGCCTGTCTGGGGGCATGCCTTGTGTACTGGCTGACCGGTCATGAGGCGATCATGCTGGGACCCTTGCTATTAGCGTTTTGTGTGCTTGGTTTCCTCTATTGGAATTTCCCGCCCGCGCGCATTTTCATGGGGGACGCAGGCAGCGGATTCCTTGGCATTGTGATTGGCGTGCTCTCATTGCAGGCCGCTTGGTCGGCGAGTGAGTTGCTATGGGTCTGGCTCATTTTGCTGGGCGTATTTATTGTTGATGCTACCTTTACCTTGGGCCGACGCTTACTGCGTGGGGATAAGGTATACGAGGCGCACCGCAGTCATGCCTATCAGTATGCATCGCGCCAAGCGGGGCGGCACTTGCCCGTCACGCTGGCGGTCACAGCCATCAACGTGCTCTGGCTGCTACCCATTGGTCTCTGCGTCGGGTTAGGCTTTGATGGTGTCTTGGGGTTGGTGCTGGCTTATGTTCCGCTGGTACTGCTGGCTATCAAGTTTCATGCTGGTGAGCTGGAAAAAACCGGATAATTTGTTGGCAGCATCGTTTGAACATCACACGAAGCACAACATGGAACCGCCGTTTTTTCTGGCGGTACTAAGGACTGAGGTATAAAAAGGGTTTATGGATAATCTACGCACCCGCCTGGTGGGCTTGCCACGTAGGCAAAAACGCATTCTGCAAGTTGCCACCGATATCGTGCTTGTGTGGGTAGCGCTTTGGCTTGCGTTTGTCGTTCGTTTGGGATTTGACGAACTGAACAACCCATTTGTCGTCCATTTATGGCTATTTCTCAGTGCGCCGGTTATCGCTATTCCGCTTTTTATCAACTTCGGCATGTACCGCGCCGTCATGCGCTATTTTGGAAATGATGCGTTAATTGCCATCATCAAGGCGGTCAGTTTGTCAGCTCTATTGCTGGCGCTCGTCGTATACCTTTATAGCAATCACCAGACAGTTGTACCTCGTTCAATCGTATTCAACTATTGGTGGCTGAGCATGGTTATCATTGGCGGCTTGCGCCTTGGTATGCGTCAGTATTTCCTTGGCGACTGGTTTGCCGCGGCTCAGCACGTTCCTTTCACAAATCGCGATGATGGTCTGCCCAAGGTGGCTATTTATGGCGCTGGGGCGGCGGGCAACCAACTGGTGGCCGCATTGCGCATGGGAAAACTGATGCGTCCGGTTGCCTTCATTGACGACGACAATAGTATTGCCGATCGCGTGATTTCCGGGCTGCAGGTGTATAAACCGAAGCATATTCAACGAATGATCGACGATACCGGTGCCGAGGAGCTGCTGCTGGCGATCCCTTCATCTACAAGGGCGCGACGTCGGGAAATACTCGGATACCTTGAAGGCTACCCGTTGCACGTGCGTAGCGTCCCTGGGTTCATGGACTTAGCGAGTGGTCGGGTCAAGGTCGATGACATTCAGGAAGTGGATATTGCCGACCTGCTGGGTCGGGATCCTGTACCGGCTCAGGATGAGCTGTTGGAAAGATGCATCAAGCAACGCGTGGTGATGGTGACGGGGGCGGGCGGCTCTATCGGCTCGGAGCTCTGCCGCCAGATACTGACGCTCGGGCCCACGACTTTGCTGTTGTTTGATCATGGCGAATACAACTTGTACTGCATTTTGTCCGAGCTTGAGCAGCGCGTACAGTCGGAGTCCCTGAGCGTAAAACTGTTACCTATACTTGGCTCAGTGCGGCATCAGGATAGGCTACTTGAAGTCATGAAGGTCTGGTCCGTCGATACGGTCTACCACGCAGCGGCCTATAAACATGTGCCCATGGTGGAGCACAATATTGCCGAGGGCATTCTCAATAATGTGATTGGCACACTTAATACTGCTCAAGCTGCCTTGCAGGCGGGGGTCGAAAATTTCGTTCTTATCTCAACCGACAAAGCTGTACGGCCGACTAATGTCATGGGCAGTACCAAGCGTCTTGCTGAGTTAGTGTTGCAAGCATTGAGCAAGGAGCTGGCCCCGGTTCTGTTTGGCGATACATCGAAAGTTTCTCGCGTCAACAAAACACGTTTCACCATGGTTCGCTTTGGTAATGTGCTGGGCTCTTCGGGCTCGGTTATACCGTTGTTCCACAAGCAGATCCAGGCGGGGGGACCTTTGACCGTCACCCACCCGAAGATCACGCGTTACTTCATGACCATACCCGAGGCTGCACAGTTGGTGATTCAGGCGGGTTCTCTTGGGTTGGGGGGCGATGTGTTCGTGCTCGACATGGGCGAGCCCGTGAAGATCGTGGAGCTTGCTGAGAAGATGGTCCATCTGTCGGGGTTGAGTATTCGTTCAGATAGGAACCCACACGGGGATATCCTGATCAATTTTAGTGGGCTACGTCCAGGTGAAAAACTTTATGAGGAATTGTTGATAGGTGACAACGTTGCAGCCACGAGCCACCCGATGATTATGCGGGCAAGTGAGGAGTTTCTAACATGGGATGTCCTCAAACTGAAGTTGCAAGCTTTGTTGGCGGGCGTTGAAGAGAATGATTACGTGCTCGTCAGGCAGATTTTGAAAAGCGTTGTAAGCGGCTACAACCCGGAGGGGGAGATTGTTGACTGGATGCATACTCAGCGGCACTGTGATGGCGAGTTGTCTGCCCGCTCTCCGTCCGGTTGACTGCTGAGCGAGCTTAAGCCGAGTTGCCGGCGAACACCCCGGCTCCCCAGTCATTGTGTCAACGACTGAGTAAGGCCTCCCCTCGGAGCCCACAGCTCACTCCAGCCGTAACGCGTGGTATTAAGCACGCGTTGACGGCCATTCATAGTGTTTAAGTATTTTTAACTTTTGCATAGCCATTGACGCGAGCATTTTTGGATAGGACAAACAGCACCGTCAGTATCCAAAAAGAAGTCATCGATTCGAGAAAGCCGAAGATCTGGTTGTTTGCCGGGATATACAAAAAGAGGATTCCGAACAGAGGGAGCAGCATTTTTGCATAAAAATTATCATGCAGCGTCGCGGAAAGGTAAACATAAGAGAAGTAAGCGCCCAGTATCAGCATGACGATGGCCACGCCCCAAAAGCCCACGTCATTGGCTATATAGGTATAAAAAGAATGCCAGTAAACAAACTCATCCCATTTTTCAGTAACTTTATGTGGGAATGTTCTCTCCCTGACGTCAATGCCTAAGTATTGGGCAAAGGATTTTTGCAAGAATACTGAGTGCCCAATGCCATATGAAGATTGGAAATCTTCGTCAAGCGAAACCGACATTCCGTAATAGCCCTGAACCATATAACTGGTCAGCTTTTCATAAAAGTCCACAATGTTAGATCTCTCGGCGCCTGGATCCTCACTTCTAAATGCTATTCCTTTTTGTTTTAAGTAATCAAAGGATTGGGGTTTACTATTCTCGACGACAACTTGATATGGCGAATGCGCAGATTTTACACTGTAAAACTGCCAGAAAGAAAAAAGGAACATAAACGCTAGGAATGCTAGAAAGAACTTTCTTTGTTTGAGTGTGGAAACAATGCCGCTGGATTTGCTTGAGATAAGCAGCACGCTTAGACACGTCGAGATAATAAACACATAAGAAAAATTGATCACGCTTAAGCTGGCAATGATACCTGTCAGCAACGGTATAGTAAGGACAAGCATTCCTGCAATTCTGCGAACGTTGCTTAATGCATGCCAGTAGAATACAAGTCCCGGTAACAGTATGTATTTGAATGGCCCTGCAAATAGCGTTATCGCTGTTATGTACGGATTTTTTACAAAACCAATCGAGGAGGCCTCTGAGGCGTAGAAAGCCCTAGCCTCCCAAGGTGTTACCAGACCTCGATAAAGACCGGCGAAGAAGTCATCTGGGATATATGAGTTCGAAAGCGTGGTGTTCCTGTGTACCACCACATTCGCCGCGAATGCCATGAGCAGAATGAACCAGAAGTACCTAATGAATATGTTGTCGTCGGGGGCTCGTTTTAAGGTTGACTCGACGCTTGAATGCTTAACAAAGAATTTAGTTTGCAGAATGTAACCGACTATGAAGAATACATGGTATAAAAAAATGAAGCCGAGGAATTCACCCTGGTTCTTCAATGGCCAATAGATAGGTCCAAAAAAGAAGAGCCACAACCCAAATAATAAATAGGCTTCGACTAGCAGTAACGGCGCATAGACCTTTGCGGTACTCATTCTTCAACTCCTTAAAGATAGTGTTGCTCTGCCTTGCAGAATAATAACGATATGTATTCTATGTTTTTATAGTGGCAATGGTTTTATTTGATATGTGGTTGATTTTTTTGAATGCTGTCTAAGAAATTATTTGCATTTTTTGCAATTAGATCGTAGTGCGTTTGATGTACCTGCGTAGCCGAAGGGGATTCCGAGCACGCCTTGGCGATTGGCAATGCATTTGCCATTAACTTGAATAGGTACGAGTAATACCCTAGGTTCAGTAGTTTTTTAAAAAGACTATTGTCAAGTTTGTAGCAATAGATTCTATTTCTCAAGACGAACCTGTCCAGCCAATTTTTTTCGTTCGACAACATGTAGTCGAATGCTTTTAGTTTGTCTTTGTCGAAGTCAGATCCGCGAATGAGGTAGGTCGAGCCTGAGGTGCGTCTGTAATAAACGTATACTTCCCTCGTCTGTACAAAAGTAATGTTTTCATAGGAGTTTGCGATTTTCACCATCATTGGAAAATCTTCAGTCACACTATAGCTGTTTATAAAGTCGAACAGATTTTTGTCTTGCAGAAATTTTTTATTGCAGAACAAATTTGGCGTATTAATACTGCTGATTCCTTTCAGGCGCTCTATAAGTTTTTTTCCTTTATAGATAACGTCCGTCGCCAAGATATGGAAGATAGTAGGGCGTGACTCGCCGAGCTTTCCATCAATTAATAGCAATGGCAAACCTGAGAAAAAGTCGTTGTGCTTTAAACGTTCCACCTCTTTAAATATGTTTACGCAAGAGTAAACGTCATCGCCAGCGGTTATTTTGAATAGATCGCCGTCAATCAGCGGCCAGATACGGGTGTAGTTAAAGCAGGTACCATGATTCGAGCCATCGGCCAAGACCGTGATATTGGAAAATAGGGCGTTGTGTGCTGATAGCCACTGATTTGCCAGTTCGACGGTTCGATCTCGTGAGCCATCGTCAGCGATGATCAGGTTGAAGTTGTACGTGGATCCGAAGTTCTCAATCAAAAACCTTATGCTTTCAAGGTGTTCAATGATGTATGATTCGTGATTGAAAGTGATCACCGCAAAAGTGAAGTTAGCCTTGCTCATGCAATGTACCTTTGAAAGCGCTTAGACAGTTTTTTGAGTAAAACTCTATAGAGAAAAATGAAGGCGCTGAATCCAATCATTTTGAAACCTAGTAAGAAAAAATCTACTTTCCACTTCAAGCTATATTTGCCATCTGATAGTGATTCACTAGCAATCCCTCTGTGTTTAAGGTCCAAGGGGAGATTATATTTTTTCAACGCCGGTGTAATGACGCTTGCAACCCACTTGCCTCTGCGTATTGCGCCACCCAGCTTGTAGTTATAAATAAACGTATCTTCCTTGTCTGGCTGAGCGCAATAGAATTGGTCATCACTACTGTAGGTTCGCGCACTGCCAAAAAACTCCCAAGCCCATGGTGAGTCCAACTCTCCTGTGAACTTTAAGAGTTGTTGGGTTCTCCATACAGCTGGCACTGAATTCAATCGATAGTCGTTCCTTTGACCAATGAGTTCGAATCCTTCGTGTTTAGGGGTGGGGGTGTTCATGCCCGGAATATTATTGAAGTAAAATACGCTAATTTCTGTGTCATTCTTCATTTCCTGAATGCACCGGGTCAATTTTTCCTTGTTGACTGGCGCTTCCAGGATGAAGTCGTCAAACAACGCAACGACGAATGGGGTATCCACTAAGGACAACGCTTTGCGCAGCCGCCATCCCCATGGTTTTTTACCTTCTGACGGGGTCAGGTTTAAGGTGACTATTTGCAGCCCTTCAACGCATAAACTCTTATGTTCTGTATTGAGGATGATCTTGCAGTTGCAATCTGGCCACATCTCCTTGAAAGCACTAAAAAAAGGCAGCCACACATCCTCATAGTTGTCGCATGAGTTTACAAGAATGGTGCAATCGTTTTCGATTGTGGGATCAGCATTGTGAGTCATAAAATCCAAAGCCTATTATCAAGGAGCCCATATTTACACAGACTGTTTCAATGTGGCGCCGCATAGGGACTCATAGGAACCGCTCTTCACAATTACGCCATTCTCTATTTCGATCACTGTGTCACATCCCTTGAGGGTATTGAGCCGATGGGCGATAACGATCAATGTTATGTCCTCACCAAGCCCTTCTACGGCTTTCATCACCTCAAGCTCGGTTTTGCTGTCAAGCGCGCTGGTTGCTTCATCCAGAACGATAACGCTTGCTTCTTTATAAAAGGCTCTGGCAATCGCGATACGTTGACGCTGTCCACCTGATAGAAAAACGCCTCTTTCCCCTACTGGTGTGTCGTAGCCATCTGCCCAAGACTCGATAACTTCTGCCATTTGGGCTTTTTCTGCGGCCCGCCGAACGCGTTCAAGATCTATATCTTGATAAGCTATTCCAAAGGCGATGTTCTCCGCCACCGAGGCGTCAGATAGAAATATAAGTTGAGGTACATGTGCAATGTTGGCCTGCCAATTGCGACAATTAGCAGTTGTAATCTGCTCGTTATCGACCAGGAAAGTACCCTCGGTCGGGGTCAACAATCCCATCAACATGTCGAGTAGTGTACTTTTACCACTTCCTGTTGCGCCGACCAACCCGATACGCCCACCTTTAGGGATGTTGAGATTAATATCCTTCAGCACCCACGGGCCATTCTCACCATAACGGAAAGATACGGCGTTGAGTGACAGCGACTCACTGAAGGGGTGATGGGTTCGGGGCGTGTCCGTATCGAGTTGAATGTTTGTTTCCGGAAGAAGGTTGAGTACATCCAGCAAGGAGTCATGGGCGCCTCTGATGCAGGCCCACGCTGCGTAAGACTGCTGCAATACTGGCAATAGGCGCTGTGCCGCCAGGGCTAATGCTCCCAGTATCGGTATAGAGGCTAACAATCCTCCAGGTTGCTGCGCGAGCCAGTAGGCGAATACAGCAACCATCAACATGCCAAACGATTCGATCGTATACCGCGGCGCGTTCGCAATGATTTGTATGTTGGCTTTGGCCCTGCGCAGTTTTGAATCGGCAGCGTCAAAGTCTTTCCGATACGACAGCTGAGAGGCGTCGATAATGACGTCACGAATCCCCTCAAGGCTTTCATTCAGTAACTTTAGAACTTTGTCCGAGCTTGAACTCACTTCAAGACTGTCTTTGCCAAGTTGTTTCTTCGTGGCAAAAATTACTAAGACGTAGACGCTGCCAAAACTGGCAAATGCAAGGAACGCAACAACCGGTTCAATGGCCAGTACGATGATAAGTATCGCGAGCATCATGAAAGCCGAACTGGCAATCGTCAATGTGGGAATGAGGAATTCACGAACAACAATGTCAACTTTGTTGAAAATAGCCGTAATCACCTCACTGCTGTTTCGCGAAAGGTGCTTGCTGTAAGGCTGATGTATTACCGCCTTGTAGATACCTCCCGCCAAATCGCTACCTACCGCAGAGCTGAAGCGGTTCTGTGCCCACATCAAAACAAAACGGCTGGCCCCGGACAAAATGGCCGCAAGCGCGAAAATGATCGTAAGGGGCAGAAGCAGTCCGTCAGCGCGGGTGATTCCAAGCGCAGTGAGCACGCTGCTTGCGAGAGGCTGATCCATTAATTTTTCTGGATTGATCAGAACCGCCAGAAATGGAACGATCGCGCCGATACTCAAAACTTCAGCAAACGACGCAATAATCATAAGAACAAGGATGATAGATAGCTGCACCTTCCTCTTTAGAGTCAGGCACTTCCAGAGTCTTATTAACGATGCAATCATCAGTTCACGCTTCACACACAAAGTTATTGACAGCTGTAATGACAAATTGAACTTCTGACGAGGTCATGACAGGGCTTATCGGTAGGCTCAGCACTTGCTTGTGTATCGCCTCAGTCAGAGGATAACTGCGGGAGTTCCACTGCTGGTACGCCTGTTGTTGGTGTGCTGGGACAGGATAGTGAATGATCGTTTGAATCCCTTGAGCGAGCAGGTACTGCTGCAATTCGTCACGTCGTTTGCATTGAATAACGAATACATGCCATACATGACTTTCCAGGGATTGCACGGGTGTGCCCGCCGCCAACGGCAGCGTTATGCCAGGATTGCGGATGCCTTCCATATATTTCTGGGCGACATCTCTGCGAGCTGTTGTTTGCTCATCCAGATACTTGAGTTTGACACTCAACATGGCTGCCTGGATTTCATCGAGGCGGCTGTTTACTCCTTGATAAAGGTTCTTGTACTTTTCGTGCGAGCCATAATTTCGCAGTGCTCTCAGGGTATCAGCCAGCTCATCATCGTCGGTAGTGATCGCGCCCGCGTCGCCTAAAGCCCCGAGATTTTTGCCTGGGTAAAAGCTGAATCCTGATGCATCGCCCCAACTCCCGGCGCAGCGTCCGTCCTGGCGGGCGCCGTGTGCCTGAGCTGAGTCTTCCAATACAAGGAGGTTGTTTCGTTTCGCCAACGACATTAATGCTGGCATATCGCAGAGCTGGCCATACAGGTGCACCGCCATGATTGCCCGGGTCTTGGGTGTGATAGCTGATTCAACAAGCTGCGGGTTCAAATTGTAGGTCGCTGCATCCGGCTCCACCAACACGGGTATCAACCGATTTTCCGTAATGGCAAGAATGCTTGCAATATAAGTGTTGGCCGGGACGATAACCTCATCCCCTTCCTTGAGCCTGCCCAGTTCCTTCCAGGCGCGCAATGTCAGGTTTAGCGCATCAAGGCCGTTCGCAACGCCGATGCAGTGACGGCTCTGTGTATAAGTAGAAAACTGCGCTTCAAACTTGGAAAGCTCATTGCCGCCAATAAACCAGCCTGAATCAATAACTCGAGTGCAAGACTCAATTAACTCTTCGCGCATCACGGCGTTGATTTTCTTTAAGTCGAGAAAGCTAATCATTTGTCGATATACCTGATGATTTTTGCGGGGTTGCCAATAACTACAGCCCTAGCTGGAACGTTTTTTGTCACAACAGCCCCCGCACCAACCATCGCGTAGGATCCTACAGTCACACCGGGGAGCAGCGTGGCATTGGCGCCAATGCTGGCCCCCTTCATAATTGTTATACCCGTAAACGTTTCGGGGTAAATCTTAGATCTCGGCATGGGATCATTTGTGAATGTAGCGTTGGGGCCCAGAAAAACGTCGTCCTCAATGCGGGTGCCGTCCCACAAAAAGACACCTGATTTAATGGTGACATTGTTACCAATAACTACATCGCTTTCGATTAAAGTGTGCGCGCAGATATTGCAATTACTGCCGATGGCGGCACCTTCAAAGACAATACTGAATTGCCATATCCGCGTGCCAGCTCCAATATTTCCACTTTTGACGTCCGCCAGCGAGTGGATCTTAGACATCTTTCGCAGCCTCTATAAAATCTTCATAATTGCGAATATAGTCTGACTCGTCATAGTGCTCGCTAGCCAGTACTAATAAAATGCAGTCGTCACTAAAGTCGTGCATTTCTCGCCATACCATGCTCTCGATCAAGATCCCCTTGGTAGGGTTTTCCATCCAACATTCTTCACGGGATAGTCCATTATCAAGGACCATTCTAAGTTTCCCCATGACACAAATAGCAACTTGTTTTAAGTTGCGGTGGGCATGAAATCCACGGCTGACTTCTTCAGCGGTATGGTAAATGTAGTAAACACGTTTTATATCAAAAGGGATTGCTTTTTCCATGCCGATTTCGAGAGCTACCAATCCCCCCCTTTCATCACCTAAGCTAGGAAAATCAATCCATTTGATTAAGCTCATTTTCCTCTTCCACCGTCTGCAATAAATTTGACTAAAAATAAATAGAGCTGCGTTTTCAGGCCTTTAGCGTTTTTTTCAAGCGGATCTGAAAATTTCTAGATTACGCGAAGCGGTCTTGAAGTACACGTAAAGTTTAGCCATTTGTCCGCTTTGGCATAGAATCGGCGGCAGTCCTTCAGCTAGAGATCAGGCTTGCGTGACAGTGAACTCCGGGGGCCTCCATCGGGTTGACACATTCCATGAATCGCCTCCGCGCTCGATACTCATCATGAGGGGCGATAGATGTTTACGGCGACATCGTTCTGGCCGACCGTTTCCAAGATCCGACAGGGGCGCGCATGCGCAGGGTGTGATCAATCGCAAGGTCACCTCTGGCGCTCAAAATTTGTTTCCGCACGTTAGACCTGAGTACGTTCAAGTCGCGCAATATACCAGATGCCACTATCCCCGGTGAACGCTTCATGCAGAGCGGGTGTTCCGCGCGAGCCCGTTCCTGCCGATACACCTACGTTAAATCTTTTGAGCTCGACTGTATCTGGGCCATACCAGCCTGCGGTCCCGCATTGATGACATCAAGCTGTCGCTCTCAGGGAGCTCTCTGGGGGGCGGACGGAAATGAGTGGGTGCAAGGCGGGCGGCTGGCACAATGCTTTAGTAAGACCGCCGGTATTGCATTGTTGCTGCTCTAATACAGAAGCTGCGTCGTTAAGGCTATAAACAGAGTCTTTTTAACGGGCACTTATTTATAAAGTAATGGGTGTTTCAGATGAGGCAGGTAATCGGGTCTGCTTAGATACCTGTCAGACTAGATGATTATATATTTGGTCAGATTAAACAAAGTGTCTGACTTGCTTAAAATTTTTGTCGATAATGGCATTTTCAACGAGTTCACGCTTTGTAACATGAGGGTTTTTGACTTGGTTGAAGTTTCATCTAACGTGGAAAAGCAGCTTCGGAAAAGCTGCTTTTCCTTCACCAATGTCATGGAGCGTCAAAATGCAAAACACCTACCTCACCTCCCTAATCTTCGCCTTCCTCACCACTCTCTCCGTCACCACCACCGCAGCCCCTTCCATCAAACCCGAAGCCCCAACCCCCAACCCCCATCACCGCCCAAATGTCTAAGGCCGAGCAACCCGCCAAGGTCAACCTCAACGCCGCCGACGCCGAAACCCTGCGTCGTGACCTCTTCGGTATTGGCGCCTCCAAAGCCAAGGCAATCGTGGCCTACCGCGAAAGCAATGGCCCGTTCACGGCGGTGGATGAGTTGTTGGAAGTGAAGGGGATCGGCAAGGCTCTGCTGGAGAAAAACCGCGAGAGGCTTGTGATCAACTAAGCCAATACAAGGGAGGCCGGTCACTGACCGGCTTTTTGATCCTCTGAAACCTGGGTCTTCAAACTGTCTCGCACCACCTCCATGATTCGCATGGCGAGTGCCTTGTCCTCAACACTCCTGGCAAGCACCAGGGCCCCGACCAGTGTCGACATCATCACCAAGCTTTGTGCATCACTCTGTCCTTCCCCCAAGGCCGTTTCGATCTGCTTGAGCCGCGCGTCGAGTACGGCATCCGTCGTCGGACTGTGCTGGCCTCTCAGCCCTAGCTCCGAAGACATGGTCGGCAATGGACAGCCTTCAGCCGGCGAGTTGAGGTGCCACTCCGATAAGTAACTGTCAATAAACGCTTCCAGCGGCCGTTCCTGGCTGAACAGCGTTTCGCAATGGGCATCCAGCTCTGCTGCGGCGGCCTGCAGGGCTTTTTCTACCAGTTCACCCTTGGATCTGAAGTGCGCGTAAAACCCACCATGCGTCAGGTCCAGCGCTTTCATCAACGGCTGCAAGCCGGTGGCGCCGATGCCGTCGCGGCGAAAGCGTACGGAGGCTTCCTTGATGATGCGTTGGTGGGTCTGGGCTTTGTGGTTGGACGAATAACGCATAGGGCGGCCTCGGTGACAGGCTGGCATTTTAACCAACTTGACTCCATTTACACGTCTCTCCTGAGCCTTGGCCGTTGGCACGAAAAGTGATTACCTCTACGCACAAGATTGTTCAACAATCGTGAGGTAACCATGACACTCAGTTTGTCCCTGGCCGATCAGATCGCCCTGGAGTTGCGTGCCGACATCATCGGCGGGCGGCTGTTGCCGGGAATGCCGTTGGTTGAGGCCGAGCTGGTGACCGCCTATAACGCCTCGCGCAATACCATCCGCGAAGCGCTGCACCGTCTGGGTCAGGAAGGGCTGGCGCGGTATGTGCGCAATAAGGGCGTAATGGTCCGTCGCTTGGAGCGAGAGGAAGTGCGTGACTTATTTGTAGTCCGCCGCACCCTGGAGTTGCAGGCCATCGCCCAGAGTGGCCCTTTGACAGAGGATCAATCCGCGCGCATGCAGAACGCCATCGACGCCACCACCCTGGCCCGTGAGCGCGAAGACTGGCGTGCAGTCGCCACTCATAGCCTGGTGTTTCACCAGCAAATCGTCGGGTTGATGCGCAGCCCCTTGTTCGATGAGTTTTTTGCCCAAGTGATCGCCCAATTGCGCCTGGTGTTTTGCGCTGCGCCCGATGAGCAGCGCTTCCAGTCGCCGTGGTTGGAGCGTGATTGTGAGATTTACACCTTGTTGGTCCAGCAGGACAAACCGGCGGCAGGGCAGGCGATGAGCCTGTACCTGGCTGATTCGGAACGCCTGTCGTTGGCTTTGTTTAATCACCCCTGATCGAGGATCTGCATTATGTACAAAGACTATCCGGCCGCTTATCAGGTCAGCAAAGGTTCGGCGTTGCAGGTCGACACGGCGTTTTACGAGCGTATCCGTGACCAAAAACAGCAACGCACGTTGATCGAGCAATTCGAAGTGCCGATCCGCACGGGCAGGGCGTGGAAGGTGCCGGCCGGGCATGTGTTTCGTGTGACCACGCCGGTTGGGCCGCAGGTGGGTGACTTTAATGTGTGGAACGCCAACGACCCACGCGAGCGTTTGTGGGCGGCGCGTACGCGTCAGTTGCAGGGCGCTCATGTCAGTACCCATGACCGGCTGTGGTCGAACCTGCCTTTTTTGCGGCCCTTGGTGACGATCACCGATGACAGTCTGGCCGGTTATGGCATTGATGAGCACGGCGGACGTTTGCATGATTTGCTCGGCACGCGTTGTGATCCGTATGTGAACCGGATGCTCACCGGTGAGGACTTCCATCACCATTGTCACTCGAACCTGACCCGCGCGGTTTTACCCCATGGTCTGACGGAATTCGACGTGCATGATGTGCTGAATATTTTCCAGTGCACGGGCCTGAATCATGACGACATGTATTTCATGAAGGCGTGCCCGGCGCAGAAGGGGGATTACCTGGAGTTCTTTGCTGAGATTGATTTGTTGTGTGCGTTGTCGACGTGCCCCGGTGGGGATTTGTCGCTGCCGATGTGGGGGCCGGAGGCGCAGGACCCGTTGACGGTGTGCCGCCCGCTGGGGGTTGAGATTTATAAATTGGAGGATGCGTTGCTGAGTGGCTGGAGCCAGCCTGAGCGTGCTGCCTATAAGGGGCAGCACGGGTTGCATATTGCCAAGGCGGATTGGGAGTAACGCTTTAGAGGGGCGGCTTCGCAGCCAGCGGGAGCAAGCTCCCTCGCCACAGGTTGTTTGTCAGGGCGGCTATGTTAGCGATCCTGCGCATCCTTGGCGTCCGCCTGGGCGTTTCGCTCGGCCACGCGCTTGCGTTGTTCGTCGGTGAGTTCCACTTTGTTGGCGCTGTCACGCAGCATCATCAGTCCACCGACGATCGACCCGATGGCGACCACTAATATCAACCATGCATACCACGGCATAAGGCTCTCCTTGAGGCAGATTGCCGTGGGAGAGTTTTCCCACGGGAATAACTGCTTTGAGTGACGGGCTTTCTTACTAGTTCAGTGTAGGCCCGTTCTGCCTCTTAGTAGATCAGAGCCCGGTCAACATCGCATCCGCCGGTGCATCGGCGCGGTCTTGCGCGGTCATCTGGAAGTAGGCGAACCCCACGACCATAAAGCCCAGGAAGATCAGCCCGATCAGTGCATTGAACCAGGCCATGGCCACCAGGCACACCACCGCCAGCACCAGCGCGATGCCCGGCACGATGGGGTAACCCGGTGCGCGGAAGGTGCGTTCCAGCAGCGGTTCGGTCTTACGCAGTTTGAACAGGCTGAGCATGCTCATGATGTACATCACGATGGCGCCGAATACCGCCATGGTGATCATCGCGGCGGTCAACGTCATGCCGCCCAGGTTGATCAGGCCGTCGCTGTAGATCGCTGCGATGCCGACCACGCCACCGGCGATGATTGCGCGGTGCGGTGTCTGAAAACGCGACAGTTTGGCCAGGAAAGACGGCAGGTACCCGGCGCGGGCCAGGGCGAAGAACTGGCGCGAGTAACCCAGGATGATGCCGTGGAAGCTCGCTACCAGGCCAAACAAGCCGATCCACACCAGCATGTGCAACCAGCCGGAGCTGTCGCCGACCACGGTCTTCATGGCTTGTGGCAGCGGGTCGTTGATGTTCGACAGGGTGCGCCAGTCGCCCACGCCGCCAGCGAAGAACATCACGCCCATGGCCAGGATCACCAGGGTCAGGATGCCGCTGATGTAGGCTTTTGGAATGGTGCGCTTCGGATCTTTCGCTTCTTCGGCCGCCATGGCCGCGCCTTCGATGGCGAGGAAGAACCAGATGGCGAAAGGAATCGCGGCAAACATCCCGGCAATCGCCGGGGCGCCGAAGGTATCGGAGCCGGCCCAGCCGTTCAGGGCGAAGTTGCTGAAGCTGAAGGCAGGCGCGACCACGCCCATAAACACCAGCAGTTCAGCGACGGCGAGCACGCACACCACCAGTTCGAAGGTGGCGGCCAGTTTCACGCCGAGGATGTTGAGGCCCATGAAGACGATATAGGCGCCGACGGCGGCGTGTTTCGGGTCCAGTGCTGGAAACTGCACATTCAGGTAGGCGCCGATGGCCAAGGCGATGGCGGGGGGCGCAAAGACGAATTCGATCAATGTCGCGAGCCCGGCGATTAAGCCACCTTTCTCGCCAAAAGCGCGACGGCTGTAGGCAAACGGCCCGCCTGCGTGAGGAATGGCGGTGGTCAGTTCGGTGAAGCTGAAGATAAAGCAGGTGTACATTGCGGCGACCATCAATGAGGTCACCAGGAAGCCCAAGGTCCCGGCGACGCCCCAGCCATAGCTCCAGCCGAAATATTCCCCGGAAATCACCAGCCCGACCGCAATACCCCATAAGTGCAGGGTGCCCAAGGTGGGTTTGAGTTGTGTGTTCATTGTGTTGCTCTCCCTGAACCGGTTGGAATGATTCAAGGTGTTGCAGCGGACATGCCAGGCTGGGAATCATTGTCGTAAAGCTGCGCAACTGTCGCGCTGGGGATGGTTTGGCGTTTGAACATGTCCGGTATCGCACCAGATAAGTGCGGGAGTGGCTGTGCGGGCCTCATCGGGGGCAAGCCCCCTCCCACATTCCGACCGGTGTACGCAGGCCAAGTGTGGGAGGGGGCTTGCCCCCGATGAGGCCCTCCCAATCACCACAAATCCCTCTGTAACCTGCGCATAAACCCACTCTTTACGCCGTCTTTACGCCCCACCCACACCCTCGCTCTCGTTCCTTTACACCACTCCTGCCGACAATTGCCCCACACGCGGCACTCGCCGCTAAACGGAGAGACTTCCATGAGCGTTCTGGACGGGGTGTCACTGCTATTGGCCGTGGCGCTGTTCATTTATCTGCTGGTTGCGCTGTTACGCGCGGATCGGAACTAGGAGCGGGCTATGCACAGTTATGACTATTGGCTGATCATCGCCTTCTTCGCCGTGGTACTGGTGCCGGCACCGTTCCTGGGGCGGTTCTATTACAAGGTGATGGAGGGGCAGCGCACCTGGCTCACGCCGGTATTGGGCCCGGTGGAACGTGCCTGTTATCGCCTGTCGGGCGTGGACGAGCAGCAGGAACAAAGCTGGCAGAAATACATGCTGGCCTTGCTCGCGTTCAACCTCGCGGGCTTTTTGCTGTTGTTCGCGATCCTGTTGTTCCAGGACTACCTCCCACTGAACCCGCAGAAATTGCCGGGGCAGGAGTGGACCCTGGCCTTCAACACCGCGGTCAGTTTCATGACCAACACCAACTGGCAGTCCTACAGCGGTGAGGCATCCCTGAGTTACCTCAGCCAGATGGCCGGCCTGACGGTGCAGAACTTCGTCAGCGCGGCGACCGGTCTGGCGGTCTTGGTCGCGCTTTGCCGCGGGATCGGTCGCAAGTCCACCAAGACGCTGGGCAACTTCTGGGTCGATATGACCCGCGCCACGCTCTACGGCCTGCTGCCGTTGTGCCTGGTGCTGGCGTTGTTCCTGGTGTGGCAGGGCGTGCCGCAGACCTTCGCTCACTACGTTGACGCCGTGACAATGCAAGGCGTGGATCAAGTGATTCCCCTTGGCCCGGCGGCGAGCCAGATTGCGATCAAGCAATTGGGCACCAACGGCGGCGGCTTCTTCGGTGTCAACTCGGCACACCCGTTTGAAGACCCGACGGCCTGGGCCAACCTGTTTGAGTTGGCGGCCATCATCCTGATCCCGGTGGCGCTGGTGTTCACCTTCGGCCACTACGTCAAAGACCTGCGTCAGAGCCGCGCGATCCTCGGCTGCATGCTGGCGCTGTTCCTGATCGGCGGCGCGACCTCGTTGTGGGCCGAATACCAGCCCAATCCGACCCTGAATAATCCGGCCGTGGAGCAAACCGCGCCGCTGGAAGGCAAGGAAGCCCGCTTCGGCACCACCGGTACGGTGCTGTGGTCGGTGACGACGACGGCGGCGTCCAACGGTTCGGTCAACGGCATGCAGGACAGCCTCAACCCCCTCAGCGGCATGGTTGCGCTGGTCAACATGATGGTCGGCGAAGTGATCTTCGGCGGCGTCGGCGCCGGCATGTACGGCATGTTGCTCAACGTGTTGATTGCGGTGTTCCTCGCCGGCCTGATGATCGGCCGCACCCCGGAATACCTGGGCAAAAAGCTACAGGCCAAGGAAGTGCAATTGCTGGTCGTGACCCTCTTGGTGATGCCGGTTGGCGTGCTGGTGCTCGGCGCCATTGCCGCGAGCCTGCCTGGCCCGGCCGGTGCCATCAGTAACCCTGGCCCCCACGGTTTCAGCCAGTTGCTCTACGCCTACACCTCGGCCAGTGCCAACAACGGCTCGGCATTCGGCGGTTTCAGCGCCAACACGCCGTTCCACAACCTGATGCTGGGCCTGGGCATGTTGATCGGCCGCTTCGGCTACATCCTTCCGGTACTGGCCCTGGCCGGCAGCCTGGCGATGAAGAAGACCGCACCGATTGGCCAGAACAGCTTCCCGACCCACGGCCCGCTGTTCGTGACCCTGTTGACCGTGACCATTTTGCTGGTGGGCGGCCTGACCTTCCTGCCAACGCTGGCGTTAGGCCCCATCGCTGAACACTTGAGCATGGGCTTCTAGTAAAGGGATATGAAAATGAATATGCCTGCAAAAAACGCGGCCCCGGTCAAAACCCAGGAACCCGCCAAAACCGCCATCTCAGCCCTGTGGCGCCCGGCGCTGGTCCAGGCGTTCGTCAAGCTGGACCCGCGTCAACTGCAACGCTCGCCGGTGATGCTGGTGGTCGAGCTGACCGCCATCCTCACCACCGTGCTGTGCTTCGTGCCTGACACCGCCGTGCCGACGTTCGTCGCGGTGCAGATTGCCGTGTGGTTGTGGTTCACCGTGCTCTTCGCCAACTTCGCCGAAGCCTTGGCCGAAGGGCGTGGCAAGGCGCGTGCCGACAGCCTCAAGGCCGGCAGTGAAGGCCTGAGCGCACGCCGCAAGGAGCCGGATGGCAGCTTCAAGGTCGTGCCGGCCACCAGCCTGCGCAAAGGCGATGTGGTGCGCGTTGCCGCCGGGGAAATGATCCCCGGAGACGGCGAAGTCATCGAAGGTATTGCGGCGGTCAACGAAGCGGCGATCACCGGGGAATCCGCCCCGGTGATCCGTGAGTCCGGCGGCGACCGTTCGGCCGTCACCGGCAACACCCGCCTGGTCTCGGATTGGCTGCTGATCCGCATCACCGCCAACCCCGGCGAGTCCACACTCGACCGCATGATCGCCTTGGTGGAAGGCGCCAAACGCCAGAAAACCCCCAACGAAGTCGCGCTGGATATCCTGCTGATCGGCCTGACCCTGATCTTCCTGTTGGTGGTGGTGACCCTGCAACCGTTCGCCCACTTCGCCAATGGCAGCTTGCCGCTGGTGTTCCTGGTCGCACTGCTGGTGACGCTGATTCCTACCACCATCGGCGGCTTGTTGTCGGCCATCGGTATCGCCGGCATGGACCGTCTGGTGCGCCTCAATGTCATCGCCAAGTCCGGGCGTGCCGTGGAAGCGGCGGGCGACGTGCATGTGTTGCTGCTGGACAAGACCGGCACCATCACCTTTGGTAACCGTCGCTGTGCGGCGGTGGTCGCGGCGCCTGGCGTCAGTGGCAAGGAAGTGGCCGAAGGCGCGTTGTTTGCCTCGCTGGCGGATGACACGGCGGAAGGTAAATCCATCGTCGAATACCTGCGCGCCTTGCACCCTCAGGCCGAGCCGACTGCGGACGAGCTGACGACCGTGCCGTTCAGTGCCGAAACGCGGTTGTCCGGTGTCGATTATCAGGGCCGCGTATTTCGCAAAGGCGCGGTGGATTCGCTGTTGGCGTTCATCGGTCTACAACGTCGCGACCTGCAGCCCGCGCTGTCGCGGGAAATCGACAAGATCGCCCAAAGCGGCGGCACCCCGTTGCTGGTGTGTGCCGATGGCAAGTTGCTCGGCGCGATCCACCTGAAGGACGTGGTCAAGCCCGGCATCCGTGAGCGTTTCGCTGAGCTGCGCAAACTGGGCATCCGCACCGTGATGGTCACCGGTGACAACCCGCTGACCGCTGCCGCGATTGCGGCCGAAGCGGGCGTGGATGATGTGCTGGCCGAAGCCACGCCGGAGAAAAAACTCGCGCGCATTCGCCATGAACAGAACGACGGCCGCCTGGTGGCGATGTGTGGTGACGGCGCCAATGACGCCCCGGCGCTGGCCCAGGCGGACGTCGGCATGGCCATGAATGACGGCACTCAGGCCGCTCGCGAAGCCGCCAACATGGTCGACCTCGACAGCGACCCGACCAAGCTGTTGGACGTGGTGCAGATCGGCAAGGAATTGCTGGTGACCCGTGGCGCGCTGACCACCTTCTCCATCGCCAACGACGTGGCCAAGTACTTCGCGATCCTGCCGGCGTTGTTCGCCTCGATCTACCCGCAACTCGGCGTGCTCAACGTGATGCACTTGCAGAGCCCGCAGAGCGCGATTCTCTCCGCCATCGTGTTTAACGCCTTGATCATTGTGGTGCTGATTCCGTTGGCGCTGCGCGGTGTGCGTGTGCAGGCGGCGAGTGCGGCGGCGTTGCTGCGGCGCAACCTGTTGATCTACGGGCTGGGCGGGATTCTGGTGCCGTTCGTGGGCATCAAGGCGATCGACATGCTGCTGACTGCGCTGCACCTGGTGTAACCGAACCTGCTCTTTGTAGTGAGCGGGCTTGCCCCGCGCCGGGCTGCGAAGCAGCCCCATTGCAACACAGCAGAGCGTCCCACAAATTGAGGAATCCGAAATGTCCAACATCGTCCGCCCGGCCCTGAGCCTGCTGGTGCTCATGACCCTGATCACCGGCGTCGCCTACCCATTGGTGGTGACCGGCGTCGCCCAAGTCGCCTTCCCGGACCAGGCCAATGGCAGCCTAGTACGCGACGCCAGCGGCAAAGTGCGCGGTTCCAGCCTGATCGCCCAAGACTTTACCGGCGACGGCTGGTTCCATCCGCGTCCGTCCGCCGGCGCTTTTGCGACGGTTTCCAGCAGCGCCAGTAACCTCGGCCCAAGCAACCCGGCGCTGGCGACGCGTATCTTCGATGACGCGAGCAAACAGTTAGTGCCGAGCCAGGGGCCGGTGCCCTTGGTATCGCTGACTACCTCTGGCAGCGGTCTTGATCCACACTTGCCACCCGAGGCGATTGCCTATCAACTGGCGCGGGTGGCGGCGGCGCGGAATGTGCCGGTGTCGACCCTGCAGCGGTTGCTGGATGAACACATCGAAAGCCCGTTGGTGGGGCCGCCGGTGGTGAATGTGCTGGCGCTGAATATGGCCCTGGAAAAGTTGTAGTCAGTGGCTCCGGCATCGCAGGCAAGCCAGCTCCCACAGGGGAATGCATTCCAAATGTGGGAGTGGGCTTGCCCGCGATGGCGGCCTGAGGTGCAACCAATAAACATCTGAAGGAACCCGAGCATGAGCGACTCCGGCCGCGCCGACGCCCTGTTAGCCGATCTGCCCCGGGACGGCCGTGGCCGGCTCAAAGTTTTCCTCGGCGCTGCGCCGGGGGTGGGCAAGACCTACGCGATGCTCCAGGCCGCGCACACGCAGTTGCGCCAAGGCGTGCGGTTGGTTGCCGGCGTGGTCGAAACCCATGGTCGCGCCGAGACCGAAGCGTTGCTCAGCGGCCTGCCACAGCAACCCTTGCTGCGCAGCGAATACCGCGGCGTGATGCTCGAAGAAATGGACCTCGACGGCCTGCTCGCCGCCAAGCCCAGGCTGGTGTTGGTGGACGAACTGGCCCACAGCAACGCCCCCGGCAGTCGCCACGAAAAACGCTGGCAAGACATCCAGGAATTGCTTGCCGCCGGCATCAACGTGTTTACCACGGTCAACGTCCAGCACTTGGAAAGCCTCAACGACCAAGTGCGCGGTATCACCGGCGTGCAGGTGCGCGAAACCTTGCCGGACTGGGTGCTGCAAGAGGCCGACGAACTGTTGCTGATCGACCTGCCATCCCGCGAATTGCTGGAGCGCTTGCGCGACGGCAAGGTCTACGTGCCGGAACAGGCCCGCGCGGCCATCGATGCGTTTTTCACCCAGACCAATCTGATGGCCCTGCGCGAGTTGGCGATGCAAACCGCCGCCGCCCACGTCGATGACGATCTGGCCCAGGGTTATCGCCAACTGGGCCAGTCCGCGCCTGCGGTGCGCGGGCGCTTGCTGGTGGGGGTGGATGGCGATGCGCAGGCCGAACGCTTGGTACGGCACGCCAGCCGCGTTGCCCAGCGCCGCCATTTGCCGTGGAGCCTGGTGCATATCGACAACGGCCGGGCGCGGGATGAGCAGTCGAGGCTACGCCTGCAGAATGCCCAGCAACTGGCCGAACGCCTGGGCGGTGAGGTGGTGTTGCTGCGGGCGGGGGAGGTGGCCAAGACGCTGATCCAGCATGCCGCCGAACGCCGTGCCAGCTTGTTGCTGGTGGGGCAATCGCGGATGCGTTGGCGGCGTCGGTTATTCGGGGGTGGCCTGGCCGCGCGCTTGCTGCGTCATGCGCGGGGTCTGGAAATCAACATCCTCGACAGCGACGACATGCCCGCGTCGCCCCGTTTGCCGGAGGTGCGTGGGCTGGTGTGGTTCGATTACGCGCTGGCGGTCGTGGCGACGGTGGTTGCGGCGGCAGTGGCTTGGGCGGTGTCCAGCGTGTTGCCGCTGCCGAATATCTCGCTGGTGTTCCTGGCCGCGGTATTGCTGGTGGCGGTGCGCAGCAGCCTGGGGCCGTCGCTGGTGTGCGCGGGATTGTCGTTCATGACCTACGACTTCCTGTTTATCCCACCGAATTTTTCCTTCGCCATCCAGCGCGAAGAAGACGTACTGACCCTGTTGTTCTTCCTATTGATGGCGGCGCTGACGGGCAACCTGGCTGCGCGCCAACGCCGCCAGTTGCAGGCGCTGCGCGATACCCAGGAAGAAACCAGCGAACTGCTGGACCTGTCACGCAAACTCACCGCCGCTACCGATCGCCAGGCAGTGATCAGCGCGGCGGCGCATCATTTGGAAGGCTGGAGCGACCTCGACCTGTGCCTGGTCAACCGCGACGGCCAGGGCGGCTGGGCGATTGAGACCGGGGGCCCGCTGACGCTGACCGAAGCCGAGCGCGCCGCCGCCGACTGGGCCTGGCAGCATGATCAGCCGGCGGGCATGGGCACCGGCACGTTGCCGTTCGGGCGTTGGTGGTGGTGGCCGCTGTCGGGCGAAGAGGGCCCGCTGGGGTTGCTGGGGGTCAGTCCCAAGCCCGGTCTGGAATTGAGCGGTCAACGCCGTCGCTTGCTGACCGCCTTGAGCCAACCGCTGGCCCAGGCACTGGCGCGGGCGCAACTGGCCCAGGAGCTTGAGTCCGCTCGGCTGCATGGCGAAACCGAACAACTGCGCAGTGCGTTGCTGGCTTCGGTGTCCCATGATTTGCGCACGCCGCTGACCTCCATGCGCGGCAGCATCGACAGCCTGCTGGCACTCGGTGAGGCCATTCCCCTGGAGGATCGCCGCGAATTGCTCGAGGGCACCCGCGATGAGGCCGAGCGCCTGGATCGCTATATCCAGAACTTGCTGGACATGACACGCCTTGGCCACGGTGCGTTGAAACTGGCGCGGGATTGGGTCTCGCCGGGCGATATCGTCGGCAGCGCCCTCGGTCGTTTGCGGGCGGTGCTGGCGCCGTTGCAGGTGAGGGCCGATGTGCCGCCGGAGCTGCCGTTGTTGTATGTGCATGCCGCGTTGATCGAGCAGGCCCTGGTGAATGTGCTGGAAAACGCCGCACGCTTTTCGCCTCCGCAAGGCCGCTTGCAACTGAGTGCCGGGGTGTTGGATAACCAGCTGTTTTTCGCCGTGGCTGATGAAGGCCCCGGCATTCCCGAAGACGAACGCGCAAAGATCTTTGACATGTTCTACACCGCCGCTCGCGGTGATCGAGGCGGGCAGGGCACAGGCCTGGGCCTGGCGATCTGCCAAGGCATGGTCGGTGCCCACGGTGGGCATATCAGCGTGGCCGACGGTATCGACGGGCGTGGCACCTGCATCACCTTGTTCCTGCCCTTGCCGACACAGCCTGGCCTGGAGCGCGAGGCATGAGCTACCCTGCTTTCTTCACGGATTTTGATTGGACACCATGAGCCAGACCGCGACGATTTTGGTCATTGATGACGAACCGCAGATCCGCAAATTCCTGCGCATCAGCCTGGCCTCCCAGGGCTACAAAGTGATCGAGGCCGGCACCGGCACCGAAGGCCTGGCCCAGGCGGCGCTGAGCAAGCCGGACTTGCTGGTGCTCGACCTTGGCCTGCCGGACATGGACGGCCAGCAGGTGCTGCGCGAATTCCGCGAATGGTCGACGGTGCCGGTGCTGGTGCTGTCGGTACGGGCCAGCGAAGGGCAAAAGGTCGAGGCCCTCGACAGCGGTGCCAATGACTATGTGACCAAACCCTTTGGCATCCAGGAGTTTCTCGCCCGTGTACGCGCGTTGCTGCGTCAGGCCCCGGCCGGTGAAGCGCAGGAAGCGGCCTTGAGTTTTGGCCCGTTGACGGTGGACCTGGCCTATCGCCGGGTGCTGCTGGACGGGGCGGAAGTGGCGTTGACTCGCAAGGAATATGCGGTGCTGGCGCAACTGGCACGGCATCCGGGGCGGGTGATTACCCAGCAACAGTTACTCAAGGATATCTGGGGGCCGACCCATACTGAAGACAGCCATTACTTGCGCATTGTGGTGGGGCATCTGCGGCAAAAACTGGCGGATGACCCGACCCAGCCAAGGTTTATCGTGACTGAGGCGGGGGTGGGGTATCGGTTGTTAGGCGGGTAGATCGTTGGTGCTTGCTCTGGCGTCATCGCAGGCAAGCCAGCTCCCACAGGGAAATGCATTCCAAATGTGGGAGCTGGCTTGCCTGCGATGGGGCCATCAGCATCACCAAGGGTCTCAGCGCTGCTCACTCTCATAGCGATCCAACGTATCACTGGCAATTTCCCGCCCCAGCGCGATCAACTCCGGCGCCTTGTAGAACTCGAAAAACCGACACACGCGCTTCGGCACGTTAATCAACACATCCGGCGGATAGCCGGCAATCTTGTACTGCGCCAGTGACGTCTGCATCACCTCGAAGCTCTGGTTGATCAGGTCGAGCAGCGACGCCGGGCCGACGTTATCGATGATGAACGAACCGGTCGCTGACTTGGGCGCGCCGGGCTTTTCCGGCGCGGCGGCGGGTTGCTGGGACTCCGGCTCGGCAGACTCCAGCCACGGGTTGATCTCCGCCGCCTGGGCCTCCAAGGCTTCCTGCTCCAGCTTCATCAGTTGTTCGGCCTGCTTGCGGCGAAACGGCAAGTGCGAACCGAGTGATTTCGCCAAGTTGTTGAAGCGACTCTTGAACGCTGGCGGGCGCTGGATCACCGGCAACTGGTAGTGCTTCTGGTTGGTGGCGTTAAGGTTGACCGCGATGATCAAGTCACAGTGGCTCGACACCACCGGCACGATGGGCAGAGGGTTGAGCAAGCCGCCGTCCACCAGCATGCGATTGCCTTGCATCACCGGAGTGAACAGGCTGGGAATCGCCGCCGAGGCGCGCATGGCCTGGTGCAGGCAGCCTTCCTGGAACCAGATCTCCTGCTGGTTGGTGAGGTCGGTGGCGACGGCGGTGTAGGGGATGCGCAGCTCTTCGATATTGATCTCGCCGACGATCTTGCGGATCTGCCCGAAGACTTTCTCGCCACGAATGGCCCCCAAGCGAAAACTCACGTCGACCAGGCGCAGCACGTCGAGGTAGTCGAGGCTTTCAATCCAGTTCCGATATTCATCCAGTTTGCCGGCGGCGTAGATCCCGCCGACGACTGCCCCCATGGAACACCCGGCGATACAGGCAATGTCATAGCCACGCCGTTCGATTTCCTCAATCACGCCGATATGCGCGTAGCCCCGGGCCCCGCCGGAGCCCAGCACCAAGGCAACACGTTTATTCATGGTCCATGTCCTCCCCAAGGCAGGTGCCCACAATGCACCCATTGAGGGGGCGGCTTCAATCTTCGCGGGGCCTGCAATATTTTTCCAGGATAGCCGCAGTGCTCGGGTATGCTCTGGTATTGCTCGGGTATGTAGGTACTATCGATTTCAGGCTAAGGACAGGCACTTTTCCATGTAGGCAACGTCTACAGCGTACGACTGTTTTTTCTTTATTTTGAGGTGTCATCGATGAAAGCCTGGATGTGTGTGCCTGTGATCGTGTTGGCCCTTGCCGGTTGCGCCGGGAAAACCGCGTATCGCGACAGCTGCGGCTCGCAACTGGACGCCGCCTGGAAAGAGCTGGACTTGGCCAAGGCGGAAGGTTTTGCCGGGACCGTGAGCTATTCCAAAGCCTTGTCTTTGTTGACAGGGGCCAAGACCCAGCAACAGTTCGAGGCGTTTGAAGGCTGCTCCAACAAGGCCGAGAAAGCGCGGTTCTATATCCGAGAGTCTCGCGCAGGGCGTTAACCTGCTGTGAGTAGGACATTTCATCAGCTAGCGAGGGCAGAATGTCAGCTTTGGTCGATCAGTTAGTCGCTCAGGTCATTGGCCTGGAAGTAGGGTTACTGAGCTGCCAGGCTCGCCTCGCCGCCGTCACCGACGATGAAGCCCTGCACGACCTGCGCACCACCGTGCGCCGTTTGCGCAGTTTGTTGCGCCCCTTGCGTGGGTTGCCTGGGGTTGAGCAGCTTGAATCGGCCGCCCGTACTGTCGGCCAATTGACGACGCCGCTACGCGACCGCGAGGTGCTGGCGGCTTATTTACTTCAGCATGGTCATCACGAGGCCGCCGACCGGCGACTGCGCCTGCAACCCGCTGCCTATTGCCAAGTGGCGCAGAGCCCGGAGCTCGCGCATTTGCTGCTGATCCTCGACGCTTTCCCACGTTTCATCCGGGCCTCTGAACACCAGAAGCTGCTCAAAGGTTTGCGTGCGCGAATCGAAAAACGCTTGGCCAAGCAATGGCAGAAGCTCGATGAAGCGTTGAAGGACCCCGACCATGATCGCCATCGCCTGCGGTTGTTGATCAAGCGTGTGCGTTACGCCGCTGAGGCTTACCCCGAATTGGACAAGTTGCCTGCCAACGCCCTGTCGCGGCTGAAAAAGGCCCAAGGCGCCCTGGGGGATTGGCATGATTGCTGGCAATGGTTGGCGCAAGCCGAGCATCAGGCGGATCTGCAACCTTGTGTTGCGGTGTGGCATCGCACCATGGCCAAGGCTGAAGGGCAGGCGGATCGGGTGCTGGACAAACTCAGCGCCGATTGTTTCTGAGCCGGTCCGGCTTTTGGCCGGAATAGGCGCTGTACCTGGCCGGTTCGATGGTTAAGATCGCTCATCTGTTCCTCTTGATGTGAGACCGCTATGCGCTTTAGTGATTTGCTCGATGCCGCCCGTAGCAACCCGCTGGATGTCACCATCCCCGCCGAATGGGCCCAGGGTCGCGCGACCTTTGGTGGGTTGGTCGCCGCATTGCAATACGAAGCCCTGCGTGCCCAGGTGCCGGCCGATCGCCCGCTGCGGTCGCTGGCAATCACCTTCGTTGGCCCTGTAGCGCCCGACGTTTGCGCCAGTTATCAAGTCGAAGTGTTACGCGAAGGCAAAGCGGTCAGCCAGTTGCTCGGCCGCGTGGTGCAGAACGGAGAAGTGGCAACGTTGGTACAAGCCAGTTTTGGCGCGTCCCGTGAGTCGGAAATTGCGGTTGAGAGTCAAGCGCCACCCGTGTTCAAACACTGGGATGAGTGCCAGGAACTGCCCTATATCAAGGGCGTCACCCCCGAATTCATGCGCCACCTGGCAATGCGCTGGAGCGTCGGCGGCCTGCCGTTCACCGGCAACAAATCCCGCGATATGGGCGGTTGGGTGCGGTTACGTGGAGATGTGAAAGAAGAGCCACTGACCGAGGCACATATACTCGCCCTGGTCGATGCCTGGCCCCCGGCACTGTTGCCGCACCTCAAAAAACCGGCACCGGGCAGCACCCTGACCTGGACCATCGAATTCATCCAGCCCCTGCAAGACCTCACGACTCTCGACTGGTGCCAGTACTACGTCAACATCGAGCACGCCCGCGACGGCTACGGCCATGCCGCCGCCGCGCTATGGAGCCCGACCGGCGAACTCATCGCCATCAGCCGCCAGACCGTGGTGGTCTTCGCCTGACCTCAATGCCTGTGGCGCTGCCGCCAGGCACGCCACCAGCCACCGCTCAACACAAAACGCGGAAAGGTCACGAACTGTTCGACCACCAGGCGTTGTACCGCATCATTACGGTCACTGAACGGCTCACTGGCCTGGGCTTCCAGGCTATGGCCATGCCGCTGCAGCGCCAAGCCGGCCAGGATACCGACAACCCCGATGGCAAAACTGGCCAGGCTCAGGCTGAACACCCCGGACACGATCAACAGAAACCCGATGATAAACAGCGGCACGGCAATCAGGTGCAACGCCAGGTTGGTCGGGTGCTGATGGTTCTGCGGGTAGTTACGCCATTGCCAGGCGGGGAGATTGGGATGACGTTTGCCCATGATGGTGAATCCTCTGTCCGTTGAAACAACATGGAGAGAGTTTAGGTGGGGTTGGGTGGGGGGGCGAATTGGGGTTGGCTATGGGGTCTATAGACCTATACGAAATAATAGGTATCGACTAGCAGTCTAATATTCAGCTCTTCTGAGAGGGCATATATGTAAGGTAAACAAGGTGAATGGCGCACTCCTAAACCCATTATCTGTGGATATATGCGTAAACACCGTCCTGCTGGATTTCTTCCAAATTCATTTTTTGGAGGGTTTCGTTTAGGTAAGGCAAGTGTTCTGAATGGCAAATGAGCTGGGCAACACCATGTGTTTCCGCATCAAAAAAACTAAAGGCTAACGAACTTCGATCTGAAAGTATCAGTTTGAAATCATCGGTTTTAGATAAGTGGTCTAGATGCTTCAGTCTCTGCCACAAGTTTTCGAGATTGCTATTTTCTTTCTGCATAAGTGTCACGCAGTATCGATAGCTGGTTAGTGTAGATGGGTCTATCTGATCCGGTTTGGAGTTAAGGTGCTCTATTCCAGAATAAATGGAGGTTGTCTCATTTTTTTTGAGTATATCGTTTGGTGCTGAATGTTTTGAGTGCTCTTTTAAAGTTAGGTATTCTTGTGTTTTATTTTCGTGCGGGAACCCCAAGGTGTACCAAGTTATGATTGTTGGCCACTCTGCTGTTAGTGAGGACGCGAGTTCGCACCATGTGTTCCAGACACTTTTAAAGTCTTGATTGAGTAGAGAGATTGTAGAGAACTCGCATTCCTTGGTTGAATATAATTGGTTCCATAGACTGATGCCAACTTCTTTGATGAGTACGGTGTTCATTGATTACCTCTTGAAGTATGTGTGAGAATCATCGCCAATTGTAAGTGGTGCTTTTTGGCGCTTGATGGTTATTTTAGTATTAAAGTGGGGGCCGTGATTGCCTTTCTTGTGTCCTAAGGAGTGCTCACGAATTTCAATTATTCGGCCATTTAAATTGAATTCATAGATTCGACTCTCTGTATAGCGATCTTGATCGGTAAGGGGATCTCTATATACGTGTCCCGGATGCAGGTGTTTGGGAACCCCGCCAATTTCTTTCGCTCTTCTAAAAGCCCCATTTCTAGACAGTTTGGTATCAAAGCCTTTAGGTAGCTCGACATCACCCTCATTGACTTTAACGTTTTCCGCCGGGTTTTCTACGCGATTTGAGGGTTTACACCCATCGCCTCCAGGACACCTACTCAACCCTAGCGGATCTACCCATCCCGTAGGGTTGGGCACGTACTGGTACGCATTGATCCCACCCGCCAGCTTCACCAGGTCCGACGTCAGGTACCGACCAATATCCGGATGGTAGTAGCGATGGCGGTTGTAGTGCAGCCCGCTTTCTTGGTCGAAGTACTGGCCCTGAAAGCGCAGCGGGTTGTCGATTTTTCCGATGTCGACGTGGCTGATTTCGCCGTAGGCGCGGTAATGGGCGGACCAGACGATTTCTCCGTCGGCGGCGGTGAGTTCCTGCGGCGTGCCGAGGTGGTCGAGTTGATAGTGGTAAGCCTTGGTTTCCTTTGGGCCGAAGCCTTCCAGCAGGACGAGCGGGCGGAAGGTTTCGGGTTCGTAGACATAGCTGCGGTGACGGTCCTGGTGGTGCTCGGCGATGAGTGTGTCGCCTTGCCAGAAGAACTCGGTGGTTACGTCGCCGACAGTTTTGCTGATACGCCGCCCAAACGGGTCGTAGCGGTAGCTGGCGGTCTGGCCGTTGGGTTGGGTGAGGCCGATCAGCCGATGCTGGCAGTCGTAGCGGTATTCGGTGACGAGTGCGTAGCCTTTGCCGCGGCGTTCGCGGATGAGGTTGCCGAAGGCGTCGTAGTCGTAGTGGTGGTCGCCTTGGATCATCAGGCGATTGCCCGCCACGATGTCGGGGCCCGGACGGTCTTGCATGAGCAGGTTGCCGGCGGGGTCGTGGCCGAAGCGTTCTGGCTCGCCTTGGGAGTGGTCGGCGCGGGTGAGGCGGTTTAGTGGGTCGTAGTGGTAGTGGTGCTCGCCTTTGCGAGTGTCGAGCCGGCGGGTGAGGTTGCCGGATTTGTCGTAGTCGTAATGACGGCGGTACACCGGGCCGTCGGCATCGCCGATGCTTTGGTTGAACAGGCGTCCCTGGTGGTCGTGTTGGTAAGTGCTGAGCAGTTTGCCTTGGGTACGTTGTTGTTCGCGGCCTGCGTTGAATTGGTGTGAGGTCAGTACCGCGCCGTTCAGTTCAACTGTGGAAAGATGGCCGCCTTTGTCGTGGTTGAAGGTGAGGCGGTTGTTGTCGGGCAGGCGCAGGTTTGTTAGTTGGCCGCAGGTGTCGTAGCCGTAGCGCAGGGTGCCCCAGCCTTGGTGTTCGGCGGTGAGGCGGTTTTGTTTGTCGTATTCGTAGGCCAGGGCCCAGTGGCCGTCTTCGACGCTGAGGAGGTTGCCCTGGCGGTCGTAGGCATAGTCGACGGCACCACCATCAGGCAGGGTTTTTCTTACGAGTCGACCGGCATGGTCGCGCTCGTAGCGGGTAACCTGCTGACTGCCGTCATCACCGTGTTCGGTCTTTTCCTGAAGGTTGCCGTTGAGGTCGTAAACGTAGGCCGTGCGCTGACCGTCAAACCCGGTTTCCTGCTGGATCAGGCCATTGCTGTGGTACTGAAGTCGGTAGGTCTCGCCAACCTCGTTTTCGATCTCGGTCAGCAACAAACGTACGTTGTCGTAGCGGTAGTTGACCTGGCTGCCATCGGCATTGATGCGGCGGCTGATCAGGTGCAGGCCGTCGGCGTATTCGTAGCGGGTGACGTGCCCTAGTTCATCGCGTTCGGAAGTGATTTTTCCGTAGGGGTTGTAGGTATATTTACGCGTTTCGCCGCTCGGCAAGACGATTTGGACTAACCGCCCAATGTCGTTCCACTCAAATTGTGTGAGCGCACCGTGCTCATCTTCTTGGGAGATTTTTCGCCCAAGATCGTCATAGCGATACCGCTTGATTCCACCATTCGGCCACTGCTCCTCAAGCAACTGCCCACGTTCATTCCAAACCAACTTCTGACAGCTGTGATCCGGATACCAAACCCCAACCAACTGCCCATATTTGTTGTAGCTGTAGTCAATAGCGTTGCCGTCAGGATCGGTCCTGCGCGTCACATCCCCCTGATCATTCCGCTCATACTTCCAAA
>NZ_FPCE01000014.1:0-181811 GCF_900116845.1 Pseudomonas sp. OV546 | reverse complement strand
GGAGTAAAGGAGCGGCGTTGTTTGGTCATCTGACACCTCGATCTGGCGAGCATTCTCGCCTAAATGGGTGTCCGGTTTCATTAGACCACTACAGATCGTTATGGCTATAGGTCAGCCGCGTGAGGAAACTCCCATCCTTGACCCGGACGAACTCGCACGTCAGCCTCCAATCATTCGGGAGCAAATGGAAGCGTCTGCTCGGTCCACAGAGCAAGCAGTGAAGGCGGCGAACAAAGCGATGGAAAAAACGCGGAAAGCCGAGAAGGCTAAAGCGAAAAATTTCCTAGCCCAATACATGAAGGCGAAACGTATGTGAGCATTGGGGGGAGTCGCATCGTTTTAGGGCAGAAAATGGGCTGCTGTAGGCGCGCGTTGCGCTTTCTAATACCAAGCAATTAGCCGTAATTGCTTGCCTATAGCTGCCTGTATGAATGCAGGAAGGGGTCCGAATCCCTATCTCAGACCTTTGGATGGAAGGCTTGATAGGGCCAGCCGTAGGGCTATTCGGCTGTACTCGACGAAGCATAGAAATTCATTCCGCAACCGAAATAGAACCTCCCGATTTTAGAGGGCTCCAGCGAGGAGTAAATGTTGGTGATGCGGAATAGATTCTCATATAAATTATTGAAAATAATGAGGATATTCGTGGATTGCAAATCCGCCTACGCCGGTTCGATTCCGACCTCGGCCTCCACTCTTAAAAGCCCCGTAGATTAACGTCTACGGGGTTTTTTATTGCCTGGGATTTGAGAAACACTTCCTCAACCCCGCCCCGTGGCGGAGGGCGAAATGTAGCAGGACAGAGTCGGCTGCCTCGACTACACAGGTTTCGCAGGCGCGTCATGAGACCCAGGATTCAAACCGGCAACCGGAATTGCTTGCGCAAGCTCTTATCAAACACCCCGGCGGGAGCGAAGCGGCGCAGCAGGCTGATTTGTTTCGCTGCCTTCCCGGCCGTGTAGCGAAGCTTGGGGTGAATATCGCTCGCCGCTTCTACGACTACCGTCGCTACGACTTCTGGACGATCGGCGTTGGGCATCACATCGGCCAGCAGCGCCTTGAACCCGGCGCGCGCCTGGTCGTACTCCTTCAGCGGTGAGTCCGGTTCTATGCCGTTCTGATCGAAGACGGTTCTTACGAATGCCGGCTCGATAATCGAGACTCGGATATTGAAGGCGCGCACCTCGTGATCAAGGGATTCCGAATAGCCCTCGAGCGCGTGTTTGACCGCTGAGTAATGAGCGGAGTAGGGCGCGGGCACTAACCCCAGGATCGATCCGATATTGATGATGCGGCCTTGGCCATTTGCCCGCATCGACGGTAAGACCGCATGGGTCATGCGGATCACGCCGAACAGGTTGACGTCGAACAGTGCCTGCACCTGCGAGATCGAGAACTCTTCCGCGCCACCCAGCAGGCCAACGCCAGCATTATTGACCAGAAGGTCGATCCGCCCAGTCCGCGCAAGTACAGTGGAGACGAGGGCGCTGACAGCGTCGTCATCGGTCACATCACAGACGAGCATGGTCACCTGGGTTGGCGTGCCGGTGGCCTTGCGGCTCGTGCCGAACACGGTGTATCCCGCCCGTACCAGCGCCTCAGCGGTCGCGCGACCAATGCCCGATGAGGCGCCGGTCACAATCGCGGTTCTTTCGGAAGATGTACTCATTTGCTACTCCAAGTGTGCGGCTCACTCACAACGTCTTTCGTGAACGAAGAGGAGGGGATAGTTATTTGACTTTAATGATGACTTTGCCCTTGGATCTTCCTTGTTCGACATAGCTCAAGGCGTCGGCGGTCGAGTCGAAGGTAAATGTGCGGTCGATCACCGGTTTGATACTGCCGGACTCAACCAGCGCCGTTATCTTGTCCAGTTGCGCGCCACTGGCACGCATAAATACGAACGCATAACTGACTTTCTTGTTTCGCGCTTTCCTGCGAATACCGCTGCTCAACAGACGCATCACCAGGCCCACTACCCAGGGTAACTTTTGCGCCTGGGCAAACGCCGGCGTCGGTGGCCCGGAGATGGATATCAGTTGGCCTCCCGGCTTCAGAATGGTCAGCGATTTTTCCAGTTCATCCGCGCCCAGGCTGTTTAATACGACGTCGTAATCCTGAAGAACCTGTTCAAACTTTTGCGTCTTGTAGTCAATCACGACGTCTGCCCCGAGTGCCTTGACCCACTCCACGTTAGCTGTGCTGGTGGTCGTCGCGACAAAGGCACCCAGGTGCTTGGCGAGCTGGATAGCGACGCTGCCAACGCCGCCGGAGCCCGCTTGGATAAAGACCTTCTGACCCTGTTTCAGCCTGGCGCTGTCAACCAGCACTTGCCAGGCCGTCAACGCAACCAGCGGGAGGGCGGCGGCCTCTTCCATGCTGAGGTTTTCAGGTTTCAATGCCAGTGCGTTTTCATCTACCGCAATCAGTTCCGCGAAGGTGCCTATGCGCGCCTGAGGAGGCCGTGCGTACACCTCATCACCCGGCTTGAAGCGCCGCACGGAGGCCCCGACGCGGACCACCACCCCCGCCAGGTCATTACCCAATATCAGCGGGAATGAGTACGGCAGGATCAGTTTGAATTCGCCCGTCCTGATCTTCGCGTCGAGCAGGTTGACGCTTGTGGCATGCACCTGAACAAGCACGTCATGGGCACCCACTTCAGGGGCGGGCACTTCGCTGATGCGTCCATTCTTTTTGCCGTAACGGTCGATCGAGAATGCCTTCATTTTGATTCAGCTCTCATGGCGTTCAATGGAACTTGACCGCCTCAGTTATTCAGGGATCCGCGTCAAGATCTGGTGTGAAAAAGGGGCATGGCAGCCTAATGCCAGTCAGTTAAGAAGCAGCAAGAGCGAAAAGTAACCCGTGGCGAGGGCGCTTGCTCCCGCTGGACTGCGCAGCAGTCCCAGTCTTTTGAAACAAAGAGCTGGGGCCGCTTCGCGACCCAGAGGGAGCAAGCGCCCTCGCCACAGGTACGGTGCTCGCCCTTAAATGACTGGCATTAGGCATGGCAGCCCCTTGATATGGGTCGTATTTATGCAGTGGCGGTGTATCGCTCGGCGACATCGGATTGTCGAATCTGCGCCAGTAAACCCTGACGTGCAGCCTGCAAGGCATCCCAGCGGGCGGCATCCTGCAAGGGAGGAATCGTCACGGTCTCGCGACGATCAAAACCCACCAGCGCCGCGTCGACCAGATCGCCGACCTCCATCACGTCAGTCAGGGTATTGATGTCGATGCCTGCACGTTCCCAGATCTCGGTACGCGTGGCGGCTGGCAAGACGGCTTGCACGTAGACGCCTTTGGGCGTCAATTCCAGGCTCATGCCTTGTGATAGAAACAGTACAAAGGCCTTGGTCGCGCCGTAGACCGTCATGCCGAACTCCGGCGCCAGGCCCACCACTGAACCTATGTTGATAATCGCGCCGTCCCCGGCCTGGGCCAGGCGAGGGGCGATGGCGCTGGCCAGTCGCACCAGCGCGGTCGTGTTGAGCGTCACCAGTTGAGCAACGCTGTCGGTGGACTGTTCGATAAAGCTACCGGATTGCGCGGCACCCGCATTGTTTACCAGGATGCCAATGCTGGCATCCTCGCGCAGGCGCGTTTCGACAACCGTCAGGTCGCCGCTGTGGGTCAAGTCAGCCTGAAGTACCTCGATGGCGACCTTGTGTTTATCGCGCAGTTGCGCTGCCAACGCCTCCAGTCGATTTTTGTCGCGGGCGACCAGGATGAGGTCGTGGCCGCGTTGCGCGAAGCGCTCGGCATAGGTGGCGCCGATGCCCGTGGAGGCGCCGGTGATGAGGACGGTGTTAGGGAGGCTCATGGCTTGATTCTCTGTTGTGGATGTAGGGCGGGAACGTTCGCGAAGGTGACGTTCAGGGGTGGCGTTGGCCGCTTTCAGTGAGTGGCGGGTAGTCGATGTAGCCCGCGGCGCCGCCGCCATACAGGGTGGCCGGATCAAAGGCGGATAAAGCTGCATCGGTCTGGAGTCGCTCTACCAAATCAGGGTTGGCAATGAACGGACGGCCGAAGGCAATGAGGTCGGCTTTGTCTTCAATCAGTGTCGAGGTGGCCAGGTTCAGGTCGTAGCCATTGTTGGCGATGTAGGTGTTATTGATGCGTTGGCGTAAGGCGCCGAAGTCGAAGGGCGCCACGTCGCGAGGCCCGCCAGTGGCGCCTTCGACCACATGCAGGTAAGCCAGGCCGAGGGCGTTGAGTTGATCGACGAGGTAATCGAATTGGGCTTGCGGGTCGGTGCTGGACACCCCATTGGCCGGCGACACTGGCGATAGGCGGATGCCCGTGCGCTCAGCACCGACTTCGCTCACTACCGCCGCCGCAACCTCCAGCAACAAGCGCGCACGATTTTCAACCGAGCCACCGTAGGCATCCGTGCGCACATTCGCGCCGTCCTTGAGGAACTGGTCAAGTAAATAGCCGTTCGCACCATGGATTTCTACACCATCAAAACCAGCCGCAATTGCGTTTAACGCGGCGCGACGAAAGTCGCCCACGATGCCGGGCAGTTCGCTGATGTCGAGCGCCCGAGGTTCAGAAACATCCACGAAACGATTGTTGACGAACACCTTCGTCGCTGCACGGAGCGCAGAGGGCGCAACCGGTGCTGTGCCATTTTCCTGAAGGTCGGTATGGGACACGCGCCCCACATGCCACAGTTGCAGGAAAATACGTCCGCCCTTCGCGTGAACGGCTTCTGTGACAGAACGCCATCCGTCTATTTGCGCCTGCGTATAAATCCCGGGGGTGTCTTGATAACCCTGGCCCTGCTGTGAGATCTGCGTGGCCTCGGAAATCAACAGGCCTGCAGAGGCTCTCTGGCTGTAATAGGTCGCAGCGTGCTCGCTCGGAACAAAGCCCGCGCCCGCACGGTTCCGCGTCAGCGGTGCCATTACGATTCTGTTGGAAAGCGTCAGTGAGCCGAGCGTGTAGGGTTCAAACAAGGTCTTGTCGTTCATATCGATTCCATACTCGTTGATCAATGACGGCGACCTGCGCCGCAATGGCAGAGGCTTGCAGTACGGAATTTATGATGTCGATCATAATCAAAGATGTCAACGTTTTTGATTATGACTGACATCAGAGTATAGTCAGGCCATTGTTCAGGAGGCACAGGAGCGCAAAATGAAGATCACCAAAACGCAATCCATCGCCAACCGGGCTCATATTGTGGAGACGGCGTCAGCGCTGTTTCGTGAGCGTGGCTACGATGGCGTCGGGGTGGCAGAGCTGATGGCGACTGCCGGTTTTACCCAGGGAGGGTTCTACAAACACTTCGGTTCCAAAGCAGACTTGATGGCCGAGGCCGCTGAAAACAGCCTTTCGCAATCCCTGGCCAATACCTGCCACCTCGACGTTACGGGGTTCGTCAACATGTATGTGTCGCGCGAGCACAGAGACGGCAGGAGCGGCGGGTGCACCATGGCGGCGCTGTGTGGCGATGCTGCTCGCCAGTCAGATGAGTTAAAGGCGACCTTCGCCAGCGGCGTAGAGAGCACCCTCGCAGCACTCGAGGAAAATTACCCGGCGGGTCCGGATACGACGAAGCAAGACGTCCGCGCAAAAATGATCGACCTGCTGGCGCATGCAATCGGCGCAGTGATGTTGTCGCGGGCGTGCCCGGATGACTCTGCTCTGGCGGATGAAATACTCGAAACGTGCCGTGCTGAGATCGTGGCGTCGTTGCCGTTGGGTGAGGAAAAGCAGCCTAGGAACAGCCAAGAGGACACTGATTGATTTGTAGATTTAAAACGTTGAGTTGCATGTCTGCCTGTGGCGGTTCGATTTCTACCTTGGCCGCCACTTGCGGAAACCCCCCGGATTAGCGTGTACGGGGTTTTTAATTGTCTGGGCGTTTTTGTACTTTTAACGTACTTATTCATCGCGAAACTGTCTAGCGTACTGTGAACGTTGACAGTATCGGACGAGAAAAGGGTTGATCACTATTTCTCTGCAGTGTGCCGCGTTTGCAACCGGCATAGGCAAGGACTGACGCAGGCGAGGAGGAATGGACGAGGGCTGTAAGTCAAACGCTCTTTAATTCTTCTCCCGTACGTCATCGAAATACTGACTCTTCCTGAAAGGACTTCAACATGTCGACCGGATTGCAATCGCCAGAGGGAACAGGAAAACCCGAAGCAAAGCCGCAAGCAGGTGAACGCTCCAATAAGGCGGCGGTGCCGCCGTCTCAGTTGGCTCGCCTGAAAGATTTTTCGACCGTGCCCAACACGTATCTTAAGATGGTCGGAGGTTATGTAAAAACCACGGAGGACATTACACAAGCGTCTCTGTTTCTGGTGGTGAATTATGGAGAGGGTAATTGGTATATTGTCACCGTGGCACCGCTGAGTATCTTTCCTATACAAATTCAAGCTATCTCTATGCCTACGGAAGTTGGACCAATGCGGCGTATCTGACGGTGAAGCCGGTGAGTTTTATCAAGTACCCTGGGTTGTATTTATATAATGGGTGGGTGTGTTGCAATGGTGTTAAAAAGTCGCCTGGAAACCTGATGAATGTCCATCCGGAGTGGATCAACTCGGCGGTATGAATCGATAAGCAGCACCTACTGGCAAGTGCTAAGTGTGCTGCTTTATCAGGCCATGCTGGCAGATTTCAGTTATCGCCTTCAGCGCTGTGCTCCACGCACTTGAGCAGGAATAACGCTATTCCTTCTTCCAACGGAAAGGGCATCCGTAAATGCCCTGCTTGAGTGTGTGACCGCGCGCTTACATGCCCTCAGACCTGACGATCCGCTGGTCCTTAACCTCACTCGCATACACCGCCATTTTTTTCTGCTGCGCGGCCAACAACGCGCATATTTTCATCAACGCCACGGCCTTATCCGGCGTTCTGCCGCTACCCGCCATCGCTGTCAATTCAACCACCGACCACCCAATCACCGCCGCCGCATCTTCCAGGTCGTAGAACAATTCCTGCTGTGCAGTCCTGGGCCCATCGAGCCCTTGTATCAAATCGTCCATCTATTGCCCCCATCAATCTCTGTCCGACACCCGTGTTACAGGTTACTTCCCCCCAGTCACATCCAGAAAGGTCCCGGTGATAAACGACGCCTCTGAGCTGGCCAGCCAAAGCACGGCCCGCGCCACTTCTTCGGGTTCTCCGCCCCGGCCCATTGGAATGCTGTCCTTGACGCGATCCACACGGCCAGGTTCGCCGCCGCTGGCGTGCATGTCGGTGTAGATGTGCCCCGGGCGTACGCAGTTGACGCGTATGCCTTCGCGCGCGACTTCCTTGGACAGCCCGATGGTGAACGTCTCCAGAGCACCCTTAGAGGCGGCGTAGTCGACATATTCGTTCGGGCTGCCAAGCCGGGCGGCGCCCGAGGACACGTTGATCACGCTGCCGCCCTTGCCGTTGTGGCGCAGCGACATGCGTTTCACGGCCTGCTGTGCGCACAGCATCGGGCCGATGGCATTGATTGCGAAAATGCGTTGCATACGGGCGAAGTCGAGGTCTTCGAAGCGCGATTGAAGCGCAATGATGGCGGCGTTGTTAACCAGCACGTCGATACGTCCAAACGTCTCGTCAATGGCGGCGAACAGGTGGGCGACCTGTTCTGGGTCTGCACTGTCGGCGCGAATGGCCAGGGCGCGTCGTCCCAAGGCTTGCACATCGGCCACCACGCCGAGGGCGGCGGCCTCGTTGCTGACGAAGCTGATTGCCACGTCGTAGCCTTGCGCAGCCGCCAGCCGCGCCGTTGCCGCGCCGACACCTCGGCTGCCGCCTGTGATCAAAATGAGGGGGGCTGAAGAGACAGTATCCATTGCTTGCGCCTTTTAGGAGGGCTGAGGGTTCAGCCGATAAGGATCGTGCCGGTCGCAATGACCACGCACGCGAGGACTTTTCGGACAGTCAGTGACTCGCCCAGGAAGTAATAACCGATCAATGCCGCGAACACTACGCTGGTTTCGCGTAACGCCGACACGGCGCCCATCGGCGCCTCTGACATGGCATAGATAACGATGCCATAGGCCAGCAGGGAGACCAGCCCTCCCAGGAAGGCCGTGATGCAGCCTGGGCGCGGCGTGAGCAGGCTGCGCGTGCCGCGCAGGCCAACGTAAACCAGGGGCATCATGATGCCCCAGAGCGCACACATCCACGCGGTATAGGCCAACGGCGCGTCGGACAGCCTTGCGCCGATGCCGTCCGTCACGCTGTAGGCCGCAATGAAAACGCCCGTGCCCAAGGCGTAAGGCAGGCTGGGGACGGCCAGCCTGCGCTGTTTGAAGGCCAGTGAAATGATGCCACCTGACACCAATACGATGCCTATCAGCGCGCCTGCGCTGACCGTCTCCTCGGCGAATGCGAAGGCGAACAGCGTGATCAGAATGGGCGAGGAACCACGGGCAATCGGGTAGGTTTGCCCAAGGTCGCCGACTTTGTAGCTGCGCACCAGGAACAGGTTGTAACCGACGTGCAACACGCCCGACAGGACCGCGTACGGCCAACTGGCGGCGGCGGGCGGCGTGAGGAACAAGGCAATGACCGTGCTGGCGACGGCCACCGCCAGGCACATTACGGTCATTGACCACAGCCGGTCGGTGCCGGCGCGCAACAGCGCGTTCCAGCTGGCATGCAGGAGCGCGGCGAAGAGGATGAGTAGAGCGATAGGAAAAGGCATGCGCCATATTAAGTAACATTATGGCTTGCCTGAAAGCGAAGTCCGTTCATCCTGGCATGAGTGATTATTCATGCTTTATCGATAGCGCTGCTGGGCTTGGACTGATTCGGCCAGCAGCCAGTGACGGAAACTGATGATGTGAGGCTGGGATTCGACCCCTTTGGGGCAGACAAAAAAGTAGGCGACCGGTGAAGCGAACGGCACCTCAAACAGCCTCACCAAGCGGCCGTCGTTGATTTCAGCTTCGACGTGGCCGCTACGCGCCAAGGCAATGCCATGGCCCAGTAATGCCGCCTCAATGGTCATGTTGGTATCAGCAAACCTGACGCTTTCGTTGAGCGCGCAACTCCCGACGCCGACGTGTTCAAACCAGGCTTCCCACTTGGGCACCAAGTCTGCGCCGTCGCGCGTCAGCAGCGGGTAACGCAACAGCTCGGCGGGCTCCTGCGGGGTGCCAAAGCGGTTGAGCAGGTCAGGGCTGGCCACCGGAAATATCTGCTCCCTGAGCATGAACTCCGAGTGCAGGCCGGGGTAATTACCATTGCCCAGGCGGATCGCTACGTCTGAATCTGCGCTGGAAAACGTGATTGCTTTGTCGCTGGTCTCCAGCGTGATCAGAATCTCCGGATGCTGTTGCGACAAGCTCGGCAACCTCGGGAGCAACCATTTCAGGGCGAAGGAGTAGGTGGCGCTGACCTTGAGCCGGACCCTGCCTTTTTGTTCCCTGAGGTCAGACAGTGTGGCCTCCAGGTTCATGAAAAACTCGCGCACGATGGGTGCCAGCGCCGCACCGGCGGGGGTCAACCGCAACGACTTGCCACGCTGGAACAGCTGCAGGCCCCAGAGGTCTTCGAGGTGCTTCAACTGATGACTGACGGCGCTCTGGGTTACATGCAACTCCTCTGAAGCCGAGGTGAAGGTCGCGTGCCGGGTGGCAACTTCGAAAGCGCGCAGCGTAGCGGTTGGCGGTAGGTCTCTCATGAGTGGGCCCCGGCGAGTCTGGTGGAAATCGTTTCCATGAATGAAGGCTCATGGTAGTTGATTGGCGTACCTTGACTCGACCTCACGGTTGCCAGGTCTGCGCAAAGGGCTGAGGCAACCCTGCAACGGTCTTCACGTTGTACCGTCACGCATACAAACCCTACCATCGCGTTACACGATAGCCGTGACGCCTTGCGGTTCGCACTGTCATATCCAGCGAGAAGTTAATCTCGTCAAGTAAGAGAGTGTGGTCATGAAGTTGAGTTATCTAACCAAGGCGGCTGTGGTTGTCGCGTTGTTGTCGACCTTGTCGGGCTGCTGGATATTCATGCCACCGGGAGGTGGCGGTGGTGGTCATGGTGGCGGGCATGGTCAGGGCGGTGGCCCAGGTGGCCCAGGCGGTGGTGGCGGTCCGCGTTAACGGACAGGCAAAAATAGCGGCAAGCCATGACGAATGGCTTGCCCTTTTTTTGCCTGCCAATCGCAGTTTGGGCCGAGGCGTTTATTCCAGCGTGACAAATCCCAGGCAAAGAAAAGCCCGCGTGGGGAGCGCGGGCTAAAAGGATGTTCATTAGGAGCTGGATTCACCATAGGCGCCCATCTGTGAAAGGTTTGTGAAAGCTTTGGCAAAAAAGTGTATGCCTTAATCGTACTGTGGCTGTACGGGTCAGGGCGGTCCATAAGCCTTTACTGTCACAGGCCTATCACCTGTGTTCGGATGCCGCGTCATGTTCATGTCTACCAGCCTGTTGTCAGCCTTTGTACTGTTCGCCTTCGTGTCCTCGATCACGCCAGGCCCCAATAACACCATGCTGCTCGCCTCTGGCGTGAACTTCGGGTTCCGCCGGTCGATGCCTCATGCGCTGGGGATCAGTATCGGGTTCATGCTGCTGGTGATCTCGGTGGGCCTGGGGTTGGGCGAGGTGTTCAAGCTGTTCCCATGGGCGTACACGGTGTTGCGCTACGTCGGCGCGGCGTACCTGTTGTACCTGGCGTGGAAGATCGCGACGGCGGGCGGTATGTCCGACAGCGATGATGCGCAGGGCAAGCCGATGACGTTCCTCGGCGCGGCGGCGTTCCAGTGGGTGAATCCCAAGGCCTGGATCATGGCGTTGGGCGCTATCACCACCTATACGCCGGCCGAAGGCTACGTCACCAATGTGCTGGTGATTGCACTGGTGTTCGCCGTGGTCAACTTGCCCAGCGTGTGTGTGTGGGTCGGGTGTGGCAGCGGCTTGCGCAACGTGTTGCGTGAGCCGCGCTGGCTGAGGTTCTTCAATGTGTCGATGGCGGGGCTGCTGGTGCTGTCGCTGTACCCGATGTTGTTTGCCGGTTGAGCGTCACACGGGGGAGATGGTCGCCAGCAGGCCGATGCCGATGGTCAACACCAAAAAGCCGAACAGGAAAAGTGCCATCTTGGTCATAAGGCCTCCGAAGGGAAGGGGGTAGGAATGGCGCTATTGTCCGCCCAAACAGTGTTTCGATACAGACGCAGATAGCGAAGAAAAAACCGTATCAGATGCCGTTGCCACTGTTCTGCTGCGGGCTTGATGCGGTTGCGGTTTGCTCAAGATCAGCGCCTGAGACAACTCACGTGTTTGCCCCTAAGATGGTGCACATTGCATCAACAATAAGAGTGGGCAAACCCTCGATGGAAAGACGTCAATTCAGCGGTGGCATGAAAGGCAAAAACCTGCGCTACCTCAATGAAACCCAGCAGCCGGCCTCGGTCACTCGCGTTGGCTTCCTGTTGCTCGAACACTTCTCCTTGCCCGCATTTACCCAGACCCTCGACACGGTGGTTACCGCCAACCTGCTGCGCCCCGAACTGTTCGCCTCGCGCACCTTCGGTTTGGACGATGGCGAAGTCATCAGCGACCTGGGCCTGGTAATCCGCCCCGACGCGCGCCTTGATGGGGCGGCCCTGCAAGACCTGGAACTGTTGGTGGTCTGCGGCGGTTTCCGTACTGAACTCAAGGCCAGTGAAGACCTCATCCACCTGCTGCGTACCGCCGCCGAGCACGGTATCGGCCTCGCCGGTCTGTGGAATGGCGCCTGGTTCCTCGGCCGCGCCGGCTTGTTGCAAGGCTATCGCTGCGCCATCCACCCTGAACACCGCCCAGCCCTGGCCGAAGTGTCCAAGGCTGCGCACGTGACCAGCGAACCCTACGTGATTGACCGCGACCGCCTCACGGCTTCAAGCCCCTCCGGCGCGTTCCACATGGCGTTGGACTGGATCAAGGGGCTGCACGACAAGGCACTGGTCGAAGGCATCGAAGACATCCTGGCTTTCGAAGAGTCACGTTACCGGCGGATCAAACCCACCGAAAACGTCAGCGTCAGTGCGCCCCTGCGTGAGGTGGTGAAGCTGATGGACGCCAACCTCGAAGAACCCCTGGAACTGGACCAACTGGCCGTCTACGCCGGCCGCTCGCGCCGCCAACTGGAGCGCCTGTTCAAGGAACAACTGGGCACGACACCGCAGCGCTACTACATGGAACTGCGCGTGACCGAAGCGCGGCGGCTGTTGCAGCACACCGAGCTGTCACAGGTGGAGGTGTTGGTGGCGTGCGGGTTTGTTTCGCCGAGTCATTTCAGCAAGTGCTATAGCTCGTATTTCGGATATCGCCCCTCCAAGGAGAAGCGGTTGGTGAAGTGATTGCACTCGATTCCTCCTGTGGTGAGCGGGCTTGCCCCGCGCCGGGCTGCGCAGCAGCCCCAATCAATACAAAATGCGGTGTGTCAGGTGCTCCTCACCGTCTGGTTTTGGGGCTGCTGCGCAGCCCAGCGCGGGGCAAGCCCGCTCAGTACATAGGCTGCGTGTGCTGTTGTCAGAATCGGTCCAGACGATAAGGCGTGAGTGACTGCACTTGATCCTTACCCGCCAACTCTCGCACCATCTCCGCCGTCACCGCCGCCTGCGTCAGCCCCAAATGCTGATGCCCAAACGCAAGCAACACTTTCCCTTCACACACCCGATCAATAATCGGCAGCGAATCCGGTAACGACGGCCGAAACCCCATCCACGGGGTGGCATCCCGTGCACTCAAATCATCGCGGAACAACCCCTTGCTCAGCCGATGCAGTTGCCAGGCGCGTTGCATGTTCGGCGGGCGGTCGAGGCCGGCGAATTCGACGGTGCCGGCCAGGCGCAGGCCGTCGGTCATGGGGGTCATGATGAATTTGCGCTCCAGGGAGGTGACGGCGAATGGCAGGCGATGCTGCTCGTGGGGCAGCATCAGGTGGTAGCCGCGTTCTGTGTCCAGCGGGATTTTTTTGCCGGTGAGCGCGGCGGTGAGTTTGGCCGAGTGGGCGCCGCAGGCGATGAGTACCTGGCGGGCGCTCAAGGGGCCCTGATCGGTGGTCAGTGAGACGCCATGTTCCTCAAGGCGTGCGTCCTTCACCTCGCGCTGGAGGAATTGCACGCCCTGGGCCTTGGCGGCCTGGACCAGTTCGCACACCACGTGGTAAGGGTCGATAAAGTGCCCGGTGCCGGGGAAAAACAGCCCGCCCTGGAGGTGCTCGCTCAGTTGCGGCGCGGCCTGGCGAATGGCATCGCCAGAACAGAACGCCACGGGCACTTGCTGTTGCTGCATGCGCCGTTGCAGGGCCTCAAGGGCCGGGCGTGAGTCGGCCTGTTCAAACACCAGCAGCGAGCCATCCTCGCGCAGCAACTGCGGGCGCCCGATGCTGTGCAGCAAGCGCTGCCAGGCGCCCAGGCTGCCTTCATTGAGCGTGCGTATACCCGCGACCGTGCGCTGATAGCTCGCCGGACGCAGGTTCCACAGCAGGCGCAGGAACCAGGGCAGGGCGTGAGGCAGGTATTTCCAATCCAGGCGCAATGGGCCCATGGGGTCCAGCAGCATGCCGGGCAAGCGCTTGAGGATCGACACGTCGGCAATCGGGAACACCTGTTCTGTGGCCAAGTGCCCGGCGTTGCCATAGGAGGCGCCCCTGCCGGGTGCCTGCTGGTCAACCACCACCACGTGCCGACCGAGGCGCGCCAGTTGCAGCGCGCAGGCGACGCCGATAATACCGGCGCCGACCACTACGATATCGGGATCGGACATCGCCTATGCCTCCCTCTGGCCGTCAAGCAAGCGCCGCAGCAGCAAAGGGTTGCCGTGCTGGAGCGCGGCGGGCAGCAACGCATCGGGGAAATTCTGATAACACACGGGGCGCAAAAAACGCTGGATCGCCGCCGTGCCTACCGACGTGCTGCGCGAATCCGAGGTGGCCGGGAACGGACCGCCGTGGACCATGGCATCACACACTTCCACGCCGGTCGGCCAGCCGTTGACCAGCAGGCGGCCGGCCTTGCGCTCAAGCACCGGCAACAGGGCCTTGGCGTCTGGCAAATCGGTTTCGTCCAGGTGCAGAGTGGCCGTGAGTTGACCTTCGAGATGCTCGGAAACCTGGCGGACTTCCTCGGCATCGGCGCAGACGACCATCAAGGAGGCCGCGCCAAAGACCTCGGCTTGCAGGTGTTCATTGGCCAAAAAAGCCTGTGCCTGCGTCACGAACAGATGCGCCTGGCCTTGGTTAGGACCTTCTGCCGCCAGCCCCTTGGCGGCGACCTCGGCGTGTTCCGTCATTGCCGCCACCCCTGAAGCGTAGGCACTGGCAATCCCCGGTGTCAGCATGGTCTGTGCTGCACAGGTCGGCAGCCGTTCACCCGCAGCCTTGATAAAGCGATCCAAAGCGGGCCCTTGTACCCCTATCACCAGTCCCGGGTTGGTGCAGAATTGCCCGGCGCCTTGGGTCAACGAAGCGACAAAACCTTCGGCCAACGCCTCAGCCCTGGCTGCCAACGCCGCCGGGAACAGGTACACCGGATTGATCGAACTCATTTCCGCGTACACCGGAATCGGCTCCGGCCGCGCCTGCGCCGCTTGGATCAGCGCAAGGCCGCCGCTGCGAGAACCGGTAAAGCCGACGGCCTTGATACGCGGGTCGGTGACCAGCGCAATGCCGACCTCGCGGCCCGAACCGTACAACAGCGAGAACACACCCTCCGGCAGCCCACATGCTTTGACCGCCTGAGCCACCGCTCGGCCGACCCGTTCGCTGGTGCCAGGGTGCGCACCATGGGCCTTGATAATCACCGGGCACCCGGCCGCCAACGCTGAGGCGGTGTCGCCTCCGGCCACGGAAAACGCCAGCGGAAAGTTGCTCGCGCCAAACACGGCCACCGGGCCCAACGCGATGTGGCGCTGACGCAGGTCTGGCCGGGGCAGCGGCTGGCGCTGCGGTTGCGCGGTATCGACCCGCACATCCAGCCATTCCCCGGCGCGGACGGTGCGGGCGAACGTGCGCAGTTGCCCGCAGGTGCGCCCGCGTTCGCCTTGAATGCGCGCGCGGGGCAGGCCGGTTTCGGCAACGGCGCGGTCGATCAGCTCATCGCCCAATGTTTCGATCTGCGCGGCGATGGCTTCAAGCAGCTCTGCGCGCGCTTCCAGCGATGTCTCGCGGTACCCATCAAACGCTGCCCACGCCAAGGCGCATGCCTGCGCGACCTGTTCGCCGTCGCCGCCCTGGTAAGCCGGCTCCAAGGCTGTGTCGGTGGCGGGATTGATCGCCCGGATGGGCTCGCGATTGCCGCCAGTGGCGTGCTGACCGATCAGCATCTTGCCTGTCAGAGTCATGGAATCGTCCTGGAAAAAAGAGGGTGGCCGCTGCGAGCGCCGCAGCGGCACGCAAGGGCTCAGGCGACGTTCTGTTCCGCCGACCAATGGGCGTACCATTGCCGGAACAGCACGTACTGCGTTTCTGCGTAACGGCGCTGAGCGTCGCTGAGCTTATCGGTCTCGTTGAAGTGCAGGGCGTACTCCTTATCGCCGTTAAGCACCATCAGGTGTTTGTAGTACAACACCAGGTCGCAGCCTTCATCGAACGACGACAGCACCGCGAGCGCGGCTTCCAGTTCACGTGCCTGGCGGCGGGCCTTGGCGTCGCCCTTGGCGGCTTTTTTGCTCAGTGCCACCAGTTGCAGGACTTCCCGCGGCAGTGCGTTGCCGATGCCGGTGATCGCACCCGTGGCGTTACAGTTGACGAAGCCGTGCACCACCTGGGTGTCGACACCGACCATCAGGGTCACGTTATCGTCCTGGGAGGTGATGTGTTCGGCGGCATAGCGCAGGTCGGCACCGCCGCCGAACTCCTTGAAGCCGATCAGGTTCGGGTGTTCGCGGCGCAGTTCAAAGAACAGCTCGGCGCGGGTGGCGAAGCCGTAATAAGGGCTGTTGTAGATCACGGCCGGCAGGTTCGGCGCGGCCTTGAGAATCGCCGAGAAGTGCGCCTTTTGCGCGGTGGCCGAGGCACCACGGGACAAGACGCGCGGAATCACCATCAGACCATGGGCGCCGACCTTGGCGGCGTGGGCCGCGTGGGCTACTGCCTCACGGCTGTTGACCGCACCCGTACCGACGATGGTCGGCACGCCGGCCGCCACCAGCCGCGCCACGCCTTCCTGGCGCTCGGCCTCGGTGAGCAACGGCCAGTCGCCCATGGAACCGCAATACACCACGGCGCTCATGCCGATATCGATCAACTCGCGGCCCTTGGCAACCAGGGCATCGAAGTCCGGCTTGCGCGCGGGCGTGCACGGGGTCATCAGGGCGGGGATGCAGCCGGTGAAGATGTTGTCGCTCATTGTGCTAACTCCTGCAATCGTTCAGTTAAAGGTGGCCCGGGCTCAGATGCCCCAGGCGAAAGGGTCCTGTTCGTCGATCAGCAAAGTGCTGTCGGCGGTCATATAGGCGCGGCCGGTGATGAAGGGGCGCACGCGTTCGCCGTCCCACTCATAGCGGCCCTCGAATTGGCTGCCGGTGATGCTCGCTTGTGTCCAGGTTGCTCCGGGCGCAAGTGTTCCATCGGCGGCCAGGCAGGCCAGCTTGGCGCTGGTGCCGGTGCCGCACGGTGAGCGGTCGTAGGCTTTGCCGGGGCACATGACGAAATTGCGGCTGTCAGCGTGATCGTCGTCGGCGAACAGCTCGATATGGTCGATCAGCGCGCCGTCGGCACCGTGGATACCTTGGTCTTCAAGGGCCTTGAGCATCGCCCAGGTGTAGTCGGTGAGGGCATCGACGTTGTCCATCTGCAAGCGCTGGCCGTGTTCGGACACCAGGAAAAACCAGTTGCCGCCCCAGGCGATGTCGCCCAGCACCACCCCGTGGCCCGGTACCTCCACCGGCACTTGGCGGCGATGGCGGTAGGCGGGCACATTGCCCAGGGTCACGGCGCCGTCTTCGTGCAATGTTGCTTCTACCAGGCCGACAGGCGTGTCGATGCGATGCACGCCGGGTGCGATGCGACCCACGTGGTGCAAGGAGGCGACCAGGCCAATCGTGCCGTGCCCGCACATGCCCAGGTAGCCGGCGTTATTGAAGAAGATCACGCCGCAGATGGCGCCCGGCGTGACCGGCTCGCAGTACAGCGCGCCGACCAGAACATCGTTACCACGCGGTTCCAGAATGCAGGCACGGCGCCATTTATCATGCTCGCTGCGCAGGTTATTCAACTGCTCAGCCAGGGTATTGCCGATGAGCTTGGGGAACCCGTCCATCACCAGGCGCGTCGGTTCGCCGCCGGTGTGGGAGTCGATCACATGCAATCGCTTCATAAAACGCTCCAGAATCAGTGGGTGGCCGGGGTCAGCGGGGCACGGCCGAGGGGCTCGTCGACCGCTTCGCTTTCATCGGCTTCGTGTTCCAGGCGCACCAGATGGGCCGGCACGCCAGTGGCTGCGCCCCAGTAGTAAATGCCCAGCGCGCAGACCGCGACGACGAGGGTGTCAAACGGGTGGGCGAGTACGCCGATACCGCCAAAGCTGCCGAGCTTGGAGAGCAAAAGGGTCACCGCATAGAAGCCGATCAGCCACGCGGATGAGCGCACTTGCTGCTTGAGGTTGAGGTGCGCGGTCGGCACCCAGCGCGCGCACAGCAGGTACACCCCGAACATCAGGATTTGCAGGCCGAGCAGCCAGGAAACCGTACTCCAGCCCGACCAATACACGATCAGCGCGGCGATGATGAACGACAGTGGGCCGAGCACCGCCATGCCCTTGACCCGGAACGGCCGCGCCATCTGCGGTGCATTGCGTCGCAGCGCCGCGACGGTGACCGGGGCGACCGCATAGCTGAGGATCAACGCGGCGGACACCACATTGATCAGCGCTTCCCAGGACGGGAACGGCAGGGTCCAGAACACCGACAAGCCAAAGGTCAGCCACAGCGCCGGGCGGGGGATGCCGGATTTCTCATCGATACGCGTGAAAATCTTGAAGAACGTGCCTGTCTGCGCCCAGCCGTACACCACACGCGGGGTGGCATTCATGTAGATGTTGCCGCAGCCGCTGGGGGAGATCACCGCGTCGGCCACCACCAGGTACGCCAGCCAACCCACGCCCAGCGCCAGGGCGATATCCCGATAGGGCAGCGCCAGTTGTTTGCTGATTCCGGCCCAGCCATCGGCAAGCATTTCCGTGGGTACGCCACCGAGGAACGCGGTTTGCAGCAACACGTAAATGGCGGTCGAGAGCAGTACCGAAAGGATCAACGCAATCGGAATGGTGCGTTGCGGGTTCTTCACTTCGCTGGCCACCGAGATGATCGGCGTGAGCCCCAGGTAGGCGAAAATCACGCCGCCGGCCGACACCGCCATCTCAATGCCTGACAGACCAAACGGCGCGAAACCCTGCACTTGGAAATTCGCCGGCTTGAAGAAGGTGAAGAGCACGCCAATCACCAGCAACGGCACAATGAACTTGAACACGCTCACCAGGTTATTGGCGATGGCGAAGGTTTTCACGCTGCGGTAATTGAGGATAAAGAACAGGCACAGCAGGGCGAACTGTACCAGCCAGCCGAGGGTGGTCGGGTCGCTGGAACCGGCTTTGGTCAGCTCGGGAAACCACGCCGCAGCGTATTGGCGCGAGGCGACCACTTCGATGGCCACCAGGCTGGAGAACGCAATCAGCGTGATAAAGCCCATCAGGTAGCCCAGCAGTGGGCCGTGGGAGTAGACCGGGTAGCGCACCACGCCGCCGGCGCGTGGCAATGCAGCGCCCAGTTCGCAGTACACGATGCCCAGCAGCAGCACCGCGAAACCACCGATCAGCCAGGAAATGATGCCCGCAGGACCTGCAATGGCGGAGACGTGACTGGCCGCAAACAACCAGCCCGAACCAAAGATGGCCCCCAGCCCGATAAAGGTGAGGTCCATCAATGAAAGTTGCTTCTTGAACTTGCCTTGACCTGACATAGCGTCGCCTTCTTGTGAGTTATTGGATAGGCATGCAGTGCCCCTACAGTGAACTCATGAACGGCGGCGCGATTGATGTTTTTTGCCGACAACGATGACGAAATCAGCACAGTTTGCACCGCTCGACAGCGCCTCAGGCATCGGGCAATCTGCTACGCGTCGAGGCCGCCAGTGGGGATCAGCCGTCATGATGCAGAGCGCGTTTGCAACCCTTTGCCAAGGGCCTGAGGCCAATCGGCCCCACAGCATCGAGCAGCTATTGGCCGGCGTGGCGCAGTTACTGCCGATGCTCGATGTGATCCCCAATGCGGCGATTTTCATCAAGGACACCGAGGCCCGTTATGTGCTCGCCAACCACACCCTGGTGCAGCGCTGTGGCCTCAAGCACCTGCAACCGTTGCTGGGCAAGACCAGTGCTGAAGTGTTCCCCGCGCAACTGGGGCCGGGTTACACCGAACAGGATCAGCGCGTGCTGGAGCAGGGGTTTGTACTGGAGGACCAGCTGGAATTGCACCTCTATGGCACCCGTGAACCGGGTTGGTGCCTCACCCACAAGTGGCCGCTGTACAACCACATGGGCGCCATCATCGGCCTGGCGGGCATCTCGGTGGACCTGCAAACCGCCAGCGAAAGTCATCCGGCCTACCAACGCCTGGCGGCCGTCGACGCGCACATCCGCGCGCACTTCAATCGCCGCGTCACCCTGGGTGAGCTGACGCGTATCGCAGGCATTTCCGTGGCGCAACTGGAGCGCTACTGCAAACGCGTGTTCCACCTCACGCCCCGGCAGATGATCCAGAAGGTGCGGTTGGAGCATGCCCACCGCTTGTTGCACACCGACATGCCGATCACCGAGGTGGCGCTGCAGTGCGGGTACACCGACCACAGTGCTTTTACTCGCCAGTTCAAGGCCTCGACGGGGTTTACGCCGAGGCAGTATCGGGAGACCTGAGCACCTACCCGCTGGGGTGTTAATGAATACCCAACTGTGTGCAGGCTTCCTGTGGTGAGGGGGCTTGTCCCCCGACGGGTTCACCGCCGACCCAAGGGCTGCTTCGCAGCCCGGCGCAGGGCAAGCCTGCTCACCACAGCAAGCCCGCACGGTGATCGCTTTGTGTCAGTGCGGCCAGCGCAATGCAACGAATAGCCCGCACAACCCTCATATGTTCACGAGTAATGCTTCACGACGACAGGTATCAGGCTTATGACGGCGGCTGAAAACAACCATGTGAACTGGCTGGTGGAACAATCGATGCTGCACGCGGCACGCCAGCGGGCCAAGCTCTATTCGGGCCAAGGCCGGTTGTGGCAGCAACCCTATGCGCAGACGCGGCCACGGGATGCCTCGGCCTTGTCGTCCGTGTGGTTTACCGCCTACCCGGCGTCGATCGTGACCCGTGAAGGCGGTACGGTGTTGGAGGCGCTGGGGGATGAAGCGCTGTGGCATGCCTTGTCGAAGATCGGCATTCAAGGCATCCATAACGGCCCGTTGAAAAAGTCCGGCGGCCTGAACGGCACGGAGCACACGCCCACCATCGACGGCAATTTCGACCGCATCAGTTTCGAGATCGACCCGCAACTGGGCACCGAAGCACAATTGCAGGCGTTGACGCGTATGGCGGCGGCGCACAATGCGGTGATCATCGACGACGTAATCCCGTCCCATACCGGCAAGGGCGCGGATTTTCGCCTGGCCGAGATGGCGTACGAGGATTATCCCGGCCTTTACCATATGGTGGAGATCCGCGAAGAAGATTGGCCATTGCTTCCTGACGTCGCAGAGGGCCGCGATGCGCAGAACCTCAGCCCCGTCCAGGTTGATGCCTTGCGTGACAAACACTACATCGTCGGCCAGTTGCAGCGCGTGATCTTCTTTGAGCCCGGCGTCAAGGAAACCGACTGGAGCGCCACAAACGTGGTGTTGGGCGTGGATGGCAAGCCGCGCCGCTGGGTGTACCTGCATTACTTCAAGGAAGGCCAACCGTCGCTGAATTGGTTGGACCCGACCTTCGCCGCGCAACAGATGATCATCGGCGATGCCCTGCATGCCATCGACGTGATGGGGGCGAAGATCCTGCGCCTGGACGCCAATGGGTTCCTCGGCGTGGAACGCAAGCTGGACGGCACGGCCTGGTCCGAGAGCCATCCGCTGTCGATCACCGGTAACCAACTGCTGGGCGGGGCGATTCGCAAAGCCGGTGGCTTCAGCTTCCAGGAGTTGAACCTCACCGTGGATGACATTGCGTCCATGTCTCACGGCGGTGCCGATCTGTCCTACGACTTCATCACCCGCCCTGCATACCAGCACGCGTTGCTGATGGGCGACGCCGAGTTCCTGCGCCTGATGCTGCGCGAAATGCACCGCCAGGGCATCGATCCCGGTTCGCTGATCCATGCGTTGCAGAATCACGATGAATTGACCCTGGAATTGGTGCACTTCTGGACCCTGCACGCCCATGACACCTTCCTGTACCAGGGCCAGACCTTCCCCGGCAATATCCTGCGCGAGCATATTCGCGAACAGATGTACGAACGCCTGACCGGCGAACATGCCCCCTACAACCTCAAGTTTGTGACCAATGGCGTGTCCTGCACCACCGCCAGCATCATCACGGCGGCGCTGGGGATTCGAGATCTGGAGGCCATTACCGCGGCGGATATTCTGCAGATTCGCCAGATCCATTTGCTGTTGGTGATGTACAACGCCATGCAGCCTGGGGTATTTGCCTTGTCGGGCTGGGACTTGGTGGGCGCGTTGCCGCTGGCCGCCGAAGAGGTCGAGCATTTGATGCAGGATGGCGACACGCGCTGGATTCATCGCGGCGCCTATGACCTGGTGGACCTGAACCCGGACGCAGAATTGTCCGCCGGCCATATGCCGCGCTCGAAAAGCTTGTATGGCAGCCTCAACAGCCAATTGCAGGACCCTGAGTCCTTCGCCTCGCAACTGCAGAAAATCCTCGCGGTGCGCCGGGCCTACGACATCGCCGCCAGCCGCCAGATCCAGGTGCCGGAAGTGCAAAACCCAGGGCTGTTGGTGATGGTCCACGAATTGCCGGCCGGCAAAGGCACGCAAATCACTGCGTTGAACTTCGGCGCCACGCCGATCACCGAGACCCTGCACCTGCCGGATATCGCTGCGGGGATGGTGGTGGACATCATCAACGAACGGGTCGAGGGGGATTTGACGGCGGAGGGAGCGTTCACCATCACGCTGGATGCGTATGAAGGGTTGGCGCTAAGGGTCGTCAGCAGCGCCCCTATCTGACGCCCCGATACCCGGTCACCTTGCGCCTGGCAGCGCAAAGTAACCGGGTGAGTCTGTGCAAGGCGTTCGCAAAGGGTGAGCGGCAGCCTCCGGCAGGCTGCGCTTGGAACGGGCCATGAACCACTCCAGTACCAGGTATTCCGGTAAGCCGCAGCGCCAGTAACGCTCACCGTGGCTGGGCAGGTGCACCTGTTCGCTGTCGGCAGGCCGGCCATAGATAAACACGTTCGCGATGTCGTAGGCATCAAACGCCGAACCCGCTACGCCAGGCTTGCGTACCACGTGGTCAGCGGCCAGCAGCACATCGAAGCGCCTTAGCCCGGCGCGACTCAATTGCCGGCCTTCCCGGTCGCTGCTGGCGGTGGCGATGCAGTGATAGCCCATGCGGTTCAGCAGCTTTTCGATCTGCACGACATGGGCGTGAAGCGAATCCACGATGAGGATCCGCAGGTGTTTGTCGATCATGGCGAGGGTACCTGTCAGCTGTGCGCCGGGCGCGTTCCACATAGGGGTAGGGAAGGGGCCAGCGTACCGATGTCAGGCAGGAGATGATTTAAGACGGGTCTGAAAAAACAGGGAGGCGAGCGAACATCCCGATTCGTGATGCCGCCCGCCACCTACCCGCGATGGGGCTAATCAGTAGCGCTGCGGCACGATGAGTTCCGGCGGCGTCGGGCTGCGCGAATAATCCTCCTGCCTAACGCGCTGCGGCAGTTCGATCACCGGCAGCTCGACTTCTTCATACGGCATCTGCGCAAGCAAGTGGTGGATGCAGTTGAGTCGGGCTTTCTTCTTGTCATCGGCTTGTACCACCCACCACGGCGCTTCGGCGATGTGGGTGCGTTCGAGCATGATTTCCTTGGCCTTCGTATACGCTTCCCAGCGCCGACGCGACTCAAGGTCCATAGGGCTGAGTTTCCATTGCTTGAGCGGGTCGTGAATGCGACTGAGAAAACGCAGGTGCTGTTCCTGGTCGGAGATCGAAAACCAGTACTTGATCAGTTGGATGCCGGAGCGGGCGAGCATCCGTTCGAACTCCGGAACGGTGCGGAAGAACTCTTCGTACTGGTCCTCGTTGCAAAAACCCATGACTTGCTCGACACCGGCGCGGTTGTACCAACTGCGGTCGAACAGCACGATTTCGCCGGCGGCTGGCAGGTGTGAGACGTAGCGCTGGAAGTACCACTGCGTCTGTTCACGGTCATTGGGCGCCGGCAGCGCAGCCACTCGGCAGACCCTCGGGTTCAGGCGCTGGGTGATGCGCTTGATCACGCCACCCTTGCCGGCGGCATCCCGTCCTTCGAACAGGATCACCACCTTGTGGCCGGTCTTGACCACCCAGCTCTGCAATTTCACCAGTTCGCCTTGCAGGCGGAACAGTTCGCTGAAATAAATGCGGCGCGCGGCTTTTTCGCTTCCTTCACCGACGTGCTCATCAAACAGCGCGTTCACGTCATGGCCATCTTCGGATAATTCCAGTTCCAGCTCTTCGTCACTGTGATCGAGCAATTCACGGTGGATGCGCTGTATCAAGGTGTCGTCTAGTGAGGACATGGCGGAACTCGCGTCGTGGGGGATGGCAAAGTCTTAGTCGCATTTTGTTACGAACCAATGACCACAAAATGCGGTGTTGTGGCGGGAGAGGGGGACAACTGGGCGTTTTGCCACTGCACGTTCATAAAACCGTAACAAGATTGTTGCAGAGTTGCCGAGCCCGAAATCACAAGGATTTTCCTTAATGAAACGTCTGATGAAGTCTGCTGCACTCGCCGTTGCGGTTTCTCTCAGTGCCACCTCGGTGTTTGCCGCCGAAAGCATCCGCCTGACCGGTTCCGGTGCGAGTTTCCCAGCGCCGATCTACCTCACCTGGTTCAAGGATTTCAGCAAGAAAACCGAAGGTGTCACGGTTGACTACCAGTCCAAGGGGAGCGGTGCGGGTGTACAGGACTTCCTGAACAAGACCGTCGATTTCGCCGCCAGCGACTCGGCCATGAAAGACGAAGACATCGCCAAGGTGGCCGAAGGCGTGCAACTGCTGCCGATGACCGCGGGTGAAATCGTGCTGGCGTTTAACCTGCCGGGCAATCCTAAAGAGCTCAAATTGCCTCGCGATGTGTACTCGAACATCTTCCTGGGCAAGATCACCAAGTGGAACGATCCAAAGATCGTTGCCGCCAACCCAGGCCTGAAACTGCCTGACATGCCGATCACCGTTGTGGTGCGTGCAGACTCCAGCGGCACCACCGCCGTCTTCACCAAGCACCTGGCGGCGATCAACCCTGAGTTCCAGAAGGACTTGGGCGAAGGCAACACCGTCAACTGGCCCGCCAGCGACAAATTCATCAAGTCGCCGAAGAACGATGGTGTGACCGCCACCGTACGCCAGACCCCAGGCGCAATCGGCTACATCGAGTACGGCTTCGCCAAGCTGGCCAAGGTTGACTTTGCCCAACTGCAGAACAAGGCCGGCAAGTACGTGGTACCGAACGCCGAAAGCGGCGCCGAAGCCCTGGCTGCGGTGAAAATGCCGGAAAGCCTGGTGGCCTGGCTGCCGGATCCGGATGGCGCCAAGTCCTACCCGATCACGTCCTACACCTGGATGATCTTCCGCAAGGACAACGGCAACCCAGCCAAAGCCAAGGCCATGCGTGAAATGGTCGAGTACAGCTTGACTGAAGGTCAGAAAATCGCTGATTCGATGGGCTACATCCCACTGCCGCCATCGGTGGTCGAACAGGTTCGTAAAGCGTCCGCCAACATTAAGTAAGGCTCGCCAGGCCGCTCTCGGTGAGGGTTTCATCCTTGCCGGGAGCGTTCCCCCCTTGTTCCGGAATTAGCCCATGAACACACCTTTTGTCGTACCGGATAACCCGGATTCTGCGTGCCAGCCGCCGTCCACGAAGGACTTCCTGGTTGACCGCACCTTCCGTGCACTTGCACGCATAGGCGTGGTGCTGGTGCTGGCGCTGGTATTCGCGCTGGTCTTCGAAGTAGGGCGCAAGGCACTTCCAGGCATGGAAAAGCACGGCTTTGATGTGCTCATCGGCAGCGTCTGGGACGTTAACCAAGGTAAATACGGCATTCTGCCGGCGATTTGGGGCACGCTGTACAGCGCCTTCATCGCGTTGCTGATCGCCGGTTTTTTTGGCGTCAGCATGGCGATCTTCCTGACTCAGGACTTTTTGCCCGCCAAGCTTGCTGCAGTGTTTCGCACCATCGTCGAGTTGCTCGCCGCGATCCCCAGCGTCGTTTACGGCCTGTGGGGGATCTATGTGGTGATCCCGGCGATTCGCCCGCTGACCGCGTGGTTGAACAGCGAGCTCGGCTGGATTCCGTTTTTCGGCACCTCCTTGAGCGGGCCGGGCCTGCTTCCGGCAGCCCTGGTGTTGGCCATCATGATTTTGCCGACCATCGCTGCCGTCTCCCAGGACGCCCTCACGGGTGTGCCGATGAAAACCAAGCAAGCCGCCTACGGCATGGGTACCACCCACTGGGAAGCGATTCTCAAGGTAATGGTGCCATCCGCCGCGACCGGCATCTTCGGTTCGCTGGTGCTGGGCCTGGGCCGCGCCTTGGGTGAAACCATGGCACTGGCCATGTTGGTCGGTAACGCCAACAACATTTCTCTGTCGCTGTTTGCACCGGCCAACACGCTGGCGGCCTTGTTGGCGCTGAACTTCCCCGAAGCCGGCCCGAACGAGATCGAAGTGCTGATGTACGCCGCACTGGTGCTGATGTTCATCACGTTGCTGGTGAATGTCATCGGTTCGATGATCATGGTCTACGCCCAGCGGGGGACTAAACAATGACTGACCTTTCTTCGCCTATCACCGCGATGCCCAGCCTGCAGCGCCGGTTCGAAGGCCGTGCCCTGCGCAGCCTGGTCCTGACCACCCTGGTGTGGTTCGGGGCGTTGCTGGCCAGCGTGCCGCTGATTTCCGTGCTCTACATGCTGATCACCCGTGGCGGTGCACGCTTGAGTCTGGAAGTGTTCACCGAATTGCCACCCACCGGTTTCGAGACCGGCGGTGGTTTCGGCAACGCCATGGCGGGCACCTTCGTCATGGTCGGTATCGCGGCCGCTATCGCAGTGCCGGTTGGCATTATGGCGGCGATTTTCCTGGCTGAACTCGGGCCAGACAGCAAGCTGGCAAACGCCTCGCGCTTTGCCGCGAAAATGCTCACCGGCTTGCCGTCGATTCTGGCCGGTGTGTTTGCCTACGCCCTGGTGGTGATGACCACCGGCACGTACTCGGCACCGGCGGGTGGCGTGGCGTTGGCCGTGCTGATGCTGCCTATCGTGGTGCTGACGGCCGAAGAGTCGATGAAGATGGTGCCCAAAATCATGAAGGATGCCGCCTACGGGATGGGCTGCACCCGTTCGCAGGTGATCTGGAAAATCGTCTTGCCCACCGGCATGCCCGCGATCCTCACGGGCGTGATGCTCGCCGTGGCACGCGCCGCCGGCGAAACCGCACCGCTGTTGTTCACCGCGCTGTTCAGCAACTACTGGATCTACCACGACGGCAGCCTGGCAGTCATGAATCCGACGGCCTCCCTGGCCGTGCTGATTTACAACTTCTCCGGCATGCCCTTCGACAACCAGCTGGAGCTCGCCTGGGCGGCCTCGTTGGTGCTGGTAATGATCGTACTGGTCGTGAATATCGTGAGCCGTATTTTCGGCAAGCCCAAGTACTAAGAACGGGAGCACCTGAATTTTGAACATGTCATCCGCGCAAATAGCCGCTCCGTTTATCACCCAGTCGCCTGTGGTCATGGACTGCAAGCTGGACAAGATTTTCTACGGCAACTTCATGGCGGTGCGTGACAGCCATGTGCCGATCGAGAAAAACAAGATCACCGGTTTCATTGGCCCGTCCGGCTGCGGCAAATCGACTGTATTGCGCAGCCTCAACCGCATGAACGACCTGGTGAAGGGCTTCCGTTTCGAGGGCCATGTGCATTTCCTCGGCCAGGATGTGTACGGCAAGGGCGTTGACCCTGTAGTCGTGCGCCGTTACATCGGCATGGTTTTCCAGCAGCCCAACCCGTTTTCGATGAGCATTTTTGACAACGTGGCCTTTGGCCTGCGTATCAACCGCTACAAGGGCGACCTGGGCGACCGCGTCAAGCACGCGCTGCAAGGCGCCGCGCTGTGGGATGAGGTCAAGGACAAGCTCAAGGTCAGCGGCCTGTCGCTCTCCGGCGGCCAACAGCAACGCCTGTGCATCGCCCGCGCCATTGCCACCGAGCCGGAAGTGTTGCTGCTGGATGAGCCGTGCTCGGCACTGGACCCGATTGCCACGCGCCGGGTTGAAGAGCTGATGGTCGAGCTGAAGAAGGACTACACCATCGCGCTGGTGACCCACAACATGCAGCAGGCGATTCGTGTGGCCGATACCACCGCGTTTTTCTCGGTGGATATCTCCCAGGGCACGCGCACCGGCTATCTGGTTGAAATGGGCGCCACCACGCAGATTTTCGAGAACCCACGCGAACAAATGACCGGGGACTACATCAGCGGCAAGTTCAGCTGACCGACTCATGCACCGTTTTTCAGGATTGCCAATGTCTGCAACGCATCGTCTTGATCTGGCCGCGATTGAACGCGCACTGCGCGAGGTACAGAGCCGTTTTGCCCAGCTCAGCCGGGACTTTACCGAGCCACGCGACCCGCTGACGGACGAAGTGCTGCAGAATGTGCTTGAAGGCTACGCCCTGATTGACGACTATGTTGCGCGCGGCGTTGACCTGTTCGACCTCCAGCAACTGAACCTGATGCTGGAGATCAATGCCACCGTGCTCTGCGGCAAAGACCCGGTTCGCCGGCAGGAATACGCCCAACACCTGGCGGCCACCGAAGAGCATTTTTTCAACAATGTCGAGGGTGGCATCAAGGATTTATACGGCTGGTACTGCAGGCACCACAGTGAATCGGTGTGGAAGCGCGCCGCCGGTGTCTACGTGCGAGTCCTCAGCAGGCCGCAGTTGTTTGTCGAAGGCAATCACCGCAGTGGGTCGCTGATTGTCAGCTACCTGCTGATGCGCGAGGGCTTGCCGCCGTTCGTACTGACGCTGGACAACGCCGAGGGCTATTTCAACCCGTCCTCGGTCATACGTAACTCCGCCAAACATGGCGTAATGGCATTGTACGAATTGCCCAAGATCAAGAAAAAATATGCAGCGTTCCTGGAAGATAAGGCCCCTGACCCTATGGCGTTTTTCCTGAGCGACACACCGGCGCCCGTCTGCCAAGGGGGCCATTGATGGGAAGGTACCCAGTGCTCGACACAATCAAGCGGGTGTTCAAGCGTCAGCGTATCCGTATCTCTTTTGATATCGACGACACGCTGGCCTGCCAGCTTCACCACAGCGCGACCGAGCACAGCCGTTTGCCGGCATGTGTACACCGTTGGCTGGGCGAGCCGCTGCGCAGCGGCACCCGCGCCCTGACCCGCGAACTGCGTCGCCAGGGTTGCAGCGTCTGGGTCTACACCTCGTCCGGCCGGACCCCGTCCTACATCCGCCGTTGGTTGCTGCTGTATGGCATTCACGTCGATGGCGTGGTCAACAGCGTGCGGCACAATCAAGCGCTCACGGAGCGCGGGCTGTCGAGTACACCGTCGAAATTCCCGCCGGCATTCGACATCGACCTGCATGTCGATGACTCCGAGGGGGTCCAGCTTGAAGGCTTCGATCACGGTTTTCGCGTTGTGGTCGTGGACCCGGAAGACGAGCAATGGGCGCAGCGCGTGCTGGATGCCGTCGCACAGGTCCAGGCGCAGCTCGCCCGGCAGCAACCGCAACGGCACAAGGTGCCTGTGCGGGCCTATCCGGGGCTGACGTTGAACGGATAAGCCATTCCCAGGGCTGAGCAAAAAGGGGGCGACTGATGGATCAGTCGCCCCTTTTTTTGCTTATTTTTCGCGCAACGCCCCAAGGAACTCGGTGTGCCGCAACACCTGCGAAAACATGGGCAGCGTGAAGTTTTCAGCGGCCTTTTGTTGCTCATCGGTGAACGTCGCCGTGCAGTCGCTCAAGGTCACCACGTTATAACCCTTCTCATACCCTGACCGCACCGTACCCTCGACACAGCAGTTGGTCAGGAACCCTGCCACCACCAGGTTCTGGATACCATTGTTGCGCAGCACCAGGTCCAGGCCCGTGGTCGCAAAACCGTCCAGCCCGCGCTTGCCTTCCACGAGAATATCGCCGGTTTCACGGGTGATCGCTTCCGAGATCTCGGCGCCCCAGCTGCCGGTGCGGAACGCGCTGCCGTCGGCGACACCTTTGAGAATCCCGTAATCGCGCGTGGTCAGCTCTGGATAGCCGTCGGCGAACTGGATCGGCAGGTGGATGATCTTCACCCCGAGTGTGCGGGCTTGCTGCACCGTGGTTGCGGTGTTGGCCAGCATGTCGCCGGTGTGCATGACGTCTTTGACGGCGTCATGGAACACGCCGCCGGGCGTGGTGAAGTCGTTCTGGAATTCGATCAAGACAAGGGCGGTGGCGTTTGGATTCATGTTGGGTCTCCGATAGGGGTCACTGTGGGGGAAGTCGGGACGGGTCCTTCAGCATAGTTAACCGCGTTCGTTAAGGCTGGGGATTTAAGGACAATGTACAGCAGCGCAGATCGGTCACGTCAGAATCAAACCAAATGGGCTTTTGGTTATTTGATTAAAAGTTTTATTGACTAAAGAATATTCGTCGGTTAATCATGACCTGGCATCTGCTCGCATGCAGAGTCATTTCCAGGGTTATCCCATGGGTCAGAACATCATGCCGTCATTGGCCAGCCTTTACGTTGAGACGAACGAGTCTTCCACCCAGCCCCGCTTGGCGCCTTTACTGATGCAGGGCTTCCCGGCGGGGCCTAAATACCGCGTCACTTGGCACAACTGGATGCACCCGCCCTTTAACCAGTGGGGGTTTCGCAACCTGGCGCGACTGCGTCCCTCCATCGATGTGCGCGCGGGCGCCGGCCCCGTCGGGCCCTTGAACACCGCGCCACAGGCGTTGGATGCCCTGTACTTCGACAGTGAGTGCGGGTTGAGCGTGAGTGTCATTGAGCATCTGCTGGCCAGCCAGACCGATGCCTTTTTGGTGATGCAGGGTGACACCGTGCTGTTCGAACGCTACTTCAACGGCCAGCGCGCCTGTGACCGGCACATCATGTTCTCGGTGACCAAATCGCTGGTCGGCACCCTGGGCGAAGAACTGGTGACCCGCGGCGTGCTCAACCCCGAGCTGCCCGCCGGGTACTACGTGCCGGAACTGGTGGGCAGCGCGTTTGGTGATGCGACGGTGCGCCAGCTTTTCGACATGGCGGTGGGCATCGATTACAGCGAGGTCTATGACGACCCCAATTCAGAGAGCTCGCAGTACGGCTATGCCTGTGGCTTCCAGCCGGCATTGGCGCAATACGCTCAGTTCGAGTCGTTGTACCAATACCTGCCGTCGCTGAAAAAACGTGGCGTGCACGGCGGGTTTTTCCACTATGTGACCGCCACCACCGAAGCCTTGGCGTGGGTGATGGAGCGGGCTTCGGGCAGCGCCTGCAGTGAGCTGCTGGAGGGTATCTGGCAGCAGTTGGGGTGCGACCGCGACGGGTATTTCATCGCCGATCCGTGGGGGCGTAATGTCGCCGGGGCGGGCTTTAGTGCCACCTTGCGCGACATGGCGCGTTTTGGTCGCCTGCTGGCCAACAACGGCCGCCAGGACGGGGTTGAGCTGCTGTCGCCCGAGACCGTCGCCCGCATCACCGCAGGGGCCGACCCGACGGTTTACGCGCAAAACGCCGAGTTCTCCCACTGGACACCCGGTGCGTCCTATCGAAGCCAGTGGTACGTGTTCAACGACCACAGCCAGGCCCTGATGGCCGGGGGCATTCACGGTCAATACCTGTTCATCGACAAACCGTCGGGCGTGGTGATCGTCAAGCAATCGTCGCTGAACGAGGCGGTCAGCCCGTTCGATACCGACAGCGTGCGCATGCTGCGCGCGATTGCCGCCCACCTGAGCCACTGACCCCGTCAAAAAATAAGAGTTTTGCGTTCTATTCACCTGGCTTGCCCAGGTGTTGGCGACGCCCTGCGTCGCCATTGACTGCCCTGTAACAACAATAATTCCACAGGAGCTTCTTATGGTTTTCACCAAGCGTTTCTCTCGAGCGCTCTTAGCGGTCGGCTTACCCTTGACCACCCACGTCGCATGGGCGGGCTACACCTTTGAGGACGGCAATCTCAAGGGTGAAGTCAACCTCACGGTGGGCGGGGCGACGCTGTTTAGTCGTGGCGTCAACTTCGGCAGCGGCCGTGTGGATGCGCGCAACGGCAAAAACGGCGGCGCCCGGATCAACTGGCAAGAGTTCTACGTAAAACCGGGCGCCAAATTTGAGTACGCGGTGCAACCCGATTTCAGCCTGCTGGCGGGCGGTTCGCTGGTGGCGGCAAGCACGTTCGGCGACGGTGATGCCGGTGGCTTCACCCGCAGTTCCGACGGCAAGGTCGCGGCCGAAGAACTCTACGGTGGTTTCCGCGCTGGCGAATGGAAGCTGACCGCCGGCCGCCAGAACTACATGATCGGCACGGGGTTCATCGTCATGGACGGTAACCTCGACCAGCACAAAGACGCTGCCTACTGGCTGGGCCCTCGCACCGCCTTCAAGGACTCGGCGATCCTGGCCTGGGACCACGGCGCACTGAAGTCTCAGGCGTTCACCCTGCGCACTGATGATGATCTGGGCGATTTCCGGATGACCGGCGTCAACCTCGATTACAACCTCGATGACCAGGTGACGCTGGGTGCGATGGCGTTGAAGGTCAATGCCCTTGGCCCGAGAGGCAGCACGCTTCCCCGTCGCCGGGACGGCATGCGGGTGTACAACCTGAGGGCGCTCAATGCCAAGGTTCCCGGCATGCCGGCACTGACCTTGAACGCCGAATACGCGTTGGAGCGCGGCAGCGGCGAGGGGGTCGATTACGCGGCCAATGCCTGGTATGGCCAGGCGGACTATGCGTTCAGCACATTGCCGCTGACCCCGATCATCGGCTACCGCTACGCGAGTTTTTCCGGCGACGACAACCTCTCCGACAACCGGCAAAAAGCCTGGGACCCGCTCAGTAAGGGCTTTGTCGACTGGAGCACCTGGCTGATCGGCGACGTGGTGGGTAACTACCTGCTGTTCAACAGCAACGAAAACGTCCAGCAGTTTTCCCTCAAGACCCACCTCAACGAAACCGTGACCCTCGGTGCGATTCACTACCAGTTCTGGCTGGACGAGAAAAACTACATGGGTGCACCGGTCAACGATCGGCGCTTTGCCGACGAGAGCGTGGTATTCCTCGACTGGACGCCCACGCCGTCGTTCTATACGTCGCTATCGTACAACTGGGTCAAGCCACTGGCCGCCGCCAAACAGGTGTTCGGCGATGACCAAACGTTCAGTGCGCTGGAGCTGTATTTCACCTATCGCTATTAAGTGCTGCGAGCCATCGTGGCCGCGCTGGAGTGTTTTCACCATGAACAGTTTTTTGCGTAACACCGTGCTGGGCACTGTCGCTTTGTTGTTGATCAGTGGTTTTTGCCTGGCTGAAGAACGCACCGTACGGATCTACAACTGGATCGAATACCTGCCACCCGAGGTGCTCAAGAGCTTCCAGGAGGAAACCGGCATTCGCCCGATTTACGATGTGTTCGACACCGTCGAAACCATGGAGTCCAAGCTGCTGACGGGCAACTCCGGGTATGACGTGGTGTTTCCCGGCTCCTCCAACCTGGGACGCTTGATCACGGCCGGTGCAGTGCAGCCGCTGGATCGCAAGCAGTTGCCAAACTGGCAGCACCTGGACCCGCAATTCATGCAAACCCTGGAAACCGCAGGTGACTCCGGCAATCGCTACGCCGTGCCTTACCTGTGGGGCACCACGCTGATCGGCTACAACGTCGACAAGGTGTGCAAAGCCCTCGGCCCTGACGTGCAGATGAACAGCTGGGACATCATCTTCAAGGAAGAAAACCTCGCCAAGCTCGCTAGTTGTGGCGTGGGTTTCCTCGACGCCGCCAACGAGATCCTGCCGATTGCCTTGCACTACAAGGGCCTCGACCCCAATAGCCAGAAGCGCGAGGACTATGTACAAGCCCAGGCCCTGATGATGAAGATTCGCCCTTACGTCAGTTACTTCAACTCGTCGCGCTACGGCATGGACCTGGCCAACGGTGATATCTGTGTGGGCGTGGGCTGGTCCGGCGGTGTCGCACTGGCCGCACGACTGGCGGATGCCGCCGGCAAGGGCGTCAAGGTCGAGATGGCGCTGCCCAAGGAAGGCGCGCCGATGTGGTCTGACGTGATGACGATCCCGGCCAAGGCCCCCGATGTGGCGGAGGCCCATGCGTTCATCAATTACATCCTGCGCCCGGACGTGATTGCGCGTATCAGCAACAAGATCGGCTACCCCAACCCGAACAAGGACGCCACTGCGCTGGTGGACGCCAGCATCCGCAACGACCCGAACATGTATGTGCCGGACGAAGCGCGCAAGACCCTGTTCGCCCTCGAGCCGATCCCGGCTGCCGCGGAGCGCATCCGTACCCGCACCTGGACCGCCATCAAGAGCAACCGCTGATCAGTGTGGCCCGGTGCGTGCCCGCCGGGCCCGAGCCTGGAAGCTGTCAGGCCCATTGATCTATACATTTCGATGAAGACATAACCTGAGAACATGAGGTGCTTGTGGTGAGCAGGCTTGCCCAGCGCGGTGCAAGCCCTAATGCCAGTCAGTTAATAAGCAGTAAGAGCGAAAAGTAACCCGTGGCGAGGGAGCTTGCTCCCGCTGGACTGCGCAGCAGTCCCAGTCTTTTGAAACAAAGAACTGGGGCCGCTTCGCGACCCAGCGGGAGCAAGCTCCCTCGCCACAGCGTTATGTGTCAGCGTTTAAGATTTATATACATGCCTATGCCCTCAGGCCTGCATGCCGTAGAACAGCAACTCGGTGATACGCCTGACCTGCGTAGAGTGCGCATCGATATCCGGGTGTTCCTGGTTGACCAGCCTGAACAGTTGCAGGTGTGAGTAGTCGTTCAACAGGAATGCGGCCAGTTCCACATCGAGTTGCGGGCGCAGCTTGCCGGCCCGTTGCAGCTCCCTCAGCAGTTCACTGATTTGCGCCCTGAGGGCATCGTTCATGGCCCGATAACCTGCGGGCAGTTCATTGCTGCCACCGAACAGGATCAGCGGCAACAGTTCGCGCCACAGGCTGGGATGCATGACTTCGAGGGCATAGCCCGTGAGCAGCCGTTCCAGGTGGCAGAGCGCGTCGACCGGGTCGTCTATTGTGTGGATCAGGCTGCGGGTATCAGTGATGGCCCGCTGATCGGCGTGGCGCAGGATCTCCAGGATGATTTCCTGTTTGTTGCCGAAATACTTGAACACCGTGGGCGGCGACACGCCGGCCTGACTGGCGATCTGTTCGATGGTGGTGTTCTGGAAGCCCTGGCGCTCAAACAGTTCGATCGCCGCCTGGCTGATGGCTTGGCGGCGTTCGGCTTTCTGACGTTCACGCAGTCCGCTCACAGGAGATCCTTGTCACGAGTAGGAAAAAAGGGCGCTTGTAGCCCGGTACCTCTGCAAAATACTTAATTGGGTAAAGCTTTTAAAGCACTCATTTCCAATCACGAGGTTTGCCGCTGATGCTTCTTCAGCCGGTAGGCAAATTGCGCACGGCTGAGGCCCACGAGCCGGGCGGCGGCCGCGAGGTTGCCGGCGTTGTGTTGCAGCGCCTCATTGATCAGGCGCGACTCCAGGCCATCAATGGAAAAGCCCTGGTCCAACTGGCCAAGGGTGTCCAGCAGCGCGGGGCGTGGGGCTTGCAGTCCCGTGTTGGACAGGCTGCCATGGTCGTCCAGGCCATAGGGATCCGTCGGCATGGGTTCGTTGCGAAACAGATGCACCAAGTCAATGGCTTGGCCTTCGTCGCTGGCAATCAGGCCGCGTTCGATCAGGTTTTGCAGCTCGCGCACATTGCCCGCGAAGTCGTAGCGCAGCAGTACCTTCAGGGCGCGCATGGTCAGGCCCGCCGGGGTTCGGGCGTATTCCTGGCAGAAGCGCGTGAGGAAGGCGTTGATCAGCAACGGAATATCATCCCGGCGCTCACGCAGGGGCGGCAGGGCGATGGGGTAGACATTCAACCGGTAGAACAGGTCTTCACGAAACGTACCGTCAGCCACGGCTTTGCGCAGATCAATATTGGTGGCGGCTACCACCCGCACATCCACCTTGATCCCACGCACGCCGCCGACCCGTTCGATTTCGCGTTCCTGCAAGGCACGCAGCAATTTGCTTTGCCCTGCCAGGCTGAGGCTGGTGATTTCGTCGAGGAACAGTGTCCCACCCTGGGCCCGCTCGAAACGCCCGGGGCGCGAGTGCGTGGCGCCGGTATACGCGCCGCGCTCGACGCCGAACAGTTCGGCTTCGATCAGGTTGTCCGGGATGGCGGCGCAATTGAGCGCCACAAACGGGCGCTCGTGCCGGTGACTGAGCTGGTGCAATTGGCGCGCAAACATCTCCTTGCCCACCCCGGATTCACCGCTGATCAGCACCGTCGCCGGGGTCAGCGCAACGCGTTGCAGGGCTTGCGTTGCGGCGTTAAACGCCGCGCTGGCGCCCACCAGCGCTTGCGGCGGGTTGACCCAGGCGCCGTGGTTCACTGGGTGGTCGGGAGTGGTGGAGGGGGCGGGGCTGGTGACGGCCTGGGACACGTTCAGGTAGCGCAGGTCTTGCTCGACGTCACCCCATTGTTCAGCCGTCTTGCCGACCACCCGGCAGCATCGATGGCCCATGCCCCGGCATTCCACTTCGCGGAAAATCACCATTTGCCCGAAGAGGCCGCTGACAAACCCGATGGCATAGCCGGTTTCAGTCCAGCACACCGGGTCCTGGCCGAGGCCATAGGCGCTCACGTGCTCATCGGCTTCGCAGGAGTGATGCCAGAGAAACTCGCCTTCGTAGAACCCCGAGTCGGCATCGAACTTGAAATGCAGCGGTTCGACCTTGGTCATGCCTTCCAGGGTGTGCAGGTGGGTCCCGGCGCGAAACACCGCGGCGGCATCGGCCTGTGGCCAGCGCTCGCGTATCAGCCGCGCATCCCGCGCGCCGGAGGCGTAACCGGTGCGGGTGAACAGGCCGCGCGCCTGCTCCAGCCCCAGGCGCTCGATGACTTCCCCGCGCAGGGCGCCGAACGAGGAACTGTGCAGCAACATCATGCGTTGGTCGTTGAGCCAGATGCGCCCGTCTTCTGGGGAAAAGAACAGGCAGTCGGCCAGTTCTCCAGGCGTCGGCGAGCTGCTGTCGCTGAGTTGGCGGCTGTCGCCCCGTGGATGATAGGGCGCGGTGGCCACCCGATCATCGGGCAGCGCGCTGTGGGGATTAGTCATTGTTATGCCCCTGCAAAGCGAATGAACGATTTGAGTAACTGCTCAGATAGTTATTAAACATAACCTTATCAATTGAACAAGTGGCGAGGCCGTGGTTTTTGCCACGGACCGACGCCTGATGGCTGAGTGGTACGTGGCGGGCCCCGGCATAGAGCCTTCGGCGATTTATGTCAGCGTCGCCGCGCGCAAGCGGCATAGCCTTTGCTCAAGACCTGATGCGGCGTTTGCCTATGTGCAGGCGATGACAATTACAAGAACCGGGAGTTGCCATGTCAGTGTCTGAAACCACCCACCTGTTACAGCGGGCCCTTGAGTCCGAATGCCTGTTCAACGGCGATTGGATACCCGCCTCGGGGTCCGTGATGCCTGTGATCGAACCTGCCACCGGCGAGCCCTTGATGCGGTGCGCCATGGCCAACGCGGCCGACATCGCCGTCGCCAGTCGCAGCGCGGCCCTGGCCCAGCCGGCATGGGCCGCACTCGGCCCACGGGAACGCGCCGCCGTGTTTCGCAAGGCGGCGGACCTGGCTCAGCAGTGCTTCGCCGAACTTGCGCTGTATGTCGCCCGCGAAACCGGGGGCGCGCTGTTCAAAGGTGAGCACGAAGTGCGCGAGGCGATCGTGCTGCTGCACCAGGCGGCGGGCCTGTTGTCCCAGCCGCACGGGCTGGTGCTGCCCAGTGCGGCCGGGCGCCTGTCCTATGCGCGGCGCCAGCCCCATGGCGTGGTCGGGGTGATTTCACCGTTCAATTTCCCCCTGGTGCTGTCGCTGCGTTCGGTGGCGCCAGCCTTGGCGGCGGGCAATGCGGTGGTACTCAAGCCCGACCCGCAGACCCCTGTCAGCGGCGGTTTTCTGATCGCCCGGCTGTTCGAGGAAGCGGGCCTGCCCAAGGGCCTGCTGCACGTGTTGCCCGGTGCTGCGCCGGTCGGTGAAGCGCTGTGCCGTGACCCGAATGTGCAGATGATCACCTTTACCGGCTCCACGGCGGCAGGGCGCAAAGTCGCCGAGGTGGCCGGGCGTCACTTGAAAAAAGTCGCGCTGGAACTGGGTGGCAAAAACCCGTTGATCATTCTCGACGACGCCGACCTCGACCTGGCGGCAAGCAATGCGGCCTGGGGCGCCTGGCTGCACCAGGGGCAAATCTGCATGGCGACCGGCTTGATTCTTGCCCATGAATCCATCGCCGAACGTCTCACGCGCAAGCTGGTGGACAAGGCCCGGGCGCTCACCGTGGGCAATGCCGCCCGGGGTGAAGCAGCGCTCGGCCCGTTGATCAACCCGCGGCAATTGCAGCGCGTGCACGAGATCGTCAGCGACAGCCTGCAAGCAGGCGCACGCTTGGAGGCTGGCGGCGAATATGACCAGTTGTTCTACCAGCCCACCGTGCTCAGTGGCGTGCGGCCGGGCATGCGCGCCTTTGAGGACGAAGTGTTCGGCCCGGTGGCCAGCGTGGTCAGTTTTGCCACCGACGAGGAGGCCATCGAGCTGGCCAACCGCACTGAGTATGGACTCTCGGCCGCCATCATCTCGCCGTCCGTCGGGCGCGCCATGGCGATTGGCGAGCGGCTGAATTGCGGCCTGTTGCACATCAACGACCAGACCGTGGCCGACGAATGCATCAACCCCTTCGGCGGGCGCGGCGCTTCCGGCAACGGCGGCAGCGTCGGCGGGCCGGCCGACTGGGACGAGTACAGCCAGTGGCAGTGGGTTACGGTGAAAAACACGCCGCCTGTCTATCCGTTCTGAGTTTCGGCCGTACTGAGTCGTGGCCGTACTGAGCCCTGGCTCATCGGTTTGCTCCACCCATGCCTATACAAAAACAAGAGGGCTTGAACATGAACCTGCATAACAAAACCCTGGTTGTCACCGGTGTCGCCTCCGGCATTGGCGCCGAATTGGCGCGGCTCGCGCGTTTCCAGGGCGCCACGGTGATCGGCGTTGATCGCCATGAACCGCAATTGACCCTGGATGGATTCTTCCAGGCGGACTTGGGTGACCCTGCCAGCATCGATGCCTTGGCGGCGCGCCTGCCGGCACGGGTCGACGGGTTGTGCAACATTGCCGGCGTGCCCGGTACGGCACCCGCGCAGACGGTGGCCGAGGTCAATTACCTGGGGCTGCGGCATCTTACGCAAGCGCTGCTGCCCCGCATGCCGGCGGGCGGCAGCATCGTCAATGTCGCGTCGGTGCTCGGCGCGCAATGGCCGCAACGGCTGGAACTGCACAAGGCCCTGGCCGCCACGCAAGACTTCGCGGCAGGGCAGCAGTGGCTGGCGGCCAATCCGGTGGCGCAGGCCACCTGTTATCAGTACTTCAAGGAAGCGCTGATTGTGTGGAGCTTCCAGCAAGCCCAAGGCTGGTTTCGCGATCACTCGGTGCGCATCAACTGCGTTGCGCCGGGGCCGGTGTTTACCCCGATCCTGGGCGACTTTGTCAGCCTGCTCGGGCCGGAGCGGGTGGCCGAGGACAGCCAGCGCATGACCCGTCCAGCCCTGGCCGATGAGGTGGCGGCGGTGATCGCCTTCCTTTGCTCGGACGCCGCACGCTGGGTCAACGGGGTCAATCTGCCGGTGGACGGTGGGTTGGCCGCCACCTACGTGTAGGGCCTGCAACCGCGGTAAACCCCGGCGCGGATCCACCGTGCCGGGGGTCTTGAACAACAACAAAAATACAGGACACACAAGATGCTCAAGCCTATCTTGCGGGCAGTTGCGGCCATGACCTTTGTCGCACTGTCATCGACTGCACACGCTTACGATTTGCCCGGACTCAACCTGGGCAGCACCAGTTTCTACGACGGCTCACCGGCACCGGCCGGCCCTGGCTGGTACCTGGAGGAGTACCTGACGTACTCCCGCGCCAGCCGTTTCAACGACGCCAACGGCCACAAGCTGGCATTGCCCAAACAGGATCTGGAAGTGGTGGCGCCGACCACGCAGATCATCTACCTCGGTCAACCTTTGGCCAATGGCGCCATGCCCGGCTTCACCTTGATCAACACCTCGCTGGCCCATGTGGATGTCGATGATGGTTTGCATAACGCCGCGTTGAGTGCTCGTGAAGGCTTTGGCGACGTGACGCTTGGCGCCTTCCTGCAACTGCCGACACTGAGCCGGGCCGATGGCAGCCCACTGTTGACCCAGCGCGTCGAGGCCGATGTGTCGGTGCCGGTGGGGGCCTATAACCGCAATCGTTCGATCAACCCCGGCAGCAACTTCTGGTCATTCAACCCGTATTATGCGGCGACGTACTGGTTCAACCCGAAATGGTCGGCGAGCGGGCGTTTCATGTACCTGTGGAACGGCAAGAACGATGATCCACAGGCAGGCTTCGGGGATGTTTCCGATACCCAGGCCGGCCAGGCCTTGCATGCCAACCTGACGCTGCAATATGCCTTGAACCAACAACTGAGCGTGGGGGTGAATGGCTACTGGTTGAAGCAGATCACCGACACCCAGGTCGATGGGCACGACGTGAGTGGGCGGCGGGAAAAGGTCTGGGCCATGGGCCCAGGCCTGGTCTATGCCTTCAACAAGGAAAACGTGCTGTCGGTGAACGCCTACTTTGAGCAGCAGGCTGAGAACCGCACCCAGGGCAACAAACTGGTGCTCAATTGGCTGCACAAGTTCTAGGTGGCGCGGCCCGCACCATCACGCTGATGATGGTCAGCGCGGCAATCACCACCCCGGGGGAGGTCGCCAACAGGACCCCCGCAGTGCCGGCGCCGGCTGCGAGCAGTTGGCCGGCCGCCAGCGGCCCGGCCACCGAACCCAGGCGGCCGACGGCTACCGCGGCACCGACGCCGGTGGCGCGTACCGAGGTGGGGTAGGAGGGCGGTGCCGAGGCGTACAGCACCAACTGCGCGGCCATGACGAACAAGCCGGCGGCAAAGCCGGCAATCGCCATGGGCACGATGCCCACTGAGAGTCCCACGCCCGCGAGGGCCGCCAGCAACCCGGCGTACACGCACAACACCACTTTGACGGCATTGCAGCGGTCCAGCAGCACGCCGCCAAGCAGTGAACCCAGGGCGCCGCCGATATTGAAGAGCATCTGCACCATGCCCGCCTGGGGTTTACTGAAGCCTTGTTCCAGCAACAGCGACGGCAGCCAGTTGAGCAGCATGTACATCACGGTCAGGGTGAAGAAGTAGCTGAGCCACAACGCCAGTGTGGTGCGCGCGCGACCCTCGCCGAACAGCGCCTGGGACGTGGTGGGGCGGGCGCCGGGGGTGTTGTCGCGCTGTTGGCGAAAGGCGCTGGATTCAGGCAGCAACAGGATCATCAACGGCACGGCCAGCAAGGGCGCCAGGCCGCCGATGATAAAGGTGGTTTGCCAGTGTTCACTGGAAAACATCGCTACCACGGCAGCCAAGGCGCCACCCAGCGGTACGCCGCAGTACATCACGCTGATGGCGGTGCCGCGCTTGTGCTCACTCACCGCTTCGGCGCACAGAGCGATCAGGTTGGGCAGTGCCGCGCCCAGCCCCAGGCCGGTCAGGAAGCGCACCAGCAACAGGCTCGAATAGCTGTCGACAAACGCGGTGCTCAGGGAAAACACCCCGAACAGCAGCACTGCCATCACCAGGATTTTCTTGCGCCCGATGCGGTCGGCGACCCAACCGCCGAAGAACGCCCCCGGCAGCAGGCCAATGATGCCGACGCTGAAGACCCAGCCGAGCATCTTCGGATCCAGGGCGAACGTTTGACGTAATCCGGCGGCGGCGGTGCCGGCGGCTTGCAGATCGAACCCCTCGATCAGCGCAACGATAAAGCACAACGCAATAGTCAGCGTCGAACGACGCGATGGACTGTCCATGGGCAAACCTCATTGTTGTTTTTATGGGGATGGCGAGCTTCAGTGGCTGCTGGCGATTAAGATAATAAAGATAACTAAAAAATGAATCGAGGATAAAAAACCTTGAAAAACAAGAATAAAGCGATCAAAAACATGTAGTTATGATTGAGATCCATATGAGGCTGAAAAATAGATAGTTTTATTAATGTTCGATTATCGCTCAGTTGCAGTTGACGAGCGCCCTCGGCTGTTTCCATTCTTGGCTCGCAAAGCCGACTGGGCCGAGCGTGTGACACCCCAAAAACAACAACAAAAAATGGACATCGAACATGCCAGAACTCCCGATGGAGGACGCCGTTGCGGCTGCGTCAGTCTCCTGTGTGTCGAACAACATTCCACGCCTGCTGCTGGCGTCGCTGGCCTTGAGTGTGCTGCCCACCCCACTGTGGGCGGCATGCTTTATCGACGACAGCCACGGTACCTTGACCCTGCGCAATTACTACCTGGACCGTGACTACAAGGACGACGGTGCGAAGACGGCCGCACGGGAATGGGCCCAGGCGTTCATCCTCAACCTGGAATCGGGATACACCCCAGGCCCAGTGGGTTTTGGCCTGGATGTGCGTGGGTTGATGGGGGTCAAGCTCGATTCGTCACCGGACCGCAGCGGCACCGAGTTGTTGCCGGTGTCGGCCAGCGACAAGCGTGCCGCCGATGAATACGCGCGCCTGGCCCCGACCGCCAAGCTGCGGTTTGCCCAAACCACGGTGAAGGCGGGTGACGTGTCGATCTTCCTGCCGTTCGCCTTCGCCAGCCCGTCGCGCCTGCTGCCGCAGACCTTTCGCGGCACCACCCTGAGTTCCAAGGACATCGAGGGCCTGACCCTCAACACCGGCTATATCGACCGTATCAACAAGCGCGACTCCACGGACTACCAGGCCATGACCGTGGCCTCGCCCAACCGGCGTTTCAATGCCACCGCCACCACCTCGCACCTGGCTTACGTCGGCGGTGACTACCAGGTCAACAAAGACCTCAGCCTGCGCGTTTATCACTCGCAGGTCGCGGACCTCTACCAGCAGGACACCCTGGCGTTGCTGCATAACCTGCCGGTGGGGGATGGCGTGCTCACCAGTGACCTGCGCAGCTTCTTCAGCCGCGAGGACGGCAGTGCCAAGGCCGGGAACGTGGATAACCGCAACCTCTCGGCGCTGTTTGGTTACCGCCTGGGCGGCCACCGCGTGAGCCTTGGCTACATGCATTCAAGCGGCGAGACCGCCACGCCCTATATTTCCGGCACCGAGTTGATGGGCATGAGCGAGCTGACCATGAGTTCGGACTTTCTCAACGCCAAGGAGCGCACCTGGCAGGCCATCTATGACTACGATTTCGCCGCAGCGGGTGTGCCGGGGCTGAAAAGCCGGCTGCGCTATGTGCGCGGCGACAACATCGAATTGGCGGCTTTCAACGCCGAGGATCGCAAGGAGCGCGAGTTCCAGATGGAGCTGGGCTATGTGATTCAGAGCGGCCCGCTGAAGAACGTCGGGTTCATGGCGCGCAAGTCGATCTACCGCAATGACTTCCCCAGCGGCGCAGCCTTTCGCGACGAAAACCAGACCCGCTTCCTGGTGCTCTACACCGTGGCGCTCTGGTAGGCCGATCAGTCCTGGTAGACCTTCTTGAGCAAGCGCAGCAGTTCTTCACGTTCCTGGCTGTCCAGGGCGGCCGTGGCGTCCTGGTCGCTCTGGGCGGCGATTTCCTTGAGCGCTTTGAGCAGGGTTTCGCCGGTCTTGCTGAGGAAGATCCCGTAGGAGCGTTTGTCGGGCTTGCAGCGGACCCGCACGGCGAGGGCGCGGCTCTCCAGCTTGTTCAGCAGGGGCACCACCTGGGGCGGCTCAATCGCCAGGGCACGGGCCAGGTCGGCCTGCATCAGCCCAGGGTTCTGCTCGATGATCGCCAGGGCCGAGAACTGCGCGGGACGCAGGTCGTGGTCCGACAGCCGGCCGATCAGGTTCTGGAACAGCTTGAGCTGGGCGCGGCGCATGGCGTAACCGATCAGATCGTCCAGGGCTGAATCCAGCGGCGGCCGCACCTCCTCGTTGTCGGGCAGGGCCGGGCTGGGGGCGGCGATGTTGGAAGGCTTGGCCATTAACAGTGCAATCCTCAAGAGGTGGAGGTTAAGAAGGCTATCTAGTTTGCCGAGGTTGGCGAGCCCTGGCTATGCCGACGTTTCACAACACCAGAAAAACGCAGGTTTTACACCGGAAAAATATTGGTTATCCAGATTAATAGTTAATTGACATAACTATATTTGCGGTTTAATTTCGACTCATCTTCACACCAGAACAAGAGCGTACCGCCATGAGCAATTACGAAGGCCGTTGGACCACAGTCAAGGTTGAGATCGAGGAAGGCATCGCCTGGGTCATCCTCAACCGTCCGGAAAAACGCAACGCCATGAGCCCGACCCTGAACCGGGAAATGATCGACGTACTGGAAACCCTGGAGCAGGATCCTGCCGCCGGCGTACTGGTACTGACCGGTGCCGGCGAAGCCTGGACGGCCGGCATGGACCTCAAGGAATACTTCCGCGAAGTGGATGCCGGGCCGGAGATCCTCCAGGAAAAAATTCGCCGCGAAGCCTCGCAATGGCAATGGAAACTGCTGCGCATGTATGCCAAGCCGACCATTGCCATGGTCAATGGCTGGTGCTTCGGCGGCGGCTTCAGCCCACTGGTGGCGTGCGACTTGGCGATCTGCGCTGACGAAGCCACCTTCGGCCTCTCGGAAATCAACTGGGGCATCCCGCCGGGCAACTTGGTGAGCAAAGCCATGGCCGACACCGTGGGCCATCGCCAATCCCTGTACTACATCATGACCGGCAAGACCTTCGGCGGGCAGAAAGCCGCCGAAATGGGCCTGGTCAACGAAAGCGTGCCCCTGGCGCAACTGCGCGAAGTGACCATCGAACTGGCGCGCAACCTGCTCGAGAAAAACCCGGTGGTGCTGCGCGCGGCCAAGCATGGCTTCAAGCGCTGCCGCGAACTGACCTGGGAGCAGAACGAGGATTACCTCTACGCCAAGCTCGATCAGTCGCGCCTGCTCGACACCGAAGGCGGTCGCGAGCAGGGCATGAAACAGTTCCTCGACGACAAGAGCATCAAGCCTGGCCTGCAGGCGTATAAACGCTGAAGGGCGCGGCCGCCTGGCCGCGCCGCTGTACCCCGCTTGAACGTATTCCCGATAAAGACAAGAAAGAGGAATCACCATGCTGGACGTGCCCCTGTTGATCGGCGGCCAGTCGTGCGCCGCCCGCGACGGTCGAACCTTCGAGCGCCGCAACCCGGTGACCGGTGAAGTCGTCTCGCGGGTCGCCGCAGCGACCCTGGAAGATGCCGACGCCGCCGTCGCCGCCGCTCAAGCCGCGTTCCCCACCTGGGCAGCGCTGGCCCCCAACGAGCGCCGCACCCGTTTGCTCAAGGCGGCCGAGCAATTGCAGGCGCGCAGCGCGGAATTTATCGCTGCTGCCGGTGAGACCGGCGCCATGGCCAACTGGTACGGCTTCAACGTGCGCCTGGCGGCCAATATGCTCCGCGAAGCCGCGTCGATGACCACCCAGATCACCGGCGACGTCATTCCCTCCGATGTCCCCGGCAGTTTTGCCATGGCCCTGCGTCAGCCCTGCGGCGTGGTGCTGGGCATCGCGCCGTGGAATGCCCCGGTCATCCTCGCCACGCGAGCTATCGCCATGCCGCTGGCCTGCGGCAATACCGTGGTGCTCAAGGCCTCGGAATTGAGCCCGGCGGTGCACCGCCTGATTGGCCAGGTGCTGCAGGACGCCGGGCTGGGCGATGGCGTGGTCAACGTGATCAGCAATGCGCCAGAGGATGCCGCCGCGATTGTCGAGCGGCTGATCGCCAACCCGGCCGTGCGCCGGGTCAACTTCACGGGTTCGACCCACGTGGGGCGGATTGTCGGCGAACTCTCGGCGCGTCACCTCAAACCGGCCCTGCTGGAGTTGGGCGGCAAGGCGCCGTTGCTGGTGCTCGACGACGCCGACCTCGACGCAGCAGTGGCGGCGGCAGCATTTGGTGCCTACTTCAACCAGGGGCAGATTTGCATGTCCACTGAACGCTTGATTGTCGATGCCAAGGTCGCTGATGCGTTCACCGCCAAGCTGGCGGCCAAGGTCGCGACCCTGCGCGCGGGCATCCCCGAGGCGGCGGATTCAGTGCTGGGGTCGCTGGTGGACGCGCGTGCCGGCACCCGCATCAAGGCCTTGATCGACGATGCCCTCGCCAAAGGTGCACGGCTGGTGGTGGGCGGCCAATTGGACGGCAGTATCCTGCAGCCGACCCTGATCGATGGCGTCACCGAACACATGCGTTTGTACCGCGAAGAGTCCTTCGGCCCGGTGGCGGTGCTGCTGCGCGGTGACGGAGACGAAGCCTTGCTGCGCCTGGCCAACGACTCCGAGTTCGGCCTGTCGGCGGCGATCTTCAGCCGCGACACCGGGCGTGCGCTGGCCCTGGCGCAACGGGTGGAGTCGGGCATTTGCCATATCAACGGCCCGACCGTGCACGACGAGGCGCAGATGCCGTTTGGCGGGGTCAAGTCCAGCGGCTACGGCAGCTTTGGCGGCAAGGCTTCGATTGAACACTTTACGCAATTGCGTTGGGTCACCTTGCAGAACGGGCCGCGGCATTACCCGATCTGAGCAAGGCGCGGCGACATAACAATAACAAGGCGGCGTTGATCTGCCTTGATGGAGGACATCCTTGTGAGTTCCGAATTCCGACCGCAACCCCAGCCCACGCCGCGATACCGCGAGGTGTCCATCGGCCACGCGCCGGTGCAGGTCACTGAAGAACAGGGCGTGCTGCACATGCGTTCCCTGGAGCCGCTGGGTGAATTACCGGCACGCTTGCTCGATCGTTTGGTGCATTGGGCCCAGGTGCGGCCCGAGCAAACATTTATCGCCGCACGCCAGGCCGGTGGTGATTGGCGTCGTGTCAGCTACAGGGAAATGCTCGACAGCGTGCGCGCGATTGCCCAGGGCCTGCTGCGTTACGGCCTCTCGGCGGACAAACCGCTGGCATTACTGTCTGGCAACGACATCGAGCATCTGCAGGTGGCTCTAGGCGCGATGTATGCCGGAATCCCTTACTGCCCGGTGTCGCCGGCGTATTCATTGTTGTCCCAGGATTTCGCCAAGCTGCGGCATGTGTGCAACCTGCTGCAACCGGGCTTGGTGTTCGTCAGCGACGCGTCTGCTTACCAACGCGCAATCGACGCCGTATTGCCGGTCGAGACTCCGTTGATCAGCGTGCGCGGCCACGCGCCGGGGCGCACTCAGGCCAGCTTCGCCAGCCTGCTGCAAACGCCGGGTGGCGCTGAGGCCGAAGCGGCGTTCAAGGCCACCGGCCCCGACAGCATCGCTAAGTTTCTCTTTACCTCGGGCTCCACCAAGTTGCCCAAAGCGGTCGTCACCACCCAACGCATGCTCTGCGCCAATCAGCAGATGCTGCTGCAGACGTTTCCGGTGTTCGGTGAGGAACCGCCGGTACTGGTCGACTGGCTGCCGTGGAACCACACCTTCGGCGGCAGCCACAACGTCGGCATTGTGCTCTACAACGGCGGTACGTTTTACCTCGACGACGGCAAGCCGACGGTCCAGGGCTTTGCCGAGACCCTGCGCAACCTCAAGGACGTGTCGCCCACGGCCTACCTGACGGTGCCCAAGGGCTGGGAAGAACTGGTCAACGCCCTGGAGCAGGACGCTGAGTTGCGCGAGCGCTTTTTCGCACGGATGAAACTGTTCTTCTTCGCCGCCGCCGGCCTGTCGCAAAGTATCTGGGACCGCCTCGACCGCGTGGCCGAGCGGCACTGCGGTGAACGTATCCGCATGATGGCCGGGCTGGGCATGACCGAAGCCGCGCCGTCCTGCACCTTTACCACCGGGCCGCTGTCGATGGCCGGGTATATCGGGTTACCCGCACCCGGCTGCGAGGTGCGCCTGGTGCCGCTGGACGGCAAATTCGAAGGACGCTTTCGCGGGCCGCACATCATGCCCGGTTACTGGCGGGCGCCCGAGCAGACCGCCGAGGTGTTCGACGAACTGGGTTTCTATTGTTCGGGCGACGCGATCAAGCTCGCCGACCCGCAGCAACCGCAACTGGGGCTGATGTTCGATGGACGCATTGCCGAGGACTTCAAGCTCTCCTCAGGCGTGTTTGTCAGCGTTGGGCCGCTGCGCAATCGTGCGGTGCTCGAAGGCTCGCCCTATGTGCAGGACCTGGTGATTGCCGCGCCGGACCGCGAATGCCTGGGTGCCCTGGTGTTCCCCAGGCTCTACGAGTGTCGCCGGCTGGCGGGCTTGAGCACCGACGCCAGTGACGCCGAGGTGCTGGCCAGCGCGCCGGTGCGCGCGTGGTTCGGTGACTGGTTGGCGCGGCTCAATCGCGAGGCCACCGGCAATGCCAGTCGCCTGGAGTGGATTGCCGTGCTGGAGGAGCCGGCGTCCATCGACCGTGGGGAAATCACCGACAAAGGCTCGATCAACCAGCGTGCGGTGTTGCAATGGCGCGCGGCGAGGGTCGAGGCGTTGTATCGCGGTGAAGACCCGACCATCCTGCGCGCCGGACCCAAGCCTTGAGCGGCGCCGGGCAGTATTCGGCGTTTGCCGACGCGGCGATTTTCGAGGCGGTGCGCACCCCGTGGGTCGACCTTGGCGGCGCGCTGTCCCAGGTGTCGCCCATCGATTTGGGGATCAAGGTGGGCCGCGAAGTGCTGGCGCGAGCCGGCATGGAGCCTGGGGCGGTGGACAGCGTACTGGCCGGCTCCATGGCCCAGGCTAGCTTCGATGCCTACTTGCTGCCACGGCATATCGGCTTGTACAGCGGGGTGGCGCAATCGGTGCCCGCGCTGGGGGTGCAGCGCATCTGCGCCACCGGTTTCGAGCTGTTGCGCCAGGCCGCCGAGCAACTGCGTGACGAGGTGCAACTGGCCCTGTGCGTGGCCAGTGAATCGATGTCGCGCAACCCGATTGCCGCCTACACCCACCGGGGCGGCTTTCGTCTCGGCGGCGAAGTGCAGTTCAAGGATTTTCTCTGGGAAGCGCTGTACGACCCGGCCCCGGGCCTGGACATGATCGCCACGGCCGACAACCTCGCGCGCCGTTATGGCTTGAGCCGCGAGGCGGTGGACCGCTACGCCTGCGACAGCCATCAGCGCGCCTTGCAGGCACAACGTGACGGCGCCTGGGCTGAAGAAATCGTCACGGTCGATCACCAGGTGTTCGCGCTTGAGGGCTATCAGCCCAGAGGGATCAGCCTGGCACGCCGCGCCAGTGCCGTCAGCGCCGACAGCCACCCACGGCCCACCGACCTGGCGGCCTTGGCGCGTCTGCACGCCGTGCATGCCGACGGTGTACAAACCGCCGGCAACAGTTGCGCGGTGGTCGATGGCGCGGCGGCCGCCCTGGTGGGCCGCGCCTCGGCCTGCACGCGTGCGCCCCTGGCGCGGCTGCTGTCCAGCGCAGTGGTCGGGGTGGCCCCGGAGTTCATGGGCATCGGTCCGGCACCGGCAATTCGCCTGCTGCTGCAACGCAGCGGGTTGAGCCTGGACGACATCGGCCGTTTCGAGATCAACGAAGCCCAGGCCGCCCAGGTGCTCGCGGTGGCTCAGGAATTGGAACTGGACAGCGCCCGGCTCAACGTCCAGGGCGGCGCCCTCGCGCTGGGGCATCCGCTGGCCGCCACCGGCCTGCGCCTGGTCATGACCCTGGCCCGGCAATTACGCCAGCACCACCTGCGCTACGGGATTGCCGCCGCGTGTGTGGGCGGCGGGCAGGGCATGGCGTTGTTGATCGAAAACCCTGCCTATCGCGCTTGAAGCGCACGATTCTTCGATGAGGTGTGCCGATGTGGAGCTATGAGGCGCCTTTGCGCGATATGCAGTTTGTGCTTGAGCACTGGTTGCAGGCACCCGACACGTGGCGCCGCAGCCCGGCGTTCGAGGCCCTGGACCTGCCGCTCGCGCTCCAGGTGCTGGAAGAGGCGGCGCGCTTCAGTCAGGGCGTGCTGGCGCCGTTGAACAGCCAGGGTGATCGCCAGGGCTGCCGGTGGCAGGCGGGCCAGGTCAGCACCCCGGACGGCTTCGTCGAGGCCTATCGCGCCTATGTCGAGGGTGGCTGGCCCGCGCTGGCGTGCGCCGAGGCGGCGGGCGGGCAGGGCTTGCCGCAACTGCTCGATGCGGCGCTGCAAGAGATGCTCTACGCCAGCAATCACGCCTGGGCCATGTACACCGGCATCGCCCACGGCGCGTACCTGTGCCTCAAGGCCCACGCCGCCCCCTGGCTGCAGGCGCGCTATTTGCCCGAGATTGTCAGCGGCCAGGCCTTGCCCACCATGTGCCTGACCGAACCCCAGGCTGGCAGCGACGTCGGCTTGCTGCGCTGCCGCGCCGAGCCCCAGGCGGATGGCAGCTATCGCCTGAGCGGCAGCAAAATATTTATCTCCGGTGGCGAGCACGACCTCACGGCCAACATCCTGCACCTGGTGCTCGCGCGCGTGCCCGATGCGCCGCCAGGCAGCCGTGGCGTTTCGCTGTTCCTGGTGCCTAAGCAGCTGGACGATGGCCAGCCCAATGGCGTGCGGTGTGACGGCATTGAACACAAGATGGGCATCAAGGGCAGCGCTACGTGCTCGCTGGTATTCGACGGTGCCCAAGGCTGGCTGATCGGCGCGGCTAATCGCGGCCTGGCGGCGATGTTTGTGATGATGAATTCGGCGCGCCTGCATGTCGGCCTGCAAGGCTTGGGGCATGTCGAGGCGGCTTGGCAGAACGCCCGCCAGTACGCCGCCGAACGCTTGCAGATGCGTGCGCCGTCAAGGCCGGAAGAGGTGGTCGCCCAGGCGGCTGACCCGATCCGTTACCACCCGGCCATGCGCCGCGTGTTGCTGGAGCTGCGCACCACCAGCGAGGGCATGCGCGCCATCGGCTATTGGGCGGCGCACCTGCTGGATCAGGCCGAGCATGACCAGGACTCGTCGGCCGCGCAGTTGGCGCCGTTGCTGACGCCCATCATCAAGGCGTTTTTCACCGAACAGGGTTTTCGGCAGGCCAGCCATGCGCTGCAGGTGTTCGGCGGTTACGGCTACGTCACCGAGTTCGCCATCGAGCAAACCCTGCGCGACAGCCGTATCGCGATGATTTACGAGGGCAGTAATGAGATCCAGGCCAATGACCTGTTGCTGCGCAAGGTGCTGGGGGATGAGGGCCGCGCCTTCGGCCTGCTGCTGGACGCGTTTCGCGCCGAGGCCGGGCAGGGCGGACAGTCTGTCGAATGCGCAGGCTTTTGCGGTGCGTTGGGTAGCCTGTGCGACGCGTTGGCCCGTGTGGTGAGCGCCATACGTGAACGCGCGCACGAGGACAGTGAATACCCCTATCGGGCGGCACCGGATTTCCTCCAGCTCTGTGGCGTCGCGTTGCTGGCCTTTGCCTGGGCGCGGGCCGCGCGGGTCTCCAGGGCACTGCCCGACGATGATCCCTTGCGTGCCGCCAAGCTGCAAAGCGCCGGGTTTTTTTTCGATTACCTGCCGTCGCGGCTGGCGCAGCACCTGGGCGCCATAGACGGGGCACGGGCAGCGCTGGCGTTCATCTGACGCGGCCAGGTGCTTGCGGTACTGACTAGACGCTTGCGGTACTATGGCAGCCCACGTGTTCTGGAAGTTGCCTGGATGAGTAAACCCGGTCAATTGGTGCTGGTTGCACTGCGCAAGATGATCGCCAGCGGGGAGCTGGCGGCGGGCGAGCGCTTGATGGAGATTCCTACGGCGCAGCTGTTCGGCGTGTCGCGCATGCCCGTGCGCATGGCGTTCCGTACCCTCGAGCAGGAAGGGCTGCTGGTGCCATTCGGCGGGCGCGGCTATCAGGTGCGCTCGGTCAGCCCCAGCGACATTGCCGGCGCGGTCGAAGTGCGTGGCGTGCTAGAGGGCTTGGCGGCGCGTCAAACTGCCGAGCGGGGGTTGTCCGACGAGGCGCGCAGGGTGCTTGAACGCTGCCTGGTGGAGGGCGATCAACTGTTCGAAAAAGGTTACGTGACCGAGGATGACCTTGAGGTTTATCACGACCTGAACATGCGCTTTCACCAGGTGATCGTGGAAGGCAGCCACAACCCGGCGATCGCCGATGCGCTGGCGCGCAATGATCACCTGCCGTTTGCGTCGGTCACCGCGTTGGCGGTGGATCGCGACGACATGGCCCGTGAATACCGGCGCTTCAACTATGCTCACCTGCAACACCATTCGGTGTTCGACGCCCTGGTCAATCGCCAGGGCGCTCGGGCCGAAGCCATCATGCGCGAACACGCCAATGCCACCTTGCGTTATGCCGAGATCTTCAGTTCGGCCACCGCCGATGCGCGCATGAAGGTCATCTTGCCCAGCGCATGACGGGGCTCAGATATCGAGCACCAACAGCGGGGTTTTCGAGCGCGAGCAGCAGGGGGTGAACTGGTCATTGAGGGCCTGCTCCTGCTCGGTCATGAACAGGTCGCGGTGTTCCGGGATGCCGTCGAGCACACGGGTCAGGCAGGTGCCGCAAATCCCCTGTTCGCAGGACACGGCAATCTCGATGCCATGGCTTTCCAGAACCTGGACCACGGTCTTGTCGGCGGGGATTTCAAAGACCTGGCCGCTGCTGCCGAGCTTCACCGAAAAGCCGCCGTCGAGGCTGCTGTCCACCGGTGTCGCGCTAAAGTATTCGCGGTGCAGACAGTCTTCCTGCCAGCCCTGTGCGCGTGCGCTGTCGAGCACATGCTGCATGAACCCGCCAGGGCCGCAGACATACAGGTGCACGTCGTCTGCGGGCGCCGCCAGCACCTCGGCAGCATTCAAGGCCGTGTGCGGCTGCTCATCGAAATGCAGGAACACCCGCTCGGCAAACGGCGACGCCTTGAGCCTCTGCACAAACGCCGCACGCTCACTGGAGCGGGCGCAGTAATGCAGTTCGAAGTCGGCACCCGCGTGGGCCAGGCGTTCGGCCATGCACAGGATCGGAGTGATGCCGATGCCGCCGGCAAACAGCAGGCTGCGGCGCGCGTCGTGGGCCAGGGGGAACAGGTTGCGTGGTTCGCTGATCGCCAGGCGCGTGCCCTCGTGAACCTGCTCGTGCAGGCTGCGCGAGCCGCCCCGGGAGGCAGGGTCCTTGAGCACGCCGATCAGGTAGCGATGACGTTCTTCGGGGTGATTGCACAGGGAATATTGCCGGATCACCCCATCGGGCAGGTGCACGTCAATGTGCGCACCAGCACTGAAGGTCGGCAGCGGCTGGCCATCGACACTGGCCAGTTCATAGCTGCAAATGTCCTGGGCTTCGGTGTTACGGGATACCACCACCACATCGATCATGTTCAGTCCTCGCAGAGTTATCGTGTTGTTCAGGCGGTGGTGGTCGTGATCAGTTGCGGTTCGAGGGCGCGTTCCTTGGCAATCAGTCGCTCCAGGATCTTGCGCGACTGCACACCGCCCGCATCGATATTCAGCTTGAGCAGGGTGCGTTCCGGGTGAGCCAGCAGGTTCTGTTGCTGGCGCTCGAGCATCTCCAGGTCTTCGCTGAAAATCTTGCCCTGGCCTTCGCGAATGCTGGCGGTCAGTGCCTCATCCTGCGGGTTGAAGTTGCGCGCCATGCCCCAGAAGTACCAGATGGAGGTATCGGTTTGCGGGGTGATGAAGTCGACTACGATGCTCGCAGCCTTGTGTTCGGGAGCGGCGTTGTAGCCACCCTTGCCGGCATGGGCCACGCCGACTTCGATCAGCACATGGCTGGGTGGGGTGAAGCGGCAGATCTGCCAGCGGTCCACCGGCACGTCATCGGCAAGGTTGTTGCCGCGTAAAGCCATGCGCCAGAACGGCGGAGCCATGATGTTTTCCATGTGCCGTGCGGTGACGACTTCATCGTCTTGCACCGTGGTGACGGGCGGCGCTTCGTCGATTTCCTTCTGGCCGATGCTGGAGGCATGCACGTAGGTTTCGTGGGTCAGGTCCATCAGGTTGTCGATCATCAGGCGGTAATCGCACTGGATATCAAACAGCCCGCCGCCATAGGCCCACTCATCGCTCACGGCCCATTCCAAGTGGTGGATCAGTGCCGGGTCGGCCTGGCTCTGATCGCCGGGCCACACCCAGATGAAGCCGTAACGCTCAACCACGGCAAAGGTCTTGTTGCAGGGAAAACCACGCACCCGCTGGCCGGGCATTTCCACCGTCTTGCCGTCGCCGCCCATGACCAGGCCGTGATAGCCGCAGACCAGGTTGCCGTTGTCGACATAGCCCAGCGAGAGCGGCGCGCCACGATGGGGGCAGAAGTCCTCCACGGCCACGACGGCGCCTTCCTGGCCACGATAAAACACCATTTTTTCGCCGCAGATCTGTCGACCCAGGGGCTTTTGCGCGATTTCATCGGGGGTGCAGGCGACATACCACGTGTTCTTGGGGTACATGACGACTCTCCAGGCAATGGATTATTTTTATTTAATGGATCCATTAAATGGCGTGAAGGTTAGTAGGTCAATCTTTTTACGGTTATTAATAGGGCGATTATCGGCCATTCTAAAAATAATGGATCCACAGTTGGATTGATCTTCCGAGCACTGAATGACTTGACTCTGTCCCATGGGACACCTCGTACCCTTTTTTCAAGCGCCCACGCTGGCGCGCTGACAAAAGGAGCTGCTGTGAAAGGTTTATGTTTGGTGACGGGGGCCAACGGCCACCTGGGTAATAATTTAGTGCGCGCGCTGATCAGCCAGGGCTATCGGGTTCGAGCCGGCGTTCGTGACCTCAGTAATCACACGCCCTTTGCCGGGCTGGACTGCGAATTGGTGTATGCCGAGTTGCAGGACAGTGCGGCCCTGGACAAGGCATTGGAGGGCGTAGAGGTGCTGTTTCAATCGGCCGCCGTGTTCAGGCACTGGGCGCGCAACCCGCAGGCCGAGATTGTCGAGCCGAATATCCAGGGCGCGCGACGTGTGCTGGAAGCTGCTTCACGGGCAGGTGTACGGCGTGTGGTCTACGTCAGTTCGGTGGCCGCCGTCGGTCATGATGGTACGGCGCTGGATGAGGCACACTGGAATACGGAAAGCGAAAACGCCTACTACACATCGAAGATTCTCTCCGAGCAGGCGGCCTGGCACTGTGCGGAGGCGTTGGGGTTGAGCATGGTGTCGGTATTGCCTTCGGCCATGGTCGGCCCCAATGCCGGCTACCTCACGGATACCATGGGGTTTCTTCAATCCGTTCGGCAGCGGCAGATGCCTTTTGACCCGGGATTTCGTTTCAACTTCGTGGATGTTCGCGATGTGGCCGACGGGATGATACTCGCCGCCGAAAAGGGCCGGCCAGGGCAGCGCTATATCCTCGCCAATGAGCGTTCGTCGCCGCTCAGCGATTTGATCGAGGCTGCCAACACCCAAGCGCCTGGGTATCGCCCGCCTGTCTCAGCCCCACGCTGGTTACTGCTGGGCGTGGCCTGGCTCCAGGAGCGCCGGGCGCAATGGGGTGGCAAGCCCGCTCAGTTGCTTTTGAGCCAGGTGCGCCTGTTTCACAACGTGGCGCAGGAATACACCATCACCAAGGCGAAAAACGAATTGGGTTTCAACCCTCGGCCGCCTGAAGTGGCGTTGAAGCAAGCGTTTGCTTATCTGCACAGACAGGCGCATCAACCTTATCAAGACCCGCGTCAGGACGAGGCGCAAACATTGAGTTCATCTCGCGTTTGAGTCCAATCAAGTGAAGATCAAGCGCCTGCAGTTCGGTGATTTTGTCCTGGACCTGCCGGCGCTTGTCGTCGACGGCCTGGTTGGCCAATGCCAGCGGAAAGGATTTCAACGTGTTTTTTGCGGCAATCAGCGGGTTCATCTCGGCCAGCTTGAACCCGGCCACTTGCGCCTTGCGTATGAGGTGGACGATTTCCAGGTGGTGAGCGTTGTAGAGGCGATACCGCCCCTCACGTTCCGGCGCGTTGATCAGGCCTAGTTGCTCGTACAGTCGAATGGCTTTCGGCGTGCAGCCGGTCAGCTTGGCGAGTCGTCCAATGAACATCTGTCAATTCCTTATGTGAGACAGCAATCACTTTAGCGGTGTTTTATCGGCAGAGCTGCACCCGCTGCCCCTTGCCAGTCGAAAAATATCGAGGTGGGCTCAGTAGCGAATCATCACCGACTTCAGCTCGGTGTAATCCTCAATGAATGCACTGCCGAACTCCCGGCCGATGCCCGAGGATTTGTTGCCGCCAAACGGCACCGCCGGGTCCAGCATCGTGTGCATGTTCACCCACACCGTGCCGGACTCGATGGCGGGCACCATGCGCAGGGCCTTGCCCAGGTCGTTGGTCCAGAGGCTGGCGCTCAAGCCGTAGGGCGTGTTGTTCATCAATGCCAGCAGTTCGTCTTCAGTGTCGTAGGGGAAGAAGGTTGCAATGGGGCCGAATGTTTCTTCGTTGAGCAAGGTGTCGTTGACGCTGTTGGCGAGGATGATCGTCGGCTCGACGTAGCAACCCGGACGGTCGATCAAGTGGCCACCGTGAATGATGGTGTTGTTTTCGGCGCGGGCCTTGGCGAAGAACTCGCCGAGTTTGAGTTGATGCTGGCGGTGAGTGACCGGGCCGAATTCGGTGCGCTCATCCAGGGGCGAGCCAATATTCAGCGCGCTCAAGCGCTGCGCCAGTTTGGCCATGACCGCGTCGATCTGCGAGCGATGCACGAAGAACCGTTCGGCCGCCGCGCAGATTTGCCCGGAGTGCAGAAAGCCCGCTTCGATGATGCCGCTGACAGCCTTATCCAGCGCCACATCGCGCAGGAACCCGGCCGAGTTTTTCCCGCCCAACTCAAGGGTGGCCCGCGTCAGGCCAGCGCCGATGGCACTCTGGCCCACCGCAACCCCGGTCGGCACGGAGCCGGTAAACGACACTTTGTTGGTGCCAGGGTGTTCGATCAGGCCTTTGCCTACCGAGCCGCCCCCGGTCAAGACGTTCAGCGCCCCGGCGGGAAGACCGGCTTCAATCGCCAGCTCGGCAATGCGCAGGATGGTCAGCGGTGTAAATTCGCTGGGTTTGATGATGATGCTGCAACCGGTCACCAGCGCCGAGGCGAGTTTCCAGATGGCAATCATGGTCGAGAAATTCCACGGCACGATGCCGACCACCACACCGACGGGCTCGCGCAGGGTGAAAGCGGTATAGCGCTCACCGGCGAAGGAGGGCAGTGACGGGGTGATGGTCTGGCCGCTGATCTTGGTAGCCCAGCCGGCGTAGTAACGCAGGAAGTGCGCGGCCTGGTCGACTTCGAAGGCTCGGGCAATCTGGATGATCTTGCCCGATTGGCAGGTTTCGATCTGCGCCAGTTCTTCGCGATGCTGCTCCAGCAGGTCGGCGAGTTTGAACAGCACGGCGCCACGCGTTGCCGGAGCTGCTTGTGACCACCGTTTGAAGCCGCGCCGCGCCGAGGCCACGGCCGCATCGATATCGACCGGGTCGGCGTCGGCGACTTGGGCGATGACCTGGCCGGTCGCCGGGTTGATCACCTCTACTGTCTGGCTGGAATGACTCTGGACGTAGCCGCCGTCGATGAACAGCGCATGGGGTCGACTGAGGAAGGCTTCAACGTGGGGCAGCAGTGGAATATCGCTCATGGGGGTTTCCTGGTGGCAGACATTGCAAAGCTCGAGCGTAATCCCAGTGACCGCACCGGGCTTGACTGTGGCTGCCGAGCGACATGTCTGTGGCTGCCAGCGCCTGCGGTCGGCTGACCACGTTAAGGCTATGAAAAGTACAATCTTGACTCTGGAAGGTGCATGTTCCGCCAGCCAGGCTCGCACCATACTGGCCCTGCATCCGGCGCCACTTCTCGATTTCACCAGTGGCCTGGACATCCAATAATAAGCAGGGCCATCCATGAAAAAGCCAAACCCGCTCCTCGAAGACCTCACGTCCATCTTGCCGACCATTGCGGCCAACGCGTTCATGGCCGAGCAGGACCGCAAGGTGCCTGCCGAAAATATCGCACTGCTCAAAAGCATCGGGCTGCACCGCGCCTTTCAACCTAAAGCGTTCGGCGGCATGGAGTTGTCATTGCCACAGTTTGCCGACTGCATCGCCTTGCTCGCCGGGGCCTGCGCCAGCACCGCCTGGGCCATGAGCCTGCTGTGTACCCACAGCCATCAATTGGCGCTGTTCTCGGCCCAGTTGCAGCAGGAGGTCTGGGGCACCGACCCGAATGCCACGGCCAGTAGCAGCATTGCGCCGTTCGGGCGCACCGAGGAAGTCGACGGCGGGGTGTTGTTCAGCGGCGAAATGGGCTGGAGCAGCGGCTGTGATCACGCTGAGTGGGCGATCGTGGGGTTTCGCCGCAACAATGCACAGGGCACTCAGGATTACTGCTTCGCGGTGCTGCCGCGCAGCGATTATCAGATACGCGATGACTGGTTTGCGGCAGGCATGAAAGGCAGCGGCACCAAGACGTTGATCATCGACAAGGTCCGGGTGCCCGAACACCGCATCCAGAAGGCCAAGGACATGATGGAAGGCAAGTCCGCCGGCTTTGGTTTGTACCCCGACAGCAAGATTTTCTACTCGCCCTACCGGCCTTATTTTGCCAGTGGTTTTTCCACGGTCAGCCTGGGTGTTGCCGAGCGGATGCTCGAGGTGTTCCGCGAAAAAACCAAGACCCGCGTGCGTGCCTACACCGGTGCCGCCGTCGGTGCCGCCACCCCGGCGTTGATGCGCCTGGCCGAGTCGACTCACCAGGTCGCCGCCGCGCGTGCCTTTCTCGAAAAAACCTGGAACGAACACGCCGAACACAGTGAGCAGCAGCGTTATCCCAGCCGCGAAACCCTGGCGTTCTGGCGCACCAACCAGGCTTACGCTACTAAGATGTGCATCCAGGCGGTGGACCGCCTGTTCGAAGCCGCCGGCGGCAATGCCTGGTTCGAACACAACGAAATGCAACGCCTGTTCCGCGATTCGCACATGACCGGCGCTCATGCCTACACCGACTACGACGTGTGCGCGCAGATCCTCGGCCGCGAGCTGATGGGCCTGGAACCCGACCCGAGCATGATCTGAACCGGCGTTTTGATAACAACCATCAGGGCTGCGCCTGACGCAGTCCGGGAGTCTTGCATGTCTGAATCGACCTTTGACCCACGCGCCTTTCGCCGGGCCCTGGGCAACTTTGCCACGGGCGTGACCGTGGTGACTGCCGCAGATGCCTCTGGCCGCAAGGTGGGCGTCACCGCCAACAGTTTCAACTCGGTGTCCCTGGACCCACCGCTGGTGTTGTGGAGTATCGACAAACGTTCGAGCAGCCACGGCGTGTTCGAGCAGGCCAGCCATTTTGCGGTCAACGTGCTGGCCGCTGACCAGATCGACCTCTCGAACAATTTTGCCCGGCCCAAGGACGACCGGTTCGCCGCGATCGAGTACCAGTCGGGGCAGGGCGGGGCGCCGGTGTTCGCCGATTGCTCGGCGCGGTTTCACTGCGAGAAATACCAGCAGGTGGACGGCGGCGACCATTGGATCATGATCGGCAAGGTCGTGGCCTTCGATGATTTCGGCCGTGCGCCGCTGCTTTATCATCAGGGCGCTTATTCGATGGTCCTGCCCCATACCCGCATGACCCAGCGCGACGAAGGGCAACCGCCCAGCAGTCATTTTCAGGGGCGCTTGAGTCACAACCTGTATTACCTGATGACCCAGGCGGTACGCGCCTACCAGTCCAGCTATCAGCCCCGGCAATTGTCCACCGGCCTGCGCACCAACGAGGCGCGGATGCTGATGGTGCTGGAGAACGACGCACGGCTGAGTGCCAGTGAATTGTTGCGGGAAGTGGCGATGCCGGTGCGGGAAATCGAGGACGCCGTGGCCAACCTCAAGCGCAAAGGGCTGGTGGCCGACGACGACGGCGTCTATTTGACGTCGGCCGGTATCGAACAGACCGAAGACCTCTGGGCCATCGCCCGTGAGCAACAGGAGAAAGTATTCGCCGAGTTCAGCCAGGACCAGATCGAAACCTTCAAGACGGTATTGAAGCAACTGATCAGCCACTGCTGACCACCAGGAAGATGAACCCTGAACCTGTGGCGAGGGAGCTTGCTCCCGCTGGACCGCGAAGCGGCCCCAAACCATGAGACTGCTACGCAGTCCAACGGGAGCAAGCTCCCTCGCCACCGATGACTTTTTGTACCTGTTCTGCTGACCTTGAACGCCGCTATTGAAGCGGCCAGGGTCGGCGAGGTCGGGCGCGGGTTTTCGGTGGTAGCGCCGAGTTCAGCCAGGACCAGATCGAAACCTTCAAGACGGTATTGAAGCAACTGATCAGCCACTGCTGACCACCTGGAAGATGAACCCTGAACCTGTGGAGCTGCATCGCGCAGCTCCTGAAGGCCTTCAGAAAGGCACGGCCACGGTCAGTTGGCTATAGAGGTTGGTGCCATTGCCGCCCACCTGGTTACCCCCGGTGTCGGCATCCTTCTTGGGTTGATAAATACCCACCAGCGGGCTGATGATCAGGTGGCTGTTGACTGCCCACTCGGCGTACAGGTCCAGCTCACGGGCATCCAGGTTCAATGCATCGTTTTTGCGCAAGGTAGTGAAGTCGAAGTACAACGCGCCGACCGTCAGGTTCTCCAGCGGTGTCGCCTTGAAACCAACGTGATGCACACCGGTGTTGCTGTTGAACGGGCCGGCATAATTGGAGGCCACTTCGCCCTGGAACCAGGTGCCGTAACCGGTGCTGAGTCCGGTGAACAGCGGGTCCCATTTTTGTGAGTAGCGTGTGTAGCGGTAGGTCAACTTCGGCGCCCAGCCGACATCGGCGAAGGTGTAGCCGGCTTCGGCGTACCAGGCTTTTTGCGGCCCTGCATCCTTGTCTTGCCAGGCGTATTCGAAAGCGAAGCTGGCGTTGTCGATGCCCGCGCTGCCTTCGCCGCGCAGGCTGTAAGTGTTCAGGCCCTCGCGCTGTTTCTGGAAATCGCTGGCCCACTGGTCGGTGACGCTTATGCCATGAACCCAGGTCAACCCCAGCGTACCGGCGGCACCCGTGTAGTCGAGGGTGCCCGCCGCCAGCTCGGTTTCAGCCTGGGCACGGTTATCCGACTTGAGCCACAGCACCGAGCCGTGCAGCCCCTCTTGCCCACCCAGGCGCAACACGGCGGTGCGGTCGAACGCGTGACGTGCTGCGAGGTAGTAGGCGCCACCGCGATTCAACGCACCGTCCGCCGGGCCGTTGCCCAGGTTGGGGCCGTCGTCGTTGATCAGGAACCCTCGTCCGATCTTGACCACTTGGCGGCCGAGGGAAAAGTCCACACCGTCCTTGCCCAGCGCCGGAAACAGGTCAGCCGAGCGCCACCCCAGGTAGGCGTCTTCGATTTTGGTCGTGCGCTCGCTGCCATCGGTGTTGCCCGCCGCGTCGCCGTCGCCCCAGGTGCCGGAGCTGACCCAATTGAGCGCGCCGTATGCGGTGCCGTTACCGGACAGGCCCTGATCGCCGCTCAACCCATACTTGATGAACCCTTCGCGCCAGGTCGAGCCGCCCGGCGTGCCATCGTAGTTGTGACGGCTGTTGAACATCCCGTATACGGCCAGGAAGTCCGCGTTCAGGTGTGTGTCATCGTCGGCATACAGCGCATAGGCCTGGGCCGAAGAGTGGCCGACCAACAGTGCGATACCCAGGCCGACGGCCTTGGACAACCTGCGTGTTTTTTGTGTGTGCTCCATTGTTACGTTCCCCAGCGTGGTTGGACAGCCAATAGGTCGAGGACGCATTAAGATGATCCGCAGCGGGGGAAGTCTTTCACCTGCGTGCCACGTAATTGATCCTGCCCGCCAAGCCATAGGCCTTGGCAGGCAGCTGCAAAAGCGACGGCAGACATGGGCAAGACGATCAGCGCGTGTGAGGCGCACAGTGATTTTGCGCACGATGCCGTTTCGATCAGGGACTGGCTGGGGAGGGCTTTATCGCCGGCTCCTTGTACGGCTCGATGCATCCACTCAGAAATCCGCTTTCGAGGATCCGTACCATGTCGATCAATGACCGGCTCACACAGCATTTGAAACGGGGCAGCGTCGGTTTTCCGACCGCGCTGGCCAGCACCATCGGCCTGATCATGGCCAGCCCGGTGATTCTCACCGCGACCATGGGCTTCGGCATCGGCGGCAGCGCGTTCGCGGTGGCCATGCTGATCGCGGTGGTGATGATGCTGGCCCAGGCGACCACCTTTGCCGAAGCCGCCTCAATCCTGCCGACCACCGGCTCGGTCTACGACTACATCAACTGCGGCATGGGCCGTTTCTTTGCCATTACCGGCACCTTGTCGGCGTACCTGATCGTGCATGTGTTTGCCGGGACGGCGGAGACGATTCTGTCCGGGGTCATGGCCCTGGTGAACTTCGAGCACCTCAACACCCTGGCGGAGTCTGCCGGCGGTTCGTGGTTGCTGGGGGTGGGGTTTGTGGTGGTATTCGGCATTCTGAATGCCTTTGGCGTCAGCGCCTTTGGCAGGGCCGAGATCATCCTGACCTTCGGCATGTGGACCACGCTGATGGTGTTTGGCGTGATGGGCCTGATCGCGGCGCCGGCGGTGCAGCTCGAGGGTTGGTTCGGCGTGTCGCTGGTGGGCACCGACCTGATCACCATTCTGTCGCTGGTGGGCATGGCGATGTTCATGTTCGTCGGCTGCGAGTTCGTCACGCCGCTGGCGCCGGACCTGCGCAATTCGGCCAAGGTGATGCCCAAGGCGATGATTTTCGGCTTGTTGAGCGTGGCCACCTGCATGTTCATCTACGGCGCCGCGATGAAGCGCCAGGTGGAAAACGTACTGCTGGATGCCGCCACCGGCGTGCACTTGTTGGACACGCCCATGGCGATTCCACGCTTTGCCGAGCAGGTCATGGGGGATATTGGCCCGTTGTGGCTGGGCCTTGGCTTTCTGTTCGCCGGCGCCGCCACCATCAACACGCTGATGGCGGGCGTGCCACGGATTCTCTACGGCATGGCGGTGGATGGCGCGCTGCCCAAGGTGTTCACTTACTTGCATCCGCGCTTCAAGACGCCGCTGTTGTGCATCCTGGTGGCGATGCTGATTCCGTGCCTGTATGCGCTGTGGCTCGGCGGCAACACCGACAACATCATGCACCTGGTGCTGGCCGCCGTGTGTGCGTGGAGTTTTTCCTACCTGCTGGTGACGCTGTCGGTGGTTATCCTGCGTATTCGTCGTCCTGACCTGCCACGGGCTTATCGGTCGCCGTTGTTCCCGTTGCCGCAGATTCTTTCCAGCGTCGGCATCTTGCTGGGCATGTGGTTCATCACCCCGCCGGGCATGAACCCGGCGGATATTTATGTGCCTTTCGGGGTAATGCTCGGGATCACGGCGGCCTACGCGTTGTTCTGGACATTGGTGGTGCAGAAGGTCAATCCATTCAAGCCCGCTTCGGTCGAAGAAGTGCTGGCCAAGGAGTTTTCTCATGAGCCTGGTAACGTTCACAACGCTTATCTCGAGCAGGCTGCAAAAGCTGTCTGAGCTGTTCAGTGCCCAACGGGCGCCGGCCGGTTACCGGCCGGGGGTCACGCTTGAATATGTTAGGCGTAACCTCGGGCTGGCGAGTTTCGCCTCGACCGGGCCTGCCCGTGCAGCGTTTCGCTTGGACGATACCGGCCTGCAAGTGGACGTTGCCGAACGCACCGAATCGCAACTGCTGATGCACCTGGTCATGACCGAATTCATGCTTACGGTGCCCGCCACAGAGCAGGGCAGTGCGCGCTTTGAGCTGCACCACCGCGGGTCGATTCGACGCACGGGGCTGGCGTGTCGGCAACGCTCGGGAGAGCCGGCTTTACTCGCCAGGCTCGAGGCGGCTTTGAACGACGACCTCAGCCTGCATCAAGCGCTGATGGGGCTCGACTTCAAGCGCCTGCACATCGCGTTGAGCGGGCATCAATGGCAGGTGCGGCTGGAACACATCGGCGGCAGCGAGGTGGTCAACCGCATGCCGGTGTTTCGTCGCTACATTCCTTTGAGTGACGCTCAACGGGCAGGGTTGTTGACTGTTTTGGCGGGCTTGCAGCGGGTATTGGGCGCCGTCTGATCGGGATACTTGGCATCATTAGTGCTTCCACAGTCGCTATCACGGACTTGTTGCGCCCATATAGATAACATGTTAACTATTGGCCAACAAAAACAAGAAGCCATTGTGGAGATGCCATGAGCACTTATCAGTCTGCGCACTATGGGTTGGAAACCTGGACTCGGGACCTGCGAGCGGCCTGCGGCCATTTCGACACGGAACTGGCCTTCAACCGTTCGCTGTTCATCGGTGAAGTGTCCAAGCACTCCCGGGGCGGCCTGTCACTGGCCAACCTGCGGACCAATGCCGGGCTGATCAAGCGCGAGCGACCCAACGCCGATCACGATATGGACCAACATTGTTTCCTCGTCAGTCAGCGCAGCGGCTATTGCCAGATCACCCAGAACGACCAGGTCATCCAGTTGGCCCCCGGCGATATGTTGCTGATGGACTCCACGGGCTCGATCGAGATCAGCCCGTTCGGCCTTATCGAACATGCGTCCTTGGCACTCTCACGCCACGAAGTGTGCAAGCAACTGGGTGGTGCACCGAAAACCTTCGGCAAGATCTCTTCGACCAAAGCCTGCGGCCGCATGCTCCATGTGTTGATGGACCAACTGTGCCGAGAAGGCCTGGAGGGGCAGGACTCGATTGAAGAGGCCGAGGCACTGCAAGCGGCGTTTGTCTCCTTGCTCGGGTCAGCCTTTGAATTGCACGACGCGCCGGGCGACTGCGCGGCGTCGTTGCAGGGCAGTAACCTGCGCAGCTACGTACAGAAAGTCATCGACGAATCGCTGACCCAGCCCGGCTTGAGCCCGGTGGGCCTGGCCAATCGTTTGAACATCTCGGTGCGGCATTTGTACCGTTTGTTTGAAGAGCAGGACGACAGCGTCTGCCGCTACATCCAGCGTGCCCGGCTAAAACGCAGCGCGGATGATCTGACCAACCCCTTCCTCAAACGTGAGTCGATCACCTCGATCGCCTACAAATGGGGCTTCACCGATTCCGCGCACTTCAGCCGCTCGTTCAAGAAGCAATTCGACCTGTCGCCCAAGGACTTTCGGTCTACCCACCTGCAGCAAACGGTCGGGGCGGCGTAGGTTCGCATCGATCAATGAAACCGCTCACCCTGTCGGCCCATAACATTTGTACCGTGGCGGTCGAACACTTTGCCGATCACGGCTACGACGCCTCCTCGCTGAGCGCAATCGCAGAGAGGGCCGGCATGCGCAAGGCGTCGCTGTATGCGCACTTTGTCAGCAAGGATGCGCTGTTTCAGAAGGTCTTCGAGATTGCCTTGGCCCATGAGCACTCGTACATCGCGCAATGCTTCAAGGAGGAAGCCGGATACACCGGCGTGCCGGGGCAGTTGCACCTTGAACGGTTGAGCGGGCGTTATGAAGGGTCGGCGCACCTGCGCTTCCTGTTGCGCACGGCGTACTTTCCGCCGACGGACATTCGCGGCGTCATCACCGCAGGATTCGAGGGTTACCTGGCGCGCATTCGCGATGACTTTCAGCGTGCAGCGCAAGGTCGGTACAGCACAGTGCAACCCGAGGCGCTTGAGGTGTTTTGCGACGCCTACCTGGGTATCGTCGACAGCCTGCATGTGGAGCTGATCTACTCGACGCCCCAGGGTTACGTCAAACGGCTTGCGGCCTTGTCGCGGGTGTTGAGTGATTCACTGTCGATGCTCTAATGGGGGGACAGTTCTTCAGCGGATACACCCCGATCAAAATGTGGGAGGGAGCTTGCTCCCGCCGGGCCGCGAAGCGGCCCCAGCTCTTTGCTCGAAAAAACCGGGACTGCTGCGCAGTCCAACGGGAGCAAGCTCCCTCGCCACAGGTACAGTGTTTGCCCTTAATTGACTGGCATTAGGGCAAGCCTCGTCCCACAGTTGATCCGGTTTACAGCCCGCCATCCACCAGACGGGTCTGCCGGGTGATGCAGACCATTACTGTCGATGCTTGAAAGGGCCGAGCGTTATTCAGCTGATACACCGCTATCAACAGGTGGGAGGGTGCTTGCTCCCGATGAGGGCGTGTCAGTGGGTGCATCCGGTGATTGACCCACTGCCATCGAGGGCAAGCCCTAATGCCAGTCAGTTAAGGCGTAGAAAGGGTAAAAAATAACCTGTGGCGAGGGAGCTTGCTCCCGTTGGGCCGCGAAGCGGCCCCAGCTCTTTGTTTCAAAAGACTGGGACTGCTGCGCAGTCCAACGGGAGCAAGCTCCCTCGCCACAGGTACAGTGTTTGCCCTTAACTGACTGGCATTAGGGCAAGTCCCCTCCCACAGTTGATCCGGTTTACAGCCCGATAGAGGTCACTTCACCTCAGGCAAAGTCGACCCGCCATCTACCACGATGGTCTGCCCGGTGATGTAGGCCGCCAGGTCGGACGCCAGGAACAACATGGCCCCGGCAATATCTTCCGGAGCACCGAGCCGTCCCAGGGGCACGCGGGTGGCGATGTCGGCATTGACCTGGTTGTCGCCCAGGTTATCCATGGCCGGCGTGGCAATCATCCCGGGCTCCACGCCGTTGACGCGCACCTGGTAGGCGGCCAGCTCCAGCGCCGCATTGCGGATAAAACCGTTCACCCCGGCCTTTGACGCCGCGTAGTGGCTGAGCCCTGGGTAGGCTACCCGTGGTCCGGTGACCGACGACGTAACCAGCACACAGCCGCCGCCCTGGCGTTGAAACATGGGCAAGGCGGCCTGGGTCAACCAGAACAGGGCTGAGAGGTTGACCGCCAACGTGCGCTCAAGAATGGCCGGGGTGATCTGTGCGAATGGCGTCAACGGAAAGTAGCCGGCGTTGTGCACCAGGATATCCAGGCGGCCCCAGCTGCGTTCGATTCCCTTCACCCATTCGAGTACCGCCGCCGCATCGGCCAGGTCAACCTCGATGGCCGCGACCTGGCACGCTCGCGCCGTCAGGTCGTCGGCCAGCGCCTGGGCTTGCGCCAGCTGAAGGTCGGCAATCATCACGCGCGCGCCGCGCACAGCAAACGCCTCGACGATGGCCCGGCCGATGCCCTGCGCGCCACCAGTGACCAGCACGGTTTTGCCGCTGAAATTCAAGTCGTCAGGCATGTGCGCGCTCCATGTGGGCATAGGCCAGTGTCGGCACATCGACGATGCTCGAACCGCCGTCGGCGACCACGCTGGCCCCGGTGATGATCGAGGCATCGCGGCTGGCCAGGAAGCGACAGACCTTGGCGATTTCTTCGGCGCTGGCGGGGCGTCGTAACGGTACGTCGGCGCATACGCGGGCATAGGCTTGCGGCAGTGTGTCCCCATAAAAGCTCATCAGCGGTTGCATTTCTTCGTCGGCCATCGGCGTAGTGACCCAGCCTGGGCACACCGCGTTCACGCGCACGCCGCGTGGGCCGTAATCCCGCGCCAGGGAGCGATTAAGCCCGAGCAACGCGTGCTTGGCGGTGGTGTAGCCGCACACTTCGGGACCGGCGGCCAGGGAGGCGATGGAGCCGAGCAACACGATAGTGCCGGCGCATTCGATCAGCAGCGGCAGGCAGGCGCGGGCGCTGTAGAACGCACTGTCCAGGTTGCTGCGTAAGGCCGCCTCCCAGGTGGGGGGGCTGGTCTGGGTGGCGCTGCCCACACCATGCCCACCGGCGCAGGCTAGCAGCACATCGAGGCGGCCGTAGCGCTCACGGATCTGTGCGACGAAGCCTTCCCAGCTGTCCGGACAGGCTGCGTCGCCGACCAGGACCAGGCCGCCGGTGTCCCCGGCCACCTGCTCCAGAGGCTCGCGGCGCCGGCCGATCAGCACCAGGTTGGCGCCCTCGGCGGCGTAGAGCCGGGCGCAGGCGGCACCGATGCCCGTGCCGGCCCCGGTGATCACAACGGTACGTGGATCAGGCATCGGGATACTCCGTGCGGTTGAGCACTTGGCAGTAGGAGCTGACCGGAAAGTTCGACAGCTCATCGAAGGCCGCGCCGGCATAGCCGAAGATCTTGCCGTCGCTGCGGTGCTGTTGCAGGTCGATCAGGACCAGACCGAGGGTGGGGATGATCTTTTCGCGCCAGACGAACAGGTACAACTGATCGGCAATCTTGTAGTAGTGACAGCGGTCGGTGTCGCACAAGCCTTGTTCCACACCCTTGAGGCATTGCCAGGCATAGAACTGATCGTTCAGGTAGATGTGTTCGTAGACTTCGCTGGGGCTGTAGCGATACAGGTTGCGCAAGCCGGTCAGTTCCTGAGTGGGCGCGTGGGGGCATTGGCCGGGCTGCCAGGGTTGGTCCAGGCTGCCATGCAGGAAGTCCACGTCCACCGAGGTCAGGGCCTTGCCGGCCAGGGCACGGCTGTAAAGGCCTTCCTCGGTTTGTTCGCGCTTGGGCATGCGGCCGATCACGGCGGTAAAGGACGACGTGGTGGTGTCCAGCACCAGGCTGATCGACCAGGCCTGACCGGCCTCGTGCTTGATGAAGTCGACCAAGTACAGGCCCGGGCGTACCGAGGTGGCGCGGTATGCGGCCGACCCGCTGGAGTGACCGTCGGCGGCATGCCAGTGCAACGCCTCGGTGTCAAAGCGATGCTCGATCTGCCAACCGTTGGCGAAGTGCAGGTGGAAGGTCTTGCCGTTGAGGTCGGCAAGGTTGGGCAGGATAAACGCGTCGGGCGCGAAACCGTCGGCGAGGGCGCCTACGGTGATCCAGTCGGATTGGGTGGTCATGGCATGGCTCCGGTTGATGGAATGGACATCCCGGATCATGCGGCGGGCGAGGAGGCTCGCCTATCAACCGAAAGGTTGAGGCGGCTTAAAGAAACAGTGCGGCGACCAGCTCGGTGCGGCTGCTCACGCCCGTCTTGCGAAACAGGTGGATCAGGTGGGTCTTGATGGTCGGCAGGCCGACGCCGAGCTCCAGTGCCAATTGCTTGTTGCTTGCACCTTGACGCAATAACCAGGCGATCTGGCGCTCTTTGGGCGTAAGCCCGGCCAGCGCATCGTCGCAGGGCTGCATATTGGCCACGGCCATCTGCAGCAACGCCTGCAACGCGTTGAGCTGAGTCAATTGGTCGGCGGTAAACACCCCTTGTTCGGCGGTGCGCAGCAAGGAGATGGCCGCCTGCGGCTGGTCGGCGCGATGGGCGACGATCTCCACCACATCGACCACGCCGTAACGCTGCAGGAAGTTTCGGTAACGGTGGCTGTCACGCGGCGGCTGGCGTGCCATGGCGAAACCCAGGGGCACCACCGTCAACCCGCTGGACAGGCAATTGCGCGGTTGCAACGGGTCGAATTGGCGGTAGTTGTCCAGATAGTCGCGGTGCATTTCACGGCTCATGCCGTGCAGCCGGAAGTCGCACGCTTGCAGTTGGCGGTCGACACAATAGAACGCCGCCTGGCTGACGGGGACGAGCTGGGTAAAAGCCTGCAGGCAATGGCCGGCAACTTCCTGAGCGGGGAGGGCGTGCATGGTCAGTCACCTGCGCCGGAGAAAACGCTGCTGGCCGAAGCCAGCAGGCGAAAGCGATCAGACTACCGCGAAATAATGCTTCACAAAACTCTCGCTCACCACCTCCCACAATACCGGCGTGCCCTTGGTCACAAACCAGCTGTCGCCGGCCTTGTAGCGGGTGGTCTGGCCGGTGCTTTCGTCGGTCAACAGCACCTCGCCGGTGACCACCGTGGCTTGCTCGGCGAACGGGTAGACCATCCGGAATTTGCCTTGGGTGGTGCCGAAATAGGCGCTGCTGACGGGGTCGGTCGGTGCGCCGAAGGTCATTTTGCCAAAGGCGTTGACTTCACCTTCGAGGATCTCGGAGCCCAGGTCGGCAACGGTGCCCCAGGCATCGAGGTCCGACAGTTGGGTATCTTTTTTCAGGGTCGTAACGGGCATGGCAGTTCTCCTGTGAATGAAACAGCGGGGCTTAACGGCGACCGTTGAAGTAGCCCGAGAGTTGGTGAAGGCTTTTGCCGGCCGTGAGCAGCAGTGGGCGGATATGATCCTTGCCCATGATCTGCGCATGCTTGACCGAGCTGATCAGGTCGTAGCGCGAAGAGCCTTCGCTCATGCCTTCGGCCAAGACCTTGCAGATGATGTGGCTGGGCGTAACCCCAAAACCCGCGTAACCCTGCACGTAGAAGGCGTTGGGGAGCCCGCTCAGCGTGCCGATCTGCGGGAACAGGTTGGCCCCGGTCGCCATCGGCCCGCCCCACGCCAAGTCGATTTTGACGTCCTTCAGGTACGGGAAAATCTTCAACATCAGGTTGCGGTTCCAGGCTTTGAGGTCCAGCGGGATGTGCTCGACAAACGGCGTGGCGGCACCGAACAGCAGACGGTTCTCGTTGGTGACGCGGTAGTAGTCGATGACCGGCCGAATATCGCTGTAGGCACCGCGGATCGGGCTGATGCGGTGGATCATCTCGTCCGACAGCGGTTCGGTCATCAGCTGGAAGGCGTAGGTGTTGACGGTGGTTTTGTGCAGTTCAGGTTCCAGTTTGTTGAGGAAACTGTCGCAGGCCCACAGCAGCTTGGCGGCTTTGACTGACCCTCGGCCAGTGCGCACGGTGATGCGCTCGCCGTAGCTGACCTCCAGGGCGGGGCTGTGCTCGAAGATGCGCACGCCATGACCGGCCAGCGCCTTGGCTTCGCCCAGCAGCAGGTTCAGCGAGTGCACGTGCCCGCCGCCCATGTGCAGCAACGCGCTGGTGTACGCGTCGGAGCCGATGATCTGCTTGACCTCGGACCCGGCCATAAAACGGATTTCGTCCTTGGTGTTGATCGACTGGAAGTCCTTCTCCCAGGCACGCAGGGTTTTTTCCTGGCGGGCATTGAAGCCCATGTAGCCATAGCCGTGGCAGAAGTCGGCGTCGATTGCGTATTTGGCGATACGGTCCTTGATGATGCCGGCGCCCAGCTCGCTGATTTCAAAGATCTGGCGCAGGCCCTCGTCGCCCACCTGGTTCTTGATTTTTTCCAGGTCATGGCCGATCCCCGCCATGATCTGCCCGCCGTTGCGGCCCGTACCGCCGAAGCCCAGGTAGCGCGCCTCGAGTACCACGATGTTGGTGATGCCTTTTTCCGCAAGTTCCAGTGCGGTATTGATGCCCGAGAAACCGCCGCCAATCACGACCACATCGGCTTCCACGTCCTGCTCGAGCGTGGGAAAGCTGAGGTTGTATTTCTTGGTTGCCGAATAGTAGGTAGGCGTTTCGATATTGATCATGGCGCAGCCTGGAAAAATGAAGGGATCTCGCTGCAGAGCCGACAAACAGCTCTGTGCCTGTTGGGGTGTATTAAGTGCCTTCCGAGCGGTAGGTGTCTTGATTCTGTGTGCCGCCGGCCTTGATCGTGGCTGCCAATGTCAACGATGAATCCGGCCGGGCAATAAAGCGGCACACGCCAATCGGCGGCCGGTGTTAGAGTGTTGTTAATCTGTTAACTAATTACGACGTCTCCATTTATGTCCAAACCGCGCCAATCCTTGACCCTTACTTTGCTCCAGGCGCGTGAAGCCGCCATGGGTTTTTTTCGGCCTTCGCTCAATCAACACGGACTGACCGAGCAGCAGTGGCGGGTCATTCGTATCTTGAGCCAGCACGAGGAGCTTGAGATCAATCGCCTGGCCGAGCTGGCGTGCATCCTCAAGCCGAGCATGACCGGTGTGTTGGTGCGCATGGAAGCGGCGGGCATGGTTGAGCGGCGCAAGGCGCAACAGGATCAACGGCGTGTGCTGGTGCGGCTGGCCGAGAAGGGGCAAGCGTGTTTCGATTCGATGAGCCAGAGCATGGAGGCCAATTACCAGCGTTTGCAGGCGGACTTTGGCGAAGAGAAGCTGCAGACTTTGCTGGTATTGCTCAACGAGCTTAAAGGCCTCAAGCGCTAGTTAAGCGTGGGTGTAAACCGATCCAAATGTGGGAGGGGGCTTGCCCCCGATGGCGGCCTGGCAGCCGACCTGGATGTTGGATCAGACGGAGTACATATCCGTTATTTAGGTAGCGGCTGCTATGGGTTCCGCCCTTACGGCGGGTCACTTTTGGAAGAGCGCCAAAAGTAACCAAAAACGCTTCGCCCCAACACTCGGCACCTCGCCTAGGCTCGGTGTGCCCTCACTCCGGCTTGAATCCGTGGGCCGCCGTCATGGGCCATCCTTGGCCCAGGACGGCTAACCCGACGTCCTGCCGGGTTGCCCACGGATTCAAGCCTGCGTTCGGCCAGCGTGTTTGACGGGGCGCCTGAGATCAAGATCAAAAGCTGGATCACAAGCAGATCACAAGCCGGCGCCTGCACTGTCAGTAGATAGCGCCAGCGGTGCTGGTGGGTGCCGATGAACCCTTGAACGCCGCCGCCAGGGTTTGTAGCCCGCGCATCAGCACTGTGGTGTCCACGCCCACCGCGACAAACGCCGCTCCCAGTTCGATGTAGCGGCGGGCCAGTGTCGGGTCGGCGCTGAGAATACCGGCGGCTTTGCCGGCGCTGCGGATGCGCGCAATGGCGTCTTCGATTGCCGTCTGCACCTGCGGATGAGCCGGGTTGCCGCGATGGCCCATCGAGGCGCTCAGGTCCGCCGGCCCGATAAACACGCCGTCAACCCCCTCCACGGCGGCAATCGCGTCGAGGTTGGCCAGGCCTTCGCGGCTTTCGATCTGTACCAGCAGGCATATCTGCTCATCGGCGTGGTCGAGGTAACCGGGAATGCTGTTCCAGCGCGATGCCCTGGCCAGTGCGCTGCCGACGCCCCGAACCCCGTTGGGCGGGTAGTGGATGGCATTCACCAGTTGCCGCGCTTGCTCTGCGTTTTCCACCATGGGCACCAGCAGTGTTTGCACGCCGATATCCAGCACTTGCTTGATCAGAGCAGTGTCGCCGACGACCGGGCGAATCACCGGATGGCTGGGGTAGGGCGCCACGGCCTGGAGCTGGCCGAGCATGCCGCGCAGGTCGTTGGGCGCATGTTCGCCGTCGATCAGCAGCCAGTCGAACCCGGCGTTGGCGGCCAGCTCGGCGCAGTAGGCATCGGACAAGCCCAGCCACAGGCCGATCTGGGTTTCACCGCTGCGCAGGCGCTGTTTGAAGGTGTTGACAGGCATATCCATCGAACGATCTCCGGTTAGACGAATCGGCAGGCGATGGAGCCCAGCATGTCGTAATCGACATGGAAGGTATCGCCTGGGTTGGCCGCGACAGGGCGGGTGAAAGAGCCGCCCAGGATGATTTGCCCGGGTTGCAGGGTCACGTCATAGGCCGCCAGTTTGTTCGCCAGCCAGGCCACGCCTTTGGCCGGGTGATTGAGCACGGCGGCCGAGACGCCGGATTCCTCGATCACGCCATTGCGGTAGAGCACGGCGGGCACCTTGCGCAGGTCGATCTCGGTGGGGCGCACGGCACGCCCGCCCATGACCACGCCGGCGTTGGCGGCGTTGTCGGAGATGGTGTCGAACACCTTGCGGGTCGCCTTGGTGTGCGGGTCGACTTGCTGGATGCGCGCGTCGATGATCTCCAGCGCCGGGATCACCCATTCGGTGGCGTCCAGTACATCAAACACCGTCACGTTCGGGCCTTTGAGCGGTTTTCCGAGGATGAACGCCAGCTCCACCTCGACGCGCGGCACGATAAAGCGTTCGAACGGGATGTCGGTGCCTTCATCGAAGAACATGTCGTCGAGCAGCGCGCCGTAATCCGGCTCGGTGATGTTGGACGAAACCTGCATGGCGCGGGAGGTCAGGCCGATTTTATGCCCGACCAGCTTGCGCCCATCCTTGATTTTCTGCGCTACCCAGGCGCGTTGAATGGCATAGGCGTCTTCGATAGTGATTTCTGGGTGATCCAGGGAAAACTGACGCACCTGCTCGCGTGAGCGTTCAGCCTGGTCGAGGCGGGCGGCGGCTTGCTGAATGAGGTGTTGATCAAGCATGGCAAGGGTACTCTTACTGAGGGTTGACGATGGCCGCCTGGGTGCGCAGCACCAGCAAGCCACCGAGTGCAATGAGCAGCGCCAGCACGTAAAGCGCCAGGCTGGCGCTCTGGGTGGTGTCGCGCATCCAGCCGATCAAGTACGGCGCAAAGAACGAGGCGATGCTGCCGAAGGAACTGATCAAAGCGATGCCGGCGGCTTGGGTGTGGTTGGACAGGAACGCCGGCGGCAACTGCCAGAACATCGGCAACGCCGCGCTGGTACCCATGCCGGCGATAATCAGGCCGCCCAGCACCAGGGCCGGGTTGGCGGGGGCGAGCCCGGCGATGGCAATACCGGCCGCCGACATCAGCAAGGGCACGCACAGGTGCCAGCGGCGTTCGCGGTGGCGGTCGGACGATCGTCCGCAGCCGAGCATGAAGAAACAACCGGCCAAGTAGGGCAACGCACTGAGCAGCCCTACCTGGCCGTCACTGCCGATGCCGGCGCCATGGATCAGTGTCGGCATCCAGAACGCCAGGGTGTTGACCGCCAGCATTACCGCGAAATACACCGCCACCAGCAGCCACACTTGCGGGTTACGGAGAATGGCCGAGAACGAGGTGATGGATTTGCGGTGTTCTTCCTGGTGCAGCTGCTCGCGCAGTTGTTGCTTTTGCACGGGCGTCAGCCACTTCACCGTTTCGAAGCTGTCCGGCAGACACTTGAGCACCACCAGCCCAAGCAGAATCACGGGGGCGCCTTCAATGACAAACATCCATTGCCAGCCGCGCAAACCGCCCAGGTCATGAAAGTGTTCCAGGATGCCGCCGGAGAGCGGCCCGCCGATGACCCCGGCCATCGGCACGGCGATGGCAAACAGGGCGGTGACTTGCGCGCGCCGACCGGCCGGGTACCAACGGTTCAAAAATACCAGGATGCCTGGGAAGAAACCGGCCTCGGCCACACCGAGCAAAAAGCGCAGCACATAGAAGCCCATGGCGCTGTCGATCAGGAACATGCACGTCGACAACGCCCCCCACACCACCATCAACGCGGCAATCCAGCGACGGGGGCCCACGCGGTCCAGCGCGATGTTGCTGGGCACGCCAAACAGCGCGTAGGCCACGAAGAACAGGCCGGCGCCGAAGCCGTAGACGGTGTCGCTGAAGTTGAGGTCGGCGCTCATCTGCATCTTGGCGAAGCCGATGTTGATGCGGTCGAGGTGGGCAAAGAGGTAGCAGATCAGCAGCAGCGGCATCAGCCGCCAAGTCACGGTGCTGTGGGTTTGGTCACGGACGTCGGTGCCGAGGGTGTCGGCGGTATTGGCTGAGCTCATGGTTTTATACTTTTTGTCTGAGAGTCCGATGGAACGAGCGGGTGGGTGTGTCAGCCCACTTGCGCCTTGAGGAAGGCGTGCACGTTGTTTTGCTTGAAGTTGAGCTGCTCGTGCAGCTCGATCATTTCAAACGACAACGCCAGCAGCCGCTGGTCCTGCAGCGCGGCGAAGTGCTGGGTGATCACCGCGAAGAGTTGTTCGGCGACCTTCTGGCGGGTTGCCAGGTCGCGACCATGCCCGACCTTCAACGTCATGTGCACGAAGGCGTAGTCGTGCTTGCCATCGGCCATGCGCCAGGTGTCGAGGCGCACCCCACGGCTGCGGATGCCACCCAGGGGAAACACGCCGCTGTCGCCCAGGGTGGCGTGGACTGTTTCGAACAGGCCAGGCAGGTCGGCTTGCTGTTCGATGTTGTCGGTGTACTCAACGATAAAGTGGGGCATGAGGGGCTCCTTGTGGCCGCACGGGGATACCGGGCGGCCATGCGCTCAAACAGGGAAAATGGCGTTGATCTGGCCGGTGCCCGAGCTGCCGAAGGGTTGCGTGATGATCTCGGCCGGCTTGTCGTAGTCCGGTCCGCCGAGCAACCCCAGGAGCATGGCGGTGTCATGCATCTTGCCTTCGCCGAAGCAATGCTCGGCGTAGTCCGGCAGCATGGCGCAGAACTCTTTCCAGCGGCCCTGGCGCCACAGTTCCACCACATGCAGGTCGACCTGCTTGTCGAATTCGCGGGTCCAGTTATGGATATTGGCTTCAGCATTGCGGTCGTCGGAGAAACGGTGCGACAGCGAACCCGAGGCCAGCACCACGACTTTGCGGTCGCTTTTCTCGATGGCCCGGCGCACGGCGGCGCCAAAGCTGAAGCTGTCTTGCAGGCGATGCCAGGCGCACCAGGCGGCCACCGACACCACGTTGAATCTTTGCTCGTCGGGTACGCCCATGTGCATGTAGCGCATCGGCACCAAGGTGCCGTATTCCAGCTCCAGGCTCGGGATATTGTGGGCCAGCGTGCGCACGTCGGCGGCGTTGGCTTCGGCCGCGATCAGCTCACCCAGTTCGGGGCAACCTGGGTACTCGTATTCCATGTTCTTGATGAAGTGCGGCAGTTCATTGCTGGTGTAGATGCCTTTGAAGTGCTCGCCGCAGTTGACGTGGTAGGCGCTGTTGACCAGCCAGTGCACGTCGAACACCACGGCGGTATCGGCGCCCAGCTCGCGGGCGCGACGGCCGATCTCTTTGTGACCGGCAATCGCCGCTTCACGGCAACCATGGTGTTTACCGGGAAGCTCCGACAAATACATCGAGGGTACGTGGCAGATTTTCGCCGCCAGGACGACTTCGCCCATGATGATTCTCCTGAAATTATTGTTGTTGTCTTAAGGGCTTCTGGTGTCGCTCAGACGCCCCAGCGTGGAATGTGATGGCTGCCCATCGAGATGCACACGTTTTTGATTTCGGCGAACACTTCGAAACTGTACTGGCCACCTTCACGACCCGTGCCTGAGCCTTTCACACCGCCGAACGGCTGGCGCAGATCGCGCACGTTCTGGCTGTTGATAAACACCATGCCCGCTTCGATGCCATAGGCCAGGCGATGTGCCTTGCCGATGTCCTGGGTCCAGATATAGGACGCCAGGCCATACTCGGTGGCGTTGGCCAGTTGCAGGGCTTCGGCTTCATCCTTGAACGGAATCAGGCACACCACCGGGCCGAAGATTTCTTCCTGGGCAATACGCATGGTGTTGTTCACGTCAGCAAACACCGTTGGCTGGATAAACTGGCCTTTGCTCAAGTGCGCCGCCAGATTGGCCGGGCGCTCCAAGCCACCGGCGAGCAGGGTAGCGCCTTCTTCGAGACCAATCTTGATGTAACCTGTGACCTTGTCGTAATGGGCCTGGGTAATCATCGAGCCGACCTGAGTTTTCGGGTCTTGCGGGTCGCCGACGATCAGGCGTTTGGCGCGAGCGGCAAACTCGGCGACGAACTGTGGGTACACGCTTTCCTGGATGAAGATCCGGCTCCCGGCGGTGCAGCGTTCGCCGTTGAGCGAGAAGATGGTGAACAGCGCAGCGTCGAGGGCGCGTTCCAGGTCGGCGTCCTCGAAGATCAGCACTGGCGACTTGCCGCCCAGTTCCATGGAGTATTTTTTCAGGCCGGCGGTCTGCATGATTTTCTTGCCGGTGGCGGTGCCGCCGGTAAAGGAAATCGCGCGCACATCGGGGTGACGCACCAAGGCGTCACCGGCGGTCGCGCCGTAGCCCTGGATCACGTTCAACACGCCGTTGGGAATGCCGGCTTCGACGGCCAGCCGGCCCAGCTCGTTGGCGGTCAGCGGTGACAGCTCGGACATCTTCAGCACGGCGGTATTGCCCAGCGCCAGGCACGGTGCGGTCTTCCAGGTGGCGGTCATGAACGGCACGTTCCAGGGCGACACCAGCGCGCAGACACCCACCGGTTGGTAGAGCGTGTAGTTGAGCATCTGGTCATCGACCGGGTAGCTGTGGCCGTCCATGCGCGTGCAGACTTCAGCGAAAAAATCGAAGTTGTGCGACGCCCGTGGAATCAACACGTTTTTGGTCTGGTGAATCGGCAGGCCGGTGTCGAGGGTTTCCAGCTCGGCCAGGTGCGGCACGTTCTGTTCGATCAGTTCTCCGAGCTTGCGCATCAAGCGTGCACGTTCTTTCGCGGGTGTGCCCGCCCATTTCGGGAAGGCTTCCTTGGCGGCCGCCACGGCTTGCGCGACTTCCTCGGCACCGCCGCTGGCCACTTCACCGATGGCTTCACCGGTGGCCGGGTTGTAGTTGACGAACACGTCTTTGCTGTCGACCTCACGGCCGTTGATCCAATGTTTGATCATGCTGCTCAAGCCTCTTTACGGGCGTTGAAGTACGCCGTTTCGCTGACAATTCGGTTAACCAGGCGGCCCACGCCTTCGACTTCCACAATCACTTCATCACCAGGTACGACGTCGGCCAGGCCTTCGGGCGTGCCGGTGGCGATCATGTCGCCGGGCTGCAAGGTCATGAAGCTGGACAGGTATTCGATCAGGTAGGGAATGTCGAAAATCATGTCCTGGGTGCTGCCTTCCTGGCGCAGTTCACCGTTGATCCAGGTGCGCAGTGTCAGGTTGCCTGGGTCCGGTACATCGGCTACATCGACGATCCACGGGCCGACAGGCGTGGTCGCGTCGCGGTTTTTCACGCGCAGGTTGGGGCGGTAGTAATTTTCCAGGTAGTCGCGAATGGCGTAGTCGTTGCACACGGTGTAACCCGCCAGGTAATCCAGCGCGTCTTCGCGCTTGACGTTGCGCGCCGGCTTGCCGATCACGGCCACCAGCTCGCACTCGTAGTGCATGTAAGCGACGTTATCCGGGCGCCAGGTCACCTGGTTGTGGCCGGTGTACGTCCCCACGGATTTGATGAAAGCCAGCGGTTCGGTCGGCGGCGTGAAGGCCAGTTCGGCAGCGTGGTCGGCGTAGTTCAGGCCCAGGGCGAACATGTTACCGGTGGCCGGCGGCAACCATTGCACCTGGTCTTCGGCCAGCAGGCGGCCGTCAGCCAGGCGCACGGCGTTTTCAGCTTCGACCTGTACCGAATGGACTTCACCTTCAAAGCGAATACGGGCGTGTTTCATGAGAGCTCCTCTGCCTTGATGTGATTGACCAGGCGGCCCAGGCCACTGATCTCGACCTCCACGGTATCGCCAGGCTGCACATCCACCCGGCCTTCGGGAGTGCCGGTGATCAGCACGTCGCCCGCGTGCAGGGTCATGAATTCGCTGATCTCGGCGATCAGCAATGGAATGCTGCGGACGAAGTTGGCCGTGGTGTTTTGCTGGCGGATCTCGCCGTTGACGTACAGCGTGATCGCCAGGCTGTGCAGGTCATCCAGCTGTGCGGTCGGCACCAGCTCCGGCCCGATGGCGCAGAACCCATCGCGGCATTTGGCTTTGACGGCGGGGCGGTAGTAGCTGTCTTCCGGCAGGCTGAACTCGTTGACGAGGGTAAAACCGGCCACGTAGTCGAGGGCGTCGGCTGCACTGACGCGGCTGGCGTCCTTGCCCATCACCACCGCCAATGCCGGCCCAGGCTGCAGGCGTTCGCCCTGGCCAGGGTGCACGACATCGCCACCGTTTTGGTTACGCGTGTTGGGCGTCTTGATGAACAGCACCGGTTTGACCGGCGGCTTCTGATACGGCGGCGCTTCGAATTCGGCGAGGTGCTGCTTGAGCAACCCCTGGTAGTTCAGCGCGACACCGAAAAGGGTGCCCGTCGCGACGTCATGCAAGGCGCGGCTCATGCATTCTCCTGGCAGGGTCCATGGAGGCCCTGGATTTAGTTAATGTGTTAACCGTTATAATTAAGATGTTAACTATCGTCAAGCGTGACAGACTGTTTCTTCGGTGGTTGTGCCGACCGAATCGGTGCAGGATGAGAGCCGCTGCACGGCGGCAATCACACTAAAAACGAGTAGCGTGCGATGAGCGACCGTCAACCCATTCCGAACATCAACATTGGCCAGGTCTACGACCAGCGCTACAGTGATGCCGAAGTGCATTACGACCAGTTGGCCAACCTGGCGGATTTTTTCGGCCGTAACATGCCGGTGCATCGGCACGACCGGTTTTTCCAGGTTCACTACGTGAAAAGCGGCACTGTGCGCGTGTACTTGGACGACCAGCAGTACGTCGAATCGGGACCGATGTTCTTCCTCACGCCACCCACGGTCGCGCATTCCTTCGTGACCGAGCCGGACAGCGACGGGCACGTGCTGACGGTGCGTCAGCAATTGGTGTGGCAACTGATCGAAGCCGACGCCAGCCTGGCGCCGACGGGGGCGCACTTGCCCGCCGCGTGTGTGGCCCTGGCGCAGTTGGGGCCGCAATACGCAGACGATATCCGCCGGTTGGACGTTCTGTTTGAGTCGCTGAGCGACGAGATGAAAGCCCAGCGGTCGGGGCGCAGTGCGGCCCTGGACAGCCTGACGCGGTTGATCATGATCAGCCTGTTGCGGCTGTGTTCCCATTCGCTGAAAGCCACGCCTGCCCGCCACGAGGACTTGAAAATCTTCCACCGTTTCAATGAGCTGATCGAAGCGCACTACCAGCAGCACTGGCCGTTGTCGCGTTACGCCCAAGGCATCGGGGTGACCGAGGCACGGCTTAATGACGTGTGCCGCCGCATCGCCGACCTGCCGTCCAAGCGCCTGATCCTCGAACGCCTGATGCAAGAGGCCAAGCGCCTGCTGCTGTTTACGGGCAGCTCGGCCAACGAAATCTGCTACCAGTTGGGGTTCAAGGACCCGGCCTATTTCAGCCGGTTTTTCCAGCGTTACGCGCAGCTCACGCCGGGGGAGTACCGCCAGCGCCAATCGGGGTTGCGTTGAGCCAGGCATGGCGGCTTCGCACCTTGGTCTTGTTGATCGTGTGCGGATCATCATGCGCATCGCAGTGGCGCGACAGAATGGCTTTTACACAGAACCGCTTGTACTTTTCACCGCGCCCACGCCGCTTGCAGCCGCTGGCCGGCGACACTAAGCTGCCGACTCGCCCATTCAAGTGGTGCCGTTTATGGCCAACCCAAGACCTTCGCTGACCCTGACCCTGCTGCAAGCCCGTGAGGCCGCAATGGCCTTCTTCCGTCCGGCCCTGAACAAGCATGAACTGACTGAGCAGCAGTGGCGGGTCATTCGGATCCTGCGCGAGCTGGGTGAACTCGAAAGCCATCAACTGGCTTTGCAGGCCTGCATCCTGAAGCCGAGCATGACCGGTGTGTTGACGCGCCTGGAGCGTGACGGCCTGGTGCGGCGGCAGAAGTCCAGCCAGGATCAGCGCCGGGTGTTCGTGGGCCTCACCGAGCGCGGCCAGCAATGCTTCGTCTCCATGAGCGCAGGCATGGAAAGCAACTACCAGAAAATCGAAGAACAGTTTGGCGCCGAGAAAATGGAGCAACTCCTGGGATTGCTGAACGAGCTGAAAAATATCAAGCCTTGAATGCACGACATTTTAGTTAATAGGTGAACGTGTTTGCCCGGCGAGGGCATTGCGCTGGCCAATCTTTACTATCCAATTTCGGCACAAATACACGACCCGCCCCAGGTCCGGAATGGAACTTGCGTGCGATCTGACCTGTAAGCCTTGGAACTGAAAAAGGTTGGGTCGATGAACAATAATAATGTGCGGATGCCTGCGGCCTCGGTGGTGCTTCCACCGGCGTTACCCCTCCAGCGTTTTCTGACCAGCGATATCGATGAACACGCGCGCAATATGGGCGGCTGGCAGGTTCGCTACGATCAGTTATCGCCGGGCGCCTTTGAAGGTGAGCTGGTGGAGTTCCGCTCGGGCTGGATGCAACTGGTGCGCGACCGCGCTAATCAGGCCATGATCAAGAGTGGCGCAGCCTGGAAAGGCGCCATCACCTTCAGCCTTCCCTTGAGTGCCGACGGCCCGGTGTATTGCTCGGGTCACCCGATCCATGCGCCCAGCCTGTTGGTGGCCCACGGTGAAAACCTTCCCGAGCTGCACACGCCACAGCACTTGGATTTGCTCAGTGTGGCCATTGAAGAACACGCACTGGCACACGTCCTGGAGCGTCAGGGCAGTGAGTTTCGAATTACCGATCTTCCCAAGTGTTACCGCTTGGGCGATTCATCTGTGCAACGTGAACTCGCAGGGTTGTTCGATGCGCTGGCGGGTTGCGACCAGGGCCGTGATGCCGTGCTGGGGCATGACTCGATCCGGCGCGGCATACGGGATGCGGTGATGCTGCACGTGCTGGAGTTGATCGCGCCGGACCAGGCGCCACCCCTTAACCCGACGGCGCGCAAAAGGATGGTCGACCGGGCGCGCGAATATGCGTTGAGCCACCTCGACGAACCGCTGTCGATCCTCGACCTGTGCAACCACATCGGCGCCAGCCGGCGCAAACTTCAGTACTGTTTCCAGGAAACCCTGGGCATCAACCCGGTGGCCTATCTGCGTGCGCTGCGCCTCAATGCGGTGCGCCGCGAACTGCGAACCCGCACCCAATCCCATGGCGTACAAGAAGTGGCGGCGCGTTGGGGGTTCTGGCATTTGAGTCGGTTCTCGAGCGATTACCGCACCATGTTTGGCGAAAGCCCATCACAGACCCTGCGTCGCACTCAACTCTGCTGAAAACGGATAACCGGCATACGCTGGTGCTTACTAGGATGGCCCACACCACTTGATGGGAGGGGCATTCGATGATTCATAACAATAATGCACGCGTCGCACGGACGACGCTGTTTACCCTGGGGCTGCTGGGTTGCTGCGCCAGCGTGCACGGCACCGAGAACGGTGCGCCGACGACCGCTGTTGGTGTGTACGATTTTGGCGCGGGCATGATGCCGCCAGCCACACCGTTCGGGACGCTGGGGCTGCGAACGGCGTTTTACTCCGCCAACGTGCAGAAGGACCGTCACGGCCGCTCAGTTGACAACCACTTCTCACTGGATGTGTTGTCCATTGGCGTCGCCTACATGCGCATGACGGATTACACCGTGCTGGGCGCCCAATACGGGTTCGGCACGGTGGTACCGTTTTTCAAGATGGACGCCTCCGTCAAGGTGCCGACGCCGGTCGGGCCGCTGAACCTGGAGGCTGATCCGTTTCGCATGGCGGACGTGCAATTGCTGCCGGTGATCCTGCAGTGGAACCTGTCGCCGAATCTGTTCATCAACACGCAGTTGCAGATCCAGGCGCCCACCGGTGACTACGACAAGAATCGGTTGATTTCGCCGGGGCTCAACCATTGGACGTTTTCGCCAATCTTCAACGCGACCTACATCACCGACGGCGGCTTTGAGGTTTCCTCAAGCGTTGAGGTCGACGTCAATACCCGCAACCCCGCGACCGACTACAAGAACGGTGTCGAGTACCGGCACGAGTTTGCCGTGGGTCAGCACGTGGGGCCGTGGACCTTGGGCCTGGGGGGTTACTACTACCGCCAGTTCACCGATGACGATGCGCCCGGGCTGCAATCGGGCAACCGTGCGCGGGTGCTGGCCATCGGGCCGGCAGTGAGTTACTTCAAGCCCGGTCTGCCTCCCGTGTGGCTGCATGCCTACAAGGAAACCGATGCCCGCAACCGTGCCGAGGGTTACACCGTGGCGCTGCGTATTTCGCAAAGTTTCTAGGGGGCTGAGCATGAACTCATCACATTCCGATTCCTTATCTCCACGGCAAGCCACCGGGCGTCGTGAAGGGCTGGTGCTGATGCTGGGCAGCAGCCTGACCATCATGGGCGCCGTCATGGTGGCGCCGATCCTGCCCAAGCTGGGGGCCGAGTTCGGCCCGCTGGAGCCCCGCGCCGACCTGCTGGTGCCCTTGGCGGTCACCGGGCCGGCCCTGGCGATTGCACTGTGCGCGCCCCTAGCCGGCTGGTTGGCCGACCGGGTCGGGCGCAAGGCCTTGCTGGTGATCGCCACGCTGTTGTATGCCGTGCTCGGGGCCATCCCGGCACTGCTGGATAACTTGCCGGCCATCGTCGGCGTACGCCTGTTGTTCGGCGCGGCGGAGGCGGCGGTGATGACCTGCTGCGCCACGCTGATTGCCGACTATTGGCACGGCGAAGAGCGGCTGCGGTACATCAATCGGCAGGTGGTGACTATCGGCCTGGTGGGCTCGTTGTTCTTCGTGGTGGGCGGGGCGTTGGGCGAGCACTCCTGGCGCCTGCCCTTCCTGTTGTACCTGCTGCCGCTGCTGTTGGTACCGGTGATGATCAAGGTGCTCTGGGAGCCTGCGGCCACCCGGCAGTTGGTCGAGACGCCTGAGCAGGGCAGGGTGGCGATGCTGCCCTTGGTGGTCGGTTACCTGCTGATCCTCAGCGGCATGGTCCTGAGTTTTGTCGTGCCGATCCAGGCGCCGATTCTGCTGGTGAGCCTTGGGGTGACGTCGAGCACGATGATCGGGCTGTCGGCGGGCCTGGCGCTGCTGGCGACCTTGGTCGGTTCGTTGGCCTGGCCGCTGCTGCGCCGCCGCGTCGGCATCGCTGGGTGCAATGCGCTGTTGCTGAGCCTGCTGGGCCTGGGGTTATGGCTGCTGATGCGGGGGCAAAGCTACAACGCGGTGCTGGTAGCGGTGCTGATTCACGGCGTGGGCGCGGGACTGCTGGTGCCCAATGCGATGGCGCCGGTGATGAATGCCCTTAACGCCAAAAACCGAGGGCGCGGCCTCGGCGGGTTCACCGCGTTTTTGTACTTCGGCCAATTTGTCAGCCCGCTGGTGGTGGCCGTGCTCAGCGTTTACTCGGGTGATCTGCCTCACGCCATCCAATGGCTGGCATTCGCCAGTTTTGCCTCGGCCCTGGCATGGGCGCTGGCAGGCCTGCAGGCACGGCGCAAAGCACTGACCCAGACACTCGGCTCAAGTCATTCGTAAGAGAGGAAATGAAGATGGACATCCAGAACCTGCTGGACAGTGAAGACGCCACCGGCCTGGCCGAGTGGATCAGGCGCGGTGAGGTGCAACCGGGCGAGCTGTTGGAGGCGGTGATTGATCGCATTGAACTGGTCGAACCGCATCTCAACGCGGTCGCCGAGCGGCTGTACGAATCCGCCCGCGAGGCCGCCCTCGCATCGCGCCCCGGTCGCGGGGTGTTTGCTGGGGTGCCGACCTTGATCAAGGACCTGTTTTCACCGGTCAACGGCGCGGCGATGACCAATGGCTCGCACGCGCTGGGAGGCTTTCGCGCAGACTTTGACGCCGAACACGTGAGCCGTATCCGCCGGGCCGGTTGCGTGATTCTCGGCACCAGTACGTCACCCGAGTTCGGCACGTCGTACTCCACCGAGTCCAACCGCTTTGGCGCCACCCGCAACCCCTGGAATGTCGACCACAGTGCCGGTGGGTCCAGCGGCGGCGCGGCAGCCTTGGTGGCGGCACGCGTGGTGCCGTTTGCCCATGGCAACGATGGCGGCGGCTCCTTGCGTGTGCCAGCCTCCTGCTGTGGCGTGTTTGGTCTCAAGCCCAGCCGTGGGCTGTTGCCATCCGGGCCGATGGTCGGCGAAGGCTGGGCCGGGATGGGCACCCCCCATGCCATTACCCTGTCGGTACGCGACAGCGCCGCGCTATTGGATGCCACCGCCGGGATCGACGTGGGTGCGCCGTACGCCGCGCCGCAGCAGGTGCAGCCTTATGTCACGGCACTGCAGCGTGACCCCCGGCCTCTGCGTATCGCGCTGGTTGAGCAACTCGAGCCTTGGCCGACCTCCCGCGAAAGTCTGGAAGCGGTGCGCCAGGCCGCCCGCTTGTGCCAATCCTTGGGGCACCCCGTTGAACCGGTCAGCTTGCCCGTCGCGATGCCGGCGTTTCTCGACCAGGTCTTCACCATCATCGGTGCAAGTACTCGCCACTATCTCGACGTCCTGGGACAGATGCGCGGTTTCGCGGTACAGCCTGAGGAGCTTGAAGCCCGTACCCGCATCATTTTGCGCAGCAAAGGCGAGGTCAGCGGTGCGCAGTACGCCGGGGCGGTGGAGGGGATTCATGCCTTGGGTCGGCAATTGGCGGTGTTCATGCAGGATTACGACCTGATCCTCACGCCGACCCTGGCGCGTGAGCCGGCACCGATCGGTGAGCTGGACCTGCAAGACGAACGCTTGAGCCTCGATGAGCTGATTGAGCGGTTTCACAGCTATTCGCCATTCACCGCACTGTTCAACGCCAGTGGGCAACCGGCAATGTCGGTGCCGCTGTACTGGAGCGCGGCAGGCCTGCCGATGGGGGCGCATTTTGCCGGTCGTTTTGGTGAGGAAAGCACCTTGTTTGCACTCGCCGCGCAGCTGGAGCGCGCCCAGCCCTGGCGCGGACGGATACCACCGGTCAATGCCTGTCAGCGGTCAGCTTCGATGCGCCGGTGAAACGCTAAGTTTCGTTTCTGGCTGGCCAATCAGCGGCAGTTTGGTCAGCATGTTTTTTAGTGCCAACGCGTCCCACGGCAGGTGTTCGGCAATACCGATTCCGACCACATCGATGACGTTTGCCACATCCCCGAGGAGACGAACAACCTGCGCCATGGTCATTTTTCCCTGAGCGATGCCGTCCCATGTGCTGGCAGGAACGTCAGGGTTGGCGAACAGTAATGAACGAAACAGCGTCGGGTCCAGCACGTCCAGGTCGAAGTGGATCGCCAGATGCTTCGCTCCTGTCGATTTAAGCCATTGCAAGACGGGCTCGCTGGAACACGCCAGTTCGCCAGGACTTGCACTCGACAGGCCCAGCCTGGCGATCATTGCGGTTTCAACGTCCATCGTTGCTTGCAGGCCTGCGTACATCACATTGGCGGGTTTGATTGGACGCTTCACCGCTTTCAGGAAGTCAGGGTCTCCTTCGCCCAGCAGGTTGCCCAGCACCATCGCGTGGGCGTGCTGAAAGTCGTTGGGCGTCAGGATGTCCGGGTGAGCATCCACCCAGAGAATGGCCAGGTCTGCGTCATAACGCTCGTTCAGGTAGGCAAACGGCGCCAGGTCCACCAGGCAGTCGCCGCCCAGAACAACAAGGCGATCCGGTTGATGCTTGTCGATCAGCGCACGCGCAGCGTGCAACTGGCGCAGCAACGCGCTTCGGCCGATGATCCCGCCTTCCGGCGTAAGTGTTGAGCCGTCAGGGAGATTCACAGGAACCTCTTCGACCGGGCCGAGGTGTTCAGGCGCCAGCCAGGACAGAAGCTGGGCGCCGAAGTGATAGGGCGGGTTGTTGCCACCTTGCCATTGTGGAAACAGCAAACGCAGGGTCTTGCCGTTGGCGTCGGACATGCAAAATTCTCCGGTTCCAGGAATAGACGGAATCAGTTGGTTGCTACCGTATTCGCTTAGCGGATGAAGATATGCAGGGCTATAGTTGACGCTTTGTTGCACAGAGCGCGCATATGGACCGGTTGACTGCGGCAAAAGTCTTCCTTGAGACAGTCGCCAGGGGAAGCATTTCGGCGGCCGCCACGCACCTGGGGATGTCCAGGGCGATGGCCACGCGTTACATCGGGTTGATGGAGGAATGGGCCGAGATACGGCTGCTGCACAGGACCACACGCAAACTCAGCCTGACCGCCGCGGGCGAACAACTGCTGCCCCTTTGCAAGGAACTGGTGGCGCTATCGACCGACGTCAAGGTGCTGGGGTCGCAAGCCGAGAGTGCGCCCAAGGGCCTGCTCAGGGTCACTGCACCGTCGATTTTTGCCGAGTATTGCCTGACGGATCTGCTGATGGAGTTTCTCCAGCTGTACCCGGCTGTCGCCATCGACTTGCAGATTGCCGATGGCATGACCAATCTTGCGCAAGAGGGCATTGACCTGGCGATCAGGGTGACTGACAACCTTGATCCGGGGGTGATCGCGAAGAAGCTCGGCGAAGTGGATTCGTTCATCTGTGCGAGCCCGGCCTATCTCCAGCGCCATGGCGTACCGGGCGACGTGAGAGACTTGGCCGTCCACAATTGCCTGACCTACGCGTATTACGGACGCAGCCTTTGGCATTTCATCGTTGACGGTGAGAACGTCTCGGTGCCGGTCACTGGCAGCTTCAGCACTAACGAGGCGTCGATCATCGTGCGTGCTGCGCTGAGCGGAACAGGCGTGTCGATGCTCCCGCATTTCGCTGCCGGGCAGGCCATCAAGGAGGGGCGCCTGATTCGACTGTTTCCTGAATATCGCATCAAACCCATCGGCATCCATGCCGTTTACCTGTCACGCCAGCGTATGCCGAACGCCCTCAAGACGTTGCTGGACTTTCTCTCCATGCGTCTTGCCGGTTGAGGACAGCGGTCGTCATCGAGAGGCCAGTCAGTTCCGCTGGTCGAAGGTGATGCGTGCTTGTTCGATAGTCACCTGATTGACCCGCGCCCACTCGGCAAGCAGCTCCAGCTGAGGTTTGAGCGAGTGGCCAAGGGCAGTCAGCTCGTAATCAACCTGGGGTGGGACGGTCGCGAAGGCTACCAGAAGCGTTCGCTCAGGAAGCCCGGATGCTGGCCGGTACCGGAATGCTCACCGGCCTGGGTGAAAGTCGTTTGTCCTATGTCTCGCGAGACGATGTTGCCGCAACGGCGGCGGGCGTATTGGCCCAGGAGGGTCATGTCGGCGCCATTTACTCAGCGACGGGCCCGAGAACCGTCACGGGCGCGGAGCGGGCTGAGGCGGCGACTGCGTTGACGGGAAAGCCGTTCGCGTTCGTCGTCCTCAGTCAGGAGCAATTACGTGCCGGTCTGAACCAGGCCAGTCTGCCGGAGGACGTCGCAGTATCCAGGAAGACTTTGCGCAGTCGAGCATGAATGCTCGTCGTTCTGGTGTCGCGGCCTGTCATAATCTGCGCGTAATGCAGGCGCGCCTGTACCCTGGACCTTGCAGCGAATGCAGCAGTGATCCGCAGGCGCCTGTCACACTCGGCCATCCGGCCTGATTTCACCCCCCTCAAGGAGTCCATGCCATTCATGGTGCTGTTCAATCGATTGGGCGCATTTTCTATCCAGGCGCGCAGGGCACTGGGACTGGTGTGGGAAACCTCACGGCCACTGTTCTTGGGGCTGTTGCTGGCGACGATCGTCGCCGGGCTGCTGCCCGCATTGGCCGCCTGGATAGGACAGCGCATTGTTGACGGCGTGGTCGACGCCATGCAGGTTCACGCGGCCGGCAGCCAGGCACCGGTGTGGCCAGTGATGCGCTACGTGTTGGCTGAGGCCGGCGTGCTGGCGTTGTTGGCGGCCGCGCAACGGGCGTTGTCGATGCAGCAGTCGCTGTTGCGGGTGAGGTTAGGCGTCAAGGTCAACCTGATGGTCCTGGAGAAAGCCCAGACCCTTTCGCTGCTGCAATTTGAAGACGCCGAGTTCTACGACAAACTGGTGCGTGTGCGCCAGGGGGCTTCGACGCGGCCGCTGAGCCTGGTGACTAAAGGACTGGGGTTGGTGCAGAACCTCATCTCGCTGGTCAGCTTTGCCGTGCTGCTGGTGCATTTCTCTCCCTGGGCCTTGTTGATCCTGGTGGTCGGCGCATTGCCCGTGTTCTTCGCCGAGACGCATTTTTCGGGCAATGCGTTCCGCCTGTTTCACCGACGGGCGCCTGAGACGCGTCAGCAGAACTACCTTGAGTCCTTGCTCTCCCACGAGGCCCATGCCAAGGAGGTCAAGCTGTTCGGCCTGGCACCGCTGTTCCTGCAGCGCTATCGCGACAACGCCCAGCGCTTGTATACGGAAGACCGCCAATTAACGGTGCGCCGTGACGCGTGGGGGTTTGCATTGGGCCTGCTGGGTACCGCAGCGTTTTACCTGGCTTACGCTTGGGTGGTACTCGACACCGTGCGTGGCCAGACGAGCCTGGGCCAGATGACCATGTACATCGTGCTCTTCAAGCAGGGGCAAAGCGCAATCACCGCCAGCCTCAGCGCTATTGCCGGGCTGTACGACGACAGCTTGTTCCTCTCGGACCTGTATGAATACCTTGAAACCCCCGTGATCACCCCGCGCGGCCGGCTCACCCAGGGCGTGCGCCCTGGCGATGGCCTGCGCTGCGAGCACGTGGGGTTTACCTACCCAGGCGCCGCCTCTGCAGCGCTGCGCGATATCAACCTGCACTTGGCACCCGGCAAAAGCCTGGCGCTGGTGGGTGAAAACGGCTCCGGCAAGACCAGCCTGATCAAACTGCTGACCCGTCTGTATACCCCAGATGAAGGCCGCATCCTGCTGGATGGCAGCGACCTGCAGGAGTGGGATGAACACACCCTGCGCCAGCGCATCGGGGTGATTTTCCAGGACTACATCCGCTATCAGATGACCGTGGGTGAAAACCTCGGCGTCGGCGACGTCGATGCCCTGCACGACCAGGCACGCTGGCGCAGCGCGGCTACTCAAGGGGTCGCGGCCGAATTTATCGAGCGCTTGAGCCAAACCTATTCAACCCAGCTGGGACGCTGGTTCGGCGGCCAGGAACTGTCCGGTGGGCAGTGGCAGAAAGTTGCCTTGTCGCGGGCCTACATGCGTCAGGACGCCGACTTGCTGATCCTCGATGAGCCGACCTCCGCGCTGGATGCCGGGGCTGAAGCGGCAGTGTTTGAGCACTTCCGTGAGCATGCCAAGGGCCGCATGACCCTGTTGATTTCCCACCGTTTTTCCAGCGTGCGCAGTGCGGATCACATTATCGTATTGGAACGCGGGCAGATTCTGGAGGAGGGCAGTCATAGCCAGCTGATGGCTGCCAGTGGACGTTATGCCGACCTGTTTGACGTGCAGGCACGGGGCTATCGCTAGAAAACCCACCGTCGTGCAGCGGTATAGGGTCCGTACGGTTTATCTTTATGGCCCCCGGCGCACCTGACGGTCGGTCGGGCAGTTGAGATGTTTTTGCTGGGCGCCAGGCATCAGCGTGTGGCCGAACAGATCCTCAGTCAAAGGAATTAGTCGTTATCGTGCAGGTAAAGCTGGCTCGGCGGGTGGTGTTACATTTGCCACGACTGATCGTTTTATCCCTGTGTTTTCAAAAGTGATCCCGAATCGGTCAGACAGCTCCTTTCGCCCCTTGGATGTTAATGCCAGTGCCCGACTGTCAAGGTCTTGGATAACCCATTTGCGGTTTATGGCTGTCTGTAGGAGCGCTGCTCCGAGTGCTCCGGCAAGGTGAGGGCGGCGCATGCTCCAATCCAGGCATGAGCACGCGAACTGACGTCGTTGTGCTCTTACCTGTTCTATCTCGATACCGAGCCCGGTCATCGCTTTTTCGCCGTTCATCGTAAGCTGATACATGCCGTCCCCAGCGACCGACGCGGTTAACCAGCCTGACGCGATGAAATGGTCATGCAGTTGCACAGCGAGTGTTCCAACCATGTGGTCATAACAGGTACGTGCGAACTGCAATCGGGTCGGGGTTGTGGACACATACCGTGGACCAGCGTTTTGGCCGATCACCATCAGGGCCTCAATAGCCTGGGCCACTTGCGCGTCCGCCAGGCTGTAATAGCGATGCCTGCCCTGCGTGTGCAGCCTTACCAACCCGTCCTCTTTTAGTCGTGCCAGATGCGCGCTCGCCGTGGATGCACCGACGTCGGCGATGGCGGCCATCTCGGTACTGGTACGGGCGTGGCCGTCCATCAACGAACACAGCATTTTCGTCCTCGCAGGCTCGGCAATGGCGCCGGCTACCCGAGAAATCGCGGTGTCATTGCCTTGAGCGTCCATATTTCGTTCCTGAGCGAATCGTTGGCATGAGGGGTGTTCGATAGTAGCCTTTCTTTGTGAACAGGACTTGCGCAATGACACCTTTTGAAGCCGCTACCCATGCTGATCCCTACGGTTATTACTCAAACCTCAGGCGAAAAAATGGCTTGTTATTCGATGCTGAGCTGGGTTTATGGATTGCGAGCAGTGCCAACGCCGTCGAAGCCATTTTGGGGCATCCCGACTGTCGGGTGCGCCCGCTAAGCGAGCCGATTCCTCCTGCCATTGCGCGTGGCGCCGCAGGAGTGATTTTTGGTCGTTTGATGCGCATGAACGAGGGCCCGCAGCATCTGTGCCCCAGGATGGCTATCGAGCCTGCCTTGGCTTCTGTCGGGAAAGAAAGCCTCTCAGAGATCGTGTCACGCGTGGTCGAGACCCTCGATGACCCCGTTGAAGACCTGGATGAGTTGATGTTCACGTTACCGGTTTCCGTCATCGCAGCCTTGATAGGCCTCCCATCCGGGCGGCTACACGAAGTCGCGAAGCTGACACGGGATTTTGTCGCCTGCCTGTCGCCGTTAAGCGACGAAATTCAACTCGGCGAAGCTCATTTCGGGGCCACTCGGTTAAATCAATTATTCAGCGCGCTATTGAGTGACCAGGAGGACAGCAGCCGCTTCATGAGTCATATCCGGAGCGCCTGCGCAGCCAACGCCTGGAGCGAGCATGATGCATTGATTGCCAACCTGATCGGCTTGTTGTCACAGACTTGCGAAGCCACCGCAGGCCTGATCGGCAATACCCTCGTAGCGCTCCATCGTTACCCTGATCTGACTGAAGGCATGCAACCTGAGCCGATGCTCGTTGCAGACTTGGTGGCAGAGGTAGCGCGCTACGACTCCCCGGTGCAAAACACCCGGCGATTCGTTGCAAAGCGATGCATTATCGGGGATAGCGTCCTGGAGGCGGGTGATACCGTTCTAGTGTTACTCGCTTCAGCCAACAGGGATCCCTACGCAAACCCACACCCCGATAGCCTCTTGCTAAAACGGACGCAACGACGAACCTTCAGCTTCGGCTCAGGACGACATGAATGTCCAGGTCAGCAACTGGCATTGACTATCGCCGCTGAGGCGATTTTGGCATGGTTGCATCGACAGCCAACCTCATCGGTTCGTCCTTGCCAGTGGGGGTATTTGCGCTCCCTTAATGGTCGCATCCCTCAGTTCAATCGTGATCGGGACATTCACCGTTATTTATGAAGCCTGAACCAGGACCTATCCAAACCGATAACAGTTCTTACCGGCGGATTTTGCTTCATACATCGCTATATCCGCCCTGGATAAAACCTGATCAACACTCTCCGGTCCTGCAGCCGCGCTCTCGGTAATGCCGATGCTGACACCGAGACCGTCATAGTCAGCATGTGTATCGGTGTAATCGCCAAGGGTCTTGATAATGCGCTCGGCAACGAGTGCGGCGGATGCCTTATCGATACCCGGCATTAACACAATGAATTCGTCCCCGCCTATGCGTGCCACTACGTCACTCTTGCGCACCACCTCGGTGATCATGGCAGAGAAGGACACGAGTACGCCGTCGCCGGTCGCATGCCCGTTCGCGTCATTGATTTTTTTGAACCCGTCCAAGTCCAGGTAAAGGACGAAAAAACCCGCATCCTCCTTGGCGTTCGAACTGAGCGAGGCGGTCAACATATTCAGGATGCCTAAGCGGTTCAGTACGCCCGTCAGTTTGTCGTGGGTGGCTGAATGTGTGCTCTGTGCTTCTGCAATGTAGGCTTTCGTAAGGTTGGCATTGAGGTTGTTCAGCAGTACCCACAAGCCGGTGAGGTACATCGGGGCCTGTAGGATCAATACCCGTAACATCGGTTCCGGTTGAAACAGCGTGGCCAGTTTCAGCGGTATATCCGTGAGCAGGATCTGGGTGAAGGCGTATCGGGGGATGCCTTGATTCCGCATGGCAATAGCGCCGTTCATGCTGACCGCCGACGTACAGGCCAGCACTTGCAGCACAGGGTCCATGCTGATGACGCACGCCGCCGTACCCACGCCGATTTCGGCAGCCCAAATCAAACCGAAGAGCAGCGACAGGTCCGCCGCGTAGGGTAATTTGGACGCTTCACGGGTTAAAAACCGTTGCAGTAAAAACCAGCGGATGATCCAGATCACAATGTCGGCTACCCACCAACAGATGAAAAACACGGTGGGATGGAGTATCACGGCGACACTGCAGACTAGCAGCGTGTTCAGCCCCGCTGCCGCCAGCGCCGCTCGAGAGGAGAGGGGGCCTTTGAGTAGCTTTAAACGAATGTCCCGGTCGAGTTTTTCATTGTCTTGCACAAACCAACGGATAAACGATGTCCTGGGAAACGAGTGATGATTAGGCATAGTGTTATTCCGCCAAAAAGCGATAACCAGTAGTGGCCTTTTAGCACTATTTTGCCATCCTCGGGTAAACGGTTTTGCCTGGGGTCCCTTGAGTTGTGTTCGCGCGTGGCGCTAGCGGAAATTATCGACGTAGCCCCTTCAGCGATTTCAATGCTGACGTGTCCATTTTTGCTCCAAGTAGTGAATGCAGAATCCTTCATCACGGACCAGGTCCCGGTGCAGCGAGATGTTGGTCTTGATGCCGTCGACCACGATTTCGTGCATGGCGTGCTCAACGAGCGCACGCCATGCCCGTCACTGATGTCTCAAGCGGCTGCCCTGTTGGCTCGGCAACCAAATCTAACGCAGCATCGGGTCAGACTTAGTCTCTGAAGCAGCGTTGCTGAGCAGCCAAATCAGCGCAGGGGATTGCTTGACGTGTTCAGCCATGGCTTTCATTGCAACCTTGAAAGGCGGAATAGTAGACACCACGACATCGTAATTCTCGTCAGGCTGTAAACGAACGCCAATGATGACACTTTTGTCTTCTTGTTCGCGGGCGTAAGCAATAAAGCCATTCTCCAACGGATGCACATATTCTCCAGTCCGTACGCCGGGATAGTTTGGAGACTTGTGGAAATCACTTCGTAGTGCAATGACTTTGGTCACCGTCTTGAAGGCCGGGCTGAAGTTGTCGGTAAGGTAGTCGTAGCTCATGGCAAATAGCACGCTAACGATAAGTGCCCCTGCTCCATGGAACATGATCATACCGCGCGATTGCTTGAATTTAGCTTGAAAACCGAGGAGTGCGGCCAAGTGGGTCAAGTGGCTGGAGCGCTGGTATTGGGTTCAGTTTTGGCGGGCAATAAAACGGATTCACATTGGACCTCGCAGCCAATAAAGGGCGCGGGATGAGTGACGGTGATGACGTCACCCAAACCAATGCAACCATTAAGGCCGGGCAGACAGTACGTCTTGATAGTGCCGGGGATACCAATCTCAAGGGTGCGGTCGTTACCGGTCAGCAGGTTCAGGCCAAAGTGGGCGGCGATCTCAATATCGAAAGCCTGCAAGACACCAGCACCTATCGCTCGGAACAACTGAGTGCAAACGTCGGGGTCAGCATTTGCATACCACCGTTCTGCATGGGCATGAGCAGTGTCAGTGGTGGCATTGGTCAGCAAAAAATGCACAGCGACTATGCCAGTGTCAGTGATCAATCGGGCATCAAGGCGCGCGACGGTGGATTCCAGGTTGAGGTTAAGGGTAATACCGACCTCAAGGGCGCAATTATCGGCAGCACGGATAAAGCAGTCGCTGATGGTAAGAACACGTTCACAACGGGCACGTTAACCAGTTCGGACGTCAAAAACAAAGCCGATTACGACGCTACGAGTATCAATCTGAGCGGTGGCTACAGTGCTGGCGGGAAGGTTGGCAGGGATGCAAACGGCAACGTTGATGCCACCAAGACCGGTACGCCAGTGGCTGATAAAGGCGGATTTGGCGTCAACGCGCCTGTTGCGCTGTACGCCGGTGACAGCTCCAGCAGCAAAACCTTAAGCGGTATCAGCGGCGCAGCAGTGACGGTTACTGACAGCGCCAAGCAGCAGGCGTTGACCGGCCAGACGGCCGAGCAAGCGGTGGCTGCAATCAATACTAACGTGTCCAGTGATCGAGATGGCAGTAACAAGCTTAAGCCAATTTTCGACGCGAAGGAGATTCAGGTTGGTTTCGAGATTACTGGCAAGTTTGTTCAGAACGTAGCTGCGTATCTGGAGACCCGCGCCCGCGAGGCGGATACGCTGCGTAGCGAAGCTGAAAAGGAATATGCCAAATCCCGCGACCCTGAAGTCGACCCTAACGTACAAGCGGTTCATCGACAGAAATACCTGGACCTGAATAAACAAGCCAATGCCGTCGCTGCTGATTGGGGAGCAGGCGGTACCTACCGACAAATCGCCACGGCATTGGTCGCGGGTGCAAGCGGTAACGTAACCGGTGGTGGTGCGCAGTTTGCGCAGAACATGGTCGTTAACTACGTCCAGCAACAGGGCTCGGACTACATCGGCAAACTGGTCATCAAGGGGATGAAAGAAGGCAGCCCCGAGCACGCCAGCTTGCATGCCATTCTCGGCTGTGCCGGTGCTGCTGCCAGCAGCCAGAGCTGCTCAGCGGGTGCGCTGGGTGGTTCGGCCAGTAGTTTGCTCGCAGGCCTTTTTAACGAAACCAGCCCTAATGAAACGAGCGAGGAGCGAGAGGCCAAGCGCAACATCATCGCGTCGATGGTTACCGGCATTGCTGCAATGAGCAACCCGAACGGCGCGGCGACGGCTACCAACGCCGCGGTTGCGAACGTCGACAACAATTGGCTGGCGACCCAACAAATAGTCCAAATGATCAAGGAGGTCGCAGAGGCCAAAACCTTCGATGAAAAAATGAAGGTGACGGGCAAATGGTTATCCATTTCGGGTAATCAAGATCTGGCTACAGCCAGCGCACTCTTCAACAGTTTCAAAGACAGCATGGCAGGCGCCGGTGTAGACGCGCTAAACAGCGCAGTGGGAGTGCTACGCGATCCAATAGCAAGCATTGACGCTATGAACGAATTCATATTGTCAGTGGAGGGGGAGAAACTTTTCGGGACGGCAGCCGCTGGCTTCAAATCGCAAATTACACAGCTTCGCGATGCACTGGTTGTTGGCGGTGATGAAAACGCCGAGAAGCTGGGTAAGCAACTCGGTGAGGCGGTGGCCTTGTATGCACAAGTCGTCGCTACCGGCGGTTCAGGGGGGGCGGCTCAGGGGGCGTCAACGCTTTCTAAAGCAGGTGTCGACGTCTCTATCAATGGTTTCAAAGAGATTGCCGCTACCACCAAAGCTGCGGGTGGTGTTGAGGGTAAGCTGGCGAAGTTTGAACGTATTGGGCCAAATCTTGATGTACCACATCCGATCGATGTGCCAAATAACGTGCCGGTGGGAGGACCCCAATACGTTAAAAGCGCCACGATTCAGGCCAATACTACAGTCGAGCTCAGTGAGAGCGTAACGCTTAAGAGTGGGAAGGTGATTCCCAAAGGCAGTATTGTCACGGTCAGTGACGATACGATGAAGGTTGTGTACGCTGATGGGAGGAGCGAGCTTGCGTCATATTCAAAGGCGAATACACCGCCTTTGATGCTGGCTGATGGTGCAAAAGAACTTGGAAGAGTTGATCCACCCATCCCAAAAGTTGATGTCACAAATGACTTTATGATGGACGTGTTCAAAGATGGAGGAGTCCAGCTCAAGTATGGCGATCCTGATGGCGTAGCAGGATTGGTCGTGAATGTGGATAAAGCGGGAGTGCTGGGATTTGAAATTCGAGCAGCACAAAATCATCCCTACTACAATGCATCAGGCACTGATATTTTCGCCAGCGCAATGCAACGCCTCGGCAACGAAGGCATCAAATCCGTGGGGCTTGGGAGGCGGGTACTGACAGCGTTAACACTGCTCGATATCTCGAGAATATTGCCAATGGAATGTCAAAAGAAAATGCTGCTTTGAATACATGGACAGGCCAAATAGCCCAAAAGTACGGATACGGAAAGGTTGAGAAAATTGAAACCATTGGAGACATCAATTATGTCACCTTTAAAAAACAGGTATTTGTTAGCCCAGTTGCTGGAAGGGAAATTGCCGAGCAATGTACTGAGCTTGATGTTAGAGGCTGATCCTGAGTTGGATAAGTATGTTTTAGCAAATGTTTTTTTGGAAGAGTTTGATCGTTTGGATAGCAAAATCCTTCCTGTAATATGGAAATGGAAGAGTGCCAAATCAATTAGAGGTATTTCTGATCAACAATTTGATGAGGCAATACTTGCGCAAATGAGGATCGCGGGTTATATAGTGTAGTTAATAGTTGGGAGGGTCTTAGTTTCCTACCTTGAGGGCGTTGGTACAAAAGCAACAGCTACTCCACGCACTCCATTAGCCGGTCCTACTGAAAACTGGAAAACCTTTGTTAGTGCTGAAAAACAGATTCAACTGGAAGCAGGTGCTGGGCAGCGTGTGGATCAAGTGATCAATGAAACTCTATCTGGTAAGAAAAATTTCACGAGCGCTATGACGCTCACAACCGATGAGGCTCTATCGGCAGGGCAAAAATATCTCGGTCCCGAGTACAGGGAAACGGTAAGCCCGCCTCTGGGGTGTTTCACAGCGCTGATGGCACTAAGGAGTTCCGTATCGACTCAGGATCTATATCAGGAGCACACGCTCCGGGAGTTCCGCATGTACATTTCGGGGTTAAAGACCCTGTGACTGGAAAATATATTTCTAACAATCATGTTCCCTATGCGGACTAGGATATGGATATGTCTATCGTTCGGAAGGGTATTGTTGTCACTGGCGAATATTCTGGCTGGGAAATTGTTGTTGCGGACGACCGTGATGGCGACACTGGCGGGTATTATCTTTACATGAAGAAAAGTGATGTTGAAGAGTTTGACTGCTGGTTCGAGCATGAGGCAGGGCTTCAGGCTCAGCTAGTTGATTTTGAGGTGGAGTGGATAGTTTAGTAAGTTAATTAGCATGGCTTTTATTTGGCCTTCGGTGCAAAAGATATTGCACTAATAAAGCGAGAGGGCAACGGTGAAGGAATATTTGAAAAGACGGATATCCAACCTTATACCCCGAATAGTCCTGTGTTAGGCCAAGCAAATGAAGCTTCTTGCGCGGCTGGAAATTGCCGAATGGCCGCAAATCTGGGTGATGTTCCAGAGGCCTATGTTCGAGAAGCAATTGGTACGACGAGTGAAGGTACTGCTTTGTCAAATATACCGAATGGGCTGAAGGAACTTGGGTTCGGAGGGCAGGCGAAGTATACGTCGAGCCTTAATATGGAAGTTATACCAAGCTCAATTGAAAGTGGCGCCTCAATTATATCAAGTGTTAGAGCGGGAGCTAGTGCCCATGCGGTTGTTGTAGCGTTTAAGTACATAAAGATAAATAGCCTGTTAAATTACTGTCTAGTCCTTAAATAAATTGACACCTAATTCAATGGGCCCACCACCTGCCGATAATGTTCCGCTCCCTGCAACGTCTGGCGAGTCAGCTTGATCTCCAGGCCTTGGGGTTCGTCCTTGCGATTGCCGCTCAGTTGACGCCAACCCTGGCCAGGCTCCCAGACACGTACCTGCAGGTCACTCACTTTGTCCAATACGGCCACGCCTTCGCCCGGTGCGGGAAGCGGGTAGCGGCTGCGCGCGGGTGCTGCTGCGCGGTATAGGGTTTGGTCCTGCAGCCACCAGCGTACCCGTTGCAAACCGTCTTCCGACGCGGCTGCGCTGCGGATCACGTCTAGGCGAAAGCGCTGATTGTCGGCGCTGCGTACGCTGATCGCCGGCGGCGCTTGCGCAGGTTCGGTCTCGTGCTGGGTAAGGTTTGGCACGCGCAATTCGGTGCTGGCGCGCAGGGCCAGGTCGCGTTCCAGCTGGTTCAGGGCGCGCAGTATGGCTTCGGTGTGTTCGGTGCTCGCCTGCAGGTGCTGGTCGGCACGGCTGACGCTGTCGAGGCCGCGCCAGGCAATCAGGCTGACAATCGCCATCAGCATGATCGCCACCATCACTTCAATCAGCGTAAAGCCGTGCTGCCGAGCATTCATGGCGTGGCCTCCACGCGAAATTGTCCGGCCGCGGTGCGCCGTACCGAAAGGCTGTTCTGACCGTCCGACAGTTGCAGTTGCAACGGCGTATCGAACCACTCGGCGTTGAGTACGACCCGTTGTTTGGGGATGACGCGTACCTGAACCGCCGGTGTGTCCCACGCACGAGGACGCAGTTGCGGGTCGCTGTTGAACTGATCGAAGCCCGTAGCGTGTTCATTGCGGCGGCTGAAGTGAAACCCTTTGGTATCTGCCTGCCAGGTGATCGGGCGCCCGTCGGCCAAGGCTTCGGCCTGGGCGACCTGCAGCAGTTGCACCAGGCGATTGGCGTCCTGGCGCAGCAGGTGCAATGGGTCGGGCTTGATACTCAGGCCGACCGCCGCACTGGCAATGCCGATGATGATGAGCACCACCATCAGTTCGATCAGGGTAAAGCCGTGTTGCCTGGCCGCTGTCATCGCGCAACGCTCCGTCGTCGTGGAGAACATACCGAGAGTTGTCCTGTAGACTGCCTGACAGGACAACAAGGAGGTTTCGTCATGGCATACACTTTTCGTTTATCGCCCGCGCAATGTGTGCAGTCGGCGGCGTTGCTCGCGACGTTGGCGGGCGTGTTGGTCTGGTCATCACTGCTGCTGACCCCGGCCCAATCCAGCGCACCGCCGGCCGAGCGCGAAGGCGCCGCAGTTGCGGTCGACAGCCCGGCATTGCAGTGGTTTTCCAATCGGCTTGCAGTGCTGGATATCAAGGTTTCAGGGATGATGACCGGTGCGCATGGCGCAGTCGCGATCCTCAGTCTCAACGGCATGCCACCCCGTGGGTTTCTGGTGGGGGAGCGCTTGACCCAGGGGGTGCGCCTGGTGGCGATTGAGCGCGACACCGTGGTGATTGAGCGCGGCAGCGAACGGACTCGATTCAAGGTCAGCACGCTGCCCGACGCTCAGTCGATGCCACGATTGACCCGGCCCTGAGCCCGCTCATTCGCGTTTTTCCACGGGCTGGGCGAGCAGCGTCTCGAGCCGCGCCAACGGCGGCGCCTCGCGTTCGCGGTCCGAGACCTGCAGCGTGACGCGCATCAGCCGGGGGTCTGCGCTCGGCGCGATCACTTGCCCGCAGCGCAGTTGCAGGCGCCCCTGATCACATTCGAAGGCCTTGTGCCCCGGTGCCAGCCGGCCTTCCAGGCGCAGTTCGGCCAGTCGGCTCTGCGCCGCCAGCAGTGCCAGTGATCGATCACGCAGCAGGCCATTGCTCTGGGTCATCAGGCCCGCAACGCGCACGGCTGCCGACATGGCCACGGCAATAATCGCCAACGCCACCAGCACCTCGATCAACGTAAAACCTTGCTCCTTGCGCGACAGCTCCATGGGTGACTCTTTACCGAAAACCGGCATGCAGGATAACACTCGAAAACAGGCAGATGACTCAGCGTGCGGCTGAGTTTTTTCAATACACCATTTAGTTCATTTGTTACACTGCGCGCCGAATTGCAAACAAGCCAAGGATGGTGGATATGGATGTCGCTCGCGTCAAATTTCAGTCTGCAGGTGGCCGAGGCCAGCAGGGGTTCACCCTGATCGAGATCATGGTGGTGGTGGTGATTCTCGGCATCCTCGCGGCCATGGTCGTACCCAAGGTGCTCGACCGTCCGGATCAAGCCAGGGCCACGGCGGCCAAGCAGGACGTCTCCGGCCTGATGCAGGCACTCAAGCTCTATCGCCTCGACCACGGCACTTACCCGAGCATGAACCAGGGGCTCAAAGTGCTGGTGGAGCGCCCGGCGGACGCCAAGAACAGCAACTGGCGTTCCTACCTGGAGCGTTTGCCTAATGACCCGTGGGGGCGTCCTTACCATTACCTGAACCCTGGCGCGAACGGCGAAGTCGACATCTTCTCCCTCGGTGCAGACGGGCAACCTGACGGCGACGGCGTGAACGCCGATATCGGCTCCTGGCAGCTCTAAGCGCTGCCATGAAAAACCCTTTGCTCAATAGCGCGAAACAGCGCGGCATGGCGATCATCAGCGCCTTGCTGATCGCCGCCGTGGTGGCGGTTATCGCCGCTGGCATGCTCACCCGGCAGAGCGTGTTTACCCGCTCGCTGGAAGCTGAACAGTCACGCCTGCAAGGCAGTGCGGTGCTGCTCGGCGGCCTGGAAACCAGCCGGCAACTGCTGTGGGATGCGCGTCGCAAGGAAGCACCAACGCGGCGTGACCAGGCATGGGCGCAACCGATCAAAAGCGCCCTCCCGGGTGCAGGTTTTGATGGGCGCCTGGAAGATCAGCAAGGCAAATTCAACCTGCGGAACTTGATCGCCGGCGAGCGCGTCAATGCCCGGCAATTACGCAGTTTTGAGCAGCTGTGCGCCATGCTCGGCATCGAGGCTGGCGTTGCGCAACGCATCAGTCAGCGCGTCATTGCCGCTTATCCGCGCCAGGAACATTCGCAAAGCACGACGCAAAACCGGTTTAACAGCGGCCGTGCGACCTCGCCCGACGCCAACGCCAATCCCGTTCCTGCAACCCGGCCGATGCTGCGCAGCCTCGACGACCTGCGCGGTATCCAGGGCGTGAATGAGCGGGTGTTGGCGCGCCTGGCGCCCTATGTCAGCGTTATCCCGGTCAGTACCTGGGTCAACAGCAATACCGCCAGCGCTGAGGTACTGGCCGCGGTAGTGCCTGGGCTATCGCTGACCCAGGCGCAGGCCTTGGTCGCAGAGCGTGATCGGGGCCAGTGGTTTATCAATCGTGGCGACTTTCTCAATCGCTTGCGTGCGCCGCAGTTGAGCGTCGACGACCTTGATGTCGGCATCACCAGCGAATGGTTTCTGCTTCACGGTTACGCCCGTCGTGACAAGCGCCGGGTCAGGGTGGACGCATTGTTGTATCGCTCGGAGAGCGACATGCCCAAGGTGATCTGGTCGAGACTGGGCGTATGAGTGTGCGCATTGCCTTGCCGCCGCTGAACAGCCTGACGCCGGACACTGAGCTTGCGTTCGCACGCCTGGACCGCAACGGTCGCGTCAGCCAGACCGGCGTCAGTACGCTGGCGTTGCTGGGGCAAACGGCTCAATCGCAGAGCGTGGAGTGCTTTCTTCACCCCATGGACAGCGTCCTCACACAGTTGCAGTTGCCACCGCTGTCGGCCGCGAAGACCCAGGCGGCGGTGATGTGTGCGGCACAGGCGCTGATCCTCGGTCGCATTGAACAGATGCATATCGCGCACAGCCCTGGCGATGCCGATGGTCACGTGTTCCTCAGTTGGTTGCCGACGTCGGTCCTGGAGCGTTTCGGTGAGGTGTTGAGCCAGCACCGGTTAAAGCTGCGGGGGCTTTATCCTGCACCCTATGGCCTGCCGGTGCCACCGGCCGGGCACATCAGTGCCTGTGTGCTGGAGGGGCATTTGCTGCTGCGCCATAGCCTTGAGCAAGGCGTGGTCGAACCGCAGGTTCAAGCGAGCCTGGACGCGCTGGCGGCCAGTGGCAGCCGCTTGGCCTGGTTCGGTGACGACACCCCCGCTGCAGTGATCGAGCCACAACCTGCGCAGCAACGATGGTCTGCTGCTTTACCTACGTGGGGATTACACGGCGGCGTCGGCAAGGCACCAGGGTCGCAAGCGGGTTGGGGCAGGGCGCTGGCCTGTTGCGCGCTGGCAATCGGCGTGTGGCTGCTGGGCCTGAACCTGTACGCCGCGCGTGAGGCCAGCGAAGGCCAGCAACTCAAAATGCAAATGAGTCAGCGGGTCAAACAAGCGTTTCCCGAGTTGCCGGTGATCCTTAATCCACTGCAACAAGCCCGTCAGCAATTGAGCGCGCGGCAAAACCCGGCAAATAGCGACGCACCCCAGCGCTTTGCCGGCCTGATGCTGCAAGCCGCCGACGCGATGCCGTTCATGGTCGGCAATGTGCAGGGCCTGGTCTTTGAACAGGCAGAGCTGCACGTGAGTTTGACCGCCGATGCGCGGCGAAATACCCCAGATAACGCCTGGCAAGCCACCCTGGCCCAGGCCGGCGTCGCGGCTCAGGCCACGCCGACGGGCTGGCGTTTGCGCCCGGCCGATGCCGAATCCCGTGAACCCGACTCCGGTGCTGCAAGCGACAATGAATAAGCATTCCTTGACCCTTTGGCGTGGCCAATGGCAGCACTTCAACGCCCGCGCACGGAGCGTTTGGCGAGGCCTGTCACGGCGGGAAAAACGCATGGTCGCGGGCACTGCGCTGCTGCTCGGCGGGCTGCTGAGCTGGCTGGTCCTGATCCAGCCGGCCTTGAAGAAAATCGAATATTGGCAGGCTGAAACACCAAAGCTGCGTGCGCAAACCGAGGCACTCGAACGCTTGCTGCGCGAGGTGCCGACGCCAACCGCCGGCCAGCCCCTCGAACCGGCCCTGCGCCAAAGCCTGGATGCGCGCGGGCTGGTCGGATATTACCAATTGACGCCGGTGGAGACCGGCTGGCAGTTGACGTTCGAAACCGCACCGGCTGACGCAGTCATCGGTTGGCTGGTGAGCAACCCAATGCAATTTTCTCTGGAAGTGGTCGAGGCCCGTTTGCAGCGTGCAGGCGAAGCCAAGGCCGATGATACGGCAGGCACTCTGTCGGGAACTGTCCGCATGGATCAGGCGTTTGGCGCTAAGGAAGCTTCATGAAGTGGTCAGGTTCCAATTATGTACGCAACGCCGCGCCGTTCCTGTTACTGGCACTGAGCGCGTGCAGCACGCAAACGGCTTCCAACGCGCCACCGCTGCTGGTCGACAGCGAACTCGGCCAGCCCCTGGCCAACACCCAGCGCAGCGGCGACGTACTCCTGGAACGCCAGCGCGCCCAGACGCAGATCGAGCGGCAAGCGCGGCCGCAGCGTACCCTCGTCAATCCGGTGCGCCGGGGCGGCGCAAGTATCGGCGGTACAACGCTGAGCAACCCGCTTGGCAGCCAGCCGGTGAGTCTGAATTTCGTGGATGCCGACATTCAAGCCGTCGTGCGCGGACTCTCCCGCGCCACCGGCCGGCAGTTTCTGGTCGACCCACGCGTAACCGGTTCCCTGACCCTGGTGTCTGAAGGCGAAGTACCGGCCCATCAGGCCTACGATATGTTGCTGGCGGCATTGCGCATGCAGGGCTTCAGCGTGGTCGACGTCGGCGGCGTGGCCCATGTGGTACCGGAGGCCGATGCGAAATTGCTCGGTGGGCCGGTCTACAGTGCCGACCGGCCGGCGGCGAATGGCATGCTCACGCGCACGTTTCGCCTGCATTATGAAAATGCGGTGAACCTGATCCCGGTGCTGCGCCCGATCGTCTCGCCGAACAATCCGATCAATGCCTACCCCGGCAACAACACCTTGGTCATCACCGACTACGCCGACAACCTGACGCGCGTGGCGCAGTTGATTGACAGCATCGACAGCCCCAGCGCGATCGATACCGATGTCGTGCAGGTCCAGAACGGCATCGCGGTGGACATCGCCGGTATGGTCTCGCAGCTGCTGGAACAGCCTGGCGGCGACGCCACCCAGAAGATTTCGGTGGTGGGCGACCCGCGTTCCAACTCGATCATCATCCGTGCCGGCAGCCCGGAGCGCACCGATCTGGCGCGCAACCTGGTGTACAAACTCGACAACGCCCAGAGCAATCCGAGCAACCTGCACGTGGTGTACCTGCGTAACGCCCAGGCGGCGAAGCTGGCCCAGGCACTGCGCGGCTTGCTCACCGGTGAAAGCGACAGCGGCACCGGCGATACCGGACGTTCGGTGCTGAGCGCGATGGGTGGCAACACCAGCGGCGGGCAGAGCGGCCAAAACAGCCCAAGCAGCACCAGCCAGACGTCGAGCAGCGGCAGCAGTACCAGCAACGGCACCGGCATGGGCTACGGACAGAGCGGCGGCAATTCGAGCAGCCAGGCCGGCGCCCAGGCCACGGACCAAAGTGTCGCCTTCAGCGCCGGCGGTGTCACGATCCAGGCGGACGCCACCACCAACACCTTGCTGATTTCCGCGCCCGAGCCGCTGTACCGCAACCTGCGGGAAGTCATCGACATGCTGGACCAGCGTCGCGCACAGGTGGTGATCGAGAGCCTGATCGTTGAGGTCGGCGAGGACGATGCCAACGAATTTGGCGTGCAATGGCAAAGCGGTGACCTGGCGGGCAAAGGGGTGATCGGCGGCACCAACCTGGGCGGCAGCGGGCTGCAGACCGGCGGCCTGACCAGCATCGACGCGCTGCCCGGTGGCCTGAGCGTGGGTTACCTCAGCGGCACGGTGAACATCCCCGGTGTCGGCAATGTCATGGACCTCAAAGTGCTGGCCCGCGCCCTCAAGAGCAAGGGCGGCAGCAACGTACTGTCAACGCCGAACCTGCTGACCCTGGACAACGAAGCCGCGAGTATTTTCGTCGGCCAGACCATTCCGTTTGTCAGCGGCAGCTACGTGACCGGAGGGGGTGGCACCAGCAACAACCCGTTCCAGACCGTGACGCGCGAGGAGGTTGGGCTCAAGCTCAATGTACGGCCACAGATCTCCGAAGGCGGCACGGTCAAGCTCGATATCTACCAAGAAGTCAGCAGCATCGACGAACGCGCCTCCAGCAGTGCGACGTCGGCGGGCGTGGTGACCAACAAGCGCGCAATTGACACCAGCATCCTGCTCGATGACGGGCAGATCATGGTGCTCGGCGGCCTGCTGCAGGACGGCTACAGCCAGAGCAACGAGGCGGTGCCCTGGCTGTCGAGCATTCCCGGGCTCGGCGCGTTGTTTCGCAATGAACGCAGGGCCACCACCAAGACCAACCTGATGGTGTTCCTACGGCCCTATATCATCCGTGACAGCGCCGGTGGACGGGCGATTACCCTAAACCGCTACGACTTCATCCGCCGGGCCCAGGGCGCACTGCAACCGGAGCGCAGTTGGGCGATGCCGGGCATGCAGGCGCCGCAATTACCCGCCGCGGCCGTGGGGGTGCCGGCGGCACCGGGAAGCGGGCAACCCCGCGCGACGATTCGCGCAGTGCCGCTCCAATGAACGCGTTACCCTACGCCTGGGCCAAGGCTCAACGCATCCTGCTGCGCAATGGCGAGGAGGGTGCGGTGCTGACGGTTTGCCCATCGACACCCGGCTGGTCGATCAGCGAGGTGCGCCGGCAGTTCGGCGCGGCGCGGCTCGAGCAGGTGCGGGACGAGGAACTCGACGGCTTGCTCGCCGCAGCCTACGCCGATACCGGCAGCGCGGCGGCGGTGGTGGGGGCGGCGGAAAACGAAGTCGATCTTGACCGCTTGATGCAGGACATCCCGGAAATCACCGACCTGCTGGACACCCAGGACGGCGCGCCGGTGATCCGCATGATCAACGCGTTGCTCACCCAGGCGGCGCGTGACGAGGCCAGTGACATTCACATCGAGCCTTACGAAAGCCATTCGGTGGTGCGCTACCGGGTCGACGGCACCCTGCGTGACGTGGTCTCGCCGCGTAAGGCGTTGCACGCGGCGCTGGTGTCGCGGATCAAGATCATGGCGCAACTGGACATCGCCGAAAAACGCCTGCCCCAGGATGGCCGCATCGCGTTGCGCGTGGCGGGTCGGCCGATCGACATTCGCGTATCCACGGTGCCCACCGGCCACGGTGAGCGGGTGGTGATGCGTTTGCTCGACAAACAGGCCGGGCGCCTGCAACTGGAAACCCTCGGCATGGACGTGCAGGTGCTGGCCAAGCTGGACAACCTGATCCGCCAGCCCCACGGCATCGTGTTGGTCACCGGCCCCACCGGCAGCGGCAAGACCACCAGCCTCTATGCCGCGCTCGCACGGTTGGACGCCAGCACCAGCAACATCCTCACCGTTGAAGACCCGGTGGAATACGACCTGCCGGGCATCAGCCAGATCCAGGTGAATGCCAAGATCGACATGACGTTCGCCCTGGCCCTGCGAGCGATCCTGCGCCAGGACCCGGACATCATCATGATCGGCGAGATCCGCGACCTTGAAACCGCACAGATCGCAGTGCAGGCTTCGCTGACCGGGCACCTGGTGCTGGCCACGCTGCACACCAATGATGCGGTATCGGCGGTCAACCGGCTGATTGACATGGGCGTCGAGCCGTTCCTGCTGGCGTCTTCGATGCTCGGCGTGTTGGCGCAAAGGCTGGTGCGGCGCCTGTGCAGCCACTGCAAGCAGGAAGATCCGGCCCACCCCGGCACGTGGCGGCCGCTTGGCTGTGCCGCCTGTAACCACACCGGCTACAGCGGCCGCACCGGCATCCATGAGTTGTTCTGTATCGACGATGAGATTCGCGCGTTGATCCACCAGGGGGCGGGTGAACAGGCCCTGCGCCTTGCGGCGCGCGAAGCGGGCATGTTCAGCCTGCGCGAAGACGGTGAGCGTTGGGTGCGCGCAGGGGCCACGGCGCCGGAAGAAATCCTGCGTGTGACACGGGACGCCTGATGAATCGCTACCGTTTCGAAGCCGCCGACGCCACCGGCAAGCTTGAGTCCGGGCACCTTGAAGCCGATAGCCAGCGCGCCGCGTTCGGGGTGTTGCGCAGCCGTGGTCTTACCGCGCTCTCGGTGCAGCTTGAAACCCCTGTGCCTGCCGGCGGCGGTGCAGTGTTCAGCGCCAGGTTCTCCGACAACGACCTCGCCTGGGCCACGCGGCAACTGGCGAGCCTGCTGGGCGCGAGCCTGCCGTTGGAGGCCGCCTTGAGCGCCACGGTCGAGCAGGCGGAAAAAAAGCATATCGCCCAGACCTTGAGCGCGGTGCGCGCCGATGTACGTGGCGGTATGCGCCTGGCTGAGGCCCTGGCGACACGGCCACGGGATTTCCCCGCGATCTATCGCGCATTGATTGCCGCCGGTGAAGAGTCCGGCGACCTTGCGCAGGTCATGGAGCGTTTGGCCGATTACATCGAAGAACGCAACAACCTGCGCAGCAAGATCCTCACCGCGTTTATCTACCCGGGCGTGGTCGGGCTGGTGTCGATTGCGATCGTGATCTTTCTGCTCAGCTATGTGGTGCCGCAGGTGGTCAGTGCGTTTTCCCAGGCTCGCCAGGACTTGCCGGGGCTGACCCTGGCGATGCTCAATGCGAGTGATTTCATTCGTGCTTGGGGAGTGTGGTGTTTCGGTCTCATGGCCGCCGGCTTCTGGGGATGGCGCCTGTATTTACGTAACCCGGTGGCGCGCCTGAACTGGCACAGCCGGGTGCTGCGCTTGCCCTTGATCGGGCGCTTTGTGCTGGGCCTGAACACGGCGCGGTTTGCCTCGACCCTGGCGATTCTGGGGGCCGCCGGGGTGCCGTTGTTGCGTGCCCTGGAAGCGGCGCGCCAAACCCTGTCCAATGACCGCTTGAGCCTCAGCGTAAGTGATGCCACGGCGAAGGTGCGCGAAGGCGTGAACCTCGCGCCGGCGTTGCGCGTGGAAAATGTGTTCCCGCCGGTACTGATCCACCTGATCGCCAGTGGCGAAAAAACCGGTTCGCTGCCGCCAATGCTGGAGCGGGCGGCGCAGACCTTATCGCGCGATATCGAGCGTCGGGCCATGGGCATGACGGCGTTGCTGGAGCCACTGATGATTGTCGTGATGGGCGCGGTGGTGCTGGTGATTGTAATGGCCGTGCTGCTGCCGATCATCGAGATCAACCAGTTGGTGCAATAGCTGCAAGCGCGCACTAAAAAGCCCCCGTCACCGAGGGCTTCTTTTTACTGGGTACAACCGTTCAGTCAGAGCTTGCCGGCGCCGGCCTTGGCCTTGACGTCTGCAGCGACTTTGTCCGCCGCCAGCGGTGTGTAGTTGTAAGGCGGGGTCCAGCCGATGCTTGCGGTCCAGGGGCAGGTCAAGGCGCTGCCATTGAGGGTCGAGCCGCTGTCGCGGTATACGCTGCCACCGTAGTCGCCGGCGATTTTGTCGCAGCCACTGATGCCGCTGATCTCGAACGCGTTTTTCTCGGAGAAGATTTTCGAGCCTTTGCCGACGCCATGCGCGTACGAGAAGGGGTAGACCTTATCGCTGGTGCTACCCACGTGGTAGTTGTTGTACAGGTGCACCTGGCCGAAGCGCACGCGCGGGGCGCGGGCCGAAATGTTCTCGAACAGGGAGTTGTGGATCGTCACCTTGAGCTTGCCGTCATCGGTGGTGCGGCTGTCGCTCGAACCGATCAGGTTGTTCTTCTCGTGGGACTTGAAGGCGGTGTACGAAATGGTCACGTAGTTGGCGCCGTTTTTCACGTCCAGGGCGCCGTCGTGGTGCTGTTTCGGGCGACCGTTAGCGGTGCCGTTCTGCGCATCGGTGCGGCGGCCGTCGGTGAAGGTGACATGGTCAACCCACACATTGTTGGCGCCTTCGATGGTCAAACCATCGTATTCGGAGTTCCAGTTACCTTCCTTGCCATCATTGGCATCCCAGATCGGCTCTGGGTCCCAAGGGTTCTCGATGGTGAGGTTGCGAATGATCACGTCGTTTTCTTTGGCGTAGAAGAAACCTTCGCGGATTTCGGCGGTGCTGCTGGTGCCGACGATGGTGGTTTTGCCGGGAATATCCAGGCGGCCACGCTTCTTCATATCCGCAGTCGTCGTATAAGCCTTGCCTTCACTGACGTCGATCACGCCCGTGATTTTGATGATGCGTCCGTTGGTTCCCACCGAAGCACTCAGTGCGGTTTTCAACTCGGCAGCGTTTTTGACCGTGTAGATGTTAGCCGCGGCAGCCTTGGAGCCGCCCTTGGTGCCGCCGTTCTGAGTGGCCCAGCCCGTCGTGGCCGAATCCAGCCAAATGTCCGCAGCGTGAGCCGGCAAGCTGCCAAGCACGAGTACGCCGAAAATAGCACTGGTCAGTTTGCACGCGGTGAAGGTTGATGGTGTTGTCATGAATAATCAGATCCTTGATTAACTTGAGGTTTTAAACACGCACAGGTGTGGCGTGTTTCTCGAGCGGACGTCCGTGTCATCGGTGCAGCGAATCGAACGTCCGCTGCATGAGAAATACTATCATGTGTCGTTTTGTTGTCGTACAACTGAATGCGCTTTGATGTGCATTCATTCGCAAGTCGAGCGTTTTGTTCTTGATCAATAAGCCGGGCGTCCAACCACATGCCAGGCGTTACCAACCTGATCCGTGACCGCCAGGATCGCCTGCTCGAAGACCAACAGCGCCGACGCGCTGTCCGAAGGCGAGCGTGCCAGCACTCTCCGGGGGACGGTGCAAGCGAGAATGTGTCGACAAGGGTCATGTAAATTTCCAGAAAAGAAATTTCGTGTGCAAGCGATAGTGTCTGATCAGGAATAGGGTCCAGTGGTTACTTTTTCTCAGGTCAGAGAGTAGTTCTTATGGGTGTTTTCTAATCCCGGTTTTGTACGGTGGGAGTTTCGGCTTGATCGCTACCACGCTGGAGCGTGGGAGCGATCCCTCGGTGTCGGCAGAAGGCCGTTTTATCGGGATGGTCGTCTGATTTGGAATGGGTTGTCAGGGCACCTGGCTAGCTGACAAACAATGGATCTGCTTATTCACAGAGGTGGAATGTGCCACGGACGAAAAAACCTCACCTGTTTTTGACGGTGGGGATGCTCATCGCTGTTGTTGCGGGTTACGGTATCTGGCTGTATTCAGAGTCGCAGAACGTACGTTGGGTGGTCGATCTCGTCGGCGGCGAAGCCATTTTGAGGGCTTCCGAATACACCCCGTCGGATGAGGATTCGCTCTACATCAAATCGCTGTATTTATCACCCGACGAGCAGATGTACGACAGCGTTCGAGCGTTAAAACTGTGCCAGGAAATCAATGAAAAATGCCTGACTATCAGTTTGACCGTCGCCAATTTTCTGCTGATCAATACCACGGATGTGCAGGCAGCACGGAACGTCGTCCAAGGTTATGCGCGTTACAACATTCTGCAGGCGCAGCCATGCCCGGCAAAGTATGAGACTTCCCAGGTCATCAAGGACACCCAGTACCTGTCTACGTTACCCCCCGGCGAGGCCAAGCGTTTTGCCGAAGATCAACTGGCAAGAATTGAAACGAGCGGAGGGCTGATCTTTTCGCTGAGAACGCCTGAATGTCGTGGTTATTTTGCAGCACACCCGTATGTGGCCAGGGGATATCTCGCGCATATGGCGCTGCTGGTCAAAGCTGCTCAAGGAACAACCTCAGCGGCCTGGCTGTATCTGTTATCCCGTCCGGGCGTGTACGCGATCATCAAGTAAAAGGGAGTTTCTAAATGGCACAAGGTGCAATGCCCCAACCTTGTCCCCGGTTGGGTCAGTCGTTTTTTCACTCACACCGTTCGACTCACCGCTCTATGCACCCATTCCACCTCATCTTGCAACTCCAGGACTTGGCCATGAAAGCGCTCCAGTGAGGCGTGGTGGCCGACGCTGATCAGGATCGTATCCGGCAGCATGTCTTTGAGTAGCTGGTAACAACGCGCCTCATTGGCGGCATCCATCGCTGCGCTGCTCTCGTCTAGAAACAGCACCGAAGGGCGAGCCAGGAGTGCGCGTACGAAGGCACAGCGCTGTTGTTCGCCGAGGCTCAGGGTTTGCGCCCAGTCGCGTTCCTGGGCCAGTTGGGTGTCCAGGTGTTCCAGGCCGACTTGCCGCATGATCTGCTGCAACACGGCGTCCTGTTCCTCATGGGCTGGGAGGGGGTACCACAGCGTCTCGCGCAAGCTGCCCAAGGGCAGATAGGTTTTTTGCGAGAGGGTGAGGGCGCGGTCGCGGTCATAGGCAACGGAGCCTGAAGCATGGTGCCAGAGGCCGGTGACGGCGCGAATCAGCGTGGACTTGCCGTATCCCGAGGGTGCCTTGATCAGTAGGCTGTCGCCGGGCTTGAGCGTCAGGTTGAAACCTTCAAACAGTCGTCGCCCGTCAGGCAGCCAGATGGCCAGGTTGCGAATGTGCAGGCCATCGGACCGTTGCGTCAGTACGACGTCGGAGTCGACCTTGACGTTATCCAGGCGGTTCTGGAAACCATCCAGCCGATCAACTACCGACTTCCATTCGGCCAGTTCCGGGAATACGCCAACCAGATAGGCCACGGCGGCATGCACTTCGCCAAACGCCGCGCTGATCTGGGTGAGACGACCAAGGGGGAAGGCCCCGGCGAAAAACTGCGGGGCCATGATGAACATCGGGATGACCGTGGCACTGCGCAGGTAGAAGGTCGAGTAACCCATGATCAGCTTCTGTTTTTTCACCAGGACCCAGAAGTTCTGCAAAGCCGCTTCCAGGCGCTGGTTGAAGCGCTGGCTTTCCACAGCCTCGCCCCGGTACTGGGCAACCGAATCGGCGTTCTCCCGCAGGCGCATCAATGAGAAACGGAAATCGGCCTCACGCCGCTGCTGCATGAAGTTCAGATGGGGCAGGGCGCGGCCGAGCCAGAAGGCGAAACCGGTGCCCAACAGTGCGTAGAGCAACGCCACCCACACCAGCAGCCCAGGAATCACCAGGCCTTCATCGCCCCATGGAATGCTGACCAGGCCCGAGGCCTGCCAGAGAATATTCAGGAATGAAAAAAGCGACACCACCGCCGTCAGCAGCCCCAGGCTCAGCTTCAGCGACTTGATGATAAACAGGTCGATATCTTCGGCGATGCGCTGGTCGGGGTTGTCTACCTCGGTCTCCGTCAATTTCAGCTTCTGATAGCGCTGGCTGTCGAGCCATTGCGCGAGCAGGTTGCGCGTCGACCAGCGTCGCCACAGCAAGGTCAGTTTCTGCTGAAAGTGAAACGCGCCGACGGTAAAGGCCGCCAGGCCGATCTGGAGCAGGATGAATTGCAGGCCGCCCAGCAGGAAGCCCGGGTAGTCCTTTTCCTGCAGCGCATTATAAAAATGCAGGTTCCAGAAATTATTGAGGATATTGACACCCACCAGGCACAGGTTCATCGCCACCGTGGCCAGCAGCAATAGCAGGGCCGGGTATTTCTGTTCGGAGGTCCAGAAAGGCCGTGCCAGGCGCCAGAAAGTGCGAAGTGTATGCATGGGGGCTGAAGAGGTCCGGTCGCTGGCGACGTTGAGTTTGCAGGATAGGGAGGATAGGATCTGCCAATGCTAATCGCTTGCATTCATAAGGGAAAGCGACAGGAGCCCCGTTATCGAATTTCCAGACTGGCTCAAGCAGGCATGGCCCCCCCTACAACGGGTCATCCAGCTTGAGCCGAATGACCAGCCTTTCCTCCCGTTGAGCCGCGTGGCCGAGCCTGCTTTACTGCAGCCCGTGCTGGCCGAGTTTGGCCAGCGTTATCCCGGCATCAACAAGCCGGCGGTGGTGTCGCAGTGGTCGATGAACTACATGAGCATCGTGGTGCCGGCAACCTTGGCCTGCGTGCTCACGCGCCAACAGGCGATCGACTTCTGGACGGATGACAACGTGTTGCGCCTGGATGCCGGGCAGCCCTTGGCGTTGCACTTCGCCAACTGCTTGCCGCCACTCACGCCGCCCGAACACGACCTCTACCTCTCGCGCTGGGTGCACGAGCACCTGGCACCGTTGTTCGCCACCCTGGCGGCGGCCGGTGGCTTGGCGCCGAAGATCCTGTGGGGTAATTTCGTCGCGATCTGGGACGGCGCGTTCGACCGGTTCGACCCCGACCTGTCCCGCCCAGGCTTTGCTGAGGTGCACCGCTGGCTGGAACCGGTCAGCGTCAACCACGGACGCTTGAAGTTGCGCGGCCTGCAACGCCAGGTGCCGTCGCCCGCACCGGACATTTGCCCGCGCCTGCCGCTGCGTCGCCATTGTTGCCTGCATTACCAACTGCACCCGCTGGTCGAGGGCGAGCCGCTGGTACTGTGCGAATCCTGCCCCAAATTGCACCGCCTGCCCCTGGCGGAGCAGGTCAGCTACCTGCACTCCCTCTACGACTGAGCGGCACCGGCCGTCAATGGTGCTTCGCTCAGGCGCCCATGCTCAATGCGCAACAAGCGATCGGCAAGGCCGAAATAGGCATCGTCGTGGGAAATCACAATCACCAGTTTGCCGCGCGCGCGCAGGTCCGACAGGATGCGGGTGTAGAAGAAGTGCTTGAACACCGGGTCTTGGTCCGCTGCCCATTCATCGAACAGGTAGCACGGACGGTCATCCAGATAAGCACTGAGCAGCGCCAGGCGCTTACGTTGCCCGGTGGACAGCGCCAACGTGGTCAGGCGGCCTTGGTCGATTTGCACCTTGTGATCCAATTGCAGGTGCACCAGGTAATCCTGGGCCTGCTGCACCAACTGCGGGTCGTCGCCGTCGAACAGGTTTTCGAACAGGCAGAAGTCGGTAAAGATCGCCGAGAAGTGCTGTCGGAAATGGTGGTTGTCTTGGCTGGACGACACCTGCTCATCGAGCATCACGTCGCCGCTTTCCGGGCGATACAGACCGGTCAACAACAACGCCAGGGTGGTCTTGCCGCTGCCGTTGCCGCCGGTGATGAACACCGTCTCGCTCGCCTTCAAGGTGACGTTGATGGGCCCGAGGGTGAAGTGGCCGTCTTCGCGTTCGCGGTAGTAGGTGTGGGTCACATCGCGGCATACCAGGCTGCGCACCTGGGTCGGTGCGAAGGTTTCCAGGGTTTCGCTGGCACCCTGCATTTCGCCTTCCAGGGCGCGGATCTTGTTCAACGCCACGCTGGCGCGGCCCAGGGTCGGCAGGGCGTGCATCAACTCTGAGAGCGGAGTGATCATGTACAAAATCGCGAGGATATAGCCGGTGACCAGGCTCACGCTCAACTCGATAAAGTGCGGTGCGGCAAACAGCACCATGCCGATCAGCAGGTAGAACACCGCGTTGCCCCAGTTCAGCACCACGGCATAGATGCTCATGCCACGCACAAAGTCGCGACGGTATTGCTGGCTGACCGGCAGCAGCAGGCGCGTGAAGAAGTGCTGGCGACGCGGGTGATTGAGCTGCAGCTCCTTGCTGCCGTCGGTCAGCAAGCGGTAGTGCTCGAACAGCTGGTCCTTGAGTTCACGCGCGCGCGAGATCGACGTCAGCGCCCGGCGTTGCGGCCAGTTGAAACTCAGGCTGCCGAGCACGATCAGCAACACCGTCAAGCCAAGCAACGGCAAGCTCAGCCACCCCAGGTAACCCAGGCAAGCGATGATGATCCCGCCGTTGACCAGCAGGATCGGCACCAGCTCTACCGCCTGGCTGATGGTTTGCGTGTCATCGGTCAACATCGCCAGCAACCGGTGTTTGCCCAGGCGCTGCAATTGCGCATAGGGCGTGTCGATCAGCTTGGCGCTCAGGTGCAGGCGCATATCGTTGACCGCCGCCTGGCCCAGGCGCAGCAGGCTGATATCGGAAATAATCCGCGACACCGCCACCAGCAGCACCAGGCCACCGAAGTACAGGCCGTCAATCGGGCGCAGTTGATCGAACACCGTGAGGCTGTGGTTGATCATCGCGATCAACCCTGCTGCCGCAAGCCCGCAGGCCAGGCCGGTCAGCGTCGCCACCAACAGGGCGCGCCACGAGCGCTTGGCCATGAGAATCAGCAAATCCATTCAAACCGCTCCGTCTGTCGCCAGGGCCGCGAGGCCGACGACCAATTGTTGATGCACCGTGGGTTGTTCCAGGATGTTCAAGTGTTGCGCCTGCACCACGTCACGGAACCAAGGCCCGCTGCTGAGCTGTTCCCACTGCGGATCGGTAAAGTCCGCCGCTTGCAGGGTGGTATCGGCCCACCAGATATGCACCGGGCAGCTAAGCCGTGGCGGCTGGAAGCTGGCGAGCAACTGCTGCGTCTGTTGCTGGTAACCGAGGCGTGTGTGCAGGTGTTCCCAGCTGTCGCCCTCCAGTTGCAGGCCTTGCTGGTGTGCCCATTGCGCCAGCGCGGGCAGGCGCTCGGCGGCGGGCAGTGTAGCCAATCGTGCGATCAACGCGGTGGATACCGGCGCCGGCAAATTGCGCAGCCGCGCCTGGCTGTCCACCGTGAGCGCCTGCGCGGCCGAGTCCAGCAACGTCTCGACGCTGTCTTCCTCGGCCTGCCGCTGGTATTGCGAGTCGAGGATGCCGAGAAACGCCACCCGTTCGCCGCACTTTTCCAGCTGCGCCGCCGCAGTGATCGCCAGCAGCCCGCCGAGGGAAAACCCCAGCAAATGATACGGGCCGTGGGGTTGCTGCTGGCGCAGTTGCTCGACATACAGTGCCGCAAGGCTATCGATATTGCCATTGAGCGCCGTGCTGTCGTCGCCCAGATACGCCGCCTGCAAGCCCCACACTTGCCAGTCCGGCAGATGGGGCAGCAGCGCGCGGTAATCCTGCACATGGCCGGTGGATGGGTGGAAGCAGAACAGGTTAATGCCCGGTCCCGCCGCCGACAGCCGCACCAGCGGCGACAACGTGAACTGCGCCTGCACCAGCGCTGCAAATGCCGCCACGCTTGGCGCATTGAACACCGCATTCACCGTGACCGGTGCCGACAGTACCGTCTGCAAGCGGCTCGCCAGGCTCACCGCTGCCAGCGAGTGCCCGCCCAGGGCGAAGAAGTCATCCTCGATCCCCACCCGTTCCAGGCCCAGCACCTGTGCCCAAACCTCGGCGAGCAACGCCTCCAAGGGCGTACGTGGCAGAGCGCCGCCAACGTTGTCGAGCACCTTGTCAGCCCATTGCTGCAGGGTCTTGCGGTCGAGCTTGCCATTGCCCATCAACGGCAGCGCTTCAACGATACGCACGTTCGGTAGCATGTAATCCGGCAGACGGTCCTGCGCCTGGCCATGCAGGTGTGCCACCGTCACCGTGTAGCCTGGCGCCAGGGTCAGGAACGCAAACAGTTGCTGGCCCAGCTCACCTTTAGGCAGACACTCCACCGCCGCCTGGGCCACGCCCGGCAGGCTGGCCAACTGGGCCTGGATCTCGTCGAGCTCGACGCGGAACCCACGCACTTTGACCTGGCGATCGGTGCGCCCAGTGATTTCCAGGCTGGCGTCATGCCGATAACGCGCACGGTCACCGGTGCGGTACAGGCGCTCGCCATTGCGCTGGATAAAGCGCCCGTCGTCGTGTTGCGCATCAAGGTAGCCGCGCGCCAACTGCGGGCCGGCGATATACAGTTCAGCGTTTTGCCCAGGTGCGGCCAGTTGTTGCTGCTCGTCGAGCAGATACAGGCGAACGCCATCGAGGCGGTCGTCCAGGGGAAGACGTCGGTAGTCACAGGCCGGATCGACCTTGTGCATCACCACCCCAACCGTGGTTTCGGTCGGCCCGTAGTGGTTGAACACCGTCAGTGCCGGTGCGAATGCGCGGACCGATTGCAACAGGCGCCGCGAACAGGTTTCGCCGCCCAGGATCAGTTGCTTGCGCGGCAGCACGACGGCGCTTTGCGTGTGGATCAGCCAGGCGTCGAGCAACGACGGGACGATTTTCAAATGATCGATGGGGTACTGCGCCTGCCACGCGGCCCAAGCCTGGGCGTCCATGGCAGTGTCCTTGTCGATGATGTGCAGTTCGCCGCCGCTCAGCAGCGTCGGAAACAGCAGGGTGTAGCCCAGGTCCGCTGCCAGCGAAGTGACCACCGCACTGCGTTCACCGGCTTGCAGGTGCAGGCGCGAGGACACGCTCGACACGTAGCTGGCCAGTTGCGCATGTTCGACGATCACGCCTTTCGGCAAGCCGGTGCTGCCTGAGGTGAACAACACGTAGGCGGCGTCCCCGGGCTTTATGTCATGGGCAACGTCGGTCATGGGCGCCTGTTGCCAAACGGCGGTGTTGCGAATATCAAGGCTGCCCATCGATGCCAGCGCAGGTGCATCGCCGGCGGCACCGGTGAACACCCAGCGCGGCTGCGCCTGTTGCAGGATCGCCAGGGAGCGTTGTGCGGGCTGGTGCACGTCCAACGGTACAAACGCCGCGCCGCTCTTGAGCACGGCGAGCATCGCCAAGACCATCTGCGCCGAACGGTCCAGGTACAAGGCCACGCGATCTTCGCGGCCAATACCCTGGGCCATCAGGTAATGCGCCAACTGGTTGCTGCGCGCATGCAGTTCGGCGTAGCTCAGGTGCTGGCCGGCGTCGCGCAGCGCCAGGTGTTCGGCAACGCTGGTGGCACACGCGTTGAAGCGCGCCGGTACGCTGACAAAGGGCGGTGCGACCTGCTGCTGGCGAGCCGCCAGCGTTGCCGCAAAGCCCGCTGCGTGCAGTGACAGCTCGGCAAGGGGCTTGGCGGGATGGGTGAGGGCGTCGAGCAGCAGCGACTGCACTTGCTCCAGCAAGGTCTGCGCGGCCTGGATGCTGTAGTGCCGGGCTTGATGGCACAGCGTCAGGCGATAACCGTCGGCGCCCTGTGCTTCGGCCACCAGCAGCAGCTCCATGCCGGCGGGGATGGCATCGATCTCCAGCACCTTGAACGCGCTGTCCGCACGATCGAACCCAGGGCTCCACTGGAAACCATAAGGCGCGGCCTCAACCGGCAGCGAGTATTCCTGCCATTCGCCCGCCTGCTCGCAGAGCACTTGCAGCGTCGCCAGCGCCTGGGTGAATGGCCGCTCGACAGCCGGTTGCCACGGCAGAGGCAGGGCCTTGGCGAACAGGCCCCAGCAGTCGGCGAGTTCTTCATAGTCGTCACGGCAGTCATGCACCCAATTCAGGGTGAGGGCCGCGTTGTCATTGGCGCTCAAGCGCTGCAACAACACGCCCCAGGCGGTCATCAACAGCTGCTCGGCAGGCGCGGCATGACGGTGCAACGCGGCGCTCAAGGCAGGATCGAGCATGACCCTGGTGGTCAGCGGCGTATCGGCCTGATCGCTACGCGCCTCGCGGTACAGCAACTCGGTAGCGGCCTGCTCGCCCAGCGCCAGGCCAGCCCAGTATTGCCGACCTTGTGCGGCGTCTTCATCCGCCTGCAAGTCGTGAATCCAGGCGCTGTATTGGGTGTAGGTCATGGCCTCGTCGTCAGGTATCGGCGCCTGTGCCGAACCCAACGCTTTTGCCAGACGCAGCAACGTCCCACGGTCGGCGGCCAGGGCGGGCACTTGCAATGTGACGCGGTAGACATCCGCCGCCAGCAATTGCACGTCGAGGCTGATGGCGCTGGACTGCGCGACGATTTGCAACGGCACCTGCAACCCCGGCTCAGGCCGTGTTTGCAGGCGCAGCGCATCATGAACGGCGCTCAGCGCTGCCAGCCGTTCACGCAGTTGTGCCAGTGCAGCGGCGCCGTGCACTTCCAGGGTCAGGCGTGCCGGCGGCGCGTTCGCCAGCCATTGGCTGCGTTGCTGTGGCGACAGGGCGAACGCCGCTTGGTAGTTGCTCATGCCTGCTCCCCTGCGCGGTTCAGTTGTTCGCGGTTCATCATCTGGCCCATGGCGACGCAGATCTTGCGCTCGCCCTCAAACGGGTCGCGGGCATGCGCCACCAGCATATTGTCGAGCATCACCATGTCGCCTTTTTGCCAGTCGAAGCGCACCGCACAGGCCTCGTACGCCGCACCGATCACGTCCATCACCGCATCCTCGATCACACTGCCATCGCCGTAATACACATTGCGCGGCAGGTTGCCGGCGCCAAACAGGTTAATCAGGTTGCTGCGCACCTCCGCTTCCAGGCAGGCGCTGTGATGCAGTTGCACCTGGTTGAAGAACGACGCCTCACCGGAATCCGGGTGCGCGACGATCGCCTGGCAGTGCTGGGCAATCTTCAGGTTGTCGTCTCCCAGCCATTCCCACTGCATGCCCGATAGCAAGCATTGGCGTTCAACCTCTTCACGCTGCTCGGTCTTGAAGAAGTCCTGCCAGCGCACATCCAGCTTGTCGGTGAAGTGCCGCACATACAGCAGGCCCAATGCTTTGAAGCGCTCAACGATGGCCGGCGGCAATTGCGCCAGCACTTGGCGGCAATCGACGATCGGCGTGCAACCACCGCGTGGTGCCGGGATCTCGCAGAAGAACCACTGCTTGCGTGGCCATTGCGACAGGTGTGAGCTCTCGTTGTGGAACAGAATCATGTGTTGTTCCGGGTACGGCGTGGAGTGGTAGATGTTCTTGCCGGATTTATTCTTCGGCAGGTCGCCATAGGTGCCGTACAAGTCCGGCTCGATGGCCTGGGCGAACTGCTCGAAGGCGCTCGCGTCCGGCAGGTTGAAGCCACGGAACAACAGACCACCATGGGTGCGCAGTTGCACATTGATCCACTCGCGGGCCTGTACGGCCCAGTGCACCGGGTCCAAGTCGGCCAGCAGTGGTTCGATCACCAGGGGCAGGGGTTGGCCGTCGCTCAAGGTCCGCGTGCGCACCTGTTCGTGGGCGAGTTGGCTCACAGCGGTGGCGCGGGTGGTTTTCAGCTTGCTCATTTTCGACAGCTTGCGCGCGCTGCGTGCCTGGGCGTCGTCGGTTGCAACGGGTTCAGGTTGGGTGTTGCCTGCCAGGCGCCACACCCAGTCTTGCAGGTTCAGGTTGTCCAGCAGGGCCTGGAAACCGTGCTCAAGATCAGCCACGGTCTGGGCGCTCAACACGCTGGTGCGATAGACCCAGCGTACAGTCAGGCCGTTCTCGTCTTCCTCGACAAACACCGCGAGGTCGAATTTGCTGGTTTCCTGCTGCGGCGCCAGGTGTTCCACCGCCAGGCCCGACAGGCTGGCCGTGCCCTGCGGCGTGTTCTGCATCACGAACAGCACCTGCACCAGCGGGTTGACGCCAGGCGTACGTGGCGGTTGCAACGTCTCGACCAGTTTGTCGAACGGCACCTGCTGGTGCTGGAAGGCGGCGAGGCAGTCCTCGCGCAGGCGTTGCAGGCGGTGATCAAAGGTGTCGCTGTCGTCAAGGCGTGCGCGAATCGGCAGCACGTTGACGAAGAAGCCGATCAACGGCTCCAGCGCCGAGTGCTCGCGGTTGGCCAGGTCGGTGCCGACGATAAAGTCGTTCGCACCGGTCGCCCGTTGCAAGAGGCTGTTGAAGGCATTGAGCAACACCATGAACAACGTGGCCTTGTGCTGTTGCGCATACGCCTTGAGCACCTGGGTGTGTGCCGGGCTGAACTGCTGGGTCAACGCCGCACCTTGGTAATCCGGCTGCGTCGGACGCGGCGCATCCAGCGGCAACGCGATCAAGGTCGGTGCGCCGTCGAGCTGGCGCCGCCAATAGTCAATCGCCCGCGCCAACTGACGTTGTTGGGGTTCGCTGCGTTGCCACTGGGCGTAGTCGGCGTACTGGATCGGCAGCGCCGGGAGGGTGGGGCTCACGCCGCTGGCGTAGGCCTGGTAGCCGGTGATCAGTTCTTGGATCAGGATGCCCATGGACCACGCGTCGGTGGCGATATGGTGCAACACCAGTTGCAGCACGTGATCATCCGTACCCAGGTGAAGCAGGTGAGCCCTTAGCATCGGCGCCTGTTGCAGGTCGAACGGCTGCGCCGATTGCCGGTCAATCACGCTTTGCAGGGCGTGCGACTCGACGTTGACCGGTGTGAGGTCAAGGGTCGGTGCTTCGTTGATGACTTGGCACGGCTGCTCGCCTTTCAAGTGGAAGGTGGTGCGCAGCGCTTCATGCCGCTCCAGCACACGCTGCAACGCCTGTTGCAGAGCCGCGATGTCGAGCGCGCCGCGCAGGCGCACCACGCTGGACATGTTGTAGGCCGCATTCGGCCCTTCGAAGCGGTCGAGGAACCACAGGCGTTGCTGGGCGTACGACAACGCCAGCGTCTGGTTACGCGGCACCGGCACGATCTCGCTGTCATCCGACACCTGGGCCTGCTGATCGACCGCCTGCGCCAATTGCGCCAGGGTGCCGCCTTCGAACAAGGTGCGCAGCGGCAGGCTGACGTTCAAGCGACGACGAATGCGCGAGAGCATCTGCGTGGCCAGCAACGAATGCCCACCGATGGCGAAGAAGTCGTCGTGCACACCGACGCCGGCCACGCCGAGAAGGTCCTGCCACAGCTCGGCGAGGACTTTTTCCGTCGGCGTACGCGGCGCGACCACCACGCCTTGCGCCGGTTCGGCCTGCTGCACATCCAGCGCCGCCAGCGCGCGCCGGTCGACCTTGCCGTTGGCGTTCAGCGGCAGTTGCGCGAGTGCCAGCCAGCGTGCCGGCACCATATAGCTCGCCAGTTGCCGCTCCAGGTACGCGGTGAGTAGGGATTGCGCGGTTTGCCCGCCGAGTTCGGCGGCGGCATCGAGGACATACCAGGCCACCAGTTGCAACGCGCCACGGGCGTCGGGCAACGCCAATACCGCCGCGCTGTCGACTGCCGGATGCTGCATCAGGCGATTTTCGATCTCGCCCAGTTCGATACGATAACCACGGATCTTCACCTGCTGGTCGCGGCGGCCGAGGTATTCAATCACCCCATCGGCGCGCAGGCGGCCGATATCGCCGCTGCGGTACAGACGCGCCCCCGTCTGGAAGGGATGCGCGACAAAGGCTTCGCGAGTGCGTTGCGGGTCGCCCAGGTAACCACGCCCGACACCGACGCCACCGATGCACAGTTCGCCCGGTACGCCGATCGGCACGCAGCGCAGGTCGGCATCCAGGACAAACACCTGGTTGTTGGCCGTCGGGCGGCCAATGGGCATGTGCAGGCAGTCGTCGCTCGGCGCCTCGGTAATCGGGTAGAACGCCACGTCATCCGAACACTCGGCGGGGCCGTAGGCGTTCATCAAAGGGATCGATGGGAAGCGTGCGAACCAATCCTGTGCCAGCGTCGGCGGCAGTGCCTCGCCGGTGGGCAGCAGCCAACGCAGGCTGGCCAGGTGGTCTTGTGCACGCACCTCCTGAAGCATGCCGCGGATCAGCGCCGGCACGGTTTCCAGCAGGGTCAACTGCTGCGCCTGGACCGCATCGAGCAAGGCCAGCGGGTCATGGGCCTGGGCGTCCGGCAGGATGTGCACACACGCGCTCACCAGCGGTGCAGCGAGGAACTGCCACACGCAAATGTCGAACGCAGGCGAAGCGGTCTGTGCGAGGCGGTCATGTTCACCCAGGCCCAGGGCCGGGACTTTGCCGAAGATGTTATTGAGCATGCCGCGCTGTTCAACCATGACGCCTTTTGGCGTGCCGGTGGAGCCAGAGGTGAAAATCACGTAGGCCAACTGGTCGGGGATGTGAACGTAGTCGACCGACGGCTTGACCTCGCCTTGCCACAGTGTCTGGGCGACCAGGCACCTCGGCTGCTTGAGGAGCTGCGGCAGCACGCCATCGAGCACGGCGGTGGCCTTGTCGCACACCAGCACCAGTGGCGCTTCACCCAAGCTCAGCAGTTCGGCCAGGCGTGTGGCCGGCTGTTGGATGTCCAGCGCCTGGAAGGCGGCACCGGCCTTGAGTGTACCGATCATCAGCGTCAGCAGCGCCAGGCCACGTTCGGCGAACAGCGCCACCAGGGTTTCCGGGCCTGCGCCGGCGGCTTGCAAGGCATGGGCGACGGCGTTGGCGCGACGGTCCAGCTCGGCGTAGGTCAAGGATTCGTGCAGGTGCACCGCAGCAATCTGTTGTGGCCGGCGGCGCACCTGCTCGGCGAACAGCGCGGCGTAGCCTTGATCCAGCGGGAAATCGACCTCGCTGCGGTTCCACTCCACCTGCAGTTGCTCGCGTTCGCTGGCCGACAGCATGTGCAGCGTGCCCAGTGGCGCTTCTGGCGCGTCGAGCATGCTCGACAGCAATTGCACCAAGTGCCCGAGCATGCGCTGCACAGTGTCGGTGCTGAAGCGCTGGCTGTCATAGGACAGGCGAATGCCCAAGCGATCACCGGGGTACAGCACCACCGTCATCGGGAAGTTGGTGTGCACCCGATCTTCATAGATATCGATACTGAAGGCATCCAGTTGCACGCTGCTGATATCCAACGGTGCGTTTTCGAACACCACCAGGCTGTCGAACAACGGCTGGCCGCGCGGCACGTTGCTGCTGCGCTGGATATCCACCAGCGAAGCGCTTTCGTGCTCACGCAGGCGTGCGTTGTGCGACAGCAGGGCTTGCAGCCAGGCCCCGACTGGCGCTTCAGGATCGACGTCGATGCGCAGGGGCAGGCTGTTGATGAACAGGCCGACCATTTCTTCCACCCCCGCCAGATCGGTGGGGCGACCGGCCACGGTGACGCCGAACAGCACGTCGCGGTTGCCGCTGTAACGCGACAGCAGCAGTGCCCAGGCGCCCTGGATCCAGGTGTTGGGCGTCAGTTGGTACTGCTGGCACAGCTGCTGCAAACGTTGGGTCTGGCTGATGCTCAGGGTCTGGTCGACGTCGCCGACCTGTTCCGGCGCCTGCTCCGGGCGGGCGAGGGCACCGTCCACATGCAGCGGCGTCGGCTCGCTGAAACCGGCCAGGTCGGCTTGCCAAAAGGCGTGCGCGGCCGCCATGTCCTGGCGCTCCAGCCAGCTCATGTAGCCACGGAACGAACGCAAGCGCGGGCGCGCCACCGGCTCCTGGCGCACGACGGCCTGATAGATCGCCAGCAGGTCTTCCATCAGCAGGCCGAAGCACCAGGCATCGGTGAGGATATGGTGGAAGCTGCGCACCACCGCAAACCGCTGCTCATCGAGCTGGAACACCCGCAGGTGAGTTAAGGGCGCGCTGCTCATGTCAAAGCCCTGCACGCGCTGGGCTTCCAGGGCCTGGTCCATGGCTTGGCGCTGCTGCGCGTCATCCAGGTGACGCACGTCTTGCCAGTCGAACGCCGGGGCGGTCTTGCGATACACGCATTGCAGCGGTTCGTGGTCGTCCTGCCACCAGAACGCGGTGCGCATCATCGGGTGACGGTCGAGAAACAGTCGCCAGGCGGTTTCCATGGCCGTGCGTTGCAATACGCCGTCCCAGCTGTAGCGCTGTTGCATCAGGTAGATGCCGCTGTGGGGTTGCAGCAACGTGTGCAGCAGCATGCCTTGTTGCATCGACGACAGCGGGTAGACGTCTTCGAGATTCGGCCAATCCAGCGGTTCGCCCGCGAGGGTTGTGGCCTGCTTGTGGCAAAGCGGGAAGGCTTCGCTGGCGGGGCGCAGGTCAGGCTCGGCGAGCAGGGCCGCCAGGGCGCTGAGGCGTTCGGCCAGTTGCGGTGCCCAGTCGGCGGCCAGCGCGCCTTCGACACGCAGGTGCAGTTGGTCGTCCTGCCAATGCGCATCGATGCGCAAGGCATGGGACGAAGCCCCTGGCGTATTGGCGGCGGTGATCTGTGCCAGCAGGCCTCGCTGTTCACGGTGGCTGTCGAAATCGCCGCGCCAGTGCACGGCAATCGGTGCCGCCGGCAAATCGCGCAGGGGGTCTTGCAGGTAGGTGTTGTCCGACAGATAGCGCAGCGCACCATAGTCAACGCCGTGTTGCGGGTAGGCGCGCAGTTGTGCGGCCACCGATTGCAGGCGTTGCAGCGCAGTCGCGCCGGCGGCTTGCAGGAACACCGGTACTGCCAGGTCCAACGCACCGACGATCAGTGCTGGCTCAAGGTCGGCAAGTACCAGGGGCGCCGCCACCGGCAGACGTTCGGTGGCAGGGCGTGCGGCGTACAGGTCCAACGCCAACAGACCGTCGCCGCACTGTTCGGCCACGACAGTGGCCAACAGGCTGTTCCAGTCCAGGTGCAGAACATCGGTAAGGCGTTTCAGTTCGCTGGAGGTCGCGGCGCTCACGCTCTGCTCGACCACGCTGCTCGGCTGGTGGCTGTCAGGCAGTTGCAGCGTGCCCAGCCCGGCGTATTGCAGCCAGTGTTCCCAAGCCTCGTCGAGTGCATCGCTCTCGGCATGCGCTTGCTGATGGCGTGTCCATTGGGTGAAGTTGCCACCGGTGTAGGACAGCCGCACCGGCCGTTGCAAGCGTAGTTGTGCCAGCGCCAGATTGAGGTCCGTCAGCAGCAACGACCAGGAGCTCTCATCCACGCACAGCGGGTGCGCGGCCAATAACAGGTGCTCGCCGAGCAGGCTGGCATGCAGACTTTGGCCTGCCCGCAGGTCAAGCGTGTCGACCCCCGCCTGGGCCAGTGCGTGCAGCTGCGCCGGGTGGTAGTCGCCGGACGTGATCGCGGCCGCCTTGGGGGCGACCAGCATACGCTGTTGCCCGTCCGCGTCGAACGCGAGGCGCAGCGCCTGGTGATGCTGTTGCAAGGCGCCAAGGGCCTGGCTGAGCAGGTCGCGATCAAGCGGTTGCGCCAGTGCCACGCAACGCCAGGTGGCGGTCAATGGGCCTTGTTCCAGGCGCGCGCGTTGGCCGGCACTCAGGGGCAACGCATAGCCATCGGCGAGCTGTTCGGCAACGGCATGGCTGGCGTCGGCGCCCAGCACACGGGCGATATCGGCGATGGTGCGGTTCTCGAACAGCTGCCGTGGCGTGAGCTTGAGCCCTTGCTGGTTGGCCCGCGCGATGATTTGCAGGTTGAGGATCGAATCTCCGCCGATGGCGAAGAAGTTATCGTGCACGCCGACCTGTTCGCGTTTGAGCACGTCCTGCCAGATCGCCGCCAGCAACGTTTCTACTTCATTGCGCGGGGCGACGTGGGTGGCGCTGTCATCGCCGGTGGTGGGTGGCAGCGGCAGGCGCTGTGCATCGACCTTGCCGTTACGGGTCAGGGGCAGTTCATCCAGGGTGATGAAGTGCGCGGGCACCATGTAATCCGGCACGCGGTTGCCGAGGTCATTGCGCAGCTTGAGGGCCGACAGCGACTGGCTGGCCACCAGGTAGGCGACCAGGCGCAGGCTGCCGTCCAGTTCCAGCGCGCGCACCACGACCTGTTCGATCAGCGGCGACAGGCGCTTGATCTGCGCCTCGACTTCGCCCAACTCCAGACGGTTGCCACGAATCTTCACCTGGCTGTCGACCCGGCCGAGGAACGCCAGCTGGCCGTCCACCAACCAGCGCACGCGGTCACCGGTGCGGTACCAGCGGTTTTGCTGCTCATCGCGCAGGAAGCGCTCGGCGCTCAGGTCGTCACGGTGCAAGTAGCCACGGGCGAGGGCGCCGCTGATCAGCAGCTCACCGCTCACCCCTGTCGCCACCTCGCGACCCTGTGCATCCACCACCCGCAATTGACGATTGGGCAGGGGTCGGCCCAAGGCAATGCTGCGCTGACCCGGCGTGAGTTCGGTGGCAATTGCGCCGACTGTCGCTTCACTCGGACCATAATGGTTGAACACCCGCAGGCCCGGTGCCAGGCCGTTGACCTGCGCCAGCAGCGCCGGGCTCAGCGCGTCGCCGCCAAATACCAGCAGCGACCGGGGCAACAAACGTGCATCCGGCAACGCCTGCAACAGGCCGCTCAGATGACTCGGGGTGATTTTCAGCACGTCCACCGGGTGCTGGCTGAACAGCTCCGCCAGGGCCAATGGGCTGAAACCGCTCTCGTCATCCACCAGCAACAGGCTGCCACCGCTGCACAGCGCGCCGAACAGTTGAGTGTGGCCAAGGTCGGCGGCAATGCTCGACAGCAGGCCGTAGCGGGCGGCGGCGGGCGGCTTGAGCACGCTGTGCACCGCCGTCAGGTAGTCGACGATTGCCCGGTGCTCGACCACCACCCCTTTTGGCGTGCCGGTGGAGCCCGAGGTGTAGATGACGTAGGCGGCGTCATCCAGGCTGTGGGCGACGGCGGGCGAGGTACCCGGCTGCGCGGCGATGGCCTCGGCCTGTTCGGCCAGGCTCAGCAACGGCGTGTGCTCGGCCAAGCGTGCCAACAAGGGCGAAGCTGTCGCGCCGATCAGTAGGGCGGCGCGGCTGTCTTGCAGCACATCGGCCAGGCGTCCGGCGGGTTGTTTCAGGTCCAGCGGCAGGTAGGCGGCACCCGCCTTGAGCGTGGCGAGCAAGGCGATGACAAAGTCGGCGCTGCGCTCAAGCGCGAGGGCGACCAGGCTGTGGTGGCCGATGCCTTCGGCGCGCAGGTGATGGCTGAGGCGGTTGGCGCGCTGGTCCAGCTCGGCGTAACTGAGTACGCCTTCACGGTCGCGAATCGCCGGTTGGTCCGGGGCGGCGGCGACCTGTTGTTCAAAGCGCTGGTGCAGGCACGCCTCAGGCACAGCCAGCGGCGTACCACACCCCAGGGCTTGCAACTGCTGGCGTTCGTCAGCCCCCATCCAATCAAGTTCGCCCACACGGCATTGAGGTTGCGCGGCCATGGCCAATAGCACGTTGCGCAACTGCGCCGACAGCAGGGTGATTTCGGCGTCACTGAAACGGCTGCGGTTGTAGCTGAACAGGTAGTGCAACTGTTCGCCCGGCACCACGATCAGCGACAGCGGGAAATGGTTGCGCCCTTGGGTCAGGACCAGCCCATCGGTGGCCTGCTCACGGTTCGGGTCGGCGAAGCTCAAGCCGCCGGCGTCCTGGTTGAGCGCATCGGTGACCGGAAAATTTTCGAACACCAGGATCGAATCGAACAACGCCTGCTCCGCCGCGATCTTGCTCATCGACTTGAGCTTGCCCAGGGGCAGGTAGGCGTGGTGGCGCAAGTCGCTGTTGGCGTGCTGCAACTGTTGCAGCCAGTCCACCAGCGCTGGGCCGTCGGCCCATTGCACACGCAGGGGCAGGGTATTGATGAACAGCCCGACCGTGCTGTCGACGGCCGCGAGGTTTTCCGGGCGACCGGCCACAGTCACGCCGTAGATCACGTCGTCGCGCCCGGCGTGTTGGCCGAGCAAGAGGGCCCAGGCACCTTGGATCAGGGTATTGAGCGTCAAGTGATGGCGACGGGCGAACTGTGCCAATTGCTCGGTTTCGTCGGCACTCAGGCGGTTTTCCCGTTCGGCGCACGGTGCGTCGGTCGGGGGAACCAGGCGCAGGCCGAAATCGGGCAGCGGCGTCGGTTCGCTGACGTCTTGCAACTGGTTACGCCAAAAACTTTCGGTGGCGGCCATGTCCTGTTCCGCCAGCCAGGCGATGTAGTCGCGATAGGCGCGAGTCGGCGCCAGATTGGCCGGGCGGCCATGGGCGTGTTCGTAGTAGAGCGCCAGCCATTCCTGGATCGCAATGCCGACGCTCCAGCCGTCCATGATGATGTGGTGGAAGGTCCAGATCAGGTGCCAGCGCTGCGGCTCCAGGCGCACCAGGGTCAGGCGCATCAGGGGCGAGTCATTCAGCTCCAGCGGTTGTGCGCGTTGTTCCAGGGCCAATTGCTGCAGCGCGGTTTTCGGGTCGGCGTGGCCTTGCCAGTCCAGCTCGCTCAGGGGCAACCCGACGTCGGTTTGCACCACCTGATAAGCGTCGTCGAGGTCTTCCCACAAAAACGCGCTGCGCAACACGGCGTGGCGTTGCATCAGCGCCTGCCAGGCCGCGCGAAACGCCGGCAATTGCAGCGGGCCGTTCATCTCCAGGCTCAGTTGCTGGTAATACACCCGGGAGTCCGGCTCGACCACGCTGTGAAACAGCAAACCATGCTGGGTCGGCGATAAGGAGTAGATGTCTTCGATGTTGTTCATTGTTGTGCGATCCATTTCAAATGCTTGGGGAAGACGGCCAGCCTCGGGCCGTCTTCAGGAATTCGGTTTGTTCTTGAGCTTGCCCAGCAATGTCTCGAGGGACTTCTGATTGAGCGCCTTGGCCAACGGGAAGTCGGACGGCATCAGCGCACCGGCCTGGGGATCGAGGCAGTGTTCGAGCAGCGCTTGCAGGTGCTTGAGCAGTTGCGCAGGCAGGTCGCGGTCAGCGACCGGGTTGGCGCTGTGCCAATGCAGGTTCAGCACGCCATCCTCCAGCCATGCCACCACTTCACGGGCATGGCTGACGCGGTTAACCAGAGCCACCTCCGACGGCGCCGCCAGCGAGCTGGCACGCAACCAACCTGGCGAGGTCTGCTCGTGGCCCAGGTAGTTGAACAGCACATCACCGCTTCCTGCCGGCAAGTCGCCCCGCAGGCGCAGCAAGCCGTGCCCAAGGCCCTGGCCGGGGACGCCGCGCAGGGCTTCCTTGGCTTGACGCACCCAGTCGCCGACGGCGCCACGGGCGTTGACACGCAGCGGGAACAGGGTGGTGAACCAGCCCACGGTGCGGCTGACATCCAAGCCCTCAAAGCCGGCATCGCGGCCATGACGCTCAAGGTCGACGACGATGTCCTGGCGCTGTTCGGCTTGCGCCAGGGTGGCAACCAGAGCAGCGATCAGCAGCTCTTCCGGCTGGGTGCGGTAGGCGGCGTGGGACTCGGTCAGCCATTGGTGCGTACGCGTGGCATCCCAACGGGCCGACAGGGTCTGACGCTCGGCGATCGTGGCCTGGGGGCGCGGATTTGTTGCGACCTGACTGGCCCAATAACGCTGCTCCGCGGCGACTTTGCCGGCGTGCGCATGCATGTGCTCGGCCCATTGGCGATAGGACGTGGTTTTTGCCGGCAGGCTAGCCGGTGTGCCGTTTTCCAGCGCCGCATACAGCTGCTGGAAATCTTCCAGCAGCGGCGCCCAGGACACGGCGTCGATCACCAGGTGATGGGCAACCAGGTACAGGCGTTGCGGCGCGCCGTCGAGCAAGGCGGCGGCGAACAACGGGCCATGTTGCAAGTCCAGGCTCTGCGCGACGTGCTGCAGCTGTCCCACGTCCGTGGCTAGCGTCAGCCGGGCCGGTTCGACGGCTGCGATATGGGCTTGCCATTGACCGTCCACTTCGATGAAACGCAGGCGCAATGCATCGTGATGGGCGATCAGTCGATCCAGGGTGGCCTGGACCAGCGCCGGTTGCAGCACGCGGTCGCTGTCCGCCAGCACCGATTGGTTCCAGTAGGCGGGCTGCGGTTGCTGCTGATCGAAGAACCACTGGTGCAGCGGCATCAACGGCATCGCACCGCTGACGTCTCCTTGCTCGGCCACCGCCAGCAACGGTGTGATCACCAGCGCCAGGCCCGCAGGTGTCTGGGCGCGGAACAGGTCTTTGGGCGTCAGGGCATAACCCTGGTCGCGCAGTTGCGAAATCAGCTTCAAACCGAGAATTGAATCGCCGCCCAAGGCGAAGAAACTGTCGGCCGTACCGACCACACGCCCACCGGTGAGGCCGTCGCCAAGCACGTCGCTGAACAGCTGGCAGACCAGGCTTTCCAAGGCGTTACGAGGGGCGACTGGTGCATGTTGGGACGGCGGCAGTGGCAACGCGGCCAGGGCTTTGCGGTCGAGCTTGCCGTTGGTGGTCAGGGGCAGGCTCGGCACTTCGACCCACACCGCGGGCACCATATAGGCCGGTAATTCTGCACTGAGGGCCGCGCCCAACTCCGATTGCGGCGCATTGCTGCTGTAGAACGCCACCAGACGATTGTCGATCACCAGTGTGCACGCGCCAGTGATGCCCGGCTGACTCAGCAGGGCGGCATCGACCTCGCCGAGCTCGATACGTTGGCCGCGCAGCTTGACCTGATGGTCGAGGCGGCCGAGGTAATCGATATTACCGTCAGCCAGGAAGCGGCAACGGTCGCCGGTGCGATACAGGCGCTCACCGTTGACCATCAGGAAGCGCTCGGCAGTCAGGTCGGCGCGCTTCAAGTAACCCCGTGCCACGCCGACGCCGCCGATGTACAGCTCGCCGATGCTGCCAATCGGCAGCGGTTGCTGGGCATCATCGAGGATATGCAGGCGCAGGTTGGCGATAGGCTTGCCGATTGGTACGAGCGTGTCGTTGACCGAACAACGCCATACCGACACGTCGATGGCCGCTTCGGTTGGGCCGTACAGATTGACCAGCGCGGCCGGGTGCTGGGACATGAACCGCTGCACCAGATCCACCGGCAACGCCTCGCCGCTGGCAAACACCTGGCGCAGGCTGCGGCAGTTGACCAGGCTCGGCTCTTCGACGAAGACCCGCAGCATCGACGGCACGAAATGCAGGGTGGTGACCTGTTCCTGCTGGATCAACTGGCTCAGGTAGGCCGGGTCGCGATGGCCATCCGGACGCGCAACCACGAGGGTTGCGCCGGTGATCAGCGGCCAGAAGAATTCCCATACCGACACGTCGAAGCTGTACGGGGTCTTTTGCAGCACGCGGTCATCCGGGCCAATCGGGAACGCGTCCTGCATCCAATGCAGGCGGTTCATCAGGGCGCCGTGTTCGTTCATCACGCCTTTGGGCTGGCCGGTGGAGCCGGAGGTGTAGAGCACGTAGGCCAGGTCGCTGGCCTCCACGCTCAGCGGCTCGCCGTTTTCAGCCGCGGGCAGTGTTTCCAGGGTCCAGGCGGTATGCCCGACGGGCAAATGTGGCAGCCATTGCGGTTGCGTCAGCGTCACCTGGGCCTCGGCGTCGGCAATCAGGAACGCCAAACGTGCAGCCGGCAGCTCAGGATCCAGCGGCAACCACGCGGCACCGGCATGCACCACACCGAGCAAGGCCACGACCATGTCCACCGAGCGCTCCATGCACACCGGCACAATCGACTCGCGACCGATGCCCGCCGCACGCAAGGCACGGGCGACGCGTTGAGCGCGCTGGTCCAGCTCGGCGTAGCTCAGGCGCTGGCCTTCAAACACCAGCGCCGGCGCGTTCGGTGTCAGGGCGGCTTGCTGGCTCAGGGCTGTACGCAGGTCTTGCGGGCCAGGGTAATGACGCTCAGTGGTGTTCCACGCCAACTGTTGTTGACGCTCTGCGACGGCCAACGGCGACCAGTCAGTCAAACGCGTCTGTGGCGCTTCCAGCATGCTTTCCAGCAGGGCTTGCCATTGCGCCAGCCAACGCTCGGCGGTGGCCTGGGTAAACAGTGCGCTGCGGTATTCAAGCAATACCGACAACACCTCGCCGTCATGCACTTCCCAGTTCAGGTCGAACTTGGTGGCGTCGGCCGTCACCGCACGTTCGCTCACCTGCAACTGCGGCCACTGGCTGGCACCGGTGTTGGCGTTCTGCATCACGAACAGCACTTGGAACAACGGTGTCTGGCCAAGGCTGCGTTCCGGTGCCAGGTGTTCGACCACCTGATCGAACGGCACGTCCTGATGCTGTTGCGCATCCAGAACGGTGTTGCGCACCTGATCGAGCAGACCGATGAAGTCCAGGCCCGGCGCCAGGTCGGCGCGCATCACCAAGGTGTTGACGAAGCACCCGATCAGCGGTTGCAACTCGGCCAATGGCCGCTGGGCCACCGGGCTGCCGAAACGCACATCGCGCTGGTTGGCGTAGCGCCCCAGCAGCAGTTGCGCGGCGCTGAGCAGCAGCATGTACAGCGTGGCGCCACGTTGCTGGGCAAACTGGCGCAAACGACCGCTCAGTTCTGCGGGCAACTGCAGTTGGACGGAACCGGCACGCGGGTCAAGGACGTGCGGGCGTGGCTGGTCGGTGGGCAGTTCCAGTTGGTAACTGCCGTCTTCCAGCTGAGTGCGCCAGTAGGCCAATTGGCTGTCGAACAGCGCTTGCTGGGCAGACTCGCGCTGCCAGAGCGCGTAATCCGGGTATTGCAACGCCAGCGCCGGCAGGTGGGCGGCGTGGCCCTGGCAGTCGGCGCTGTAGCACTGGGCCAATTCGTCGAGCAGGTTTTGTGTGGAAGCATCGTCTGTCGCGCAGTGATGCAAGGTAAGGACCAGCAATGCCTGGCGGTTGCGCTGAAGCAACGCGGCGCGCATCGGCACCTCGTGCGCCAGGTCAAAGCGCTGCGCGGTAGCGGCCTGGATCGCGGCGTCGGTCAGTTGCTGCCAGCGTTCATCGCTGACAGCATCCCACTGCGCCACCGCCAATGTCAGTTCACCCTGCGGCTCAATCACCAACGCCAGCTCGCCGTCGGCTTCACGCAGGATGCGACTGCGCAGGATTTCGTGACGTTGGATCACGGTGTTCAACGCTGATTGCAACGCCTGGACATTCAACTCACCGTCGAACTGCACGGCGCTGACGACGTTGTATTCGCTGGCGCCACTCAGTTGTTCGAGGAACCACAGGCGCTGTTGTTCGAACGACAACGGCAAGCGCGCCGGGCGAGTCATGGGGACGAACGTCGCGGCAGGTGCTTGCAGCGGTTGCGCCAATAGCGCCGCCAAAGCCTGCAAGGTGGGGTGTTCAAACACCGCGCGCAGCGGCGGCACCGTGGAAAATTGCTGACGCAGGCGGGCAAACAGCACGGCCGCGAGCAACGAATGGCCACCCAGGTAAAAGAATTGGCTGTCTCGCCCAATGGCGCCCAACGGCACATTCAATAGCTCTGCCCACAAGGCCGCGAGCTGGCGTTCGGCGTCGGTGCGCGGCGGGTCTTCGGCGTTCGGTTCAGCCTGGATATCTGGTGCGGGCAGGGCCTTGCGATTGAGTTTGCCGTTGTCGGTCAGCGGCAGTTCGTCCAGCACCACAAACGCCGACGGCACCATGTAGTCGGGCAGGGCGGCGCCAAGACGGTTACGCCAGGCATTCATATCGGCCGGTTGATCACAGGTGACGTACGCCACCAGGCGCTTGTCGCCCTGTACGTCTTCACGGGCCAGTACCACCGCCTGGCGCACGCCGGGTTGTGCGCCGATCAAGGCTTCGATCTCGCCCAGCTCGACGCGGAAACCGCGGATTTTCACCTGGTGGTCCATGCGCCCGAGGTATTCCAGCTGGCCGTCCGGCAGCCAGCGCACCAGGTCACCGGACTTGTACATGCGCGCCTGCGGCAGTGGCGAGAACGGGTCGTTGATAAACACTTTGGCGGTTTGTTCGGCGCGGTTGAGGTAACCCAGGGTCACCCCGGCGCCGCCGATATGCAGCTCGCCAGGCACACCCACCGGCATCGGATTCAAGAACGCATCCAGCACATAGGTGCGTACGTTGGCGATTGGCCGACCAATGATCGGCCGTTGCGGGAAGTCGTCCACCGCGCATCCGGTGGCGTCCACGGTGCACTCGGTTGGGCCGTAGGTATTGAAGAAACGGCTGCCGCTGATCGACGGCAAACGCTGCCACAGTTGCGCGTCCACCGCATCACCGCCAAACAGCACGAAGCGCGGCAGGTAGGTTTCACCACGGCGCACGCCGTCGGTTTCGAGCAGGCTTTTAAGCTGCGCCGGGGTGCATTCGAACGCGTCCAGTCGGGTTTCCTGGAAGAACTGCGCCAGTGCTGCAGGGTCGTAGCGCACGTCTTCCGGCGTCAGGTACAGGCTGTGGCCGTCGAGCAGCAGAATCAATTCCGCCACCGAGCTATCAAAGGCGAACGAATAGTTGAAGCTGGTGCGCATCGGCTGGTCGGTGTAGCGGCGATACAGGCCATGGATCCGCGCCCAGGCCAGGTTGACCACCGACGTGTGGGTGACCAGGGTGCCCTTGGGCTTACCCGTGGAGCCCGAGGTGTACATGATGTAGGCCAGGTCATCCGGGCCGGCCAATGCTGCGGGGTTGCTCTCAGGCTGAGCGGCCAATAGCGCGGCATCGGCGTCCAGGCGCAGGCGCGGCAAGTCGCCGCCCAACTGTTCAAGCAGGCCCTGCTGGCCGAGGAACAGCGCGGGTTGCGCATCTTCGAGCATGTAGGCCAAGCGTTCGGCCGGGTAGCCAGGGTCCAGCGGCACATAGGCGCCACCGGCCTTCAGGATGCCCAACAGGCCGATCAACAACTCCAGGGAACGCTCCACACACAACGCCACCGGGCAATTGGCGACCACCCCTTGGGCGCGTAGGTAATGTGCGACCTGGTTGGCACGGCGATTCAGTTCGGCGTAGCTCAGGCGCTGGCCTTCAAAGCACAACGCATCGCGCTGCGGCGTGCGTTCGGCCTGCTGTTCAAACAACTGGGCGAACGTCAGGTGCTGCGGCACGTCCATTTCGGTGCGGTTCCACTCGACCACGGTGCGCTGCCATTCAGCCGGCATCAGCAGCGGCAAGGCGGCGACCGGGCGTTGCGGCTCGGCGAGCATCTGTTGCAGCAGGTGTTCCAGGCGCGCGAGCGTCTGGCGGGCGCTGTCCTGGGTGAACAGGTCAAGGGCGAACATCAGCTCCAGCTGAATCGGCGCATTGGCCGGGCACAGCACGTGCAGGTCCAGGTCGCACTCGGAGTGCTTGAGCGGCGTGTCCAGGGCTTCGAAGGCCAGCCCCGGGAATTGCAGGCGGGACTCCATGGCCAATTGCTGCGCGACCATCACTTGATACAGCGGCGCATGGCTGAGGCTGCGCGGCAGTTGCAGGCTGTCGACCAGTTGTTCGAAGGGCAGGTCCTGATGCTGCAGGCCTTCGCGCAGCCGCGTGGCGACCTGGCTGACCACGGCGCTGAAATCCGCCTGGGCGGTGAAGTCGGCACGGATCGCCAGGTTGTTGAGCAAGATCCCCAACAGAGCTTCGGTGCCCGGTTGCTCGCGGTGAGTGACCGGTGTACCGATCAACACCGTGGCATCGCCGCTCAAGCGGTGCATCAGCACGGCAAAGCCCGCGAACACCACGCTGAACGGCGTGGTGCCGAGGCGGCTGGCCAGCGCCTGCACGCGGCCACTCAAGTCGGCACTCAGCTCGCGTTTTACCAGGCCGGCGAGATAGCTCTGCACCGAGGGCCGAGGATGGTCGGTGGGCAACGCCAGCAGCGGGCTGGCGTCCTGGTCGCGACGGTCGAGGGTGCGGGTCCAGTAATCCAGTTGGCGCTTGAGTTCGGCGCCTTGCAGATGGTCACGCTGCCACAGGGCGAAATCGGCGTATTGCAGCGGCAACGCCGCTAATTGCGCCGCGCTGCCGTTGCAACGGGCCTCGTAACCCAAGGCCAGCTCACGCAGGGCGATGGTCGCCGACCAGGCGTCGGAGACCAGGTGATGCAGGGCGATGCCCAGCACGTGTTCGCCCGGTGCCACTTTGAGCAGGCGGGCGCGCAGCAGCGGTGGCTCGGTCAGGTCGAAGGGCTGTTCAAAGGTGGCTTGCAGCGCCGTGAATTGCGCGCCTTCACGGGCGGTTGCGCCCAGGCCGGACAGGTCTTCAAACGGCAGTGCAACTTCCAGTGCGTCGCTGATGTGCTGGCTCGGCACGCCATCCACGCTGCGGATACCGGTGCGCAGGATCTCGTGGCGCGCGAGCAAATCATTCAGGCTGGCGTTCAGCGCCGGGACGTTGAGTTCACCCTTGAGGTGCAGGGCAAACGGGATATTGAACAACGTGGTGCCTGGGGTCAGTTGTTCGATAAACCACAGGCGTTGTTGCGAGAACGACAACGGCAGCAGGGCAGGGCGCGCCTTGGCGTGCGGCGTGTCGAGGGCGACGGCTTGCGGTGCAGCCGCTTGCGCTTCGCGTTCGGCGATGGCCACGGCCAGCAGGGCGACGGTCGGCTGTTCGAACAGCACGCGCAACGGCAGGTCGAGTTTGAACTGGCTGCGCAGGCGCGCGACGATCTGGGTGGCCAGCAGCGAGTGGCCGCCGAGGGTGAAGAAATTGTCCTCCACGCCGACACTGTCGCGTCCGAGTACGTCGGCCCACACCTTGGCGATGGTGGCTTCGTGTTCGTTGCGCGGCGCAAGGCTTTCCCGGGTATCGGCCTGCCAGTTCAGTTGCAGCGCGGCCAAGGCTTTGCGGTCGACTTTGCCGTTGTTGTTCAGGGGCAAGCGTTCCAGGCATTCGAACGCGGCCGGGACCATGTACGGCGGCAGTTGTGTGCGCAGGTGTTCGCTCAGGCCGGTGCTGCCCAGCGTGTCGTCGTGGGCTGACCAGTAGGCCACGAGCCAGGCTTCGCCCGCGCTGTTCTCGCGCAGCAATACCGCGGCTTCACGCACGTTCGGGTGCTGGGCCAGTCGGTGTTCGATTTCGGTCAGTTCGATGCGGTGGCCACGCAATTTCACTTGCTGGTCGCGACGGCCGAGGTACTCGATCACGCCGTCGGCGCACCAGCGGCCGAGGTCGCCGGTGCGGTACAGACGACCGTCGATCTGTGGGTGCTGGATGAATGCCTCGGTGGTGCGCTGCGGGTCGTGCAGGTAACCACGGCCGACGCCGACGCCACCGACGCAGATTTCCCCAGCCACGCCGATTGGCACCGGGCGCAGGGCCTCATCGAGCACATACAGGCGGTTGTTGGCCGTGGGTTGGCCTATGGGCATATGGCTGACGTTGGCGTGCGGCGCCTGGGTAATCGGCTGGAACGCCACGTCGTCGGCGCACTCGGCTGGGCCGTAGGCGTTCATCAGCGCGATGTCCGGGAAGCGTGCGAACCAGTCGCGCGCCACGGTCGGCGGCAGCGCCTCGCCAGTCGGTAGTACCCAGCGCAGGTCAGGCAACTGAAGGTCGCACGGGCACAGCGCAAGCAGCGTGCGCATCAGGCTCGGGACGATTTCCAGTACGTTGAGGCGTTCGCTGGCCAGCACTTGCAGCAGGCGTTGCGGATCGTGGGCCACTTCGTCCGGCAGAATATGCACGGTGGCGCCCAACACCGGCGCCGCGAGAAATTGCCACACGGAAATATCGAAGGCCACCGAGGCGGTCTGTGGAATACGGTCATTGGCGCTCAGCCCCAGGGCCGGGACTTTACCGAAGATGTTATTGAGCATGCCGCGCTGTTCGATCATCACGCCCTTGGGCGTACCGGTCGAGCCCGAAGTGAACAGCACGTAGGCCAGGCTGTCCGGGCCGCCGGCCAGCGTGAATGGCGCGTCGTTGGGCGTGTTCCAGGCGGCTTCGGCGAACAGGGCCGTAGGCGCGTGCTCGAGGCCGCTGAGCAGTGGGTCGAGCAGGCCACGGCACTCTTCACTCGCCACCAGCAGCGGGGCGCGGGACAGGTTGAGGATCTCGCGCAGACGCTCAGGCGGGTGGTTGACCTCCAGCGGCAGCATCGCGGCGCCGGCCTTGAACACGGCAATCATGCTGGTCAATAACGCCAGGCCACGGGGGGCGACCAGCGCGACCAATTGATCGGCACCCGCACCGGCTGTGCGCAGGGCCTGGGCCAGGCGCGTGGCACGCAAGTCGAGCTCGGCATAGGTCAGGGATTCGCCGGCGCAGATCGCGGCAATTTGATCGCCACGCTCGGCGACCTGGGCGGCAAACAGCTCGGCGTAGCTTTTATGCAGCGGGAAATCGTGGGGGTTGAGTGCCCACTCGCCAAGCAATTGCTGGCGCTCGTCGGCGGCCAGCAGCTCGAAGCTGCCCAGCGGCGCTTCAGGCGCGGCGAGCATGCCGCGTACCAGGCTGGCCAAGTGGCCGAGCAGGCGCTGCACCGTATCCGCTTCAAAACGCTCGCGGTCGTAGGACACGCGAATGCCGAGTTGCTCGCCGGGCAGGATCACCACGGTCAAGCCATAGTGGGTGTGCACACTGTGGTCCATTCCGTCGAGGCTGAACTCAAAACCACCGTCCAGAATCTGTTCATCGATCGGCGCGTTTTCAAACACCAGAATGCTGTCGAACAGCGTTTCGCCACGGGGGAAATCGCTCCAGCCCTGGATATCGGTCAGCGGCGTGTGCTCGAAGTCGCGCATCTCGACGTTCAGCCCCTGCAACGCCGTGAGCCAGTCACCCAAGGTCGCCTGCGGGTCGACGCTGACCCGCAGTGGCAGGGTGTTGATGAACAGGCCAATCATCTCGGCGACGCCGGTCAACTCAGCGGGGCGCCCCGCCACGGTGACGCCGAAGACCACGTCACGCTGGCCGCTGTAGCGCGACAACAACAGGGACCAGACGCCCTGGAAGAAGGTATTGGGAGTGATCCGGCGGTGACGGCAAAAAGCGGCCAAGGCCTGGGTGTCGTCTTCGCTCAGATGGATCAACTGGTCGGCCACCCGCACCGCGTCGGTGTAGCGGTCGCGGCTTACGCCGTTGTCCACGGTCAGCGGCGTGGGTGCGTTGAGCCCCTGCAATTGGCCGCGCCAGAACTGCTCAGCCTTGCCCGCGTCCTGGCGTTGCAGCCATTGAATGTAGTCCCGAAATGGGCGTGGGCTTTTGATCTGTGGCGTACGGTCGTTGCACAGTGCTTCGTAGACCTTGAGAAAGTCCACGGTCACCAGGGAAATACACCAGGCGTCCATCAGAATGTGATGGAAACTGCGGATGAACTCATAGGACTCATCCGCCAGGCGCACCAGGCGGAAGCGAATCAAGGGTGGCTTGGACAGGTTGAAGCCGATTTTCTGCTCGTTTTCGAGCAGGCTGCGAATCCGCGCCTCCTGCTCATGGGGAGCCAGGCCGCGCAGATCGAGGGTGTCCAGCGGCACCTTGACCTCGCGGTGGATCACCTGCACCGGTTGCTTCTGGGTTTTCCACTGGAAGCTGGCGCGTAGCGACGGGTGCAGCGCCACCACCTGGCGCCAGGACTCAAGGAACGCGCCTTCATCAATGGCCCCACCGATGCGGTAGCGATCCTGCATCAAATACACGCCGGAGTCTTCATGCAGCAGGGAATGGAACAGCATCCCTTGTTGCAGCGGTGACAGCGGGTAAACATCTTCGATCGGATTGCTGGTGGTCTTTTCGGTGGTCATTCAAAACGTCCTGCAGAAAAAGGGGCAACGGCGATGGGCGTGGCGGTTACAGGTCGGCGTCGTTGAGCTCGGCCATCAGCGCGTTCAGTTCATCTTGCGACATGCCCGAGGCACTGAATTCGGTGCTCTCAGTGTCGACATGCCGGGTGTCCCGCGGCTGGGCGACATGGGCCATGGCGGCGATGGTCTGGTGTTCGAACACATGCTTGGCCGACAGCGCAATGCCTTGTTCGTGGGCCTGGGCCACCACTTGCAGGCTAAGGATCGAGTCGCCCCCTATGGCAAAGAAGCTCTCGGTGACGCTGACGCTGTCGAGCTTCAAGACCTTGGTGACTATGGCGTGCAAAGTGGTTTCCATCGGCGTGCGCGGGGCGACATGGGTGCTTTGGTCGAACTGGTCCGGGTCTGGCAGTTGGCGGGTATCGAGTTTGCCGTTGGGGGTGCGTGGGAAGGCTGACAATGTCAGCACCCGCGTTGGCACCATGTACGACGGCAGTCGCTCGCCGAGGTAGCGCTTGAGGGCTTCTGAATCCGGCGCGTAGCCATGGGCGGCGAGCACATAGGCCAGCAGACGCTTGCCGGCGGGTTGCTCCTGCACAATCACGGCTGCTTCGCGCACGTCACTGTGGCTGCACAGTTGTCGCTCGATCTCGCCGAGTTCGATGCGATAGCCGCGCAATTTGACCTGATGGTCCTTGCGCCCCAGGAACGCCAGGCGCCCATCGGCCAGCCAGCAGGCCAGATCACCGGTGCGGTAGGCGCGGGTGCCGTCGGCCAGGGTGACAAAGGCCTTAGCGGTTTCCTCGGGCTTATTGCGATAACCACGGGCCAGGGTTGGGCCGGCCAGCACGATTTCACCGGGTTCACCGATGCCGCTGGTGATGTCGTGTTCATTCAAGACGCGCAGGTCCATGCCGGCAATCGGGCGGCCGATGGTCAAGGCGCGGTCGGGGCTCAGTACATCGTAGGTCGCCCACACGGTGGCTTCAGTAGGACCGTATTCGTTGACCAGCAGCGTGTGGGGCAGGGTGTTGCTATGCTGGGCGATCAACGACGGCGGGCAGGCTTCCCCGGCAACGATCCAGCATTGCAGGCTGTTGGCGCTGCCGAGTTGATCCAGCAACGCTTGATACAGCGAGGGCAGCGACAGGCCGTGGCTGACCTGGTGTTGGCCGATCAAGTGCGACAGGCGCGCCATGTCCAGCTCTTCGCCGGGTGCCGGCAATACCAGGCGGCCGCCTTGGGCCAGGGTCCAGAAAATCCCGGCCACGGAGCTGTCGAAGGCAAACGAGGACAGCAGCAGGTAAGCGCTCACCGGCGCTTCATACGCCGCCATGCGCACCTGGGTGGAATAGCTCAAGGCAGCGTGGCTGATTTCGACGGCTTTCGGTGCACCGGTGGAACCGGAGGTGTAGATCAGGTACGCGAGGTCGTCGCCACGCGGCAGCGGCAATGGCGGCAGGTTCTTGGGGGCGTGCAAGTCGTCCAGCACAAAGCTCTGCAGGCCAGCCGGCACGCTATCGGCCAGCTCAGGGCTGACGACGATGTGCGCAATGGCGCTGTCGGCGAGCATGTAGGCGCGACGGTCCTGCGGATAAGTCGGGTCCACCGGCACATAGGCGCCACCGGCCTTCAACACGGCAAGCAGCGCGACGATCGCGGCGTTGCCACGGGGGAACAGGATACCGACCGGCACACCGGCACGGATGCCGGCGGCCACCAGTTGGTGCGCCAACTGCGTGGCGCTTGCGTCCAGTTGCGCGTAGCTCAGGTCGCCCTGCGGGTCGCTCAGGGCGATGGCGGTTGGCTGTAGTTGCACTTGGCGGCCGATCAGTTCAACAAGCGTCACGGCTTCTATCACCGGCGGTTGTGCCTGGGGGGCGATGATCTGCGCTTGCAGCGGCCCGCCCATGGGCAACTGCGCCCAGGCCTGGTGCGGTGCGGCCAACGCGGAGTGCAGCAACTGCGCCCACTGTTCGGCAAGGCAGGCGGCCGCCTTGTGGCTGAGCAGATGGCGATCGTAGATGATCTGCGCGTTGAGCCGCTCGGGACCTTGATGCACGTGCAGGCACGCCTTGGCCGGGCTCATTACCGCACTGGCGTCGCGTTCGCGCGCATCGCTGGCACGCCAGGCGAAGGCATAACCGCCCTTGAGGTCCTGGGTGTAATAGTCCTGCCAGCCTGTGGCCTGTTCGACCAGGGCGCTGACATGGCGGCTTTGTTCCAGCAAGGTCGCCTGGGCTTGCAGGTCGATCCGCACAGGCAAGGTTTGCTCGAACAGGCCCAAGGCGTTGTCGAGTTCCGGGCCGCGACTGGCATGGATCAGGGTGATCGGCACCTGCTGTTGACCGGACAACCGCCCGAGCAGCACCGCCCAGGCCGCCAGCATCAGCTCAGCGGTCAGTACCGGGTGGTGGGGCAGGTGCACGTCGATGCGCTGCGGGCTGAATCCACCGGGGCGGGGCGTTTCCAGCGACAGTTGCAAGCTGTGCTGTTCGCTGTCGGCTGAGGGTTTCCAGAACATTGCGCCGGGGTGTTCGGGCTCGTCTTCGGCAAGGCTCCAGCGCCACTCGGCGTAATCGGCGTATTGAAGGGTTTCGGACAGGTCCGGCGGGGTGTCTTGCAGCAGGGCAATGGCCAGCAGTTTCAGGCTGGCGAGGTCAAGATGGCTGCTGGCGGCGGCCAGGTGCAGCACGTGCCCCTCGGTCAGTTGCACCAGCGTCACGGCCAGCGGCGCGGTCCCGTCCAAGGTGGCCAAGGCAACCTGCTGATCGGCTGGGCTGAGGTGGCGCAGGTCCTTAACGCCCACGCTCAGCGCGGCCTGGTCGTGAATCACTTGCACCGGATGGCGCAGGCCTGGCACCGGAGTCAGCTGTGTGCGCAGTATTTCGCTGCCGCTGACCAATGCCTGCAGGCGCTGGGATAGGGTGTTGGCGTCTACTGCCTGGGCGATGGTCCATTGCAGTTGGCAACTGAACGTGTGTTCGGTTGCGCCATCGAGGTGCGGGTAAAGCGACGCTTGTTGCGGTGAGATACGAAAGCCTTGAAGTCCGTTCATGTTCAGCTCAACTGCAAAATGGGGTTGATAGCGGTCAGACAGCCACGTCGGCGGACAGCAAGGCCTCGGCCATGCCGGTCATGATTGCGCGTTTGCCGGTAAACGGTTCGCGACCGTGCACCGCAAGCATGTTGTCGATAAACAGCACGTCGCCCTGTTGCCAGGAGAAACGCACCAGCGAATCCAGGTAGGCGGCGCGCAGCGACGCCAGCACCTCCGGTTCGATCGGTGTGCCGTCGCCGTAGAAGGTGTTGGTCGGCAGGTCGAGGTCGTTGAAGTTGCCTTGCAGCGAATCGCGGATGGCCGGCGGCAGGGTGCTGATGTGAAAAAACGTCGCGTGGTTGAACCAGACTTCTTCGCCGGTACGCGGATGGCGTACCACTGCCGGGCCTCGTTGGCGGGTGCGCAGGCGGTTGTTTTCTTTCCATTCCACTTCGATGCCGACGCTGGCGCAGTAGGCTTCGACTTCGCTGCGGTCGGCGGACTGGAAGACGCTCTGCCACGGCAGGCCGAAACCGTCGCCGTAATTGCGCACGTAGAGCACGCCTTTTTCACGAAAACGCGCCTCGATGTCGGCGCTGATCCGGGCCTTGACTGCGCGGGTTGAACCGATCGGGGTTTCGCCGCCGGTCTCGGACGGCAGTTGGCAATAGAAGAACAGGCGCAGCGGGAAACGCGGCGAATAGGAGTGTTCGTTATGCGGGAAAATCATCTGGTCGGCCGGGTAGTCGGTCGAGGTGTAGATGTTGCCGCCGACCCGGGTGCGCGGGGAGGCGCGGAACATATATTCCAGGGCACCGGGGGACAGGGCAGCGATGACGTGGTCGAATTGTTCCACCGACGCGACGTCGAATCCGCGGAACAGCAGGGCGCCGTATTGCAGCAGCTTCCGTTCCAGGGCTTCGCGTTCACGGGTAGCCCAGGCCACCAGATCGACGCCGCTGACTGCGGGTTCGATCACCAACGGCAAGGCGTGATCGGGGCTGAGCAGGCGTTCGCTGACCAGTTGCTGGGGGGCAACGTTCATGGTTTTGCGGCGCACACTGCCCAGTGTGCGGGGTGCTGGGGGCACGATAGGCATACAAGCATCCACCTTGATCAAAGGGTCAGTGAGCGACGTTTGGTTTGCAGCAACTGACTGCGACCGGCGAGGGCGTGGGACTGCTGGCTTTCGCGCTGGAAAGCTTGATCCCAATCGTCAAGGCGCTGGGCCAGGGCGGGCAGGGACTCGCCGAGCAGATCACGAACTTCGCCGAGTAGGCGGCTCCACAAATGCTGCAGGCGCAAGGCTCGGGGCTGATCGAAGTACTCGCCACGGTATTTGAGCGTGGCATCAATGCCGTGGCTGGCATGCACCAGGTCGAGCACCAGATGGAAGTCTCCCGGCGCCTGCGCAACGTCCATGCTCGTCAGTTGTGCACCGGCAAGAGTGACCGGCGCAACCCGCGACGGTTGATAGTTGAGCTTGACCTGGAACAGCGGCGAATGGCCGGCGCGCCGGGTTGGGGCCAGCGCCGCGACAACCAGGTCAAACGGCAGGTCCTGGTGGGCATACGCCAGTCGCGCCTCATCACGCACGTGCGCGAAAAAATCCGCCAGCGTCCCTTCCCCGGCTATCTCACAGCGCAGGGTCAGCTGGTTGACAAAGAAGCCGATCACCTCGTTGTGCGCGGCCAGCGGACGGCCGCTCACATCAGTGCCGAGCAGAAAACGTTGCTGGCCGCCCAATTGCTTGAGCACCAGTTGATAGCTGGCCAACAGCAGCATGAACAGCGTCATGCCGTGTTCACGGGCGACGCAGGCGAGGGTGTCGCAGGTGGCTTGCGGCAGGCTGAAATTCAGGCTGTGTTCGCCGTGGGTAGTGCCGCTGCCGCCCAGGTCCAGGGTTTGCGGCACATCGGCCAGGTGTTCGCGCCAGAAATCCTGGTGCGTGGCGATGCGCTGGTCTGTCCAGTGCGCGGCTTCCCAACGGGCAAAGTCCAGATATTGCACCGGCGTTTCATTGGCGGCCTGGGCCGCCAGTTCAGCCAGCAGCAGTTGTGCGGAGCGGCCGTCGAAGGCGATGTGGTGCAGGGTCAGCAGCAGGTCGTGCTGGTGATCGTGGCTGATCAGGTGGGCGCGTAGCAGTGGGCCTTGCTTGAGGTCGACCGGGGTGGCGTGTTCCTGGGCCAGGCAGTCCGCCAATTGATCATGGAGGGTCAAACGCACGTTGCTGGCCGGCAGCACCTGTTGCTGCGGGCCATCAACGCTATCGTGATAGACCGTGCGCAGCACACTGTGACGCTCGACCAGGGCATTGAGCCGTTGCGACAAGACGCCCCTGTCAACTGGGCCTTGCAGCTTCAGGTGCAATACCAGGTTGTGGTGGGTGTCCTGCGGGTTCAACTGGTGCAGGAACCACAGGCGACGCTGGGCGAAGGATTGGCGGCGAGGGTGGGGGGTAGCGTCTGATTCGAGGCGGGCACCGGGCGCGGGAGTCCCGAGGTACACGAGCAGCGCCTGCGCCCATTCGGCCAGGCGTCGTTCGCCGAACAGACTCTGGGTGTCGAGGTCCCAGCCCAGGTCGCGGTGCAGGCGCGCGGCAAAATCGGCAATGCCGATGGAGTCCAGGCCCAAGCCGATCAGACTGAGCTCGACGTCGACGCTGAGGTACGGATTGACCTCTATCAGCGTCTGTTCCAGCCACTGCTGGCAGGCCGAAAGGCTCGGCTGCCGGCGCAGTTGCTCGATAGCGATGCGTTCAACGGGCGTGCTTGCCTGCCCGCCGCTCTGGGCGATGATGCTCAGGGTGCCGGCCGCCCATTGGTGGCGCGCACCCTGGCGGGCGATCTTGCCGCTGGTGGTCATCGGGATGGTGCCGGCTTCCACCAGCACAATCTGGTCGATGCCGCAGTCGGCCGCTTCACGCACGGCGGTTTGCATCGACGCGAACAGCGCCGGGTGATGTGCCGGGTCGACAAACTTGCGCTGCGGCTCGGCAACGATCACCAGTTTCTCGCGGCCGAGCAGCGGGTCCATCTCCGAGAAAGCCGCGATGCGTCCGGTGCGGATGCCCGGCTCACTGTCGGTGATCGCAAACTCGATATCGTGGGGGTAAAGGTTGCGGCCGTTGAGGATCAGCAGGTCTTTGAGGCGGCCGCAGATGACGATTTGACCTTCATGCATGAAACCCAGGTCACCTGAGCGCAGGTAATAGCCGGGCTCACCGACTATCTGCGCCTCGAACGCGTAGCGGCTGGCATCGGGGTTTTTCCAGTAGGCCTCGGCGTTGCTCGGGCCTTGCAGCCAGACTTCGCCGATGCGGTCGACGGCGCAGCGTTCGTGGGTGTTCGGGTCCGCAATGGCGATGGTGTGAAGCGCTTGCGGGTAGCCACAGGCGACAAATTCAACCGCAGTGGCGTCGCCGGACGCCAGGGCCACGTGGCCGGTCTCCAACACGCTTTTGTCCAGGCGCAACACCACCGGGAGGGCTTCGGCGGGCGTTGCGCTGACGCACAGGGTAGCTTCGGCCTGGCCGTAACCGGGGCTGATGGCCATGGGGTTGAGGCCGCACGCGGCAAAGCGTCGGGCGAAGGCGTCGAGGGTGGCCGGGTGGATCGGCTCGGCGCCGTTGATTGCGTGCTGCCAGGCGCTCAGATCGAGCTGGGCGATAAGGCTGTCGCTGACCACGCGGTTGCACAGGGCATAGGCAAAATTCGGCGCGAAGCTCGCGGTAGCGCGGTAGCGACTCAAGGCCTGCAGCCAGGTGGACGGTGCATTCACGAAGGTCTGCGAGGCCATCAGGTAGCACGGCATGCCGCTGTAGAGCGGGGCGAGTACGCCGCCGATCAGGCCCATGTCGTGGTACAGCGGCAGCCAGTTGACCATGGCGCCGTGCTCATCGAAACCGTAGGCCTTGCGCATCAATTCGACGTTGGCGATCAGGTTGCGCTGGCGCACTTCGACGCCTTTGGGCGTGCCGGTGGAGCCGGATGTGTATTGCAGGAACGCCACGCTGGCGCCGTCGATCGCCGGCCGTTGCCACGTGTCAGGCGCCGGGGTGCCGAGGTTGTTGACGGTCAACACATCGACGCGATGTTCAACCAATTCGCGTAGACCTTCGCAATGATCCAAGGGCGCGAGGATCAGCGCTGGCTGCGCATCGATCACGACATTGCGCACGCGATCCAGATGGCGCGGCTTGCGGGACGGCGGCGGGAACAGCGGCACGGCGATCAGCCCCGCATACAAGCAGGCGCAGAACGCGCGTGCATAGTCGAGGCTGCTCGGCAGCATCAACAACACGCGGTCGCCTGGACTGCAACGCGCCTGCAAGGCGGCCGCCAGGGATTGGGACTGCTCGTGCAATTGGGCAAACGTGAGGGTTTCGCCGATCTCGACGCCGTCCGGCAGGAAATGCAAGGCAGCACGCTGCGGGAAGTGCAGGGCGTTAGCCTCCAGCACTTCGATCCAGTGATTGAATGCAAACATGGTGGGATTTACGCCATGGCCACGATGACTTTACGGTCACCGGTATAAGGATTGCGCCCGTGGGCGACCAGTCGGTTGTCGAGCATCAGAATGTCGCCGGGTTCCCAAGGGAAGCTGACGGCGGTCTGGTCATAGACCGCACGCACCGTATCGAGCATCGCATCGGGAATCGCCGAGCCGTCGCCGAAATACACATGGCGCGGCAGGTTCTCTTCACCGACGGCCGCCAGCAGGCTGGCACGCACGGCGGGTTCAATGGCCGAGACGTGAAACAGGTGCGCCTGGTTGAACCAGACCCACTCGCCGGTCTCGGGGTGCTGCAACACGGCGGCGCAGCGTTGGCGGGTCCGTAGGTCGCCGTCGGCCTTCCATTCCCACTCGATGTCGTTGTCCTGGCAATAGCGTTCGACCTGGGCGCGGTCTTCGGTGTTGAACACTTTTTGCCAGGGCAGGTCGAGGGCGCCGCTGTAGTTGCGCACGTAGAGCAACTCGCGGCTGGCGAATAGCTCGCGAATCTCGGCGGGCATGCGCTGATAGATCAGGCGGCTGTCGCAGATTGGCGTTTCGCCACCGGTTTCACTGGCCTTGATGCAGTGGAACCAGATGCGCGAAGGCCAGGGGCGGGTATAGGCCTGCTCATTGTGCAAAGGGATGAATTGGTGGGCCGGGTATTCCGTCGAGCTGTAGACCCCGGCGAACACTTTGCTACGTGGCGTGGAGCCGAATTCGTAGCTGGCCAGCGGCGCGCCGAAACTGGCGGCAAAGCGTTTGAAGTCGATTGGGGTGGGGACGTTGAAGCCGCGAAACAGCACGCCGCCCACCGTACGCAGGCTGTCATCAAGGCTGTCGCGGATCGACGGCTCGAGCGCATGGATCGATTGGCCTGGGGCAGCCTGCACGCACCTTGGCAATACCGCTGCGCCGTGGGCTTGATCCTTGATTGAAACAGGCTCGGAACGTCCGTTCGGGTGTTCGATTGAGGTCATCCTTTGCACATCCTGTTTATTTTTCTTGGCTCTGTAGCAACGTGACAGCAGGCCGTTAAAACTGGGCAGTGGCCTCGGCGAGACTTTGAAACCTAATGTGTATATGTGAATACAGAAAGTATATTAGGTGTGAATGAGAGGGATTATCAATACTATTCCTTTAATATTTTTTTTCGACTAGACTCCGCCCCGCTGGGAAAAAACAGCGATTTGCCAACGGATAAAAATACAAATAACTGCGGTAGGGGAGCGGGGCGTGAATTACAAAATTAATACACTTGCGTTGGCGGTAGGCTCAGCCATGTACCTGTTGAACAGCGCATGGGCGGACGATCAACCCGCCGCACTGGAGATTGCGCCGGTCACCGTCACCGGCGAAAAGATCAACCGCTCGCTTGAGAAGACCCAGTCGAGCGTGGCCGTCGTGACCGAACAGCAACTGCGCGACAAGGCCGATCACAACCTGATCGACGTATTCGCCCGCACCCCTGGCGTGTACAACCAAGCCGGTAACGAAAACTGGGGTATCCGTGGTGTGCCGGTGTCGGGTTTCGATGACCAGGGCCCGGCGACCTTGAACGGCGCGGTGTCGGTGTACGTCGATGGCGCCCAACAACCGAACCGGGCGCTGACGTTGAGCCCGATCGGCCTGTGGGACACGGAGCAGGTTGAAGTCTTCCTCGGCCCGCAGTCCACCACCCAAGGCCGCAATTCCCTGGCCGGCGCGGTGGTGATCCAGACCAAGAACCCAACCTTCGACCCATCCTTCTCCGCCCAGACCAACATCGGCAACTACGGTGAGCGCGGTGTAGCCGTGGCCGGCGGTGGCTCGATCGTCGACGACAAGATCGCCGGCCGCATCGCCATCGATACCCAGGACGGCGACGGTTATATCCGCAACACCACCAATCACGACGATGCCAACCCGCACCGCACGAGCAACTATCGCGGCAAGTTGTTGATCACGCCGAACGACGACACCGATGTGCTGTTGACCTACGCACACAACGAACACCGTCAGGGCGACAACTCGATCACCCGCATCGGCGACAAGGTCCAGTATTTCAAGATCGCCTCGAACACCAAGGCCTACGACAACCTTAACCAGGACACCTTGAGCGCGAAGATCGACTGGCGTCTCAACGATGCCTGGACACTGACCAACCTGACCACCTACACCCACTCGGACTACACCGCGCGCAAGGACTTCGACCAGACCGCCACGGCGAACAACGAGATCCTGCGTAACCAGGCTGGCAACATGTTCAGCCAGGAACTGCGCCTGGGTTATGAGTCCGACACAATCCGCAGCTTCGGTGGCGTGTATTTTGGCCGCACCACCAACAGCTTCCACGATCGCTTGCTGTTCAACAATGTGCAACGCGGTGCAGCCAAAGGCGATGTCGCTATCAACAACGCCGCGCTGTTCGGCGAGGTGGACTGGGATTTCGCGCCGAACTGGACTTTGATCACCGGCCTGCGCTACGACTACGAAACCAACGACACCGATATCGAGCAGGATGACTTCTCCAGCCCTGGCAAGGTCAAGAAATCCTTCAGCGCACTCTTGCCGAAACTGGGCGTCGATTATCAGTTCATTCCTGATCAGTACGTCGGTTTCATGGTGCAGAAAGGCTACCGAGGCGGTGGCGTCAACGTGCGTGCCGGTGGCGGCCACGAGGCTTACGATCCGGAGTACACCACCAACTACGAGCTGTCGTACCGGGGTTCGTTCCTCGAGAAGAGCCTGCGTGCGCGCGCCAACCTGTACTACACCGATTGGAAAGACCAGCAGGTCAGCGTGCTCGACCCGTCGGGCAATTTCTTCCTTGTGTACAACGCCGGTCGCAGCGACATCAAGGGCCTGGAAGTCAGCGTCGAAAAAGACTTCGGTGAGCAGTTGACCCTCAACATCGGCGGCGCCATCACCGATGCCAAATACAAGGATTTCAACACCGGCGACGGCCTGGATCGTAGCGGCCAGCCATTCCTCTACTCGCCGAAATACAAAATGTCGGTGGGCGGTACCTACCGCTGGAACGACCGCTTGACCCTCAACACCGACCTCACCTACCAGAGCACCGCGCCGTCCGACTTCGAGTTCGACGCCAACGGCAACGTCAGCAAAGTACGCCGCAGTGACAACTACGTGCTGACCAACTTCAGCACCGAATACAAGGTGACCAAGAACGTTGCGGTGTCCGGTTACCTGAAAAACGCTTTCGGCAAGGAATACGTCACGAGCAACCGCATTGGCGACATCATCGATGTGGGCGCCCCGCGCACATTCGGCCTGGTACTGCGTTACGACATGTAAGTCGATGGGCGCAGGGATGCGCATTCCCAGCGTCTGGTTTCAAGCTGTTTGCTGCCTGGGGCGCTCGCGCCCAGGCAGTCCCACTTGCTTCCACACCCAGCCTCCATGGAGGATCTCATGAGCGCTTTTTCGAATGCCACGCACGGTGGTGCGCCACAGCTACGCCTGGCGCATACCGGGCTGTCCCAACCTTATTGCCTGGACCTGACGCCGATGCTCGAGCGCCAGCAACAGCAGGAATCAAACGCCCGCAGCTACCCCCGACGTATTCCCTTGGTGCTTGAACGTGCCTATGGGATCTACGTACAGGACAGTCGCGGGCAGGTGTTCGTCGATTGCCTGGCCGGCGCCGGAACCCTCGCGTTGGGCCATAACCACCCCGTGGTCATCGAGGCGATCACGCAAGTGATGGCGGCCGGTGTGCCGATGCATACCCTGGACCTGATGACGCCGGTCAAGGATGCCTTTGTCCAGGAAGTCTTCGGCTGCCTGCCGGCAGACTTCGCACGCAACGCGCGTATCCAGTTTTGCGGCCCCAGCGGTGCAGACGCCGTGGAAGCGGCACTCAAACTGACTCGCACCGCCACCGGTCGTCATTCGGTGCTGGCGTTCGAAGGCGCCTATCACGGCATGACCCTGGGCACCTTGGCCATCAGCGGCAACCTGTCACCGAAAAATGCCCTCGGCGCCCTGATGCCGGGCGTGCAACGCCTGCCGTACCCGCATGATTACCGCTGCCCATTTGGCGTCGCCGGCGATCAAGGCGTCACCCTCAACGTGCGCTACCTGGAACATCTGCTCAACGACCCGGAAAGCGGTGTGACGTTGCCGGCTGCGATGATCCTGGAGCCGATCCAGGGCGAGGGCGGTGTGATCGCCGCGCCGGACCGCTGGCTGCAGGAACTGCGACGCTTGACCCGTGCCCACGGTATCCCGCTGATCGTCGACGAAATCCAATGCGGCATTGCCCGCAGCGGCCGTATGTTCGGTTTCGAGCAATCGGGCATCACCCCGGACGTCATCACCTTGTCCAAGGCCATCGGTGGCGGCCTACCGTTGTCGGTCATGGTCTATAACGACGCGCTGGATGTCTGGCAGCCCGGTGCGCATGCCGGCACCTTCCGTGGCAATCAGTTGGCAATGGCGGCGGGTACGGCGACCTTGCGCTTCATCCGCGACAATGACTTGGTGGCCCACGCCGAGACGGTCGGCGCGCACCTGCGCAAGCAGTTGCAGGCGCTGCAAAGTGAATTCACCTGGGTCGGCGACGTGCGCGGCCGCGGCCTGATGCTCGGCATGGAAATCGTCGACCCGTGCGGGGTGCCTGATGTACAAGGGCATCCGCCGGTGGACACTGCGCGGGCCAAGGCTTTCCAGCAGGCGTGCCTCAAACATGGGTTGATCGTCGAGCTGGGTGGGCGTCACGGAGCAACGGTGCGCTTCCTGCCGCCGCTGATCATCACCGAGCAGGAAATTGATTTTGTTGCGCAGATCCTGTTCCAAGCCGCCCACTCGATCACCACGCAGCCCTGATCGAGCGATGCCCGGCGCCTGCCAAAGGCATGGCAGTGCGCATTTTTCAGCGTAAGGACGACACATGCACAAGGCTGTATCGACACTGCTGTTTGCGGCGCTGGCCCTTGGCGGCTGCGACCCTGCGCCGCCGCCCGTTGCGTCCAGGACGCTGCCGGCGCAGGTCAAGACCCTGACCGTACAATCCCGCGCCTTTGCCATGACGGCCGAACTGCCGGGCCGCATCGAACCAGTGCGCGTCGCAGAAGTGCGCGCGCGGGTCGCCGGGGTGGTGCTGGCGCGGCATTTTGTCGAAGGCAGTGACGTCAAGGCTGGCCAGCTGTTATTCAGCATCGACCCGGCACCGCTCAAGGCCAAGTTGATGCGCGTCGAAGGTGACCTGGCCAGGGCCGAGGCGGATGTCTATCGCGCCAATGCGCATGTGCAGCGCTACAAGCAATTGGTCGAGATCAATGCGGTCAGTCCGCAGTTGTTTGATGATGCAATTGCCGACCTCAAACGCGCCAAGGCCGACCGCCTGGCCGCAGAAGCTGACCGGGCGACCGCACAACTCAATCTGGATTACTGCCAGGTGCGTGCGTCGATCAGCGGCCGCATAGGCCGTGCGCTGGTCAGCGAGGGCGCGCTGGTCGGCCAGGACGAAGCCACGCAGATGGCACGGATTCAGCAACTGGACCCGATCTACGCTGACTTCACCCAGCCCGCCGAACAGGTCGTGGCGCTGCGCCAAGCCGTGGCCAACGGCCGCCTGGTGTTGACCGGGGAGGGCGCGGCCCAGGTCTCGCTGCAGGTCGGCACCCCGGCGCAGACTCGCGCGGGCAAGCTGCTGTTCTCCGATATTTCCGTAGACCGCAGCACCGGCCAGGTGACCTTGCGCGGTGAGTTTCCCAACCCCGATAACGTTCTGCTGCCCGGCATGTACGTAAGGGTGGTGGCACCGGCGGGGGTCGACCCACAGGCGCTGTTCGTGCCGCAGCAGGCGGTGCAGCGTGGCACCGACGGACAAGCCCGGCTGATGCTGGTCGACGCCCAAGGCGTGGTACAGGAGCGCATCGTCAGCACCGGCGCGATGCTCGGCCCCGACTGGCAGATCATCCAAGGATTGAAGGCGGGTGAGCGGGTGGTGGTGGAACGGGCCGACAAGCTCAGCGCCGGTAGCAAGGTCAATGTCGATACCCTGGCTGCACGACAGGCCGCAGACTGAAATGGTCGACTTTTTCATTGAACGTCCGAATTTCGCCTGGGTTATCGCGCTGTTTATCGTACTGGCTGGGGCGTTGACGCTCGGCCGTTTGCCGGTCAGCCAGTACCCCGACGTTGCGCCGCCGCAAATCAGCGTGAGTGCCAGCTACCCTGGCGCGTCGGCACAGATCATCAACCTCAACGTCACCAGCCTGCTGGAAGAGGAACTCAACGGCCTGCCGGACTTGCTCTACTACGAGTCCACCAGCGCCAATGGCAGCGCAGACACGACCGTCACCTTCAAACCGGGCACTGACCCGGATCGCGCGCAGATCGACGTGCAAAACCGCCTGCAACGGGTGGTGGGGCGTTTGCCCCAGGCGGTGATCGAGCAAGGATTGAAAGTCGAGCAGGTACGCGCGAACTTCCTGATGATCTACGCCCTGTCGTACACCGACGAGCAGCAGGACTCGGTCGGCCTGGCCGACTTTGCAGCCCGCGCGGTGAACAACGAAATTCGTCGTGTGGCCGGGGTCGGCCGCGTGGAGATGTATACCGCCGAACGCGCCATGCGCATTTGGGTCGACCCGGCGAAGCTGGTGGGTTACGGCCTGTCGATGGCGGACGTGAGCAAAGCCATCGCGGCGCAGAACGTGCAGGTACCGGCCGGTAGCATGGGGGAACGTCCGGGCCCGGTGGACCAGCAGATCACCGCGACCGTCATGGTTCAAGGCCAGTTGGAGTCGGTGGAAGCGTTCGGCAATATTGTCCTGCGCGCCAATGATGATGGCGCCAGTGTGCGGATTCACGATGTGGCGCGGGTGGAGCTGGGGCGCCAGGACTACCGCTTCGATGCCCGCCTCAACGGCAAGCCCGTGGCCGCCATGTCGGTGCAACTCGCGCCGGGTGGCAATGCGTTGCAGACCGCACAGGCGGTCAAGGCGCGTCTGGAGCATCTGTCGAGCACCTTGCCGGGCAATATGCGCTTGAGCGTGCCGTACGACACGGCGCCCTTTGTCCAGGCCGCGATCAAGCAGGTCGTCTACACCTTGATCGAAGCCATGGTCCTGGTATTCCTGGTGATGTGGCTGTTCTTGCAGAAGCTGCGCTACACCCTGATCCCGGCAGTGGTCGTGCCGGTGTGTCTGTCGGGCACGCTGGCCGTGATGGGGGTGCTGGGGTTTTCCATCAATATGATGACGCTGTTCGGCATGGTGCTGGCCATCGGCATGCTGGTGGACGATGCCATTGTCGTGGTGGAAAACGTCGAGCGCTTGATCAGCCAGGAGCGTCTGTCGCCCAAGGATGCGACCCGCAAGGCCATGCGTCAGATCAGCGGAGCCATTGTCGGCATTACCCTGGTGCTGGCAACGGTGTTTTTGCCGCTGGCCTTCATGGGCGGTTCGGTGGGCGTGATCTACCAGCAGTTCGCCCTAGTGTTGTCGGTGTCGATTCTGTTCTCCGGGCTCCTCGCGCTGACCCTGACTCCGGCGCTGTGTGCGGCATTGCTGAAGCCTTTTGATCCGACACGGCGGGTGCCTGGGTTCAACCGCCACTTTGATAGGTTGACCGCACACTATGAGCGCGTCGCCGGCACCTGGGTGCGGCGCGGCACTCGCAGCGTCTGTCTGTACCTGCTATTGCTGGCGGTGCTGGTGTTGGCCTATCACCGTTTGCCATCCTCCTTTATTCCCAGTGAGGACCAGGGCTACACCGTCACCGATATCCAACTGCCGCCAGCGGCCTCCGCCGCGCGTACCGAGGTGACGGTGAACGCCTGGGAGCAATACGCCCTGGCACAACCGGCCACCCACCAGGTGCTCAGTATCCTGGGCTTCAGCTTCTCGGGCGAGGGGGCCAATGCCGCCTTGTCGTATATCAGCCTCAAGGACTGGTCGGTTCGCGGATCGGACCAGGCCAGCCGCGCCGTGGCACAGCGCGCGACCCGGGCCTTTGAAGATGTCAGCGACGGCAGCGTGTTCAGCACCGTGCCGCCGGCGGTCGATGGCCTTGGCACGTCCGCCGGCTTCGAACTGCGCCTGCAAGACCTGACCGGCCACCCTCACGCCGAGTTGCTGGGAGCCCGCGCACAACTGCTCGCGGCGGCCAAGGCGTCCCCCGTGATCGGCAGCCTGCGCGATGAAGGCCTGGCGGACGCACCGCAGATCAAAATCGACATCGACCGGGAAAAAGCCGAGGCCCTCGGTGTGAGTTTCGATGTGATCAGCGCCGCGTTATCGGCGGCCTTGGGCTCACAACAAATCAACGAATTCGCCAACCAGGGGCGCATGCAGCGCGTGATCGTCCAGGCCGACGGCAGTAGCCGCCAGACACCTGAAGCGCTGCTGCGCCTGCAAGTGCCCAACCGGCAGAACAAACTGGTACCCCTGGAAGCCTTCAGCCGTTTCGAGTGGCAAGTCGGCCCGCTGCAGATCGTGCGTTACAACGGCTCGCAATCGCTGCGCTTTACCGGTGATGCCGCTGCCGGCTACAGCACCGGCCAGGCGATGCAGGCATTGCAGGACATCGCTGCGCAACTGCCGGCCGGCTTCAGCCTGGAATGGGCCGGGTTGTCTTTGCAGGAGCAACAATCCAGTGCCCAGGTGCCGCTGTTGATGGGTTTATCACTGTTGACGGTCCTGCTGGTGCTCGTGGCCTTGTATGAAAGTTGGGCGATACCGTTTGCCGTGCTGTTGATCGTGCCGGTGGGCGTGTTGGGTTCAGTGGCTGCCGTCACCGTCATGGGCATGCCCAATGACGTCTATTTCAAGGTGGGCTTGGTCACCATCATCGGCCTGTCGGCGAAGAACGCGATCCTGATTGTCGAGTTTGCCAAAGCGCTGCACGCCCAAGGTGCGAGCCTTGCAGATGCGGCGATCCAGGCCGCACGCCTGCGTTTTCGCCCGATCATCATGACGTCACTGGCATTTATCCTGGGCGTGGTGCCCCTGGCGCTCGCCACCGGGCCGGGTGCTGCCAGCCAGCAAGCGATCGGAACCGGGGTTATCGGTGGAATGCTCGCGGCAACAGTGCTGGGCGTGTTGTGGGTGCCCGTGTTATTTGTGAAGGTGATGTCGGTTTCTCAAAGACTTCAGGGTCGCCAATGGGTCGTGGACGCGAACAAAGGGCCTTGAGTCAGTTTTGACATCCAGCGCTGGGTAGGGGCACTCAAGGCAGGGCGTTTATGGCGTGAATGACCGCATCGGCGATGGTCTTTGTAATAAGCCGACGTTGCCCCTTGTCAACCTTCGGGCTCAGCCAGGTAGGTAGGCTGTTCAGCATGGGCAAAATCGCAGTAAGCGCACCCTCGCGCAACGGCCCGCCGGGCGGATGGCCCAGTTGGCCGACCAATTTCATGAATTCTGACTCATAGGCTAGCCTCAATCGCTCAATGCGTGCCTGCATCGGGGCGCCCAGGCAATTGGCATCCATCACCGCTAACTTGAAGTGCCCGGTCATCTGTTCATGCAATTTAAGATGGCCTTCGATCAGTTTTGTCAGGCGTTGCGCGGGCGTCAATCTTCGGGCCTTGAGCAGGTCGACGTGCGACAACAGTGCCTGATACAGCTCTGTCAGCCATTCAAACAGCATGGCTTCCTTGCTCTCGACATGGTGATAAATCGCCCCCGGGCTGATGCCAACATGCGCCGCCAATTCGCGCATGCTGACCTGGCTGAAACTACGCTCCTTGAACAGCTCCAGGGCTCTGCGCTGAAACTCCGAGCGGCTCAGCGCGGGAGCCATACGCCCGTGAGTCATGTGTCGAGTGCCTGCTGTTTGGCAATTTCCTGGTTGCGCAGAATGAACCGCTGCACCTTGCCACTCGGGGTCTTGGGCAGTTGTTCGACGAACTCGATTTCCCGGGGGTACGCATGTGCAGCCAAGCGCTGTTTGACATGCAGGCGCAAGACTTCCGCCAACTCCGCACTGGGCAGGTACTGACGGTTCAGCACCACAAACGCCTTGATCAGCTCGGTGCGTTGCGGGTCGGGCTTGCCGATCACCGCGGCTTCGACGACTGCCGGATGTTCGATCAGCGCACTCTCGACATCGAAAGGCCCCACGCGGTAGCCGGATGTGGTGATCACATCGTCGTTACGGCCTACAAAGCTGATACTGCCGTCCGCATTGAGCTCCACGATATCGCCGCTCAAGTAGTAACGGTCGACAAAAGCCTTGGTGGGCATATGCAAGTAGCCATTGAACCAACACAGGGGCGAGCGCTCGCGGTCCACCGCCAGTACGCCCGGCTGACCCGTCGGTAATTCCTGATGCGCATCATCCAGCACGACAATCCGGTACCCCGGCACCGCGTAACCGGCAGAACCCTCACGTACCGGATGGCGTAGCCCATGGTGATTGCACAGCACCATGCCGATTTCGGTCTGGCCGTAATGGTCGTGAATGACCACGCCGAGCTGTTCGGCGAACCAACGGATGACTTGCGGGTTGAGCGGTTCGCCGGCGCTGCTGACGATACGCAGTTGACCACGCACGGCGTCGGCGAACTCGGCCCCGGCGGCAATCAGCAGGCGATAGGCCGTGGGCGAGCCGGCCAGGTTGCTGATCGCATACTTGGCGATAATCCGGCAGGTGCTTTCCACGGTGAAAGGGCCGTCATGGAACAGCGTGGCCCGGCCGCACGCCAGTGGCCCGGTGACTGCGTAATACAAGCCATAGGCCCAGCCGGGGTCGGCGAGGTTCCAGAAATGGTCGTCTTCGCGCAGGTCGATTGAATCGCGCATATAACTTTTGAAGGCCAGAATGGCGCTCAAAGGCACCTCAAGCGGCTTGGCAGGTCCTGTAGTGCCCGAGGTACACATGAGCAGGAAAGGCGCACTGGCGTCCAGCAGCTCAGGCGTGCAGTCGGCGTGTTGACGGCCGAGGGCGTCCCAGAAACCGTCATCGTTCGGGTGCTGTGGGGGGCCGTCGGCCACAATGACGCGAGGGCAGTCGGGGATGTCATCCAGCTTGGGACGATTGTGGGAATCGGTCACGATCCAGCGTGCCCCGGAGCACGCCAATCGCTGCTCGATCGCCTTGGGCCCGAATGCGGTAAAGAGCGGTTGGTAGACCGCGCCGATGCGCCAGGTCCCGAGGACAGTAATCACCAGTTCAACTGTGCGTGGCAGCAGTCCGGCGACACGATCTCCCGGCTGTACCCCTTGCGCTCGCAGGAAGTTTGCGAAGCGCGCAGCGTGCACCTGCAATTCGCTGAACGTATAGCGCGTGGCGCGGCCATCCCGCGTTTCGCAGTACAACGCCACGGCATTGCCATGAGCGTGCCGGTCGCAGCACTCGATGCAGGCGTTCAAGGCTTCCGGTTCGCCGTGCAAGTCTTGAGCAGCCAGTTGTAGATAGTCGAACGTTGACACCGCTGAGTCGTAATCGCGCATAACGTACCTGATTATTATTGTTGGAAGTTGCCCTGTGCCCACGCACGCCGCGCAGGCGCAGGGATGTGGCTAGTTGTCCATCATCTCGGCCGCTTGCTGGGTCGCCTGGCTGGTTCGCGTGGCGAGCTTGCGCACTTCATCGGCGACCACGGCAAACCCGCGACCGGCTTCGCCTGCTCGCGCCGCCTCAATGGCGGCATTCAACGCCAGCAGGTTGGTCTGGCTGGCAATGCCCTGGATGGTGGCAACAATCTGCGTCAGCTTGGTGAGGGTTTCCTGCATCACCCGATGTTGTTGCGCCTGGGCCTCGCGCATCGTGCTTTCTTCATGGTGGGCATGTATGTCGGTGATGGCACCCACCACCCGTTGCGCAGAGCCGTCCTGCGCGCGGCGCGTTTGTCCGCGGCCGCGAAACCAGCGGTAAGTGCCGTTTTTGTGCTTGAGTCGATAATCCACATCGAACGGTGTCTTGCCGCTGCGGTCGTCCACATGGGCGACGAATGCGCCGATGGCCCTTGCGCTATCGTCGGGATGCAAGCGCGAGGTCCAGCTTTCCAGGGTGTTGGGGAACTCCTCAACCGTGTTGCATCCCAGCAGTCGGCGCATTTGCGAAGACCACCAAATGGTATTTTTTGGGTTCGCCGGGTCGCCTGCCACCACCTCGATGTCCCAGAGCCCGTCATGCAGCATCTCCCGGGAAATATCGAAACGTGTGGCCGCCAGTTCGAGCGCCTCGTTGTGCAGGTACTGTGCATGAATGTCACGCACGGTCCCCGCGATGCAGAGCGCTGCGCCTTGCGCATCGCGCCGCGAGGCACCGCTGATGCTGCACCAGCGGTAGTCATCGCCGGGTGCAGGCTTCATGCGCACCTCGAGCGCAAATGCCGTCCGCCCGCTACGATCGGCAAGGTGCCTGGCGAGCGCTGCCAGATGCGCTTGCCGGTCATCCGGGTGCAACTGTTCACTCCACGCGCCGAGCTGATCCATCGCCTGGGCCGGGTTCGACGCAGGCCCCGTCCACGTCATCGCACATTCCGGCCCAGGTGCAGCGGTTCCATCCAGCTCCAGTTCCCAGAACAGCTCATCTGCGCCCTGTATGATCAGTGCCCAGCGCGCCTCCCATTGCTGCAACAGCTTGTCACGGCCGGCCAGGTGCTCTTCCAGTTGGCTGACGCGAAACGTCAGTGCGCTGGCCTGCTCCTTAACGGCTTGCCGCTCTTGCAGCAGGTGTTCGACGCTTGCCAGGATGCGGTGCACTGACCGGTTGTTCGACGACAATGGCGTGCTCGCCTGCCCAGGCTGGTCCAGCCGGTCGGCGAGCTGCGCCAATACCCGGTGTGTGGTGCGGCGGAAAAAGAGCATGGGGCACCTCTACCTCGGTCAAATGGGAACAGCCTGCAAGGATTGCATTGGGGCGGATAAGGCCTGGGCGTCAAAGACGTTCGCGCCCGGCAGCGTTTGCCAGGCGGATGGGCCGGCGGCGATTTCCTGGGCACTCAGCAAGCAGTCGTCGAGGGCGCGCTGTAACACGTGGGTATCCATATCCTGGCCGATAAAGACCAACTCCTGCCGGCAATCGCCGACAATGCTGTCCCACTTGGTCATGATGCTTCGCAACCGATATTCATCCCGCGGCCATTGCGACGGCTCGATGAAGTTCCACCAGTGCCCGACATAGTCCCACTGGAACTGCCTGCCGCTGTGCACCAGCAGGCCGGTTTCCAGGTGCCGGCTGGCGAGCCAGAAGTAACCCTTGCTGCGCAACAGGCGCCCGTTGCACCAGGGGCGCTGCAGAAAATCGAATAATCGCTGTGGGTGAAAGGGGGCACGCTCGCGGTACACCCATGACGTCACGCCATAGGTGTCCGACTCGGAGGCCGGTGTGTCATCGGCCTGCATTTTTTTCATCCAGCCGGGTGATGCAGCCAGGCTGGGTAAATCAAACAGATGAGTACCGAGAATGCCTGATAGCTCAACGTTGCCGTGTGTCATCGGCATGATCCGCGCGGTCGGGTTAAGGCCGGTGAGGATCGCGTGCACGGCCTGGTAACCGGGCTCGTCGATCAGGTCCAGTTTGTTGACGAGAATGACGTTGGCGTACTCCACCTGCTCAATCAGCAGATCTGCCAGATGGCGTTTGGGTGCGTCCGCTTGGGCGTCGTCGCGGGCCACGATGTCTGGCGCGTCGAGCAACGCCTGAAAACGACTGCCATCGACCACCGTCACCAAGGTATCGAGCCGCGCCAGTTCGCTGAGGCTGAAGCCTTCTGCGTCAAGGAATGCAAACGTCTCGGCAACCGGCATCGGCTCGGAAATGCCCGTGGACTCGATGAGCAGGTAGTCAAAACGTTGCTGGCGTGCCAGGGCACTGATCTGCTCGAGCAAATCGGCGCGCAGCGTGCAACAGATACAGCCATTGCTCATCTCGATCAATTCATCTCGACCACGGTGCAGCGCCACGTCGCGCTGTACCTCTTCAGCATCGATGTTGACGTCGCTCATGTCGTTGACGATGACTGCCACTTTCAGGCCGTCGCGATTGCGCAAGATATGATTGAGCAGGGTGGTTTTGCCGGCGCCGAGGAAGCCAGAAAGCACGGTCACCGGCAGTCGGCCCGCCTGGGCGCCGTCAATCATAGGTTCACCGCTTGCGCGCTGGAGGCCTTGTCCAAGTAGCTTTCGAACAGGTCGACCACCACAAAACCGTCGTCGGCTGCATCCCCCCACAGGTCTTTGACGCGAAACTCGACGTGGTAGGTTGGCTGATGCGCAGCGCTCAAGTCGCCATGACCTATGGCGTCCGGGAACGGCCATTTTTCTGAAGTTCGGTGCAGGACCACGCCTTCCTTGCCGCGCACATAGGCCGGCATGCGGACATGCCCGGCCACATACTCGTCACGCACGACAACCCGGTCGCCGACTTCAAAAGGCGGTCGGCCAGTGATCGCCGGGCGACCCTGCGCATGCGCGGGGTTCGCCAGCTTGAAGTGAGCACCCAGGGCCTGATCGAGCTCCGCCTGGGTGATGACGCCGGTTTCGACCAGCAGGGTGGCGGTGGCGATGACATAGCGTTCGTAGTACTGGGTGCCGACATGCTGGCGCACGTCCAGGCGTTCGACGGCGTGGCGCACTTCATCCACGCTGAACTTCTTCAAGTGATCGGCACCGATAAACATCAAGCTGTACGCCAGGTGCTCCCAGTCCTGCTTGAACACAGGTTGGTAGCTCAGGCTGTTGACGGTGTGAGGGACTTTGCCAAAGCCTTGGAAACCGCCGAGATCGTGAAAGCCATCCATCGTGGATACCTCTTAATAGCGAATGAATAGAGAATGAAAATTGAAAGAAACAAAGCACCCTGATTAGGCGACGTACGGTAGCGCCACGCCAATAAGGACATCCTTGGTAATCAATTTTCGAAGTGCCTCTTCATCCATGGATTCGCTCCCCTTTGGCCGCAGAGGCAGCACCAGGTAGCGGCTTTCGGCGCTGGTGTCCCACACTTTGATGGTGACCCCATCCGGCAGCTCCGTGCCCAGTTCACGCAGCACGGTGCGCCCTTCGCGAACCAGTCGAGCGCGGAACTCGAAGCCCTTGTACCACTCCGGCGGCAAGCCCAGGACGGGCCAATTGGTGCAGGAGCACAGGCTGCACACGATCACGTTTTTCACACTGGGCGTGTCTTCCAGCGCAACAATGTATTCACCCTGCGGGCCGGTATAGCCAAATTGGGCGCACGCAGCGGTACCGTCCTTGAGCAGCAGCTCGCGGAACTGCGGGTCCACCCATGCCTTGGCCACCACCCGAGCACCGTTCTGCGGGCTCCATTCGTGTGCCATCAGCTGTGTCATGTGCTCGATGTAACCGTCGGGGATCAGGTCCTTTTGTTTGAGCACGTGCAGTAATGCCTGTGCTCGCTCACCCGGGGTTGATGTTTTATTTTCAGGTGTGGTCATCAGTTGGTTCCTCATCGTTGAGCTTCTAGGCAGCGCACGGCGGCTTATTCTCTTGCGCTGCAAGGGGACGCACCGGCTACTGACTGTTTTTCCAGTCAACCGATGCCTCGAATGCCGCGGCAGCCTGGTAAATCGTGCCTTCGGCATAGTGTTTGCCCACCAGCATCAGCCCGACAGGTAAACCGTCTACCAGGCCACAGGGAATCGACATGGCCGGATGGCCAGTGATGTCCTGTGCGGAGGCATTGCCGATCATTTCCAGCGCTCGGGCCACGTACTCGGTGACCGAGTAACCGGGCTCCGGATGGGGCTGGGCAATGATCGGCACGGTAGGCATCACCAGCAGGTCATAGCGCGCCAATGCGGCGTCATAGCCGGAGCGTGCCAGGCGCCTGAGGTTTTGTGCCTTGGCGTAGAAACGACCGTTGTAGCGCTCCAAACCGTATTGCCCGACGAACATGCACAGCTTGAGAGACGCGGACAGGTCATTCGCCTGGTCGCGCCATCCGGCTTGCTTGTCCAGCAACCCGAGGTCATACAGCCCTTGCCAGTTAAAGCCGGCCCCATTGCCGTGCATCATCTGCATCGTCAGGCCTTCACAGCCGATGGGGTGCCACAGCGCACCGGCAATCTTGTGCTCAGGCACTGACACCTCTTCGACCTGCGCACCCAGCCGTGCAAATGCGTCGATGGCATTGCGCACAGACGAGGCAACACGCGGGTCCTGGTTGGCCAGTTCAAAGCCTTCGCGCAGCACTCCGATCCTCAGCCCGCTCACACCGCGCTCCAGGTAATCGCTGTACGTGTCGACCTGGGGCGCGGCTTGTCGCGGATCGAGCCCATCCGCTCCCGCCATGACCTCCAGCATCAAGGCGTTGTCGCGTACGTTTGCCGTGATGGGGCCGGCATGATCAATAGTCGCCTCGATGGCCATGATCCCGGTGTAAGGCACCAGTCCGTGAGTCGGCTTCATCCCGTAAGTGCCGCAGAATGCGGAAGGAATCCGGATCGACCCTCCTTGGTCACCGCCGACTGCCAGGTCAACCTCGCCCGCGGCAACCAGTGCGGCGCTGCCGGAAGACGACCCACCCGAGGAAAATCCGTGGCGATAGGGGTTGTGCACCGGCGCCGGATCGGAGGTGTGACTCCCCCCGGACAGGCAGTAATGCTCGCAGGTTGCCTTGCCGAGGATGGTTGCGCCGGCATCCAGCAAGCGGGAGACAACGGTGGCATCAAATGATGGAACGAAGCCTTCAAGGGGCTTTGCACCATTCATCATGGGGACGCCCGCGAGTGAAATATTGTCCTTCAGTGCGACGGTTTTATTCGCCAACTTGCCTTCGCGGGCACCGCTGACTTCCGTGCGGAAGTACCAGGCATTGAGCGGGTTGTGTGCAGCCGAGGGGCGATAGCCCGAACTGCGTTCGTAACGCACCGGCGGAATGAGGTCAGGCAGCTCGTCAATCAGGTCATAAGCATCGAAGCTTGACTGCATAAGCGCCAGGTATTCGTGGGCTTGCTCCGCACTGATCTGCATGTGCAGGCGGCTCGATACATCCAATAGCTGTTCAAGGGTGGGGCGCACAATTGGCATGGTTGGGCTGTCCTTATCGTAAGTGGCCGAAGAGCACTGCTGCTCATCAATATCAGTGGGCCTGGCGCTCAAGATAGTCCGCGCCTCAAGTCGCAGGCTTGGTTGAGAAAGACATCGACTTGGCTGAGCCGGACACCGCTGTGCAAAGGCGCAAAGGGCACGCGGTCGAAGACCCTTGCGTTAAAAAATGCGCGCATAACGCAGGTTCATGCGGAAGTCTTCCTTGGTGCCGCTGTCCACCGAGAGGTCCTTGCCCAATTGCAGTTGGATCTGGTCTTGGGGGGTGACGAATTTGGTGGCGGTGAGACGGAAGTTGGTGGTGCCAAGCTCGTTATCCTGATTGACGTGCTCAATGTTCGTCTCACCTCCCCAGGTGCGCCCGAAGCCGATACCAAACGCGGTGCTGGCGTCTGGCATGTAACGCCCCATGATCTGCGCTGCGTAGGAAACGTCCTGCTTCATACGGTCGGCATTGGCACCGTAGTCTGTGTTGTCGCCATACCAGGTGGCACCGCCGACCAGGTCCATCGCCCATTTTTCTGTGAAGTGTTTGACGTACGCACTCTGCAGTTCGAATTTCCAGCGGTTCTCGCCGAGATTGAGCGCGTCGTCCTTGTCATACGTACCCGTCGGCACATACAGGTAGGGGGCGATACTGAGGGTGTCGCGGGCTTCGTTAAACCGCCATTTGACCGGCGCCGTGAGGATCAAGTCGCCAACGCCGCGAGTGCTGCCCAGGGCTGAGGCGTCACCTGCGCTGGAGACGTGTCCGAAAGGCAAAAGAAATTGCGGGTCGATGGTGACGGTGTCGGAGAGTGCGTAGACATGCAGTAGCCGCAGGATGCCGATGTCAGAGCTCACCCTGAAGTCAGAGCTGACCTTGTGGCCGTTGGCATAAGCCGAGTCCGTGGTGGCGTGCTGGTAATAAATCGCCCCGATCGTAGCGCCGACCGGGTATTGCTCGTAATCGCCGGGCGCTACTTCACCGGCGTTGGCGTGAAGCGCGGGCAACAGCGTAGAGAGCGTCAGCAGGCGGATCTTATTCATCATTTATTCCTCGCACAGGGAGACCGGCCACCCGAGGAGGGTGGCAAGGCGGCAGAAGGGGGGGAGGTAAACGCAGATGGCGCTCAGGTGGTTGGCGGCAGCGCGTCGCGCAACATGCCGGTCTGCGGGTGACAGCTGATGTACTCGAAGACCTGGCTCTTGGCGTCCGACACGGACACTTCGTGGTACAGCCTTAACTTCTTCAAACCCGCGGCCACGCGGAAAAACGTCACGAAAATACGCAGGTGAGTCGGGTGAGATTCAGCCCAGCGTTCGAGTTTCTCCACCGAGCGCCAGTGACCGATGTTGTAGCTCAGGTCGAGAAAGTTGCCGTCCAGGTCGATATTGCGCACGAACCTGTTGCTGTAGCAGCCCAATGGCTGGCCGTTGTCACGCAGGAAGTCCATGCCGTCCTGCAACGTCGGCAAGATTTCGTCGAGGTAGAGCGAGCGCTCCTCTGCCTCGGCATCCGCCCAGTCCTGGCCGGAACGAATCAGTGTGAGGTTGTCATGCCCCAGGACCAGGACCCGTCCGCCCTGGGCCGGGTCACCCGCGATCACTTGCAGCTCGCTCGTGGGCTTCATCCAATCCGTCTGGGAGATCGGGAAACGGTCGCGCATCGAACCCCAGTAACCGTGCTCTTCGATCTCTCCACTGGTCGTATCCATTACTGCGCCGACACCGGGCAGGTTCTCCTGGAAGGCGTACAGCGTCTCGAACTGCTCGGTGCGCGGCGCGGTGATTTCGCGGAAATAACCAAGGCCTTCACCGAGCCGATCCGGCGAACTCCACCAGTCATTCACTTGGGGTGACCGCAACCAGCGACAGTGGGCGGCCGGGTCTTTCCAGTACCCGACCACAATCAAATTATCAAAGCCGCTGCTGTCGGTGTGGTGGGTCAAATCATAAGTCTGCGGGCCATCGGCCAGGCTGAAACTGCCGACGATGTGACGCATCGCCTGCAATGCAGGCTCGCGCTGGGCGTCGCCGCGATATTGCACGCCCAGATAGGCCATCACCACTTGTTCCAGTTGCTCGTCAGCGCGTGCGACCCACATAGGGAACGGCGGTTGGTACTCGTCCGGTACACGGCGGGACAGGGTGCGCGGGCATTTGAGATGTGTGTCGATTGCAGATTCCATCTTGAGCTCCTCGTTATTTTCGTTCAGGCCTACGGTTGGGCGTTAGCGCGTCGGTGGCTGGTCGCGCTTGGCGATCTGCCGTCGGTGCAGCAGCTGCATGGCACTCCATTCAATCAACCAATAAGCCGACTCTTCAGGCGCAAGGTCGCGCCGCTGCAGAAGCCAGGAGGAATCAGCCAATCGTTGTGAGTCGTGTCGATGCATGGCGTGCCTCATCAGCGGATGAATGAGCTGCTGTGAGGTGGAAATTAGGCTGGGCGAGGAGGGGGCGCTTTGTTCGGCGAGACAACCATTTGGTTGGAAAAGACAAGGCAGGAGCTGAGGTTTACCCGTGATCCGCGCTGGTGCGCGTGCACCGACCGGGTGACGTGCCATGCCCTTAAAGGGTGATGGCGGCACCGGGCGACAGCCCGCGAAGGCCGCCGACAATCGCGATGGAAACCACGTGGCAGCGCGCTCAAGCAGGCCTGCCACTGCGCTTGGCCTGTTAATTGCTTTTCATGCCTGAAAATTGGCCGCACGTTACAACTTCTCGAGCGCCTCTTGCATCGTTGTCGAGGTCAGTGTCATGAACCCAAGCACTCAGTATTCGACCCTTGCTGTTCCGGCACCCCGTCGGTTTGATTATTGGAAAGAAGTGGTCTGTCGCCATTGCCTGGCCGCCGATAGCAAACCCTTGTCCCAGAGCAGCTTTGATGGCTCGCTCACCGTCAATACCGTCGGCGAGCTGGACATCTGTTCGCTGTCTTCGCCGCTGCACTACTGGGAGCGTTCCGAGCAGCACCTGCGCAGCGGTCCGGCCGAAGATTTATGGTTGGGTTTCGCTCGAAATGGCCATGGGCAAATAGAACAAGGCTCAAGAAAAGCCAGCCTGGCAACCGGCAATTTGTTTCTTTATGACGCAACTCAGGCGTTTCGCTTCAGCCTGGGTGGTACCGAAAACCACTTGATCCGTATTCCGAGAGCGTTGCTCACCGAGCGCCTGCCGCGTATTGCCGAGTACACCGCGATGGTCCTCGACGACCGGCGTCCTGGTGTCGTTCCTTTACGCGAAATGCTGCATCAGGCCGCGAGCGCGCCGGCATCGCTGCAGGACGAGCGCATCTCGAATCGTTACTCAAGTGCTTTGCTTGATCTGCTTGTGATCAGCCTGGAACTCCAGGACCTGAAAACAAGCCATCAGGAGATGGACCTCTACGGCCGCATCATGCAGTACATCCAACGGCACTTGACTGAGCCGGACCTGTCGATTGAAGCCATCGCCAAAGCCCACAATGTGTCCACCCGCACCGTTACACGGGCCTTCGCACGCTACCAAAAAACCCCCGTTGCAGAGATTTGGAAAGAACGCCTGAATGCCAGTCGAGAAGCGATTGAACGCGGCCAGGTACGCAGCGTGTCCGAGGCGGCGCTGGACTTCGGGTTTTCTGACTTCTCCCATTTCAGCCATGCGTTTCGCAAGGCATTTGGTGTGGCGCCGAATACGCTGTTACGCCGCAATTGAAATTGCCGGGGTGCCAAATCGATGAGAGAGGGGGCCTCACGCCGATGGGCATGCCGAATTGCCCTGAAGGTCGCTCTGCTTTTTTAATGGCATCGACGCATGTTTTTCGTGAAGGGAAGTGTGGGAGCTTGGACGGGGGGTATCCTTTTTAAACCATCCAAAGCATGCCCTCAGATATGCCCCCACGTTTACCCCCAAGTCGCTCGTGGTACACGAGCGAACGGAAAGGGCGAGTGCTGGCAAAATTTAGCATTTGGCGTGTCCATGGCGCCTACCTCAGGAATGCTCTATCACCATCACTGCAGTAGTGTCCGCCTCAAGTGCTTCGAACACGTGAGGCACATTCGCCAGGTAGCTGATGTAGTCGCCGGCATTCAGCAATACAGGCCCAGTCGCCGGGCCAATATGGGCGCTGCCGCTGCACAGCACTACGTGCTCTACGGTTCCCGGTGGGTGAGGCTGAGACAGTCGAACTTCGCCGGGCTGCACCTTGAGCCGGTAGATGTCGCGCTGTACTCCCGCCTGGCAATCGGCAAGCAGTGTCGCTGCGTAATTGGCAGTCTCGGCATAGGTGGTCATGCCCTCGTTGGCGCGAATCACCCGCAACGGCTGCTGGGGTTGTTCGAAGAACCGGGTGACTTGCAAGCCCATTGCCATCGCCAGCGACCATAGGGTTTCGATACTGGGGTTACCGATTCCCGACTCCAACTGAGACAACGTCGACTTCGCCACACCGGCGCGTTTCGCCAATTCGGTCAAGGAAAGCCCAGCGGCCAAGCGTTCGCGCTTGATTGAAAGCGCCAGCAGATCGATTCGGCTCGGGTTGTTTTTCAATAGAGTGTTCGCTATGTCGGTCATTTGTTTTTTAAATCATCCTTAAAAGGGTTGACGCTCTCAGGCGCCTTGTTCAGTATATCGGTCATTAGTTCATTATAAAGTTTGATTTGCCGAGCCCCCCCGCGAACGACGGCTTAGGTTACGGCAATGTCGACGGCAAGGAAGCAGTGAGTGATGAAGTCGCAAACCCGTGGGACGCTCGAAATGATTTCGGCCATGGTGATCTCCGGCACGGTGGGCTGGTTTGTCATCATGTCGGGGCAGAGCCCGGAGGCCGTGGTGTTTTGGCGTTGCGTATTCGGCGCCATGGCGATGCTGGTCGCGTGCCTGGTGCTTGGGGTGCTGCGTCGCTCGCTGATCACCGCCCGGCAGTTCATTCTGGTGTGCCTGGGCGGGGTGGCGCTGATTCTCAACTGGGTGCTGCTGTTCAGTGCCTACAAACATTCCTCTATCGCCATCGCCACGGTGGTCTACCACGTTCAGCCGTTCATGCTAGTCGGTCTGGGTGTGCTGTTTTTCGCTGAGCGCCTCAGCGCCGCCAAGGTTGGCTGGCTGCTGTTGGCCTTCGCCGGGCTGATGCTGATCGTGTCCGCCAAGGGTAGTGGGCAGGCCCCCGGCGCCGACTATGTGCTTGGCGTCTGCCTGGCCCTGGCTTCGGCCTTTTTCTACGCCGTGGCGGCGGCGATCACCAAGCGCCTCAAGGGCCTGCCCGCGCACCTGATCGTGCTGATCCAGATGGTGGTAGGTGTGCTGGTCCTGGCGCCGTTCGTGGATTTCAGCAGCGTCGATACGGTCGAGGGCGCCTGGACATACTTGATCATTATCGGCGTGGTCCATACCGGGCTCATGTCGACCCTGCTGTACAGCGCCATCCAGAAAATCCCCACGGCGCTGGTCGGCGCACTGTCGTTCATCTATCCGATCGTCGCCATCCTGGTCGATTGGGTTGCCTTCGCCCATCCGCTCAGTGCCCTGCAAGTGCTTGGCGCGAGCGCGATCCTGCTGGCGGCGGCGGGCATGAATTTTGGTTGGTCGCTGGGCCGTGCCCCGCGTCAGGAAGTGACCTAGGGCTGGGCCCAACACCACACACCATCTGAACCATCGTTAAATCAAGGGAGTTGATCGTGACTGTGATCTTGTGTGGCCTGGGAGGCTGCCTTCCGCCTAAGATAATTGACAATCAGCAAATTTCCAGCGGGCTGGATACCACGCCCGAATGGATAGAATCGCGCACGGGCATTCGTGAGCGTCGAATGGTCAGTGATGGGTTGAGCATGCTTGACCTGGCCATCAAGGCCGGCGCCCGTGCGCTCGCCTCGGCAGAGGGGCGGGCGGTGCAGGCGGTGGTGGTTGCGACCACCTCGCCGGAGCGCATCTGCCCGGCGGTGGCGCCAGAAGTGGCGTCGGTACTGGGCCTGGGCGACATCGCCGCCTATGACATCACCTCTGCCTGCAGCGGCTTCGTGTATGGGCTGGCCACTGCTTCCGGACTGATTGCCGCGGGCATCGCCGACAGTGTCCTGCTGATCGGCGCTGAAGCCTTTACCACCTTCGTCAACCCGCAAGACCGCGCCACCCGACCGATCTTCGGTGACGGTGCCGGTGCCGTGGTGCTGCGCCGTGGCGAGGTGGACGAGGCCGGCGCGCTCGGGTGCTTCGACCTCGGCAGCGACGGTGCCCATTCGGACCTGCTGGCCATCCCAGCCGGCGGCTCGCGACAACGTTCGGCCAGCGCCGGGCTGGGCCATGAAGCGGTAGCGCCGGGTGAGTTCTATCTGCACATGGACGGTCGCGCGGTCTATGAGCAGGCCGTTGCACGCATGTCCACATCGGCCCAGAGCGTGCTGGACCGCTCCCACTGGTCGCTGGACCAGGTCGACTGGTTCGTCGGTCACCAAGCCAATGTGCGCATCCTGCAATCCGTGGCATTCGAGCTTGGCCTTCCCGCAGATAAGGTGGCGGTGAATATCCAGCGGCTGGGCAACACCCTGACAGCCTCCATCCCGCTGCTTCTCAACGACCTGGCCCTGCGCGGCGACCTCAAGGCCGGCCAACGTGTGTTGGTGAGTGCATTCGGCGCGGGCCTCTCGTGGGGCTCGACCGTACTGCGCTGGCCGCAACTGACTACCCGCAACAGCGAGTGGCAGGACTGATTCAGACTTTTCCCAACCTACAGTTCCACACAACAGGAGTCATGTGATGACCGTAAGTAACGAAGCTATCGCCCAAGCCATTGCCGCGCGTTTCAACATCGAAGAAAGCCGTATCGTCCCTGATGCCTCCCTTGAAGACCTGGGTTTCGACTCGCTGTCGCAGGTCGACCTGGCCCAGTTGCTGAGAAAGAAACTGGGTGTGCAGATCAGCGATGCGCAGCTGTCGGAGGTCGCCACTGTCGGTGACGTTCTGGCACTGGCCAACGGTAAAGCGTGATGGTCGCCGAAGCGGTGGTTGTGACCGGTATCGGCCTGGTCACGCCCGCCGGCATCGGTATCGAGGCGAACTGGCGGCGGGTGGTGGCAGGTGAAGCCACGGCCACGCCGGACAAGACCCTCAAAGCGATGCCGGTGGAGATATCGTGCCGTGTACCCGGTTTTGACAGCGCCTTGCTGGGCGTCAAGAGCCCCTGGCAGTGGGACCGTTATGCGCAGTTCGCCTTGCTGGCAGCGCGCCAGGCCCTGGAGGATGCTGGTCTCAAGGCCGGCAGTTGGAAAGATGAGAGCCGTGTGGCGGTGATCATCGGCTCCGGGGCTGGGGGCACCGCCACCCTGGAGCAGCAGCACGCGGTGCTGATTGCTGAGGGGCCTGACGATGTGTCCTCGCTGACTCTGCCCATGGGGCTGTTGAACATGGCCGCCGGGCAGGTTGCCATTGAGCTGGGCGCACGCGGTCCATGTTTGGCCCCCTGTTCGGCCTGCGCGTCAGGGGCCTCCGCACTGGGCATGGCCAAGGACCTGATCAACCGAGGGCTCTGCGATATCGTGGTGGCTGGTGGTGCGGAAGCACCGATCACCCCTTTGTATGTTTCCGCGTTTGCCAAGATGCGGGCGTTGTCGCGCAACACCGATGCCGGCGGCGCATCGCGCCCGTTCGATGTCGCGCGTGACGGCTTCGTCATCGGTGAGGGCGCGGGGATGTTCGTGCTTGAGTCCGAGGCGCATGCCCGCGCCCGAGGTGCACGCAGCCACGGGCGTCTGCTTGGGTATGGCGCATCGGCAGATGCTCACCACGTCACCACGCCCCATCCCCAGGGGCTCGGTGCCCGCCTGGCGATGCAGGCGGCGTTGCGCGATGCCGGTATCGAGGCTGACGCAGTGGATTACGTCAATGCCCACGGCACGTCGACGCCGGGCAACGACGTGATTGAGTCGCGTGCCATCGCCGAGTTGTTTGGTGCACGCATGCCGGTCAGTTCGACCAAAGGCGTCACCGGGCATCTGCTGGGCGCTGCCGGTGCCATCGAGGCGGCCTACACCTTGCTCGCGCTTGAACACGGGCTGCTGCCGCCGACGGCCAACTTGCGCAACCCCGATCCGCAGATAACGGTTGACCTGGTGCACGGCCAGGCGCGTGCGCAGCCGATCAAGGTGGCGCTTTCCAATTCGTTCGGATTTGGCGGCCAGAATGTCTCATTGGTGTTCGCCGCCTGAGACCTCGCTGCTCACTGCACAGGACATGTCATGACTCATCCAAGCAACCCGGGAACTGTCGCCCCCTTGGCGCGCGACGAACTGCGCGACCTGCTATTCGCCGGCACATTCGAGAGCCATCACCAGAGCATCCGCGAGGTGCTGCTCGACCCGATCTTCGACCCGCAGCCGGGCCTGAACATGGAGCAAGCCGGACGGCTGGCCTATGCCCGCAGCCGCCATGTGCACGCGGCGCTCGAACGCCCGCTGCAGATTCTGGCTAACCCGCGTCGGCTGTTTGCCTTGGCGGAATGGCCAAGCCTGTTGGACGTCGCCAGCTTCTCGCTGCTGATGGTCCACTACAACCTGTGCCTGGGCACGGTATTCGATCATGCCCAGGGCCGTCCGGACATCGCCGGGCTCACCGAGGCGCTGGACGAACTGACCTCGTTCGGCCCCTATATGGCGACTGAACTGGGTTTTGGGAATAACGTCGCGGCGTTGCAGACCGAGGCGGTGTATGACCGCCATAGCCAGACCTTCACGCTCAACACGCCGAGTGCCGGTGCGCAAAAGTACATGTCCTATAGTGGGTTCGGCGATATCCCCAAAGTCGCGACCGTGATGGCGCGCTTGAAAATCGAAGGCAAGGATCACGGCGTATTTCCGTTCCTGATCAGGCTGTCCACTGAGGCAGGCCTATGCCCCGGTATCCGCGCGGCCTTGTGCCCGGAGAAACCGGTGCAAGGGCTGGACAACGGCCTGACCTGGTTCGACAACGTGCGTGTGCCCCGTAGCAGCCTGCTGCACGGCGACATGGGCCATTTCGCTGAAGATGGCAGCTTCGTGCTCGGCGCAGGCAATGCCCGGTCGCGCTTTCTGCGCGCCATGTCGCGGATCGTGCCAGGCCGCCTTTGCGTGGCCAGCGCCGCCCAGGGCGCAAGTCGCGCGAGCCTGTACATCGCGTTGCGCTATGGACAGCAACGGCTGACCAACGCCCCGGGGACCAACGACATGCCGGTCATCGAATACCGCAGCTACCAGCGTGCGATGTTCTCGGCACTGGCCTGCACCTATGCGATGACGCTGCTGCTCAACGAAGCCAAGGCACGTTTCCTGGCTAATACAGCTGAGCCGGCTGCCGATGTCGTCAGCCTGATCAACATCACCAAGGCACTGGCGACTTGGGATGCCTCCGCCGTTATCGCCGAGTGCCGCGAGCGATGTGGAGCACAAGGCATTTTCAGCGTTAACCGCATCGCCGATTACGGTTCCCTGCTGCAAGGTTTGGTAACGGCCGAAGGTGACAACCTGGTACTGCTTGCGACCGTAGCCGGCCAACTGCTCGCCCAGGCCTGGCAAGGTCCGTTGCCGCTGCGGCCAGCACGTGCGCGGCGTCTGGCCGAGCCGGAGTGGTTGATCGCTGCTATCGCCTTTCGCGAGTACCAGCTGTGGCTGACGGTTCGCGAGGAGATGAACGCTGACGAGCGCGGCTATTTCGAGGTGTGGAACGACGCCATGAACCCCGGCCTTGAGCTTGCACGTCTGCGTGGTGAACGTTTGGCTCTGGAGCAACTCTGGAGTGCCGCGCTGCATGCGCAGCAGGACGAGGCCAAGGCGGCGCTCAATGGCCTGGCATCGCTTTATGGCCTGAACCTGCTGCAGCGTGACGCAGCGTGGTTTCTGGCTCATGAGCTTATCGACGCCGGCCAGGCCCTGTCGCTGCCAGGGAGGATCGACCAGCAGTGCGTAGCCCTGCGCCCTTGCGTGTCGACCCTGATCGACGGCTTTGCCCTGTCGCCTGAGCTACTGCGTGCGCCCATCGCAGAAGGTGACTATATCCAAGCGTTCTGCAAGCAGGTGCACGCGAATGTCGACTAATACCGCCAGCGCACGCGTTGCCCCTTCGGCCACTGCGGAGACTTCCATGTCTGTACATATTTATCAATGCCCCGTCCGCTGGTCCGATATGGACGTGTATGGGGTGGTCAACAATGTTTCGTTCCTGCGCTTGCTCGAAGAAGCGCGGGTGGACTTTATCTGGCGCCTGGGCGCGGAGCAGGGCGATGCCTTCTTCAGCGGCGGCTCGGTGGTGGTCAGGCATGCGATCGAGTACAAGCGCCCGCTGGTCCACCGCCATGAACCCGTGGCCATCCATATGTGGGTCTCGGACGTTCGTGCCGCCGCCGTAACGATCGAGTATGAAGTGCGCGACGGCGACACGTTGTGCGCCCTGGCATCGACCACCATGGCACCCTTCAATTACGAAGGCCGCTATCCGCGCACCATGAGCGATGAGGAAACGGCGTTTTTCGAACGCTTCCTCAACCCACGCAAGGCGCTGTCATGCGCCTGCTGAGGGTCGGTGCACCGGGGTGCGAGCGGCCCTGCGCAGTCGGCGTCGATGGTTCGGTGCGCGACCTCAGTGAGTGGGTCAATGACTGGACTGGGGCAGCGCTGGCCGTAGCGGCAATGGAGACGTTGTCACGGCGCTTCACGCTGGAATGGGCCCAACTGCCCCAGGTTCATATCGAGCACGAGCGTATTGGCCCGGCCTTACGGCCGGGGCAGATCCTGTCGATCGGGCTGAACTACCACCGGCATGCGCGGGAGGCCGGGATGGCTGTGCCGGAAGAGCCGATTGTGTCGAGCAAATCGGTGCATGCGTTGGGAGGCCCGTTTGATGACCTGGTGCTGCCAGTCGACGGCGACAAGACCGACTGGGAAGTGGAGTTGGGCGTGGTCATCGGGCGTCGCGCTCAGTACCTCGCCACGCCCGCTGACGCGGCCGCCTGCATCCTGGGTTACTGCACCGCCAATGACCTGTCCGAACGCAGTTGGTTATTGGAACGGGGCGGGCAATGGATCAAGGGCAAATCATTCGATGGGTTTGCCCCGCTGGGACCGTACCTGGTGACGGCTGATGAGGTGCCGTCGCCCCAGGCGCTGGAACTGATCTGCCGGGTCAATGGCGAGGTCATGCAGCGTGACAGCAGCGAGGACATGATCTTCGACGTACCTCATCTGATTCATTACCTCAGCCGCTTCATGACGCTGCACCCTGGTGACGTGATCCTCACCGGAAGCCCGGGCGGCATGGCCTTGGGACGACCAGACCAGCCGTTTCTACGCGACGGCGATGTGGTCGAGGCCGAAGTGGTTGGCCTGGGCGCGCAGCGTCAAGTATGCCGCGCATTTTATAAGGAAGTGACATGACCCAACTCGCCCAGGCCTTTACCCCTCAGGTACTGCGTGAAGCGCCGGCCGAGCTGATCGAGGCGCTCGCTGCGCGTTTCGATGAGCGCTGTTCGACCGCGACGGCCATACGTGAGCAGCATGGCCGCGACGAGTCGGCCTATGTCGATGCGCCGTTGCCCCAGGCCGTGGTGTTTGCCCGCAGCACCGAGGACATTGTTGACACCGTACGCCTGGTGGCCGCTCACCGCGTGCCGCTGATCGCTTACGGCGCGGGGTCGTCGGTCGAGGGTCATCTCTTGGCAGTGCAGGGCGGTATCAGCCTTGACCTGAGCCAGATGAACCAGATCCTGGCGATCCATACCGAAGACATGAGCGTCACCGTGCAGCCGGGCGTAACCCGCCGCCAGCTTGAAGAAGCCTTGAAAAGTACCGGTCTGTTCTTTCCCATTGATCCTGGGGCTGATGCGTCCATCGGTGGCATGTGCGCCACAAGTGCCAGTGGGACCAATGCCGTACGCTACGGCACGATGAAAGAGAATGTGCTGGCCCTGCAAGTGGTCACCGCCGGCGGCGATGTCATCCGTACCGGCACCCGCGCGAAAAAAAGCAGCGCCGGGTACGACCTTACCCATTTGATGGTTGGCAGCGAAGGCACATTGGGCATCATCAGCGAGATCACCTTGCGCTTGCACCCGGTGCCGGAGTCGATCTGCGCTGCCGTATGTTCGTTCGACAGCATCGACCAGGCGGTCAACGTGGCGATCCAGGTCATTCAATCCGGTATCGCCGTGGCGCGAATCGAGCTGATCGACGCCAACACCGTGCGCATGGTCAATGTGCACAGCAAACTGGAACTGCCCGAGACGCCGATGCTGCTGATGGAGTTCCATGGCAGCGAACTGGGTGTGCGTGAGCAAGCGCAGGCTGTGCAAGAGATTGCTGGCGAGTGGGGCGGCCAAGCGTTTGAATGGGCGACCAGCGTCGAGGCGCGTCGGCGGCTATGGACGGCCCGGCACCATGCCTATTTTGCCGCGATTCAGTCGCAGCCCGGCTGCCGCGCAATCAGCACCGATACGTGCGTGCCGATCAGCCGCCTCGCCGAGTGCCTGCTTGAATCCATCGCTGAAGTCGATGCGACAGGACTGCCGTATTTCCTGGTAGGGCATGTGGGTGACGGGAATTTCCATTTCGGCTACTTGATTGATCCTGACGACCCTCAGCAAAGGGCATTGGCCGAGTCACTGAACGATCGGCTGGTGGCACGGGCTATTCGGCTCGCGGGCACCTGCACCGGCGAACATGGTATCGGGCTGCACAAACAGGGCTACCTGGTCGACCAGGCAGGTGCAGGCGCCGTCGAGATGATGCGCGCGATCAAGCGCACGCTGGATCCGGACAACATTCTCAACCCCGGAAAGATTTTTTCCTTCGATACACCTGCCAGGGAGGCGCGTCCATGACCGATACATCCAACGGCGCTGGTAGCTCAATGCGTACGGTTCTAGTAACCGGCGGTTCACGCGGGCTGGGCGCCGCGGTAGTCGAAGACCTCGTGGCACGGGGCTTGAACGTGTGTTTTACCTACCTCAATAACACGGAACAGGCCGAAGAACTGGCGGCGTTACTAGGCACCGACCGGGTGCTGGCGGTGCGTGCCGACGGGCGCGATGCCACTGCTATCGAGCAGGCGGTCAAGCGTTGCGTGGCGCACTTTGGCGCCCTGGAGGGCTTGGTCAATAACGCCGGTATCACCCAGGACCGCAGTGCGTTGGCCATGAGCGCCGAACAGTGGCACAGCGTGATAGGCAGCAACCTCGACAGCGCGTTTCATGCCTGTAAGGCGGTGTTGCCGCTGTTCGTCGAGCAGGGCTTTGGTGCGGTGGTCAACATGGCCTCGATTTCCGGGCTGATCGGCGTCCCTGGGCAGGCCAATTATTGCGCGAGCAAGGCGGGCTTGATCGGTATGACGCGCTCGATGGCAGTTGAATTCGCTGCCCGTGGCGTACGTCTCAATGTCGTCGCCCCAGGGTTTATCGACACCGATATGACCCGCAAGCTTAACGAGCGACGGGTGGCGGAAATGGAAAGCCGGATCCCCATGCGTCGCTTCGGCGCCCCGCAAGAGGTGGCCAAGGTGGTGGCTTTTCTGTTGTCGCAGGACGCGGCCTACGTGACCGGCCAGGTCATGGTGGTGGACGGTGGCCTGGTGACCTGAGCGGTCGGCTGAGCACTCGCCGGAACCGGATGCCGACGCGCTACTTTGAATTTTTCGGAGCCTATCAACATGACAATGGATGCCAGACTTGGGGGGATGCACCTGGGTGCTGCGCTGCAGCTTCCCGTTGACGTCGACCCCGAGGAAACCAGGGAATGGCTGGACGCCTTTGATGGCGTCGTGCGCCACGTTGGAGTGGCGCGCGGGCGCTACTTGTTGCAGCGCCTGATCAAGCAGGCCGGGCGTTGCGGCATTGCAGCGTCTACCACATTGCGCACGGCTTACTGCAATACGCTTCATCACAGTGAGCAAGGGCTCTTTAGTGGTGACCTGGAACTGGAACGCCAGCTGGCGGCGTGGGTCCGCTGGAATGCCATGGCCATGGTGGTCCAGGCCAACCGCCGTGAGGGCGAATTGGGTGGCCACATTGCCAGCTACGCGTCGGCGGCCGACCTGTTCGAAGTAGGCTTCAATCACTTCTTTCGCGCCGGGCCCAGCGGGGAAACCAATGACTTGGTGTTCTTCCAGGCCCATTCAGCGCCGGGTATCTATGCGCGCGCTTACCTCGAAGGTCGCTTGAGCGAGCGCCAACTGGCCAACTACCGGCGCGAAGTCGGCGGGGAGGGCCTGTGTTCCTACCCCCACCCGTGGTCAATGCCTGATTTCTGGCAATTTCCCACCGGTTCCATGGGGTTGGGGCCGATCAGCGCCATCTACCAGGCGCGCTTTATGCGCTATCTGCAACATCGTCACCTGCGTCCATCGTCGACACGCCACGTCTGGGGCTTTTTTGGCGACGGCGAGATGGACGAGCCTGAGTCGCTTGCAGCACTGGGCCTGGCGGCACGTGAAGGGCTCGACAATCTGACGTTCGTGATCAACTGCAATCTGCAGCGTCTGGACGGCCCGGTGCGTGGCAATGGCAAAGTGATTGAAGAGCTTGAGGCGCAGTTTCTGGGGGCCGGCTGGAACGTGATCAAAGTGCTGTGGGGCAGCGAGTGGGATGCACTGCTCGACCAGGACCATGATGGCGTGCTCCAGCATTACCTGGACATTACCGTTGACGGTGAATACCAGTCGCTCTCCACGCTGGACGGCGCGGCCAGGCGCCAACGCTTTTTCGCTCGACACCCACGGTTGCTGGAGAAAGTCGCGCACCTGGAGGACAGCCAGCTCGAGAAAATGCGCCGTGGCGGCCACGACCCGTTGAAGATTCACGCCGCCTACACGGCCGCGCTGGCCTGCAAGGGGCGCCCGACAGTGATCCTGGCCAAGACCGAGAAGGGTCATGGAATGGGGCGCTGGGGGCAGGGCAAGATGATTGCGCACCAGCAGAAACAGCTTGACGATGAGGCGCTACTGGCGTTTCGCGACCGCTTCGCGCTGCCCTTGAGCGACGATGATGTTCGCGCGGCCCGTCTGTTCAAACCTGAAGCCGATAGCCTGGTGATGCGTTACCTGCATAGCCGTCGCCAGGCCCTCCACGGCTACCTACCGAGCCGCAGCAGCGTTGCAGTGCCTTTGGAAACGCCGGCGGCGAGCGCATTTGCGGGCTTTGCGTCAGCCGGGGAAAGCAAACCGATGTCCACCACCCTGGCATTCGTGCGCATGTTGGGCTCATTGCTCAAGGCTCCGGTGTTAGGCGAGCGCATCGTGCCGATCGTGGCCGACGAGGCGCGCACGTTCGGCATGGCCAATCTCTTCCACAAGTACGGTATCTATTCGCCCCAGGGCCAACTTTATACACCCGAGGACAAGGATTCTATCGTGTCGTACCGCGAGGCTCGCGATGGTCAGATCCTTGAGGAAGGCATCACCGAGGCTGGGGCGATGTCTTCGTGGATCGCAGCGGGTACCGCCTACAGCACCCACGGCATGGCGATGCTGCCTGTGTACATTTTCTATTCCATGTTCGGTTTCCAGCGTGTTGCCGATTTGATCTGGGCCGCGGCTGACCAGCGCACCCGCGGCTTTCTGATCGGGGCGACGTCAGGGCGCACGACCCTGGCCGGGGAGGGGCTGCAACATCAAGACGGTTCAAGCCATGTTGTCGCGGCGACCGTGCCCAACTGCCGAGCCTACGACCCGGCCTTTGCCGGTGAATTGGCAGTGATTGTGGACCATGGCCTCAAGTGCATGATGACCGCCCAGGAGGACGTCTTTTACTACCTCACCGTGACCAATGAAAATTACCTGCAGCGGCCGCTGCCGGACGGTGCCGAGGCGGATGTGATCAAGGGCATGTACCTGCTCGACACACTGGACGCCGGGCCGGAAGCGCCTTTGGTACGCCTGCTTGGAAGCGGCGCGATCCTCAATGAAGTGCTGTCGGCGGCGAACCGACTGCGCGAGCGATGGGGCGTGACGGTGCAGGTCTGGAGTGTCACCAGCTTCAGCGAGCTTGAACGCGATGCCAGGTCTGCCCAACACGCGCGTCTGGCGGGTACGCAGACGACATTGGGGCATGTCGAGCAATGCCTGGGCGGGTCTGCGCCGGTCGTTGCGGCGACGGACTATGTCAGGGCCTATACGCAACTCATCGCTCCCTATGTCAGTGCGCCGTTCAAGGTGCTGGGCACGGATGGTTTCGGCTGTTCAGACACCCGAGGCGCCCTGCGGCGTTACTTCGAGGTAGACAGCCAGGCGATCTGCCTGACGGCCCTGCAGGCACTGGTGGAGCAAGGGCGCCTGGCCGCAGATACGGTCGCCAAGGCCCGCTGCATCATGGGCGGTGCGGACAATCGCCATGCTTGACCGCCATGGATAGCCAGGATTGACCTGGGGGATGTTCCAACTCAGTTATCTTTGGCTGTGGCTTGTATGGCAGATGCTGTCATATGACCTTGCGGGTTGGCGTACTTTGCTGGTCGCCACCCACCTGGCTCAGCAGCAGTGCCTGCAGCTCTTTTGCGGGCCGTTGTGAGTGCCCGATCCTCCAGCGTTTAAGTGTGCGACGGCTTGAATCAAAGACTCTCAGGATCGCCGAAGAACATTTTGACTGGGCTCTGGAACGGTCTTTTAAGGTCCGAAAAACTTTTCGATGCCCCCATTTTGGCCCCCACGGCGAACATCTTTATTGATCAGCGATGGCTGTTCGCGGGGGCGCTTGGCGGCCTTGAGAATCCGGGTGCCCGAGGTTGACTCGCGCAGGGATAGGGTTGCGCGGTGAATTCGGTCTCTACCGCTTCTTGCGACTTGATATCAACATTTCAACGCTGAAACAAAATCATACATTTAATTGACGCCATCAAATCGCCACTCTAAGATCGCCGAAAAAATAGTGGCACAAGGCCATTTAGAGGGATCTAGAAATGTGGCGTTCGGTACGTCGGACCAGGCTTTGCCTGCTGTTCGCATTTTTTTGCCTGAGCACGGCCGGGATGGCCCAAGGCGCGACCCCGCAGGACACGCCAGGCGTTACCGACCTGATCCGTGATCGCCAGGATCGCCTGCTCGAAGAGCAACAGCGCCGCCTCGAAGAGCTCAAGGACCTGCCCGGCAAAGCCGCCGCCCCCGCCAAGTCGGCAGCGCCCGCCGACACTCGCTGTTTCGCCATCAACACCATTGAACTCAGCGGCGCCGACGCGCTGTCCGAAGGCGAACGCGCCAGCCTAATCAAGCCTTACATCGGCCAATGTCTTGGCGTGCCGCAGCTCAATGATCTGCTCAAGGTCATCACCGACCACTACCTGGCCAAAGGCCTGGTCACCAGTCGCGC
>NZ_FPCE01000013.1:0-206506 GCF_900116845.1 Pseudomonas sp. OV546 | reverse complement strand
CAGGAGTAAAGGAGCGGCGTTGTTTGGTCATCTGACACCTCGATCTGGCGAGCATTCTCGCCTAAATGGGTGTCCGGTTTCATTAGACCACTACAGAATTGGGCTATGTTCGCCTGCACCGACCGATTGAGCGATTCCTTGAGCCGAACCAGCCCGGAAAACGCGTAGCCAGGCGGAACAGTCCCCTCCGTGTAGATTTCTTTTTCAAACAGGGTCTTCCCTGTACGGCGGCTCACAACGGTGTAGCGCGCACGCGCGGGCGTGACCATGGTGATGCCACCGGCTGGTGGATCTAGCTCCAGTACCTTTACGAAGATGTTGACCTTGTCCGGGGCGTCGTCGCTGAACACCCCAGCCTTGTCTATCGCTTCCACCAGCGACTTCTCCCATAGGATGGGGAAACCTTCACCGTAGGTTGGAATGTCGCCCTTGAGTTCGCTGGGGAGGCCATAGGAAACGGAAACGGCCTTGAGTTCTACTGCCTGCTGGTTGGCGGTCCGCTGGACGCCTGGAACTGAGAAGTTCGTTGGCGGAGCTGTGACGCAACCAGTTAGTGTCGCTCCCATTAAGGCGAGTAATGCGATTCTCTTGAGCATGTCGAAGTCCCTTTCATAGTTGCGCGGATGATACCGATACATTTCGGGCGCGTCCTACAACATCAATGGACAGGACGCTGACGACATCGAGCGGGTTCACAAAAGCGTTGCCCTGGACCTCCCCGTCACTTCCTCCCTGAAGCTGATGATTTACGTGCAGCAAATGACACGCCGCCTGCACACAACCAGGCCGATGCTGGAGGCCTCGGAATGAGCTACCTTCAAAAGTTCGCCTTTGACCCCTTAGACGTCCGCCTGGTGGAGCGGGATGGTAGCCCCAGGTTTGTCGCCGCCGACGTCCACCACTCCCTGGGCATGGCTCAAGCTGGCACGAACTTCAGCTTCCTATCAGCCGATGAGATACGCCCTCTAGCCAGAGGTTTAACCTCTACCAAAGGAATGGGAACGGCAAAAAACCTTACGGAGTCCGGCGTGTACAAGCTAGTGATGCGCAGCGATAAGCCTGCAGCCCGCGCCTTCCAGGATTGGGGAACACGGGTAGTCCTCCCGGCCATCCGCAAGGACGGCGCATATGTCCTGGGCGAAGAAAAGGTAGCGACCGGTGAGATGCGCGAAGACGAGTTGGTCATGTAGGCAATGAACATCATCTCCAGGAAGGTCGACCGACTGACCCAGGAACGTGACATCCCGACCAAGAAAAGAGAACGGGGCAGTTCCCCACCCCGTGGATGCTTAGAAGTCGAACATCAACTGCGTCCAAGGTGGACTGCGGTAATGCTCACACACGCTCTCCCGCTGCCCGTAACGAGTACGACTGTAAGAGCTGACATGTACGGTCCGGAGGTACTGCGGTGTGCGACGCCTAACACGTCGTCGTTTCATATCTCTCATGGCTGATTCCCTTGTGGGTCGCCATGACAGGAGAGCAGGAAATGTGTGCCAGCTATCTGCTAGAAGTTATACGGTATTGTATTAGCATACCGTATAGCCCACACTTCCCCCACAGCCCCTGCCTATGGCATTGGTTGAGTCGCTGAAGGGCTATTACCTGCAAGTTTTCCCCCTTCAGCAGCGCTGATACCCTGTCCCCTCACGGGACGGGGTTTTTTGTGCCTGGCAATAAGCCAAACAACAAAATTTTTTATCTTTCAGATCGTATCTTGTCACCTTTATGTTGAAGACAAGCCCCGCGAACAAGGCTGTCAAGGCATGTTGCGCATGGTAACAGCAAAGGCCAGCCAAAGTGCAGCCAGCCCGGCGCATCCGAGGAACACAACCGACAAACCGCCATGCTGAAACATCCACCTATTCAATTTTCATAGTGAAGCCAGGCTCACCATCTCAATCACGGGCGCTAGAACATCCGGTTTAAAGTCCTTCCCGTAGCGACCGAACGTGATTCCACCTGACTGATGACCCAGCACGCCACCAACTAATGACTCAGAGACACCTTTCTGCTTTAGGTGGTCAGCCAAAGTATGACGAAAGCTGTGAAAGTCCTTCTTGGCAGCGTCATCGCGGAAGCCCAACTGCTCACGTACCCGAGTAAACCACTTCGACGGCGCAGCACTGTAACCGTGCTTCTTGTGGCAAGTCAGCTCCGGGAACACACGCTCGTTGCCCGCATCTTTCACCTTCGTCACGTACTCTAGGAAACCCAATGCCAAAAGCTTGAAATGGATCGGCACAAGTCGCTCGGATGACGCCGTCTTTAGCTTCTGGTCCGGCCTCGTAGCCCGTATGTGGATGCAGGCAATACCGTCGATGGTCACCACGTCGTCAGTGTAAAGCTGGCACAGTTCGTTGAGCCTGGCCCCCGTATAGAGCCCCAGGAGAGGGAGCCAGTATTGATTTGGTTTACCACCATGGGCCGGCGCATACGTGGCTGTATGAAACAAAGCCTTCAGGTCCTCGGCACTGAAAGCACTTCGCTCCTCGCTGACCTTGCGCCGAATATGCACACGCAGACCATCGAACGGATTGCGACTGCAATAGCCCTCCTTGACCGCGTACGAAAAGAAGGTCGTCAAGTTCTTCACGTAGTTGTTGAAGGTCGTCACACTGATGGTCGTGGTCGCCTCCGCAATCGGCTGCTCAAGGGGCTGGTCCGGCAACTGGTGCAAGCGCGGCGGAAGCTTCAGCGCCGTCTCCCGGAACAGGTGGGCGTCCTTTCGGGTTATCTGATCGATGGGCATGTCACCGATGATTCGGGTCAGCAGCACGGCTACCGCACGCTTGTCGTCTAGCGACTTGACCGCGACGCCTTCCCGGCGCTGCTGGACCAGTTGTTCGTCGACCACTGCAAGGAAGCCAGGCGATTGCTGTACCGACCCTTTTGCTATCACGGAAGGCGTAGCTGTGGGGGCCTGTAAGGCGACTGGGGGCGCTTCCCGCAAGACTTCAGGCGCAGAGGCATGGCGACGCCAAGCAACTGCTGCTGACGCAGCCACGACGCCCAACACGCGAGGCGCTTGCCCCCTGCCTCCCAGGCACCGCGCAGAAGCTCAACAGAGGGTCTACTCCCCTGGAACGCTTGCGTGAACAGACCTTGGACCTGAGCCAGAATGTCACGCCCACGAATCAGCGCCTCCCGCTTGCAACGAGTTTGCAGGGAGCGACGAATTTCTCTTTGAGCGAATAACGGACGAATGACATCCGGCACCACGATTCGGAAGTAGTAGACCGAGTGGCGGGACAGCAATAGGTAGGACGGGATGGTCGACACGGATGTATCACTCCTTGTACCACCGCGTGGCAAAGGGTGAAAAACCGTTAAGAATCAATCACTTGGATGATTGGAGGCAACCCCACCAGCCACACCCCGGCACACAATGTTCCCGCTGTGGCTGCTGCCTTCCGGCTCTGACCAGGTTCACGGGTAATCGTTGCGGGGGGACCGATGGGGTCACCATAACGACGCTGGCCTCTCGGCAAGCGGGGCCATTGTACCGATCTCATCGGAAGTTACAACCGTTGGGGCCGGATTAAAAAATGAGGGGGTTCAAGTACTTGTCATAGCTCTGGAGATTGGCGTGTTCTCCTGTGGGAGGGAGCAAGCCCCCTCCCACCTTGGCTCATCACTGTGCGTGCACGACCTCATCTGCCCTTCCGCCCTCTTCCTGGATCACCAGGTGAATAAAGTGCAGCTTGGCGATCACCGCCGGTGGTAGCACGAAGGGATAGAAATCTGGCTGGCCCATGCTGCGCGACAGTTCGTTGAGCATTCCGGCCAGTTCGATCCAGGCGTTGACGAACGATAGGAACGCCGCGCCGCCAGGGTGCTCGGGGTCGTAGAGCGTGCTGAGGGGGAATGGCTGGTAATCCAGGTCCATCTCGCGACCGCTCATGCCAAAGCCGAGGGCGGTGTCGACGGCGTCCATCATGTGCAGGTAGTGGGCCCAGGTTTCGGCCCAGTCTTCCCAAGGGTGCATGGTGGCGTAGGCACTGACGCAGGTTTGCTGCCAGTCGGGGCGCGGGCCGTTCTGGTAGTGCTGGTCGAGCGCCTCGGCGTAACTGGCGCGTTCATCGCCGAACAGGGCGCGAAAGGCTTCAAGCCAGTGCGTATCGGCGATCAGGCGGTCCCAGTAGTAATGGCCGACCTCATGGCGAAAATGGCCGAGCAGGGTGCGATAGGGTTCGCGCATTTGTACGCGGACTTTTTCACGGTGGGCGTCGTCGGCTTCCTTGATGTCGAGGGTGATCAAGCCATTCGCATGACCCGTCATCGGCGCATTGCCTTCCAAGTCGATACCGACGAAGTCGAAGGCCAGGCCGTTGTCTTCGTCGGCGGTTTTGGGCACGACTTGCAGGCCGAGGCTGATCAATTGCGCGACCAGGCGGCGCTTGGCGGTTTCTACTTTGCGCCAGCGCTCATGGTTTTCCGGAATCGACAGGTCGGGGATGGTGCGGTTGAGGCTGCACGCCACGCACAGCGGCGCAGTGCTGTGGGCCGGGATCAGCCAGTTGCAGGCAGCCGGCGTGTCGAGGTTGGCGCAGCGGCGGAAGGCGCCGGCGTCGAGATTGTCATCTTGCAGCCACGTGCCTTCTACGGGGCCGGGCTGCAGGGACGCGAGTCGACTTTGTTGCGGTTGATAACCCAGCAGTGCCTGACAAGCCAGGCACTGGCTGTTGCGAAAGAACAGGGATTGGCCGCAGCGGCACTGCCATACCTTGCTGTCGCGAGACGGGCCGGCCGCGAAGGGCGCAGCAATACGCGAACTGAGTTGCTCGAAGTAGCGGAACATGGCGATCTCTCCCAGGGTGACTGAGACTAGATCATTTCGCCGCCGAAATCGTTCCACATTATTGTAGTGAGCGGGCTTGCCCCGCGCTGGGTGGTGAAGCTGCCCCAGATCCAGGCACTTCGGTCTATCTGAAACACCTCAGCGTCTGTGTGGGGGCTGCTTCGCAGCCCGGCGCGGGGCAAGCCCGCTCACTACAACAAGCCCGATCACCACAGCAATCGGGCTCACCACAAAGGTCCCGAATCAGACGGGGATGTTGTGTTTGGCGAGGAAGGCGACGAAAGCTTCTTCATCCAACACCTTCAGGCCCAATTCACTGGCCTTGGCCAGCTTGGAACCGGCACCCGGCCCCGCCACCACGCAGTGGGTTTTCGCCGAGACCGAACCCGCCACCTTGGCGCCCAGGCTTTCAAGTTTATCCTTGGCCACGTCACGGCTCATCAGCTCCAGCGAGCCGGTGAGCACCCAGGTATGCCCGGCCTCGGGCAAGCCTTCGACTACCTTCTTCTCGCTGTCCCAATGCATGCCAAAATCCTTGAGCTGCTGCTCGATGGCCAGGGCGTGGTTGGCGTTGTCTGCGTTATCGAAGAATTCGCGCACAGCCTTGGCCTGCTTCTCGGGCAGTGCCTGACGCATATCCAGCCAGTCGGCCTTGATCACGCCTTCCAGGGTAACGAACTTGTCCGCCAGCTTCTGCGCAGCGCCAGGGCCGACGCTGGGCACGTGGAGCTTGTCGAGCAAACCACCCAAGGTGGTGCTGGCGGCGAATTCGGCGCTCAGTTCGCCCTGATCTTGCAATTGCAGGCCGCATGCCTGCGGCGACAGCAGCGCGCCGATCACGTCCTGGTTGTGGCTGTCTTCGAAGAAGCTGTGAATCTCGTGCGCCACTTCCAGGCCCACGTCCGGCAGGTACGTCAGCACTTCCGGCAAGGCTTTTTGCACGCGCTCCAGAGACGCCAGGGAGCGCGCCAGCACCTTGGCGGTTTCCTCGCCTACGTCGGGAATGCCCAAGGCGTAGATAAACCGCGCCAGGGTCGGGGTCTTGCTGTTTTCGATGGCGGTGATCAGCTTTTTGCTGGAAATATCGGCAAAGCCTTCCAGGTCGATGATCTGCTCGTACTTGAGCGTGTAGAGGTCGGCCGGCGAGCCGATAAGCTTTTCATCCACCAGTTGCTCGATGGTCTTGTCGCCCAGGCCGTCGATGTCCATGGCGCGGCGCGAAACGAAATGGATAATCGCCTGCTTAAGCTGGGCGCCACAGGCCAGACGGCCGACGCAACGGTACACCGCGCCTTCGCTGACGGTTTCCTTGCCCTTGCTGCGCTTGACCAGTTGCGTGCGCTCCACATGGGAGCCACACACCGGGCAGCTTTCGGGGATCTGCACCGCGCGGGCATTTTCCGGGCGGCGCTCGGGGACGACCGACACGACCTGCGGAATCACATCACCGGCGCGGCGGATGATCACGGTGTCGCCGATCATCAGCCCCAGGCGCGCAACTTCATCCATATTGTGCAACGTGGCGTTGGACACGGTCACACCCGCGACCTTGACCGGTTTAAGTCGCGCGACCGGCGTGACGGCACCGGTACGGCCGACCTGGAATTCCACGTCGAGCAGTTCGGTCAGTTCTTCCATGGCCGGGAACTTATGCGCGATGGCCCAGCGCGGTTCGCGGGCGCGGAACCCCAACTCGCGCTGGGAGGCGATGCTGTTGACCTTGAATACGACACCGTCGATTTCATACGGCAGGCTGTTACGCCGCTCGCCGATGTCGCGGTAGTAATCCAGACAATCCTGGATACCCTTGGCCAGTTTCAGCTCGTGGCTGATCGGCATGCCCCACTTCTTCAGTTGTTGCAGGTTGCCGATATGGGTATCACTGATGTCGGTGGTCACACCGTAGCAGCAGAACTCCAACGGGCGGCTGGCAGTGATCTTCGAGTCCAGCTGGCGCAGGCTACCAGCAGCGGCGTTACGCGGGTTGGCGAAGGTCTTGCCGCCGACGTCCAGTTGCGAGGCATTGAGCCGTTCGAAACCGGCCTTGGACATGAACACTTCACCCCGCACTTCCAGGGTCGCCGGCCAGCCGCTGCCGTGCAGCTTCAACGGAATATTGCGCACGGTGCGTATGTTGACGCTGATGTCTTCGCCGGTGGTGCCGTCGCCACGGGTGGCGCCGCGTACCAGCTCGCCGTCCTGATACAGCAGGCTGACCGCCAGGCCATCGAGCTTCGGTTCGCAGCTGTACTCCACCGCTGCCCCGCCGCCAAACAGATCGCCCACCGGCAGGTCGAGCCCTTCGGTCACCCGGCGATCAAATTCGAGCATAGTGGTTTCATCGAAGGCATTGCCAAGGCTGAGCATTGGAATGTCGTGCTTGACCTGGGTGAACGCCGACAACGCCGCACTGCCGACCCGCTGCGTCGGTGAATCACGCGTGACCAGGTCCGGGTGCTCGGCCTCCAGGGCCTTGAGCTCGTGGAACAGCCGGTCGTACTCGGCGTCCGGAATGCTCGGCTCGTCAAGGACGTGGTAACGGTAGTTGTGCTGATCCAGTTCAGCGCGCAGTTCGAGTATGCGGGTGTGGGCGGCGGTCATGGGTGTTCTCTCATAAAGCAAAAGAGCAGCCGAAGCTGCTCAATATGTTAGTGCACGGATTCTACAGACAACGCTTAAGATCGAACCTCAACGTTTCTGTGTCAGGGCGCGACGCTCGAACTCGACGATGCGCTGACGGTAGTGTTCGATGGTTTGCGCGGTCAAGACGCTGCGCTGGTCATCCTTGAGCTCGCCGTTCAGTTCCTGGGACAGCTTGCGGGCTGCCGCCACCATCACGTCGAACGCCTGTTTCGGGTGACGCGGGCCTGGCAGGCCGAGGAAGAAGCTCACGGCCGGGGTGCTGAACAGGTCGATATCGTCCAGGTCGAACGTGCCCGGCTTGACCGCATTGGCCATGGAGAACAGCACTTCGCCGTTACCCGCCATGCTTTCGTGACGGTGGAAGATATCCATCTCGCCAAACCGCAGGCCGCTTTCCAGGATGTTCTGCAACAGGGCCGGGCCTTTGAAGCCGGCGGCGTCGCGGCAGATGACGCTGATCACCAGCACTTCTTCGGCGGGCGGCTGATCGTTCACGGACTGGCGCGGCGCGTTCTTGCCCGCGTTTTCATCCGGGAAATCATCATCGCGGCTGCTGAAGCTCGGGCCTTCATCGACGTCGAGGTTCAGGTCACCCTGATGCGGCTCGGCCACGCCGGCGTTGGCGCGTTTGCCACGCTTGGAGGATGGCTCGCGGGCTTCACGCACTGGCGCGCTCATCGACGGCAAGTCGTGCTCGTCCAGTTGGGGTTCTTTATGGGTATCCAGCACGCGGGGCGGCCCCAGCAGCTCGGCGCTGCCGTCGTCGTCGGGCAAGTTGGACAGGTTGCGGTCCAGACGGAATTTGAGCTTGCCCTTGCCACCGCGCATTCGGCGCCAGCCATCAAAAAGAATACCGGCAATGACAATAATGCCGATGACGATCAGCCACTCGCGCAGACCGATTTCCATGTAATCCCGTGCCTCTAATAAAAAATGCTGAAAAATAAGGGGTTTAGCACCGTGCAAACCGCTTTAAAACGTGGCGCCAACTCTATGTTCTGACTGACGTTTTGCCCACGCATACGAAAAATTGACATTAAACTAGCACGACCAAAGGTAACTTTACACCGTCTGTCAAAATGCCTTGAACAAATATGTCCATTTGCCACTTTCGCCAGACCGGTAAACCGTCTTACAGCGTGCTAAAAAAATTCTCTCGCGACAGGGTTCAAGACTCCACCATCGCCATCGCTTCTTCCACATCCACGGCCACCAAACGCGAACAGCCCGGCTCATGCATCGTTACCCCCATCAACTGATCAGCCATTTCCATGGCGATCTTGTTGTGGGTGATATAGATGAACTGCACGGTCTGGGACATCTCTTTGACCAACCGCGCGTACCGTCCAACGTTAGCGTCATCCAGCGGAGCGTCAACTTCATCGAGCATGCAGAACGGCGCCGGGTTCAACTTGAAGATGGCAAATACCAGGGCCAATGCGGTCAGGGCTTTCTCGCCGCCGGACAACAAATGGATGGTGCTGTTCTTCTTGCCCGGAGGCCGCGCCATGATCGTTACCCCTGTATCGAGTAGATCTTCGCCCGTCAGTTCCAAGTAAGCGCTGCCACCGCCGAAAACTTTTGGGAATAAGGCCTGTAAACCGCCATTAATCTGATCAAAGGTATCTTTGAAGCGGTTACGGGTTTCCTTGTCGATCTTGCGGATCACGTTTTCCAGGGTGTCCAGGGCTTCCACCAGGTCGGCGTCCTGGGCGTCCAGATAACGTTTACGCTCGGATTGCTGCTGGTATTCGTCGATGGCGGCGAGGTTGATCGCGCCGAGTCGTTGGATACGTGCAGCAATGCGCTCAAGTTCTTCTTCGGCGTCTTTCTCGTTGGCCTGGGCGGTCAGGGTGTTAAGCACGCCGTGCAGGTCATAGCCGTCTTCCAGCAATTGGTCCTGGAGGGTCTTGCGGCGCACTGTCAGGGCTTGCCATTCCATGCGCTGTTGTTCGAGCTGGCCGCGGATCAGCTGGGATTGCTGCTCGGCCTGGGTCCGGCGTTTTTCGGCGTCGCGCAGTTCGCGGTCGGCGTCTTCCAGGGCGATCTGTGCGGTCTTGAGTTCCTCGTCGACGGTCATGCGCTTGTCGAGCAACTCTTCGAGCTTGAGGCGCAACTCTTCCAGCGGCGCCTCGCCTTCTTCCAGGTTGAGGCTCAGTTGCTCGCGCTTTTCGGTCAGGCGCTCGGACTGCATCTCCAGGCGCTCAAGGGCCTGGGCCGTGGACGCGTGCTGGGCCTTGAGCGACCCTAAGCGTACCGCCAACTGGTGAGCGTGGTCCTTGTGCTGCCGCGCTTCCTGGCGCACGCGGTCAAGGCGCTCGCGCAGGCTGTCGCGCTGGGCCAGCAGCAATTCGCGCTGCTCGGTGTCCAGCGCCATGCTGTCGAGGGCTTCCTGCAACTGCAGGCGGGCTTCGCCGATCTGTTCGTGTTCGAGGGCGCGTTGCTCGCCCATCTCGGCAACTTCTTCGTCCAGACGGGTGCGGCGCAGGGTCAGTTGCTCGACCTTGGCTTTGCTCGCGGAGAGCTGGGCTTTCAATTCGCCTTGCTGGCGCGCTTCGTCCTGCAACAGGCGGCGCAGGTGTTCACGACCGGTCTCTTGCTGGCGCTGGGTGGCCCGCAGGGTTTGCAGTTCGGTTTCCAGGCTCTCCAACGTGGCTTCGCGCTCTTCACGCTCGGCGATCAGGTTGACGATTTCCTGGCCACGGGCCAGAACACCGCTTTCCGCTTCACTGGCGCGCCGTACACGCAGGAAATGGCGACCCACCCAATAGCCGTCGCGGCTGATCAGGCTTTCGCCGGCCGCCAGTTGGCCACGTTGGGCCAGGGCCTGCTCAAGAGATTCGACCGGTTTGACTTGGCCGAGCCACGGCGACAGATCAATCGCCGCCTCAACTTTATCCAGCAAACTGCCCGGCACCCGCGCGCCGTCAGCGGCCGGGCTGAGCAAACGCAAATCGCCCTGGGCAAAACCGGCCAGGTCAAAACCGCCAAAATCGTCCACCAGTACGGCTTGCAGGTCGGCGCCTAAAACGGTCTCTACCGCCAGCTCCCAACCGGCTTCAACTTTTAATCCTTCAGCCAGGCGCGGGCGTTCGGCCAGGTGCTGGTCGCGCAGCCATTCGGCGGTACCGGTGCCTGGGTCCAAAGCGGCTTGCTGCAACGCCTCAAGGGATGCCAGACGGCCATTGAGCCGCTGCAAATCCCCCTGGGCCTGTTGCTGAGCCTGGGTCGCTTGTTGCAGTTGCTGACGCAATTGCTCAAGGCGCTCCACTTGTTGTTCTTCGCTGGCTTCCAGTTCCTCCAGCGTCATTTCGCTTTCGGCCAGTTGTTCGCTCAGCTCCATGATCGCCGCGTCTTCCGGGTCGGCGGCGAGCAACACGCGCTCTTCCTGCAGACGACGCTGGCGCTCGGCCAGGCGCTCCATGCTGGTTTCCAGCTGTTGGATGCGTGACTGCTGCACCTCGGCCTGGCGGCGTGGCTCGGCGGACTTCAGGTTGAAGGTGTCCCACTGTTCCTGCCAGCCGTGCATGGTGGTTTCGGACTCTTCCAGGGCGGCGGCGGCTTCTTCGGCGGCGGCGCTGGTGAGTTCCTGCTCGGGCGTGAGCATGTCCAGCTCTTCGCCGAGGGTCAGCAGCAAGGTGCGATCGTGGCCCAGGTGCGATTCGGTTTCCAGGCGCGCGCGTTCGGCTTCCTTCAGGTCATCCTGCAATTGGCGCAGGCGCTGCTGACCGTGCTGGATGCTCTGCTCCACGCGAGCAATGTCGCCACCCACCGAATAGAAACGGCCTTGCACCAGATTGAAGCGCTCGGACAGGTCATGGTGGCCGTCACGCAGGCGCTCGATGCTGGCGTCGGCATTGCGCTGCTCGGCCACCAAGGCTTCGAAGCTGATTTCCTGGGTGCCAATGATCGCTTCGCGCTGCCCCACCTGGTCATTCAGCGCCTGCCAGCGCAGGGCCGAGAGTTGTGCCTTGAGCTGGCGCTCCTCGCCTTTGTATTCCTGGTACTTCTCGGCGGCCTGGGCCTGGCGGTGCAGGCGCTCCAATTGGCGCTCCAGCTCTTCACGCAGGTCGGTCAGGCGGGCGAGGTTCTCGTGGGTGCGGCGGATACGGTTTTCGGTCTCGCGGCGGCGCTCCTTGTACTTGGAGATACCGGCCGCTTCCTCGATAAAGTTACGCAGGTCTTCGGGCTTGGCTTCGATCAGCTTGGAGATCATGCCCTGCTCGATGATCGAGTAGCTGCGCGGGCCCAGGCCTGTGCCGAGAAAGATATCGGTGATGTCCCGACGGCGACACTTGGTGCCGTTGAGGAAGTAGCTGTTCTGGCTGTCGCGGGTCACTTTGCGGCGGATCGAAATTTCCGCGTAGGCCGCGTACTCGCCGATCAACGTGCCGTCGGAGTTATCGAACACCAGTTCGATGCTCGCCTGGCTCACCGGCTTGCGGCTGGTTGAGCCGTTGAAGATGACGTCGGTCATCGACTCGCCACGCAGGTTTTTAGCCGAGCTCTCGCCCATCACCCAGCGTACGGCGTCGATGATGTTCGACTTGCCGCAACCATTGGGCCCGACCACCGCCGCCATGTTACTGGGGAAGTTGACCGTGGTCGGGTCGACGAAGGATTTAAACCCCGCCAGTTTGATGCACTTGAGCCGCACGCTTAGGCGTCCGCCAACGCAGCGATGACCAGCGAGGAACTGCGCTGGCAGTAAGCCGACAGCACGAGGCGAATCTGCGGCAGGTCACGGGCGAGTACGGCGGCGAGCAGTTGCTCGAACAGCGCCAGGTACTCGCTCATGGACGCCTTGCGTTGATCCAGGGCTAGGTAATAAGCACGGTTCATCGCCGGCTGCAGGTTCTCGACTGTCTCTTGCAGATACGGGTTGTTGGCGAAGGGGTAAGCGGCGCGCATCACATTGAAGCACTCTTCGACGAAGGCGCGGATGTCCTGGCGCTCGAAATTGGTCACCAGGCGCTGTTGGATCTGCACAAAGGGCGCCATGTCCACCTGGGTTTGCCAGCCTTGGGCAACCGCATTGCCCAGGAGGATGTACAACTCGCTCATCAAGGTGCACAGGCTCTGCACTTTGTGCGCGGTGAGTTCGGTGACGTGGGCGCCACGGCGCGGCAGGATCGCGATCAGGTGACGGCGCTCGAGGATCAGCAAGGCTTCGCGCACGGAACCACGGCTGACATTGAGTGCCAGCGTGACCTTTTGCTCCTGGATCCGCTCCCCAGGCTTGAGATCGCCGCGAATGATGCGTTCGGCGAGGTGGTGAGCAATTTGCTCGGCGAGACTGTCCGGCGCCTTGAACGTCATGTTTTCCCTTCAAAATCTTCTATCGGTACAAGCGCGGCAGTGTAGCGCATTGGCCCGCTGATGGCGCTACGCCCACGGCGGCGAATTTGGCATGAAATAAGCAACGTTGAACACCCAAAAGCCTTTAAAAACACCGGTTCCAGAAGACTGAACCATAATTGAAAGTGTTGTGACTGCATTTTCTTGACCCTTAAGTCAGAAAACCATTGACCGAAAAGTCAGACATGACTAGATTCGGCGCAAAGCGGTTAACAACAATAATGAGTCTGCGAGGCCTTCCGTGATCCAGTTTTTACTTAACCAGGAACTCCGTAGCGAGCACGCCCTGGACCCCAACCTGACCGTGCTCAACTATTTGCGTGAGCACCTGGGCAAATCCGGTACCAAGGAAGGCTGCGCGAGCGGCGATTGCGGTGCGTGCACTGTGGTGGTCGGCGAACTGCACACGGATGACCAAGGCACCGAGCAGATTCGTTATCGCAGCCTCAATTCCTGCCTGACCTTTGTATCATCGCTGCACGGCAAACAACTGATCAGCGTCGAAGACCTCAAGCACCAGGGCCAACTGCACAGCGTGCAACAGGCCATGGTCGAGTGCCACGGGTCGCAATGTGGCTTTTGCACCCCCGGTTTTGTGATGTCATTGTTTGCCCTGCAAAAGAACAGTGACGCCCCCGACAGCCAGAAAGCCCATGAAGCCTTGGCCGGCAACCTGTGCCGCTGCACCGGTTATCGCCCAATTCTCGCCGCCGCCGAGCAGGCCTGCTGCAACAAGCCCCAGGACCAGTTCGACAGCCGGCAAGCTGAGACCATCGCCCGCCTTAAAGCCATTGCGCCGACGCAAACCGGTGAACTCAACAGCGGCGATAAACGCTGCCTGGTGCCGCTCACCGTCGCTGACCTGGCCGACCTCTACGACGCCTACCCGCAAGCCCGCCTGCTGGCCGGTGGCACCGACCTGGCGCTGGAAGTCACCCAGTTCCACCGCACGCTGCCGGTGATGATCTACGTCGGCAACATTGAAGAAATGAAGCGCATCGAACACTTCGACGACCGCCTGGAAATCGGCGCCGCCGCCGCCCTCTCCGACTGCTACACCGCGTTGCACCACGCCTACCCGGACTTCGGCGAACTGCTGCACCGCTTCGCCTCCCTGCAGATCCGCAACCAGGGCACCCTCGGTGGCAACATCGGCAACGCTTCGCCGATTGGTGATTCGCCGCCGCTGCTGATCGCTCTCGGCGCGCAGATTGTGCTGTGCAAGGGCGAGACACGCCGCACCCTGGCGCTCGAAGACTACTTCATCGACTACCGCGTCACCGCCCGCCAGGACAGCGAGTTCATCGAGAAGATCATCGTGCCGAAGGGCCACGCGTTGTTCCGTGCCTACAAGGTATCCAAGCGCCTGGACGATGATATTTCCGCCGTCTGCGCCGCGTTCAACCTGAAGATCGACAACGGCGTGATCCGCGAGGCCCGCGTTGCGTTCGGCGGCATGGCCGCCACGCCCAAACGCGCCAAAAGCTGCGAAGCCGCCTTAGTCGGCGCCACGTGGAACAGCGCCACCGTGGAGATAGCCTGCGCCGCCCTGGCCGAGGATTTCACCCCGCTGTCGGACTTCCGCGCCAGCAAGGAATACCGCCTGCTCAGCGCGCAGAACCTGCTGCGCAAATACTTCATCGAACTGCAAACGCCGCACATCGAGACTCGGGTGACCGCTTATGTCTAACCATCACGCCGTCGTTAAAACCCAGGCCGAGCTTGCCGAGCTGTTCGCCCAGGACCTTACCTCCGGGGTCGGCCGCAGCGTCAAGCATGACAGCGCCGCCAAACACGTGTCCGGTGAAGCGCAGTACATCGATGACCGCCTGGAATTCCCCAATCAGTTGCACCTGTATGCGCGCATGTCCGACCGCGCCCACGCGAAAATCATCAGCATCGACACTGCGCCCTGCTACGCCTTCGATGGCGTGCGCATTGTCATCACCCATGAAGATGTGCCGGGCCTGAAAGACATTGGCCCGTTGATGCCCGGCGATCCGTTGCTGGCCATCGACACCGTGCAGTTTGTTGGCCAGGTGGTGCTGGCGGTGGCCGCCCGCGACCTGGAAACCGCACGCAAGGCCGCGATGGCCGCAGTGATCGAATACGAAGACCTGGAACCGGTGCTGGACGTGGTCGAGGCCTTTCGCAACAAACATTTCGTGCTGGACAGCCACACCCATCAGCGCGGAGATTCGGCCGGCGCACTGGCGACCGCGAAACATCGTCTCCAGGGCACGCTGCACATCGGCGGCCAGGAACACTTCTACCTGGAAACCCAGATCTCTTCGGTGATGCCCACCGAAGACGGCGGCATGATCGTCTACTGCTCCACGCAGAACCCCACCGAAGTGCAGAAGCTGGTGGCCGAAGTGCTGGACGTGTCGATGAACAAGATTGTGGTCGACATGCGCCGCATGGGCGGCGGTTTCGGCGGCAAGGAAACCCAGGCCGCCAGCCCGGCATGCCTGTGCGCGGTGGTGGCGCGCCTGACCGGCCAGCCGACCAAGATGCGCCTGCCGCGCGTCGAAGACATGTTGATGACCGGCAAGCGCCACCCCTTCTACATCGAATACGACGTGGGCTTCGACGATAGCGGCCGCCTGCACGGAATCAACCTGGAACTGGCGGGTAACTGCGGCTGTTCACCGGACTTGTCCAACTCGATTGTCGACCGCGCGATGTTCCACGCCGACAACTCGTATTACCTGGGTGATGCCACCGTCAACGGTCATCGCTGCAAGACCAACACCGCCTCCAACACCGCCTATCGCGGCTTCGGGGGCCCGCAAGGCATGGTTGCCATCGAGGAAGTGATGGACGCCATCGCCCGTCACCTGGCGCTCGACCCGCTGGCGGTGCGCAAGGCCAACTATTACGGCAAGACCGAGCGCAACGTCACCCACTACTACCAGACCGTCGAGCACAACATGCTCGAAGAGATGACCGCCGAGCTGGAAGCCAGCAGCCAATACGCCGAGCGCCGCGAAGCCATCCGCCGGTACAACGCCCACAGCCCGATCCTGAAAAAAGGCCTGGCGTTGACCCCGGTGAAATTCGGTATTTCGTTTACCGCCAGCTTCCTCAACCAGGCCGGCGCGTTGATCCATATCTACACCGACGGCAGCATCCACTTGAACCACGGCGGCACCGAGATGGGCCAGGGCTTGAACACCAAGGTCGCGCAGGTGGTGGCCGAGGTGTTCCAGGTCGAAATCGACCGCGTGCAGATCACCGCCACCAACACCGACAAAGTGCCCAACACCTCGCCGACCGCGGCGTCCAGCGGTGCCGACTTGAACGGCAAGGCCGCGCAGAACGCCGCCGAAACCATCAAGCAGCGCCTGGTGGAGTTCGCCGCCCGCAAATACGACGTGAGCGAAGCCGATGTGGAGTTCCGCAACGGTCATGTGCGAGTGCGTGAGCAGATCCTGTCCTTCGAGGCGCTGATCCAGCAGGCGTATTTCGCTCAGGTCTCGCTGTCGAGCACCGGGTTCTACAAGACCCCGAAAATCTTCTACGACCGCAGCCAGTCACGGGGTCGGCCGTTCTATTACTACGCGTTCGGCGCGGCGTGCTGCGAAGTGATCGTCGACACCCTCACCGGCGAATACAAGATGCTGCGCACCGACATCCTCCACGACGTGGGCGCCTCGCTGAACCCGGCCATCGACATCGGCCAGGTCGAAGGCGGCTTTATCCAGGGCATGGGCTGGCTGACCATGGAAGAGCTGGTGTGGAACAACAAGGGCAAGCTGATGACCAACGGGCCGGCCAGCTACAAGATCCCGGCAGTGGCAGACATGCCGCTGGACCTGCGGGTGAAGCTGGTGGAAAACCGCAAGAACCCCGAAGACACGGTGTTCCATTCCAAGGCCGTGGGCGAGCCGCCGTTCATGCTCGGGATTGCATCGTGGTGCGCGATCAAGGATGCGGTGGCGAGCTTGGGTGAGTATCGCCATCAGCCCAAGATTGATGCGCCGGCGACGCCGGAGCGGGTGTTGTGGGGTTGCGAACAAATGCGCCAATTGACTGTGGCGAAGGTGGTTGAGGCTGATACCGAGATGGCTTCGCTTTAGATCGAGGCGCTGCCATCGGGGGCAAGCCCCCTCCCACACTGGAATGTATTCGCAGCTCTAAATGTGGGAAGGGGCTTGCTCCCGATGACGGCCGAACTGACAACAGAAATGTTGAGGTAAACATGAACAATTGGATCAGCGCCCTCGCCGACCTGCAAAACAGCGGCGAACCCTGCGTCCTGGTGACCATCATCGAAGAGCTCGGCTCTACACCGCGCAATGCCGGTTCTAAGATGGTGATCAGCGCCACCCAGACCTTCGACACCATCGGCGGCGGGCACCTGGAATACAAGGCGATGCAGATCGCCCGCGACATGCTCGTGCGTGGCCAGCAGAACACCCACCTGGAGCGCTTCAGCCTGGGCGCGAGCCTGGGCCAGTGCTGCGGTGGCGTGACCGTGTTGCTGTTCGAACCCATGGGCCAAGTGCAAGCGCAGATTGCCGTGTTTGGCGCCGGCCACGTGGGGCGTGCGCTGGTGCCGTTGCTGGCAAGCCTGCCGTGCCGGGTGCGCTGGATCGATTCGCGTGACCAGGAATTTCCGGAACAGATCCCGCAAGGCGTGCGTAAAATCGTCAGCGAAGAACCGGTCGACGAAATTGCCGACTTGCCGGTGGGCAGTTACTGCATCGTCATGACCCACAATCACGCGCTGGACCTCGAACTGACCGCCGCCCTGCTCAAGCGCAATGACTTTGCCTACTTCGGCCTGATCGGTTCGAAGACCAAACGCGTCAAGTTCGAACACCGCCTGCGCGACCGTGGTTTCGACGCCGCGCAATTGCAACGCATGCGCTGCCCCATGGGCCTCACCGAGGTGAAGGGCAAGTTGCCGGTGGAGATCGCCATCTCCATCGCCGGCGAAATCATCGCCACTTATAACGCGAATTTCGGCCAGCACACTGCCGGCGCCGAACCCATTGCCAAACTGCTTGTGGCTTCGCGCCGCAGCCAAGCTTTGACTTCTTTTGCCAAGAATTGAGACGACCATGCCTTTGACCCGCAAAGCCTACCGTGCCGCCCTTCTGCACAGCCTCGCCGACCCCGCTGAAGTGGGCATCGAAGCCTCCTACGAGTATTTCGAAGACGGCCTGCTGGTCATCGAAAACGGCCAGATCAGCGCCGTCGGCCACGCCAGCGACTTACTGCCGACCCTGCCCGCCGATATCGATATCACCCATTACCAGGACGCGCTGATCACCCCCGGCCTGATCGACACCCATATCCACCTGCCGCAAACCGGCATGGTCGGCGCGTATGGCGAGCAGTTGCTGGATTGGCTCAACACCTACACCTTCCCGTGCGAAAGCCAGTTCGCCGACAAGGCGCACGCCGAAGAAGTCGCGGATATTTTCATCAAGGAACTGCTGCGCAACGGCACCACCACCGCGTTAGTGTTCGGCAGCGTGCATCCGCAATCGGTGAATGCGTTTTTCGAAGCGGCCGAAAAGCTCGACCTGCGCATGATCGCCGGCAAGGTGATGATGGACCGCAACGCGCCGGACTATCTCACCGACACCGCCGAATCCGGCTACCAGGAAAGCAAAGCACTGATCGAGCGCTGGCACGGCAAGGGCCGCCTGCACTATGCGGTGACGCCACGCTTTGCGCCGACCAGCACGCCGGAGCAACTGGCGCTGGCCGGGCAACTGCTGGGCGAATACCCGGATCTGTACATGCAGACGCACATCAGTGAGAACAAGCAGGAAGTGGAATGGGTGAAGGAACTGTTCCCGGAGCGCACGGGCTACCTGGATGTGTACGACCACTACAAACTGCTGGGCGAGCGCTCGGTGTTTGCCCATGGCGTGCACCTGTGTGATGACGAATGCGCACGGCTGGCGGAAACAGGTTCGGCGATCGCGTTCTGCCCAACCTCGAACTTCTTCCTCGGCAGCGGTTTGTTCAACCTGCCGATGGCTGAGAAACACAAACTGAATGTGGGCCTGGGCACTGACGTGGGCGGCGGTACCAGTTTTTCGCTGCTGCAAACCCTGAACGAAGCGTACAAAGTCATGCAGTTGCAGGGTGCACGGTTGAGCCCGTTCAAATCGCTGTACCTGGCCACCCTGGGCGGTGCGCGGGCGCTGCGGTTGGAAGACAAGATCGGTACGTTGCAACCGGGCACGGATGCGGACTTTCTGGTGCTGGACTACAACGCCACGCCGCTGCTGAGCTACCGCCTGAAGCAGGCGAAGAACATTGCCGAGACGTTGTTTGTGTTGATGACGCTGGGGGATGATCGGACGGTGTTGCAGACGTATGCAGCCGGGCAATTGGTGCACCAGCGCTAATTCCACAAACACCCCAAAACAAATGTGGGAGGGGGCTTGCCCCCGATAGCAGAGTGTCAGTCTCTGGATTAATTGACTGATGCACCGCTATCGGGGGCAAGCCCCCTCCCACATTGTTGGTCGTATTTACAGCTTGATGGAAGAGCGACCTGGCTTTTTCGTCTGCAACAAATGCGAGAACACCGCATGCAAATCATCCGACGCACTTTCCTCATCGAGGTTGAGCTTGCTGTCGATATGGTCCATGTGGTGCATCATCAGGTTCACCGCCAGCGCCGCATCCCGTGCTTCGATCGCATCGATCAATTGGGTGTGTTCATCGTACGAACAGTGCGAGCGGTTGCCGCTTTCGTACTGGGCGATGATCAATGAGGTCTGGGACACCAGGCTGCGCTGGAAGCTGATCAACGGCGCGTTCTTCGCCGCTTCGGCCAGCTTGAGGTGGAATTCGCCGGAGAGGCGGATACCGGCACCGCGATCGCCACGGGAGAAGCTGTCGCGCTCGTCATTGACCATCTGACGCAGCTCGGCCAGTTGTTCGGCCGTTGCGTGCTGCACCGCCAATTCAGTGATCGCCCGCTCCACCAGACGCCGCGCGAGGAACACTTGGCGCGCTTCCTCGACGCTCGGGCTGGCCACCACCGCACCGCGATTGGGCCGCAGCAACACCACGCCTTCATGGGCCAGGCGCGACAGGGCGCGGCGAATGATGGTGCGACTGACGCCGAAAATTTCGCCCAGAGCCTCTTCACTCAACTTGGTACCGGGTGCCAGGCGTTGTTCGAGGATCGCCTCGAAGATATGCGCGTAGACGATATCGTCCTGGGTTCCGCTGCGACCGGCCTTGCCGGCTCGCGGTTGTTTCTTGAGAGGTTGCAACTGTTCGTTCATGGGCACTCGGGTTTGGAGAACGGCGGCGAATTAACGGTAATACGGCAACGGCGTGTCGCTGGCAAGTATCACCTAAAAACAGGGCACATTGTACACAACCGGATGCGCCAACACACTGTACGGCTGTTTGCGGCGCCGGCTGTATTGCAATGACTTGTCAGGTTTGAGTTTAGGCTTGAATCCGTGCCGCCACCGGCAAACTTCCAGGTAAAAGGAACACCGCTCCATGACCGACGCCACCCAAGCGCCTTTGCGCCCGCTGGCCGACACTTCTGCGTCGGCCGTCGTCGCCGGCTTCATCGCCATGATGACCGGCTACACCAGCTCCCTGGTCCTGATGTTTCAGGCCGGACAAGCCGCCGGTTTGACCACGGCGCAGATTTCTTCCTGGATCTGGGCGATTTCCATCGGCATGGCGGTGTGCAGCATCGGCCTCTCGCTGCGCTATCGCACGCCCATCACCATCGCCTGGTCGACGCCGGGCGCAGCGCTGCTGATCACCAGCCTGGGCGGTGTGAGTTATGGCGAGGCCATTGGTGCCTACATTACCTGCGCCGTGCTGGTGACGATTTGCGGGTTGACCGGCAGCTTTGAAAAACTGGTCAAGCGCATCCCGGCATCGCTGGCAGCCGCCTTGCTGGCGGGGATTCTGTTCAAGATCGGCAGTGAGATCTTCGTCGCCGCGCAGCATCGCACCGGGCTGGTGCTGGGGATGTTCTTCACCTACCTAGTGATCAAGCGTCTGTCGCCGCGTTATGCGGTGCTGGCCGCGCTGCTGATCGGCACCGCCTTGTCGGGGTTGATGGGGCTGTTGGACTTCAGCGCTTTTCACCTGGAAGTGGCGACGCCGGTATGGACCACGCCACACTTCTCGTTGGCGGCGACCATCAGCATCGGCATCCCGTTGTTTGTGGTGGCGATGACGTCGCAGAACATGCCCGGCGTCGCGGTGCTCAGGGCCGACGGCTATAACGTGCCCGCCTCACCCTTGATCACCGCCACGGGTCTGGCCTCCCTGGTGCTGGCGCCCTTCGGCTCCCACGGCATCAACCTCGCGGCGATCAGCGCGGCGATCTGCACCGGGCCGCATGCCCATGAGGACCGTAACAAGCGCTATACCGCGGCGGTGTGGTGCGGGGTGTTCTACGGGATTGCAGGGGTGTTCGGCGCGACCTTGGCGGCCTTGTTCGCGGCCTTGCCCAAGGAACTGGTGCTGTCGATTGCAGCGTTGGCGTTGTTTGGCTCGATCATCAATGGCTTGAGTATCGCCATGAATGAGCCGAAGGAACGGGAAGCGGCGCTGATCACCTTTATGGTCACGGCGTCTGGCTTGACGCTGTTTTCCATCGGCTCGGCGTTCTGGGGGATTGTGGCGGGGGTGTTGACGCTGCTGATTCTGAATGGGCGCAAGGCATAAAAAAACGGCGACCCTGAGGTCGCCGTTTTTTTAGTATCACTTAGCCGCGTTGATCGGCTTTTCCGGATACCAAACGTCCAGCAGCGGGCTGACTTCAGCGCTTTTCAGTTCGCTGCGGCCTTTGAGCCAGCTTTCAACAGCTGCGCGCTGTTCTTCGTTGACCGAGCCACGCTTCTGCAGGCAAACCAGACCGAAGTCATCGCCGCCGACATAGCCCAGACCATTGGCTTCCATGGCTTCTTTGATGAATGCTTCGAGGAAAGCATCGGTAGCTTCTTCACTCAGGCCTTCTTTGAAGTCCAGGTTCAGTTCGAAACCCAGCTCTTGAAATTCATCAACGCACAGTTTTTTGCGCAGACGCTGGGAACGGTTAGTCGCCATTGGAACAATCCTCATAAGTAATAACGGGCGGCACTTTAGCAGTTTAAGGCGGCGATTGCCCGACTCTCTGGGACAGGCGGCCATTTACCGGTAAAAAAAACGCCCATAACCCGCTATCGTTCAGCTACAAGTGGCTACGCCTTGGGGCATAATGCCGACACTTTCATGACCATTGAGGGATTTTCTTATATACCCCTCGCCTTTTTCACCCTCCTCAGCAGTAGGGTTTTACTTCTTATGATCAAATCTTTGCGCTCCGTACTACTCGCCGGTTTCCTCCTTCCACTGGCTTTTTCCACCTCCGCTGCCCCCGTCAATAACACCCTGCCACCGAATGTTCAGCAGGCGCTTGCGAAAGCCAAGCTGCAAAACACCGCGCTGTCCCTGGTGATGATCCCCCTGAACGGCCCCGGCACGCCGACCGTGTTCAATGCCGACGTGTCGGTGAACCCGGCCTCGACCATGAAGCTGGTTACCACCTATGCGGCCCTGGAAATGCTCGGCCCCAACCACCAGTGGAAAACCGAGTTCTACACCGACGGCACCCTCAGCGGTGGCGTGCTGCACGGCAACCTGTACCTCAAGGGCGGCGGCGACCCCAAGCTGAACATGGAAAAACTCTGGCTGCTGATGCGCGACCTGCGCGCCAACGGCGTGCAGCAGGTCACCGGTGACCTGGTGCTGGACCGCAGCTTCTTCAACCAACCGCTGTTGCCCGAATTCAATGACGATGGCAACGACGAGAACAAACCGTTCCTGGTCAAGCCGGACGCGCTATTGGTCAACCTCAAGGCCCTGCGCTTTGTGACCCGCAATGATTCCGGCCGGGTGCTGGTGTCGGTCGAGCCACCGATCGCGAGCATTCGCATCGACAACCAGGTCAAGGTCTCCAACGCCAAGCAGTGCACCGGCGACGTACGTTACAACCCGGTCACCGCCGCCGATGGCAGCGTGACGGTGACGGTCAGCGGCCAGTTGGCCGATGGCTGCAGTTCGCAGACCTATCTGTCGTTGCTGGATCACGCCACCTACACGGCCGGTGCCGTCCGGGCGATCTGGAAGGAACTGGGCGGTACCATCCAGGGCCGTGACATCCAGGCGCCGGTGCCCAAGGATGCCAAAGTGCTGGCTCGGGCGTTTTCGCCGGACCTCGCGGAAATCATCCGCGACATCAACAAATACAGTAACAACACCATGGCCCAACAGCTGTTCCTGAGCCTGGGTGCGCAGTTTCGCAACGATGCCGACGGCGACGATGCCAAGGCCGCGCAACGCGTAGTGCGCCAGTGGCTGGCGAAAAAAGGCATCACCGCGCCGCACCTGGTGATGGAGAACGGCTCCGGCCTGTCCCGTGCCGAACGGGTCAGCGCCCGCGAGATGGCCGCCATGCTGCAAGCGGCGTGGAAAAGCCCTTACGCGGCGGAGTACATCAGCTCGATGCCGATTGCCGGCACTGACGGCACCATGCGCAAGCGCCTGAAAACCACCGCCATGCGCGGCGAAGCCCACGTCAAGACCGGCACCTTGAACACCGTGCGCGCCATCGCCGGGTTCAGCCGTGACAACAACGGCAACACTTGGGCCGTGGTGGCGATCCTCAACGATCCGAAGCCATGGGGTGCTTCGTCGGTGCTGGATCAGGTGCTGCTGGATTTATATCGCCAGCCAAAGGCAGTGGCGGCCGCTCCGGTCCTCTGAAACCGAGTGAGCAACTGTGGTGAGCCCGCTCACCACCACAATCCAGTGCATCACACACAATCCCGAGCACCACAACAATCCCGCGCATCACACAACAGGGCCGGTCAGCAAACCGGGGGCGCTTCGACCCGGTCGCGGCCGCCCTGCTTGGCCACGTACACCGCCGAGTCGGCGCGCAGCAACAGCCCGTCGATACCTTCATCCACCCGCCAACTGGCCACGCCAAAGCTGGCGGTGACAATGCCGACCGGCTCCATCGGCGCACTGCGCAGCGACGCCCACAACTCCGTCGCCAGGCTGTAGGCCTGCTCGCCGTCCGTGTGAGGGCACAGCACCATGAATTCCTCACCGCCCAGGCGGCAGAACACATCGGTGCGGCGCAGGCGCTGGCTGATGCGTTTGCACAGCTCCTGCAACACCCCATCGCCAACGGCATGCCCGTGCTGATCGTTGATACGCTTGAAGTGATCGATATCAAGCATGATCACCGACAATGCCCCCGAGGTGCGGTTGAGCCTCACCATCTCGGCCTTGAGGCGATCCTGGAAATAGCGGCGGTTGTGGATGCCGGTCAATGAGTCGGTGATGGACAGCGCGCGCAGCTCTTCCTCCACCCGTTTGAGATCGGAAATATCCGACACGTAGCCATGCCACAACGTGCCGCCTGCGGGTAACTCTTCCGGCGTCGCCTCGCCACGAATCCAGCGCAGGCCGCGTTGCGGCAACTGCACCCGGTACTCCTCGCGCCAATGACTCAACTGCAATGCCGACAAGCGAATCGAGGCGCGCACCCGTTCCGCGTCCAGCGGGTGGATACGCTCGAAGACCTTCTTCGCATCCTGCTGCAACACACCAGGCTCGATTTCATAGATGTCGCGCATGCCATCGCTGGCGTAGATGAATTTCCAGTTGTCCTGGGGCTCCAGGGTGAACTGGAAGATTCCGCCGGGGACATGGGCGCTGAGCTTTTTGAGCAGGCGATCCCTGGCAGCCAAGGCCTCGTAAGCGCGCTTTTGTTCGGTGATGTCCAGGTAAATCGCCAGGTGACCGATCCACAAACCATGGTCGTCCAGCAACACCGTGGCCAACATGTTCACCGTCAACGGGCTGCCGTCTTGGCGGATCAGGGTCCATTCACGGGCTTCGTGCAGGTTGTCAGGGCTTTCCACCAGCATGGCCTGGCTCGCCGGAATACGCTTGCCCAAGGCCACACTCAAGCTGGCCGCACGCACTTCCAACTCCGTCGCCAGGTGCAGGCTTTCCAGGGTATATGTCCCCACCACGTGCTCGGCCTGGAACCCCAGCATCTGTTCCGCACCGGCATTGAAGGTGTTGATGATGCCGCGCAGGTCGGTGGCAATAATCGCCACCTGCGTGGCCGCGTTGAGCACGCTGCGCAACTGACCATGGGCACCGCGCAACTCCTGCTCGCGCAGACGCAGTTGTACGGTACGTTGCTCAACCAATTTCAACGCGCGCTGGCGTTGGCTCACCAGCATATAGAGCAAGGCGCTGAGCAGCAGGCTGAGCAGGCCGCCCATGGTCAAGACAGTGGACAACGAAGAGTGGTTCGCTTGGTCGAACACCTGGCTCGGACGCAGGCTCAAGGCGTACACGTGATCGCCCAAGGTGAGACGACGCGCGCCGACCAGGTCACTGTCGGACACAACCGTGCCGGACTCGAAGAGCACGCGCTTTTGCAGGTCGGAGGTATCGACTATCTGCATCGTCAGGTTGTCCCGGTCGGGCTTGGGCAAACCGTCGGCCACCAGCTGGCGCATGCTGATCACCGCCATCACGTAGCCATAGGGCTCATTCTGGGACTGTTCGGATGTGGGCAGGCGGCTCACCGGCGCGACCAGTAAAACCCCGGTGGAATAAGCCGGCTCGACCCCCACTAATTGCATCGGCTGAGAGACCGCCAGCTTGCCGGTCTTCTGCGCACGCTCAAGGGCCGAGCGCCGCACCGGCTGGGCCAGCAGATCAAAGCCCAGCGGCGCCCCCAGCAAGCTTTGAGTCTGGCTGTACAGCACCGGCACGTATTCATCGCGCTCGGGCGCAGGCGCCAGTTCACCGGCCGAATTCAATTCACGGATAACAAAGGGTGTGCCGCGCTGGTCGGACACCGTCTGCTCAAATTGCTCGCGCTGCTCGCGATACACGCGGGGCGCCCAGGAGTAAGCGCGGGCGCGCAACAACAAGGGCAGTGCAAACCCGTCGAATTCTTCACGGGACACCTCGTCGGAATTGACGAAGAAACGCCGTAGGCTGTTGAGGCGTTGCTCCTGGTCTTCGAAGCGTTCCTGCAAGCGGGTATAACGCTCGTTGACCAGCAACTGAAAGCGCTGGCGCACCTGTTGCTGATAAAGGTCGGACGCGGCCCAGGCGACGATTGCCGTCAGGGTAAACCCTGCCAGCAACACCACCAATGCCACCAGCCAAGCCGACGCCTGCTCACTGATAAAGCCTAGGATTTTCGGGCGAACGGCTTGCAACGGCATAGGCAACACTCACAACGCCAGCCTGCGGGGGGGTGTCACTTTGGCTAGGCCTTAAGTTATAGCTACCGACCCAGCGTTTGACCAGCGTAAAAAAGCCGCAAGGCCGGAATAATCCAGGCTTGCGGCTTTGGGTGACGGCGATCAGCGCGCGGTGATTTTCCACGCCCGGTGGATCTTCGCGTTACGCGCGAAATCCGGGTCGAGGGTCTTGTCGCTGATTTCCTCGACCGCATAGCGCTCGCTGAGGTTGTCCTCGAGCACAAACTTGCGGAAGTTGTTCGAGAAGTACAGCACGCCACCCGGCGCCAGGCGGGCCATGGCCAAGTCGAGCAACTGCACGTGGTCGCGCTGTACGTCGAAGATGCCTTCCATGCGCTTGGAGTTGGAGAAGGTCGGCGGGTCGATGAAGATCAGGTCGAACTCATCACGGCTGGCCTCCAGCCACGCGATCACGTCACCCTGCTCCAGACGGTTCTTGTCGGAGAAACCGTTGAGGGAGAAGTTGCGACGCGCCCAGTCCAGGTAAGTCTTGGACAAATCGACGCTGGTAGTGCTGCGCGCGCCGCCCTTGGCCGCGTGCACGCTGGCGGTGGCGGTGTAGCAATACAGGTTGAGGAAGCGCTTGCCGGCCGCTTCCTTCTGGATGCGCATGCGCATCGGACGGTGGTCGAGGAACAGGCCGGTGTCCAGGTAGTCGGTGAGGTTGACCAGCAGCTTCACGCCGCCTTCGCTGACTTCAGTGAACTTGCCCTGGGCGCTCTGGCGCTCATACTGCTTGGTGCCGCTCTGACGCTCGCGACGCTTGACCACCACACGGCTCTTGTCGATGTTCAGCGCCTGGGGAATCGCCGCCAAGGCATCGAACATACGCGCGGAGGCTTTTTCCGGGTCAATGGACTTCGGTGCGGCGTATTCCTGTACATGGACCCAATCGTGGTACAGGTCGATGGCCATGGAATATTCCGGCATGTCGGCGTCGTACACACGGTAGCAATCCACGCCTTCACGCTTGGCCCACTTACCCAGCAGCTTGAGGTTCTTCTGCAGGCGGTTGGCAAACATCTGCCCGCCTTCGCTCAGGCGCGCCTGCTCGACCACCGGTGCCGGGGCGGGTTTGATCGGGTTGCCGTTCTTGTTGTACTGACGCTCTTGCGGCTCGACCGGGGCTTGATCGTAAGCGGCTTGCTCACGCTCGGCCTGGCGCTGCTCCGGGGTGCGACGCTCGCCGGTGACGAACTGGTCAGGGTTGACCTTGATCAGCAGCAATTTGCACGGCAACGCGCCGTTCCAGAACGAATACTGTTTGTGACTGCGAATGCCCATGCGCTTGCCCAGGTCCGGCGCGCCGGTGAACACCGCCGCCTCCCAGCCCATGCACGCTTGGCGCAAACGCTCGCCGAGGTTCTGGTAGAGGTACAACAGGCTGGCTTCGTCACCCAGGCGCTCGCCGTACGGTGGGTTGCAGATGACCAGGCCTTTCTGGTTCTGGTCCGGGCGCGGCTCGAAGGTACCGACTTCGCCCTGGTACACCTTGATCCAGTGGCTCAGGCCGGCGCGCTCAATGTTGTTGCGCGCGGGTTGGATCAGCCGAGGATCAGCTTCATAGCCACGCACCCACAGCGGCGGCTTGTTCATGCCGATGGCCGCGCGCTCAGTCGCCTCAGTGTGCAGCTTCTTCCACAGCGCCGGGACGTGACCGAGCCAGGTGGTGAAGCCCCACAGTTCGCGATTCAGGTTGGGCGCCATATCGGCAGCAATCATCGCGCCTTCGACCAGGAAGGTACCGACGCCGCACATCGGGTCGGTCAGCGCGCCGCCTTCGGCAGCAATGCGCGGCCAGCCCGAACGAATCAGGATCGCGGCGGCCAGGTTTTCCTTCAACGGTGCCGCGCCCTGCTGCAGGCGGTAGCCACGCTGATGCAGGCTGTGGCCGGACAGGTCGAGGGACAGGATGGCTTCGCCACGGTCCAGGCGCAGGTGGATGCGCAGGTCCGGGTTGATCTTGTCGATGGACGGGCGCTCGCCGGCCGGGGTGCGCAGCTTGTCGACGATCGCATCCTTGACCTTCAGCGCACCGAAGTGGGTGTTGTCGATGCCAGAACCGTGGCCGCTGAACTCAACCGCCAGGGTGCCATCCGGCACCATGTGGTCGGCCCACTCGATATCCAGTACGCCGTGGTAGAGGTCTTCGGCGTCCTTCATCGGGAAGCGCTTGAGCACCAGCAGCACGCGGTTGGCCAGTCGCGACCAGAGGCACAGGCGGTAGGCGGTTTCCATGTCGGCCATGCCGCGCACGGCCGAGGTGTGCTCGCGGGCTTCCTCAAGGCCAAGCCCGACGGCTTCCTCGATCAGCAGGCCTTCGAGGCCCTTGGGGCAAGTGAGGAAGAGTTCAAAACGGTCCGACATGGGGCAATCCAGGCTTTTCAGCAATAAATGAACGGGCGACGCATCGCCGGCTCGGTTTTCAATCAAGCACTTTTCTTGAAGAGTGCTCGCGTGGCACGAATGTGCCGTCCCACCCCGTCTAACGAGCCCTTGGGCCTTTATCGACGGGGCAGAGAGAGAATTTGCAGCAACAAAAAGAAATATTCCGACCCTTCGTCGAATAATAACCGACCGCAACGGGCGGACATTCTCACTAAAGGATTAAACCCATCCTCTTTGCAGGGTGCATCATAGCTGGCTTTGCCCAATAAAAGGGGCGAAAAGCCATCCCAGCTTATGGCTATAGCATCGTTATCGTTACGTGCTTATGACAAAACGATCATTGAATCCATGTGACCTATTGGTTAGAACTCAACACAGGTTGGCGCCGTAACGACGCCGACACCTAGGCTCGCCACGCCGGCAGCGAGCCCACCAACGGCAGAAAAACTCTGCCCGGCCTCAGACGAGGCCGAAGGATATCAAGACAGTCAACAAGTGAGGGAAACACCCTATGAGAAGACTTAAGCGTGATCCGTTGGAAAGAGCATTTTTACGCGGATATCAATATGGCGTTCATGGCAAATCCCGTGAGCTTTGCCCATTTACTCTACCGTCGGTACGCCAAGCCTGGATCAACGGCTGGCGAGAAGGACGCGGCGACAACTGGGACGGTATGACTGGCACTGCGGGCATCCACAGACTCAACGAACTTCACGCCGTCGGCTAATCAAGGGCAATAAATTCCGACACCACCACGAATATGTAACGACTTAACCACGCACGCCCTATCCAGGCGGCGGGCTTCGGCCCAGGGGCTCCTTTTGAGGAGCCCTTTTTAATGGGCGCTGTTTAGGGTTTCTCAGGCTTTGGGCAGGGCTGCAATCGCATCCACCGACTGGCGAATCAGTGCCGGCCCCTTGTAGATAAAGCCGGAGTACAACTGCACCAGGCTCGCGCCGGCAGCAATCTTCTCCGCCGCGTGCTTGCCTTCGGTAATGCCGCCGACCGCGATGATCGGCAAGCGCCCGGCCAGCTCGGCAGCCAGTACCTTGACAATATGCGTGCTCTTGTCACGCACTGGCGCACCCGACAGGCCGCCCGCTTCGTCGCCATGGGCCAGGCCTTCGACACCGACGCGGCTGAGGGTGGTGTTGGTGGCGATGACTGCATCCATGCCGGAATCGACCAGGGCCTGGGCCACCAGTACGGTTTCTTCGTCGCTCATGTCCGGGGCAATCTTGATTGCCAACGGCACGCGCTTGCCATGGCGCACGGCCAGGTCTTCCTGGCGCTGGCGCAGAGCCTCGAGCAATTGCTTGAGCGAGTCGCCGAACTGCAGGCTGCGCAGGCCCGGGGTATTGGGTGAGCTGACGTTAACGGTGACATAGCTGGCGTGGGCGTAAACCTTGTCCAGGCAAATCAGGTAATCATCCACTGCACGCTCAACCGGGGTATCGAAATTCTTGCCGATATTGATGCCCAGGATGCCCTGGTACTTTGCCGCTTGAACCCGCGACAACAGATGATCAACGCCCAGGTTGTTGAACCCCATGCGGTTGATGATCGCCTCGGCTTCCGGCAGGCGGAAGATACGCGGCTTGGGGTTGCCCGGTTGTGGTCGCGGGGTCACGGTGCCGATCTCGACAAAGCCGAAACCCAACTGTGCAAAACCATCGATGGCCGCACCGTTTTTATCCAAGCCAGCCGCGAGCCCGACCGGGTTGGGGAAATCGAGCCCCATCACCGATACCGGCACCTTTGCCGGTGCCTTGCAAACCAGGCCATTGAGCCCCAGGCGACCACCGGCACCGATCAGGTCCAGGGACAGATCGTGGGAGGTTTCCGGGGAGAGTTTGAACAACAGCTGGCGGGCCAGGGTATACATGGGCGGGCTAGACTCGGATGGCGGCGAAAGGTGGCGGCGATTATAGCCGGGGTGATAGGGAGCGTGCGAGGCGTGAACCTCAATCGTCAGTAGCGATGCGCAACCAGTTGCTCATAATACGCCCAGATTTTCTGTGCATACTGCATGCGCAACGCCTCACGCTCGGGCCCGGCCCCCGTCCCTGCGTTATATGACCCTACCGCTGTCCAGTTGTAGCCAAAGCGCTGGATGAACTCGGCGAGAATCGAAGCCCCCACCTCCACCGACAGGCAGGGCTCATTGAGCAACCGATCCTCGGTAATGCCCTGCTTGAGCAGGCGAGGCAAGTGGATACTGTTGATCTGCATCAGACCGATGTCTCGGGTGCCATTACGGTTGGCATGATTCATCGCTTGCGCCCGATAACCCGACTCTACGGCGGCGATCGCTTGCAGTAACTCCGGCTCGATATTGTAGTGACTGGCCGCCTCCTCCCAGCAATAGGCCAGCGCCTGGTTGCTGGTCATCATCACACTCAACACCCAGCCCTTGCTCCAGAACCTAGCCACGGGTTACCGAACCACGCTTTAACCCGCCATGGCTGACTTGGCCGCATACCGAGCACACATGCGCCCTATGACCCGGCGCATGCCCTTCGACGCTCACCGGGCAGGTAAAACGGTAGCCACGACCGTATATCGTCTTGATAAACCCCTTGTCGGCGCCAAGGTACTTGCGCAGCGAGTATATGCAGCGTGTCAGTGACTCCTCGGCGACCTCCCCCTGGGGCCAGGCCAGCTCCAACAACCGATCCTTGGTCATCAAAACGCCCTCGGACTCCAGCAGCAATCGCAACACCTGCAGTTCCTTGGGCGGTAACTGGTCGTCCGACCCCTCGCCGATCAGGCGACCATCGTCATACAAGGCCCAATGCGAAAAAAACAGGGTAATGGCCGTCCCTCCATTATCCATGACGGCCATTACCACCTCGACCTCCGACGAATGACATTGAAGTCCCCATTTCCATTTCTGGCTCAAGTACCGATGTCACGACTATATAGAGCCTGCCTCGCCGCTCACGTTAGGAAAAGGCTCATACGCGCAGCGCTTTTCAAAGTCATGTTGTAAGACGTTTCGCTATTCACCTGATGCAGGTGCGAGATCACGCTCCGGCCGTACAAATGCACGTTGAACACGGTCGTATTGCGCAGCCGTCAAGGGGGGTGGGCCTGCGCGCTCGACCGCGTCCTTCAACTCGCCGCCCACGGCTCTGGCCTGGACCACAAATAGCCGCACTTGGGCCGGACGCCCTCGCCCTTCTGACTTGCGGTTAAACGCGCCCAGCCATAGGCGCCTGCCTGGAGGTAAACGCACCACACTGTTGACACCCACTCGCCCCACCGCCGTGTTTTTTTCACGCCCCGGCGCCTCACTCATCTGGCGTCCGTCCTGAACCTCAAGGCGCATCTCGATCTGGTTAGCCTCGGCAAAACGCGGCAGTACGCTGACCTGGGTGCCATAACGCACAGGTTTCCAGTCAGTTCGGTCACTTCCGGGAGGTGGCATATAGAACGTGTGGTTATCTTGAAACACCGCGGGTACGTTCTCCTGGGTGAGAATCACCGGCAATGTCGCCACCGTCGCCCGCCGCCGACGCTCCAATGCGCCGATGCTGGCCATCAAGTGACTGTCGTCCACGGGCGCCAGGACACGCGTGGTCGAAGTGTTGGTGTCGTCGCCCCAGTCCATGCCCAGCTTCTTCAGTTCGTCGCGCTCCAGATCCACCAGCCACAGCGAGACTTCGATCGATCGCTTGGGTATGTCGAGTTCCGCCACCAGTTTCTGGATGAAACTCACCTGCGCCGGCTTGCCCTTGATCAGTAGGCTGTTGCTATCCGGGTAAGCAATCACGCCAAGGCTCTTGTCGGCCAGCATCCCCTGGTGCTCAGTGGCCAGCAGGGTTTCGATCATCGACGCCATCCCCGGTAGGGTGACCGGGCTGTCGCTCGTGCCGTACTGTCGGTCGGCCACATCGGTATTGAGCACCTGCACCACGCCAAAAGCCTGCTTGCCCACCCGCAGATCGGCCCTTTGCCGGTCCATCAATTGGGTCAGGCGCAGCACTTGGTCGACATAGTTTGGTGGGCCGGACACATAAAATGTGCGCACTCCACTTTCACGCAAGGGATAGCGTGACTCATCGAGACCCGATCGGCGCATGAGGCTACGCAGCCTGTCGACGGAAATATGCCGCAAGGTCACCGCAGAGCTTTTCGCCTCGTCAGCGTCATAGACATAGAGCGCTTGACCGTCGCTGTACCAGATCAACCCTTGTTGCAGTGCAAGCGCCTCCAGGGCCGGCTGCGGCGTCTCGAAATCAAGCGCTGCGCTGACGCGTTTGCGCGCCACCGCGGCGCTGACAACGATGGGCAACCCCAGCGGCTCCGACAGGGCGGTGAACACGGTATGCAGGCTTTCGTCCTGCGCCTGGTAAAGCTCGCCCCAGACGAGCGCACTTTCCGACACCAGCACGGCAAGCAGCACGGTAAACAACAACCGACGGCACAGCCAGAGACGGGGCATCGTTGCAATGAAGTCGGCGTACACCGGGGGGATTCCTGGGCAGTCTGGCATTGAGAGTGCCGCCATACTGAAAGGCCCCCCGGTTTCAATCTTGATGGAAAGTTGATGGCTGCCCGAGGCGCACCGCCCGTGGCATGTGCCTTGCTATGAACTCGGTATCAGAGCACGCACCAACGGCGGCGCGAGCTGACAGACAAAGGCGTCGTTACTCGCAGTGGCTTACATCGCCATCTGGGGGAACGACGCTTTTTTTTGAATGAAAAGGTAGGTGTAGATGAACGATTCGGTTGGCAACAGCCCGATGAACGACCCGCTGGCCTGGGTCAACGGCAGTGATGCCCCGGAAAAGAGCAGCCTCGACCTCGGCTTCATGGCCCTGAGCGACTGCGCCTCGATGGTGGTGGCAGCCACCCAAGGGTTCGCTCAACCTTACGGCCTGACCCTGAACCTCAAGCGTCAATCGTCCTGGGCCAACCTGCGCGACAAACTGGTCAGCGGCGAACTGGATGCCGCCCACAGCCTGTACGGGTTGATCTATGCCGTGCACCTGGGCATCGGCGGCGTCGCGCCCACCGACATGGCTGTACTGATGGGACTCAACCAGAACGGCCAGAGCATCAACCTGTCCCACGGTTTGCAGCAGCAAGGGGTGATCACTCCTGAGGCGCTGGACCGTCACGTGCACCAAAGCCGAACAAAACTGACCTTCGCCCAGACCTTTCCTACGGGCACCCACGCCATGTGGCTCTATTACTGGCTGGCGAGCCAAGGGATTCATCCATTACAGGATGTGGACAGCGTGGTGGTGCCGCCACCGCAAATGCTGGCGCACCTGCAAGCCGGGCGCATCGATGGGTTTTGCGTCGGCGAACCCTGGTGTGCCAGCGCGGTAAAGCAAAACCAAGGATTTACCTTGGCAACCACCCAGACGATCTGGCCGGATCATCCGGAAAAAGTGCTCGGTTGCACCCAGGCGTTTGTCGAACAGTACCCCAACACCGCGCGTGTACTGGTGATGGCGATTCTGGAAGCCAGTCGGTTTATCGAAGCGAGCAGCGAAAACCGCCGCTCCACCGCGCAATTGCTCAGTGGCCGCGAGTACCTCGACGCCCCGCTCGATTGCATCGAACCGCGCCTGCTGGGCGCCTATGACGACGGCCTGGGCAACCGGTGGCAGGATCCGCACGCCCTGAGGTTTTTCGCCGGTGGTGACGTCAACCTGCCCTACCTCTCCGACGGCATGTGGTTCATGACCCAATTCCGACGCTGGGGCCTCTTGCGCGAAGACCCCGACTACCTCGGTGTCGCACGCCAGGTGCAGCAACTTGGGCTCTATCGCCAGGCCGCCGAGGCGCTGGGTATCACCACGAAAGACCAGGACATGCGCAGCAGCCAACTGATCGACGGCAAAATCTGGGACGGCTCCGACCCCGCCAGCTATGCCCGCAGCTTCCGCCTGCATGCCCTGGCCGATCACACCCACCGCCAAGCCTTGCGCTGACAGGAGGACGTCCATGCTGCGAATCCTGTTAATCAACGACACCCCGCGCAAGGTCGGCCGTCTCAGGGCAGCGCTGATCGAAGCCGGTTTTGAGGTGATCGATGAGTCCGGCCTGACCATCGACCTGCCCGCGCGCGTCGAAACGGTGCGCCCGGATGTCATCCTGATCGATACCGAGTCACCGGGCCGCGATGTGATGGAGCAAGTGGTGCTGGTCAGCCGCGATCAACCTCGGCCCATCGTGATGTTTACCGACGAACACGACCCGAACGTGATGCGCCAGGCGATCAAGTCCGGCGTCAGCGCCTACATCGTCGAAGGTATCCAGGCCCAGCGCCTGCAGCCGATCCTCGACGTGGCCATGGCCCGCTTCGAAAGCGACCAGGCCTTGCGCGCCCAACTCCAGGCGCGGGACCAACAGCTCGCCGAGCGCAAGCGCATCGAGCTGGCCAAGGGCATGCTGATGAAAATGAAGGACTGCAACGAGGAAGAGGCATACACGCTGATGCGCCGCCAGGCCATGAGCCGCCAGCAGAAGCTGATCCAGGTAGCGGAGCAGATTATCGCCATGAGTGAGTTGCTTGGCTGATTTGGCGCAGCTCTTGCTAAGTAAACATCACAGGTAGCCAACGGCGGTTGCCCCTCCACGACAAAGACGTCGCACACCCGGTTTGCCCTCGCGAACCCGGTGGCGGCGTTTTTTTGTTTTGGCCCCGGAAACGGGGCCGGTGGGGCGGCCTTAGCCGGCTGTTCCATCACCAGGCCTTCTTACAAGACTCCCAACCGTTGAGGTGCGTGATGAAATCAAGCTTCTGGAAATCCGGGCACACCCCGACCCTGTTTGCCGCCTTCCTGTATTTCGACCTGAGTTTCATGGTCTGGTACCTGCTTGGCCCACTGGCAATCCAAATTGCCGCCGACCTGCACCTCACCACCCAGCAGCGCGGCCTGATGGTGGCGACGCCGATTCTCGCCGGCGCGGTGCTGCGCTTCCTGATGGGCATGCTCGCGGACAAACTGTCGCCCAAGACCGCCGGCATGATTGGACAGGTGATAGTCATCTGCGCCTTGTTCGGCGCCTGGAAACTGGGCATCCACAGTTACGAGCAAGCCTTGTTGCTGGGCGTGTTCCTGGGCATGGCCGGCGCGTCGTTTGCGGTTGCACTGCCGCTGGCGTCCCAGTGGTACCCGGCCGAGCATCAGGGCAAAGCCATGGGCATCGCCGGTGCAGGTAACTCCGGCACGGTGTTCGCCGCATTGCTGGCGCCGGTATTGGCCGCTGCATTTGGCTGGAGCAACGTCTTCGGCTTCGCATTGATCCCACTGGTGCTGACCCTGATCGTCTTTGCCTGGCTCGCCCGCAACGCCCCTGAACGGCCCAAAGCCAAGTCCATGGCCGACTACTTCAAGGCGCTGGGCGACCGTGACAGCTGGTGGTTCATGTTTTTCTACAGCGTGACCTTCGGCGGCTTTATCGGCCTGGCGAGCGCTCTGCCCGGCTATTTCAACGACCAGTACGGCCTGAGCCCGGTGACTGCCGGCTACTACACCGCCGCGTGCGTGTTCGGCGGCAGCCTGATGCGCCCACTGGGCGGCGCCCTGGCGGACCGTTTCGGCGGGATCCGGACCCTGTTGGGCATGTACAGCGTAGCGGCGATCTGCATCGCGGCGGTGGGCTTCAACCTGCCGAGTTCCTACGCGGCGCTGGCCCTGTTCGTCTGCACCATGCTCGGCCTGGGGGCAGGTAATGGCGCGGTGTTCCAACTGGTGCCACAGCGTTTTCGGCGTGAGATCGGCGTGATGACCGGCCTGATCGGCATGGCCGGCGGCATCGGCGGCTTCGCCCTGGCGGCGGGCATGGGTGCGATCAAACAAAGCACCGGCAGCTATCAAATGGCGCTGTGGCTGTTTGCCAGCCTGGGCGTGTTGGCCTGGTTTGGCCTGCATGGCGTGAAACGTCGCTGGAGAACCACCTGGGGTTCGGCCGCTGTGACGGCTGCCCGCGTCTGATGAGCCTGCAACTGAGCGTCGCCCAGGCCAGTGCCATCGGCCCACGCACGGAAAACCAGGACGCGCTGCGGGTGGTGACGCCCGTGGCCGAACTGGCGGCCAGCAAAGGCTACCTGTGCGCCATCGCCGACGGCGTAAGCCAGTGTGCCGATGGTGGCTTGGCCGCACGCTCGACCTTGCAGGCGCTGGCCCTGGATTACTACGCCACGCCGCAAACCTGGGGCGTGGCCCAGGCCCTGGAACGTTTGCTACTGGCACAGAATCGCTGGTTGCAAGCCAATGGGGGTGGCCAGCCCTTGCTGACCACCCTCAGCGCCCTGGTGTTTCGCGGCCAGCGCTTTACCCTGGCGCATGTCGGGGATTGCCGGGCGTATCGCTGGCTGGACGGTGAGTTGCAGCGCATCAGCGAGGATCACGTCTGGGAACAGCCGGGCATGCAACACGTGCTGAAGCGCGCATTGGGCCTGGACCAGCACCTGGTGCTGGACTTCCTGGATGGCCAATTGCGCGAAGGCGAGTGTTTCCTGCTGCTCAGTGACGGCGTGTGGGCAACCCTGGGCGATCACAGCATCAGCGCCATCCTGCGCGAACAAACGGACTTGGATCTGGCGGTCAACACGCTAGTGAACGCCGCGCACCTGGCGGGCAGCCAGGACAACGCCAGCGCCCTGTTGGTGCGCGTGGACACCCTCGGCGCGGCCACGTTGGGCGATGCGCTGGTGCAATTACAGCAATGGCCACTGCCGCCAGCCTTGAAGGCCGGACAACGTTTTGAAGGCTGGCAGGTAGAAACCGTGCTGGCGCAAAGCCGACAGTCGTTGCTGTACCGGGTGCGGGATGCCCAACAGCAACCCTGGCTGCTGAAAACCCTGCCGTTGAGCCGCGACGATGACAGCGACGCCGGCCAGGCGTTGTTGTCGGAGGAGTGGTTTTTACGACGCGTCGCCGGGCGGTCCTTTCCTGAAGTCCATCCCGCCAGCGGGCGTCAGCATTTGTACTACGTCATGCGCGAATACCCAGGGCAAACCCTGGCTGAAGTGTTCAAGCAACAGGGTACGTTGCCCCTGGCGCAGTGGCAGTCCATTGCCGAGCGCTTGCTGCGGGCGGTGGGCATGCTGCATCGACGGCAAATCCTGCACCGCGACATTAAGCCGGAGAACCTGCTGCAAGGGGACGACGGTGAACTGCGGGTGCTGGATTTCGGCCTGGCCTACTGCCCCGGCCTTTCGGAGGACCGCGCTCACGTACTGCCTGGTACGCCGAGCTTTATCGCACCCGAGGCATTCAATGGTGACCCTCCTACCGCTCAACAGGATTTATATAGCGTCGGCGTCACCCTCTATTACCTGCTGACCGGGCATTACCCCTACGGTGAGATCGAGGCCTTCCAACGCCCCAAGTTTACCCAGCCGGTCAGCGCCAGCCGTTATCGCCCCGACTTGCCGGATTGGCTGCCGCTCAGCCTGGAGCGAGCCGTGGCCGCCCAGCCTGCGCATCGATATGAAACCGCTGAGGAATGGTTGCTGGTGCTGGAACAGGCAGACCGCCAGGAACTGAGCATCCGGCCCAGGCCTTTGCTGGAGCGCGAGCCATTGAAAGTCTGGCGGACTCTGGCGCTGGCTTCGCTGCTGATCAATCTGGTGTTGCTGTATTCACTCTTTCACCGCTGACGTCATCTCTACACGAGGGAAAACACATGAACGCGAAAGTCTGGCTGGTAGGCGCAGGTCCCGGTGACCCAGAACTGTTGACCCTCAAGGCCGTACGGGCCATGCACGAAGCCGATGTGGTGCTGATCGATGATCTGGTCAACCCGGCCGTACTGGAGCATTGCGCCGGGGCACGAGTGATCACCGTCGGCAAACGCGGCGGCTGCCGCTCAACGCCGCAAGACTTTATTCACCGCCTGATGCTGCGCTATGCCCGTCAAGGCAAGTGCGTGGTGCGACTGAAGGGCGGCGACCCATGCATTTTCGGGCGCGGTGGCGAAGAAGCTGTTTGGCTGCGTGAACGAGGTGTCGAAGTGGAGTTGGTCAACGGGATTACGGCGGGGCTGGCGGGCGCGACGAATTGCGCGGTTCCGTTGACGTTGCGCGGCGTGAGTCGCGGCGTGACCCTGGTCACAGCGCACACCCAGGACGACAGCAGCCTGAATTGGCGTGCACTGGCAGAGGGCGGGACCACCTTGGTGGTGTACATGGGCGTAGCGAAGCTGGAGGAGATCCGTCAGCAATTGCTCGACGGCGGGATGGCGGCGGATATGCCGGTGGCGATGATCGAAAACGCATCGCTGCCCCAACAAAGGGAATGCCGCAGCGAGCTGTCCCGGATGTATGAAGATGCACAGGCATTTGCCCTGAAGAGCCCCGCGATCCTGGTGATCGGCCGTGTTGCCGCCGCCGAACAGGCCGCCTACCTCGCAGAAGCCGTACGCGCCTGAGGCAAATTGCAGGCGAAAAAAAGCCCGGCCTAAGCCGGGCTTTTTTCTACCACTCAGTAATTACTGAGCTTGAGCTTCAACCGACGCTTCTACGCGACGGTTAACAGCACGACCAGCTTCAGTTGCGTTGTCAGCAACTGGGCGGGATTCGCCGTAACCTACTGCGGTGATGCGGCTTGGAGCAACGCCATCTTTAACCAGGACTTGCTTAACAGCGTCAGCACGACGCTGGGACAGCTTCTGGTTGTAAGCGTCTGGACCTACGGAGTCAGTGTGACCAGCAACTTCTACGTTGGTAGCTGGGTACTGAGCCATGAAGTCGGCCAGGTTTTTCACGTCGCCGTAGCTGTTAGGCTTAACAACCGACTTGTCGAAGTCGAACTTAACGTCCAGCTCAACACGAACAACCTGAGCAACTGGAGCTTCTGGCTCTGGAGTTGGCTCTGGAGCTGGTGCTGGGGTAGGAGCTGGAGCAGCTGCGCCAGCGTTACCGCCGAAGTTCACGCCCAGGCCAACCAGTGCGGAGTAGTCCCACTTGCCGTTGTCCAGACCGTAGTCAGCTTCAACACCGGCACGAGCGTACAGGTTGTTGGTGAAGTAGTACTTCACGCCAGTACCAACGGTAGCGAAGGTAGTCTGGTCGCGACCGCTGTGGCCATCAGCCTGAACGTTGGTACGGCTCTGGTGGCCGAAACCGCCTTCTACGTATGGACGCAGGCTGTCTACGCCAGCTTGACCGAAGTGATACTGGGCAACCAGGCTGCCGGTATCGCCTTTGATCTTCTGGTTACCAGTACCGTCGTTCGAACGGGTGTGGTTGGTTTTGTCGTAGGACAGGTTCAAGGACAGGTCGTCGGTCAGGAAGTAACCGATGCGAGCGCCAGGATTGAAGCCGTCTTCGATGTGCTTGACGCTATCGTTGTACTGCTTCTTGTAGAACAGCTCGCCTTCAACTGCGCCTTGGCCTTGTGCCAGAACGCCGAAAGAAGTAGCGGCAATAAGAGAACCAATGGCCAAGCCCAAGGTGTTTTTCAGTTTCATCCGTTAAATCCCCATCTGGTGATTGTAAAGCAGTCCCACAAACCGGGGGACAACTCGGCGACAAGTCTAACAGAACTTGCCTACACGTAAGAGATATTTGCCACGCACTAAGTTTCAGTCTCGCCCGCAAATTTCTCACGTAATTTATCAAGAGCACGTTTGTAACGCATTTTTGTAGCACTCAAACCCATGTGCATGATGTCGGCGATTTCCTGAAATTCCAGCTCTGCGACAAATCGTAGCACCAGAATTTCCCGGTCAATCGGATTCACATACACCAGCCAGCGATCGAGTCCGCCCTTCTCCTCGGGTGCCGGCGCCTTTTCTTCAGACGCCTCCTCAAGGGGGTCCAGACTCAAAGCGTCCATCAAGCGACGCTTTCGCCGTTCCTTCCGATACTGCGTGATGCACTCGTTGTACGTGATGCTGTACAGCCAGGTCTTGAACTTCGATTTGCCCTCGAAGTTCTTCAGGCCGTACAACACCTTGAGCATCACTTCCTGACAGACATCATCCGCATCTCTATCGTTCCCTAAATACCTTGAACAAACGTTGAACAAAGTGCGTTGATATCTGCGCATCAATTCTTCGTACGCGCGAGTTACGTGAAACAGCTCCGTGTGCGCACGCGCGACCAACTCCTCATCAGAGAGCTCACGGGGGTCATAGCGCGTGGACAGCGTTTGGGCTTTATTCAAAACAAGTCGTGCCGACAGTCAGGTCAATGTCCGCCACAGCCCGATCAGCCGGGTTCGCGGCGGCGTACATTAGCAGGGTTTGCCGGGTTAGCGGCTACTGACCTGCTGCTCAAGGAGAATCCGATTGGACAGCGACACCAGGTCGCCGTCATCGGTCAGCACCGTTGTCTTGACTGTGCCGATCTCCTCGATTTGCCCTTCGACCTCGCCCACACGCACCTGTTGCCCAACCTGATACAGCTCACGCACATAGATTCCCGCAAGAATCTGACCGGCAATTTCCCGGCTTCCCAAGCCCATCGCCAGCGCAACTGCCAGACCAACGGTAATCAAAACGATCACAATCACATGGTTGAGCAGGTCAGTCTTGACCTCCAACTGGCTGATCGCGACCGAAATACTGATGATGATCACCAGCCCTTGAGCGATTCGCCCCAAGCCGGCGGCGTAATCCAGTCCCACGCCTTCGGCGGCGCCACGCACCAGCCCATTGGCCAATTGTGCCAGCAAAACGCCTACCAGCAGTACCAGCGCGCCGCCAAAAACCTTCGGCAAATACAGCGCCAGCATGTCGAGCGTAGCTGAAACTCGCTCAAGTCCAAGGGATTGAGCCGCAGAAACCAGAAAAATCAGCAAAACAAACCAATAAACAATCTTGCCGATCAATGTTGAGATCGGTACTTGCAGCCCGGCACGGCCCAACAGCTTGGTCAGGCCGGTGCCTGCCATCAGCCGGTCCAGGCCCAGTTTTGCCAGCAATTTGGACAGCAGGGTGTCGAGCAGCTTGGCTACGACAAAACCCAACAGCACCAGCACCAGCGCACCAAACAGGTTGGGAATGAAATTCGCCACCTTGGTCCACAATGCGGTCATCGCGGTGACCAGGCTCTGCGTCCAGAGATCAAGTTCCATATTCAATCAGCCTTATCAGCAGTACGAGCAAGAGGTTTACGACGGGAAACAGGCGATACGTGGGCCGAACCATTGTTCAGCGCCATCATCAGCGCCGGCATCCAGCGGCCGAGCAGACCGAACAGGTCACCCGCACCCACCTGGCGGTTGGCGGTTTTCAACACGCGGCCCAGGCAGGCATCGTCATCCCGGTTGGACGGCGAGGCATTGAGCATGTCACGCAAAGACTGTTCGAACGGATCGTGCATAAAGACCTCTCGCAAGTGATTTAAAAGACGAGGGTAAAATTCCTGAGGTCACATAGGACCCTTCATACGTTCAGGTCATATTCAGCTCAAACCCAGCGCAACCGTCGAAAAAGCCACCATTGTCCAAGCGCAACCGAGACCATCAACAGGCACGCAATCATGAATCCATAGGGGCTGGCAGAGAACGGAATCCCGCCCACATTTATACCCAGCAGCCCCGTGAGAAAACTCATCGGCAGGAAGATCCCGGTGATGATCCCGAACCGGTACATGGTGCGGTTCATGCGTACGCTCAAGCGCCGGTCTTCGGCCTCAAGCACAAGCCCCACGCGCTCCCGGGTCAATTCGAGCTCTTCCAGGTAGCGGGTCAGGCTGTTGTTCAATTCGTTCCAATAGTCGGCATCGTCGTCACAGAACCACGGCAATTTGATCCGCGTGAGCTGGGCAAAAATATCTCGCTGCGGTGCGAGGAATCGCTTCAGCCCAGCGGCGCGTCGACGGATCTGCAAAACGCTGCCATGTTCCGGCGTATACCGTTCGTCGGTATCGAGTTTTTCTTCCTCTGCATCGACGACTTCAGACAAGTCCGTGACCAGATCCTGCACTTTATTGGTCAGGTACTGCGCCATATAAAGGATAAGTTCCGAGGCCGTTTTCGGGCCCTTGCCGTCCGCCAACTGCACCAGCAGCTCGTCAGTAGCGCGCAACGGGCGCAAACGCAGGGAAATCACACGACTGGCTGCGGCGAAGATACGCACCGACACCATGTCTTCCGGTTCAGCCCCTGGGTTGAGGTTGACCCCACGCAGAAACAACAGCAGTTCCGACTCCGGCAACGGCAACAGACGCGGACGAGTGTTCTCCTCCAGCAACAGGTCACAGGCGAACTCGCTCAACCCACTGGATTTACGCAGCCAGGTCTGGGTCTGCGGATGGCTGCGATCCCAATGCAACCACAGGCTTTCCTGAGGTTGCAGTTGCAAGTCGTCGAGCTCTGTCCGGGCAATCGAACGCGCACCGCCTTTACCGTCCAGCACCAGGGCATGCACCAGCCCCCATTGCGCGTTTTCTTCCTCGAACATCCTCACCCCGTCGGTTATTGCGGTTTATTCAGGCATTTTCAGCGGGCTGGGCGACACGATCACGCCGTTGTTGTCGGCGTAGATGTACTCACCCGGACGGAACGTCACACCCGCAAACGTGACCACCACGTTCAAGTCACCGATGCCGCGTTTGTCGGTCTTCATCGGGTGACTCGCCAAGGCCTGCACCCCCAGGTCGGTCTGGGCGATCACATCGACGTCACGGATGCAGCCGTAGATCACCAGGCCTTCCCAGCCATTTTTTGCGGCTTTCTCGGCGATCATGTCGCCCAGCAGCGCGCGGCGCAGGGAACCACCCCCATCGACCACCAGCACCTTGCCGGCGCCAGGCTGGTCGGCCTGTTCCTTGACCAAGGAGTTATCTTCGAAGCATTTGAGGGTGACAATTTCACCACCAAAGGAGTCTCGGCCGCCGAAATTGCTGAACATCGGCTCAAGCACCTGCACCAGTTCCGGGTAGGCGTCGCACAGGTCAGGGGTCACGTAATGGTTCATTGAAAAATTCCTTTCTGTCAAAGAGGTGTCTTTCGAAAGAAGCGCCAGCCCAAGCAGGGGCGAAACATCCCATCCGCATCGCCGCAACGCAATAGCCACTGCGCGACTGAATATGACCAGAAGCGTTTAACGCGTCATATCTTAGCCGCAACCACACACGAGTGAAACGCCCTTGGCAGAGCGTTGCCTCAAACCGTGGCCAGCACCTCGGCCTGCACACCGAACAAGGGTGTGAGCGGATCTTTCAACCACTGCTCCACCAATGGCCACACTTGAACCTGTGCGGCTTTGCTGACGAGCATTTCCACGTGCCCGAAATCCTCGGTAAACCCTTGCTGGCGCCCCAGGCACAGGTATTGGCGGTGCTCGGATCCGACTTGCTCGAATAGTCTGCGACACGCCCAGTCAGGGTCCTGATGGTCGCCGGCGGCGCTGACCGCCAACAACGGCACATCGACACTTGCCAAGCCTTTCCACCAGTCGTTTTTACCCTCGCCAAAGCGGCCGAACAGACCATTCCAACGCATGGCTTCGATCAACACGCCCGCGGGCTCGTCCTCCGGGCCACGCTTGAACCGTGAGCCGGACAGTTCGCCGAAGCGTTTCAGCAGCAAGCGGCCAGTCCACTCCACCGGTGGCAATTTCAACGGCCAGTGGGTGCGGCTGACCTGGCAACCAAACAAGGCCACCGAAGCCACTGCCGGCGCGCCAAGGTGTTGCCCACCCAGCGCTGCAGCCAGGCTTGTGCCGCCCAGGGAGTGGCCGATCCAGTGGGGAATCTGCGCACTTTGCTCACGCACAAACGCGCCAATCGCCGGCAAGTCATAGCGTGCATAGTCAGCGACGCGATTGCGGGCGTAGTCATGATTGCGCTTGGACAAACCATGGCCGCGCATTTCCGGGATCCACACATCAAACCCCTGGCGTGCCAGATAAGCCCCCAGGCCAATGCCCTTGGGTGAGTACCAGAAGCGCCGGTTGGAAAAACTGCCATGCAACAAAATAACCGGGATGCCCCGGTTTTCCGGGACATCGGCCAAGCCCAAACGAGTAACGGCCAGCTCGACGGTACCGTCGGGGCTGTTACCGGGTTTGAGGCGGTACACATCTTCACTCAGGTCGCCACGACGTTCAGCGCTGATCAGGGCGACGGGAAACAGGTTGCTGCTGCTTTGCATAATGCTCTTGCACAAAAAAGGGCGGCGTCCGGAAGGAATTCCGCCCTGCACAGATAAGAATGCCGGTCACCCTCGAGAGGTGACCGGCACTTTTGACGTAACGACCTTAGACGGACGCTTGGCCTTCCGCCAGGAAGAACCAGGTTTCCAGCACGGAATCGGGGTTCAGAGAGACGCTTTCGATGCCCTGCTCCATCAGCCATTTGGCCAGGTCAGGGTGGTCGGAAGGGCCTTGTCCACAGATACCGATGTACTTGCCGGCCTTGTTACACGCCTGGATGGCATTGGCCAGCAGCTTCTTGACCGCAGGGTTACGCTCATCGAACAGGTGCGCGATGATCCCGGAGTCGCGGTCCAGGCCCAGGGTCAGCTGGGTCAGGTCGTTGGAACCGATGGAGAAACCGTCGAAGAATTCCAGGAACTCTTCGGCCAGGATGGCGTTGGACGGCAGTTCGCACATCATGATCACGCGCAGACCGTTTTCGCCACGCGACAGACCGTTTTCAGCCAGCAGGTCGACCACCTGGCTCGCCTCGCCCAGAGTGCGCACGAACGGCACCATGATCTCGACGTTGGTCAGGCCCATCTCGTTGCGCACGCGCTTGAGGGCGCGGCATTCGAGTTCGAAGCAATCACGGAACGCTTCGCTGATGTAACGCGAGGCGCCACGGAAGCCCAGCATCGGGTTTTCTTCTTCCGGCTCGTAGAGCTTGCCGCCGATCAAGTTCGCGTATTCGTTGGACTTGAAGTCCGACAGGCGCACGATGACTTTTTTCGGGTAGAACGCCGCCGCCAAGGTGCTGATGCCTTCCACCAGCTTCTCGACATAGAAGCCGACCGGGTCGTTGTAGCCGGCGATGCGCTTGTCGACGCTTTCCTTGATATCCAGCGGCAGGCCGTCGTAGTTCAACAGGGCCTTGGGGTGCACGCCGATCATGCGGTTGATGATGAACTCCAGGCGGGCCAGGCCCACACCGGCGTTCGGCAACTGCGCGAAGTCAAAGGCGCGGTCCGGGTTGCCGACGTTCATCATGATCTTGAACGGCAGGTCCGGCATGGCGTCGATGGAGTTTTGCTTGATGTCGAAGCCCAACTCGCCTTCGAAGATGAAGCCGGTGTCGCCTTCGGCGCAGGACACGGTCACGCCCTGGCCATCCTTGAGCAGTTGGGTGGCGTTGCCGCAACCCACTACGGCCGGAATCCCCAGCTCACGGGCGATGATCGCCGCGTGGCAGGTACGCCCGCCACGATTAGTGACGATGGCGCTGGCGCGTTTCATCACCGGCTCCCAATCCGGGTCGGTCATGTCGGAGACCAGAACGTCACCTGGCTGGACTTTGTCCATTTCGGACACGTCCTTGATGATCCGCACCTTGCCCGCGCCGATGCGCTGGCCGATGGCACGACCTTCCACCAGCACGGTGCCGGTCTCTTTCAACAGGTAGCGTTCCATGACGTTGGCCGAAGTACGGCTCTTCACGGTTTCCGGACGGGCCTGCACGATGTACAGCTTGCCGTCGTCACCGTCCTTGGCCCATTCGATGTCCATCGGGCACTTGTAGTGCTTTTCGATGATCATCGCTTGCTTGGCCAACTCGCTGACTTCCGCGTCGCTCAGGCAGAAACGGGCGCGTTCGGCCTTGTCCACCTCAACGGTTTTAACCGAGCGACCGGCTTTGGCCTCGTCACCGTAGATCATCTTGATGGCCTTGCTGCCCAGGTTGCGGCGCAAGATGGCCGGGCGACCGGCCTCAAGGGTATGTTTGTGTACGTAGAATTCGTCCGGGTTGACCGCGCCTTGTACGACGGTTTCGCCCAGGCCGTAGGCACCGGTGATAAACACCACGTCACGGAAGCCCGATTCGGTATCGAGGGTGAACATGACGCCGGCAGTGCCGGTTTCCGAACGCACCATGCGCTGTACACCGGCAGACAAAGCCACCAGCTTATGGTCGAAACCCTGGTGCACACGGTAGGAAATCGCGCGATCGTTAAACAGCGAGGCGAAGACTTCCTTGGCTGCGCGAATCACGTTTTCGACGCCGCGTATGTTCAGGAAGGTCTCTTGCTGGCCGGCGAAGGAGGCGTCCGGCAAGTCTTCGGCGGTGGCCGAGGAGCGCACGGCAACAGCCATATCCGGGTTGCCGGCCGACAGGGTGGCGAAGGCGGTGCGGATTTCTTCGTTGAGCTTCTCGGGGAACTCGGCGTCCATGATCCATTGGCGGATCTGGGCACCGGTCTTGGCCAGGGCATTGACGTCATCAACGTCCAGAGCGTCCAGCGCGGCGTGGATCTGAGCATTGAGGCCGCTCAGTTCGAGGAAATCGCGGTAAGCCTGGGCCGTGGTGGCGAAACCACCGGGCACCGATACACCTGCGCCTGCAAGATTACTGATCATCTCGCCGAGGGATGCGTTCTTGCCCCCCACGTGCTCTACATCATGGACGCCGAGCTTATCGAGGGAAACTACGTACTCTACCAAGGTGATCTCTCCACTTTCTGTGTTGGAAAAGCTCAGGACGCCGGCTGCTCAGTAGGAGCGTTCGCCAGCGCTTGTGGCCTGGACCTGGAAAATAAGTGAGAATGCGGCCCACCGCGGGACGGCAAAATCGCGCCTATCATATCCAAGATTCGCCATCAGCTTAAGGCCCAGGGCTCAAATGAAACGATCTGCTTTCTTTATCTCCGACGGCACCGGCATCACAGCCGAAACATTGGGCCAGAGCCTGCTCGCGCAGTTCGAAAACATTACCTTCGCCAAATTCACGCGCCCGTACATCGACAGCGTGGATAAAGCGCGGGCCATGGTACAACAAATCAATCTGGCGGCTGAAAAAGACGGTTTCCGGCCGATCATTTTCGACACCATCGTCAATCAAGACATCCGTGAGATTCTCGCAACGTCGAATGGTTTCATGATCGACATTTTCTCGACCTTCCTGGCGCCGCTGGAGCAGGAGTTGAGTGAACACTCCTCCTATTCGGTCGGAAAGTCCCATTCCATTGGGCATAACTCCAATTATATGGAGCGTATCGAGGCGGTGAACTTTGCCCTCGACAACGACGACGGCGCCCGTACCCATTACTACGACAAGGCCGACCTGATCCTGGTCGGCGTGTCGCGCTGCGGCAAAACGCCCACCTGTCTATATATGGCCATGCAATTTGGTATTCGCGCAGCCAATTACCCGCTGACCGAGGACGACATGGAGCACCTGACGCTGCCGGCCGCCCTGCGCGCGCACTCGCACAAGCTGTTCGGCCTGACCATCGACCCGGACCGTCTCACAGCGATCCGCAATGAGCGCAAGCCCAACAGTCGCTATTCCAGCTATGCGCAGTGTGAGTTCGAAGTGCGCGAAGTAGAAAATCTGTTCCGTCGCGAGAATATTGCGCACATCAATTCCACGCATTTTTCGGTGGAGGAGATTTCGGCGAAGATTCTGGTGGAGAAAGGCGTGGAGCGGCGCTTCAAATAGTCATTACCGCCTGCCGCTTTTGTAGTGAGCGAGCTTGCCCCGCGCTGGGCAAGCCAGCTCACCACAATAAAGCGAGCCCGCCGTTACAGGTGGAAGCGCCCGCCTCCCTGCCCCAATGCTGTAGCCAGCGCATCAAACCCCGCCCGTAACAACTGATCATCCCCCGACGTATTGCAGATACTCGCCCGAATGAACTGAGGCACCGCCGTCTGCCCCACCGCAAAGGCTTCAGCGGTAGCGATCAGGTAATTATTCTGCTTGAGCTCCGCCTCGATTTCCGACGCACGCCACGGCTCCGGCACCTCAATCCAGAAATGCGGGCTGTTGAGATGGGTGCGGTATTCCAGCCCGGTCAGCAGGTCGCGGACCAGGGCTTTACGTCGGCTGATTTCGTTGATCTGCTGGCGCAGCAGGTATTCCGCCGTGCCATTTTCGATCCACTGGGTGGCCAGCTCAAGGGTCACGGGCGTGGCCATCCAGCAGGTCGAACGCAGGGCTGCCGAAATACGGCTGACCAACGCCGGCGGCGCATGCACATAGCCCACGCGCAGCCCGGCGGACACCGCTTTGCTCAGGCTGCTGATCAGAATCGTACGCTCAGGGGCGAAATAGCTGAGTGGCGGCGGCCGGTCTTCGACCAACACACCGTGGGCTTCATCCTCAAGAATCAGCAGGTTGTGTTCCCTACACACTTTGACCAGCGCTTCGCGACGCGCGACCGAGAGCACCGCCGTGGTCGGGTTCTGGATCGTCGGCGTGCAGTACAGCGCTGAAATCCGGTGATTACGACAGACTTCGTCCAGCGCGCTCGGCAGCACGCCCTCCTCGTCCATGTCCAGGCCGATCAGGCGGATACCCAGCATGCGCGCGGCCGTAATGAGGCCAGGATACGTCAGCTGTTCGGTGACCACCGTATCGCCCGCCCGCAACAGCGCCATCATTGAGCACAGCAGGCCGTGCTGGCCGCCGTTGACGCAGATGACTTGCTCGGGAATCGGATGAAAATCACGCTGCACCAGCCATTGCGCGCCCGCTTCACGGTAGCGCGGCAGGCCGGCGTCCGGGGTGTAGGCACTGATGTCCTGGAGGAACTTGGCGTTGGTCGACAGGGTTTGGAAGCTCTGGGCCAGGAACACCGTCTCCTGTCCGGGGATGTGCATGTTGCGGCTCATGTCGAAGTACTGGCGCGGCTCTTCGCTGAAGTTGCGAAAACCTTCATCGCGCTGGCGCTCCATCCCACGCTTGCGCACGAAGGTGCCGTCGCCGACTCGCGCCACAACCAACCCCAGGCGTTCCAGTTCGCCGTAGGCCCGGCTGATGGTGCCTATCGTCACACCCAGGTTGTCGGAAAGCACCCGATGGGGCGGCAGTTTTCTTCCCGGTTCAATCAAGCCTTCAAGGATGCCCCGTTCCATGACATCGGACAGGCGCTTGTACTTCACGCCCTGCCCGTTGGACAACCCCTCACGCATAATTGACACCATGTCAATATTTGTTTTGACAGCCATCTTTCGCCCTAATAGTGTGCTTTTACGGGTTCAATCGCCGATTTTTACAACTCATTACAAGCTCAATATAGAGTTCAATTCCGGCTCAGGGAAGCAATAAACGATGCCAATGTCCGCCGTTCTCGAAAACACCGCCAAGACCAAAACCCAAAAACAGTGGCTGGCCGGGCTGATCACCAGCGTGATGTTCCTGATCGTTTGCCTGAGTTGGGGCACTACGTGGCTGGGGATCAAGATTGCCGTGGAGAGCGTGCCGCCGCTGACGTCCGCCGGCCTGCGCTTCCTGATCGCTTTCCCGCTGTTCCTGTGTTTTGCCATGGTGCGCCGCGAGCCGATCCTGTTTCCCCGTGAAAGCCGCTGGTTCTTCGTGTTCGTAACCCTGTCCTACTTCAGCGTGCCCTACTACCTGCTCAACTACGGCGAAATGCATGTCTCGTCCGGCCTTACCGCGCTGCTGTTCAGTTGCATGCCGGTGTTCATCCTGATCTTCTCCGCGCTGTTCCTGCGCGAGCGCATCTACTTTTCCCAGGTGGTCGGTATCGGTATCGGTTTCGGCAGCCTCTACATGATCATCAAGAGCCAGGGCCTGCACCTGGACCACGCCGAGTTCTTCGGGGTACTGGCGATTCTGACCGCTGCGATCATGCATGCCTTGTGCTACGTCATTACCAAGCAGAAAGGCAGCGCCATCAGCGTGATCACCTACAACACCCTGCCCATCGGCATTGCCGGGCTGATGCTGTTCGTCGCCGGGCTGTGGTTTGAAGCGCCGACCTTCGACGCCATCACCCTGCGCTCGTGGGGCGCCCTGTTCTACCTGGGCCTGGTGGCCTCGGTGGGCGGGTTCATCGTGTACTTCATGCTGCTCAAGCGCTTGAGCCCGATCATCCTGTCATTCGTGTTCATCATTTTCCCAGTGTTCGCGGTGATCATTGGCGCCTGGTACGAAGGCGTGTCGATTTCCCGTGACCTGATGCTGTACTCGGCCATCCTGCTGGCCGGCTTTGCGATCACCAAGTTGCCGGTTGAAAAACTCCTGGCCAAGAAAAAATGACCCCTTCCCTGCCCCATCAACATCAGCAACGCGAGAGCCACATGGACGTCCTCCGCCCCACCGCCCTGGAACAGATCTACGCCCACGCCCGCCGCAGTTACCCCGAAGAATGCTGCGGTTTCATCTTCGCCGACGGCAGCGTGTACCTGGGCAGCAATATCCAGAATGAACTGCACCGCAAGAACCCCGAGATGTACCCGCGCAGCGCAGCCAACGGCTACACGTTCTCGGTGGCCGACACCCTGCTGATGAACAAAGCCTTTCGCAGCGACAACCCAGTGGTGGTGATCTACCACTCCCACCCGGACGTCGGTGCCTATTTCAGTGACGAAGACCAGGACAAGGCGCTGTTCCTGGGCGAGCCGATCTACCCCGTGAGCTACCTGGTGGTCGACGTTCGCCAGGGCCAGGCCCTGGGCTCCAAGCTGTTTGCCTGGGATGGCAAGCATTTCGCCCTTCAACCTTTCAACGACCTGCACACGGAGTTGTCCATGAACGCTGTCTCTTTCCCCGACATTCTGGTTCGCGTGGCCAAGCTGCCGGAATCGACCCTCGAGGGCACCGGATCGACATTGCGCGAAGTCATTGAAAACCTCTGCAGCAGCCACCCACAGTTGCGTTCGCACCTGTTCCACGAGAAGAACAACCAGCTCAAGGAACACTTCCTGTTTACGGCCGAGGAAGCGCTGATCGATGCCGACGAGCCCTTGCCGCAAAAGGCCAAAATCGAAGTCCTGCTCGCGACCTCTGGCGGCATGGATGTCGACGCACTGAGCAATGAAGAAGTACAGCGCTACGTGCGCCATATCACCCTGCCCGGCGTAGGTCGCGAAGGTCAACTGAACCTCAAGAAAGCCAAGGTGCTGATCATCGGCACCGGCGGCCTCGGCTCACCGATCAGCCTGTACCTGGCCGCCGCCGGCATCGGCACCCTGGGGCTGGTGGACTTTGATGTGGTGGAAAGCAGCAACCTGCAGCGCCAGATCGTCCACGGCAACAGCACACTCGGCATGCCCAAGGTCGAGTCCGCCAAGCAACGCCTGCAAGACCTCAACGGCCATATCCAGATCAATGCCCACGACACCGCGTTGAACGCTGACAACGCCCTGGAATTGGTAGGCGCCTACGACCTGGTGATCGACGGCACCGACAATTTCGACACCCGCTACCTCGTCAACGATGCCTGCGTGCAACTGGGCAAACCCTTGGTGTACGGCGCCATCTACCGCTTCGACGGGCAGATCAGCGTGCTCAACTATCAAGGCGGGCCTTGCTATCGCTGCCTGTTCCCCAGCCCGCCGCCCGCCGAACTGGCACCCAATTGCAGCGCCGGTGGCGTGATCGGGGTATTACCCGGCGTGGTCGGGATGATCCAGGCCACCGAGGCCATCAAACTGCTGATCGGTATTGGTGAACCCTTGTCGGGCCGCTTGATGCGCTTTGACGCGCTGGCGATGAAGTTCAGCGAGATCCGCTTCAAGCGCCGCGCCGATTGCCCCTGCTGTTCCGAGGCACGCCACAGTGAAACCCTGGCGCCCGCTGTCTGCGCGGATGCCGTGCCCAACCCACCGTCCCTGGCCGAAGAGCGCTACATCAAGCCCCGGGTACTCAAGCAAGTGCTTGAACACCCCAGCAGCGCCGACGTGCTGCTGGACGTGCGCGAAGCCAGCGAATTGGAGGTGTGCAAGTTGCCGGGGGTGGTGCACATCCCCCTCGCCGAACTGGACGGCCACCTCGACAGCCTCAGCCGTGACAACACCCACTACCTGATCTGCTACGCCGGCAGCCGCGCCGAGCAAGCCGCCAGCACCTTGCTGGCCGCCGGTTTCGCCAACACCAAAGTCCTGCAGGGCGGCATGAAACATTGGGTTCGCGACGTCGAACCCGACATGCCTTTGTATTGAACCGAGGGTTGAATGATGTTGCATAACTCCATTCTTGAGGTGATCGGCCAAACGCCGATCGTGCGTTTGGCGCAGTTCTCCGAAGACCTCGGTATCGAGGTCTACGCCAAGCTCGAATCCCTCAACCCCGGCGGCAGCCACAAGGCGCGCATCGCCTTGGGCATGATCCTCGACGCCGAGCGCCGGGGCGTGCTGATCCGTGACTCCGGGCAAACCATCATCGAGCCCAGCGGCGGCAACACCGGTATCGGCCTGGTGATGGCCGGCAATGTGCTGGGCTACAAAGTGGTGCTGGTAATCCCTGACAACTACAGCCCCGAAAAACAGAAGCTGCTGCGTTTATATGGGGCCAAGGTGGTGCTGTCGGACAGTCGTCTGGGTAACAATTCCCACGGCGAAAAGTGCATGGAGCTGCAGCTGGAAAACCCCAGCTACGTGATGCTCAACCAGCAGCGCAACGGTGCCAACCCGCAGACCCACCGCGACACCACCGCACCGGAAATCCTCCGCGCCTTCGGCGAGCGACGCGCAGACTACTTTGTCAGCGGCATCGGCACCGGCGGGCATATCACCGGCATCGGCGAAACCCTGAAAGCCGCCTGGCCTGGCCTGCGCGTCATGGGCGTGGAACCGGAAGAATGCGACCTGCTGAAAAACCAGCACGCGCCGCATCATATCCAGGGCCTGTCGATCGGCCTGATCCCGAGCATCCTCAACCTGGACGTGATCGACGGCATGCTCAAGGTCTCGCGCCAGGACTGCATCGATATGATGAAACGCATCATGCGCACCGACGCCATCAGCCTGGGTCTGTCGTCCGCCGCCAACATGGTGGCTATCGCCAAGCTCGCTCCCGAACTACCGCCCGACACGGTGGTGTTGACCATGGTCTACGACAATGCCGACAGCTACCTGCCCAGTTTTGAATAACGGGTTTTCCAACCACATAGAATGCGGGGGTGCCTCGATGGGCGGCTTTATCGACATGCAACAATTGCACGATGAGTTGCTGACTCACCTCATCAAGACCCTCACACCCGTACAGATGAAACAGCTGGAACCGCACCTCGCGCCGCTGATCCAGAATGCCGCCCAGGCGGTGGCCGAAGACCTGATCGCCTATGCCTACCGTGACCCGGCGTCGCGTGGGCGCGGCGAGTTGATCCTGGAGTCCTACGCTTCGTTCAAGGCGGTGCTGTATTACCGCCTGGCACACGTGGTATGGAATTTCCCCGACCAGCACAATGGCGTGTTCTCGCGCATCGCGCTCAAGCTAAGCAACCAGGGCAAGATCCTGTCCGGCGCCGAAATTCACCCGGCGGCGCGCATCGGGCGACGCTTCGTGCTCGACCACGGCTACGGCACTGTGATCGGCGAAACCTGCGAGATCGGTAACGATTGTTACATCCTCTGCGGCGTGACCCTGGGCGCCCGCGGCATCGCCAACAACCCCGACGGCAAGCGCCATCCACGCCTGGGCAATAACGTTGAGGTAGGCGCCGGCGCACGCGTGCTGGGTTATGTGTTGATCGGCGACAACGTATTTATCAGCCCATCCTGCGTGATCACCCAGGACGTGCCCGCCGGCACCAAGGTCAAGGTGGTCAACCAGATTCAGCTGCAAAAAAACGATGAATCGGACAACAGCAACTACCTCGGTGCATTCGCCCTGGACGAGCGGTTGCATGTGGTCGGCGAGATCAACGCCAGCCACAAGGTCACCGTGCTGGACGCCGATTTTCATCCGTTGCAGGGGCTGATGCTGGAGCCCACGGTGAAGGAGCGTCATCACCTGCAATTTCGCCTGCACCGCGTCGAGTCGGGCAACCACTTGCCGCGCCTGCCGCTGAACCTGAAGGTCTGCGGCCCCGAATTTGAAATCACCCTGCTCTCCCCCCCTGGCTTGAGTGCAATGGTGCGTCACCTGCTGCAAGCCAGCCCATTGATCGTCGGAGGTTGAACATGTCCGTGCATACCATGGAAACCCTGGCGCTGTTCGACAGCGCGCCTTATCAGAACGCGTTCAGCGCCCGGGTGATTGCCGTCAGCGAACACGGCATTGCCCTGGAACACACACTGTTCTATCCCACCGGCGGCGGGCAGCCGGGAGACACCGGCCACCTGACATTGGCGGACGGTACGCGCGTCGAGGTGACCGGCACAGTGCGCGACCCGGTGCTGCGCTCGATTATCTGGCACCAAGTGGAGCACTGGCCCGAGCAGTTGACCGCAGGGGTGCAGGTGGACGCCGGCCTCGATTGGGAACGTCGTTACCAGCACATGAAAATGCACACCTGCCTGCACCTGCTGTGCTCAATCATTGATGCCCCGGTGACCGGTTGCAGCATCAGTGCCGACAAGGGCCGCCTGGATTTCGACCTGCCGGAAATGACCCTCGACAAAGACAGCATCACCCGCGACCTCAACGCCCTGATCGAACAGGCCCACGCGGTGAAAACCCTGTCGATGCCGGCCTCCGAATATTCCACCCTGCTGCAGATCACCCGCACCCAGGCGGTGGCGCCGCCGGTAATCCAGGGCTCGGTGAGGGTCATTGAAATTGCCGGGATCGATATCCAGCCCTGCGGGGGCACCCATGTGCTCAATACCGAGGAAATCGGCCGGGTGTTCTGCGAGAAGATCGAGAAGAAGAGCAAGCACAATCGCCGGGTGATTCTGCGATTCGAGTGAACACGGTCAACTGTGGGAGGGGGCAAGCCCCCTCCCACATTTATTGGGTTTACACAGATGAATACGGGGTGTCTGCTAGATCACGAACAAGTCCACAAACCGATTGACCGCTGTGGCTTCAAGCGTCGCCTGGTCCTTGCACAACGCAAAAATCTCGGCGCTGCGCTGCGCGGTAAACCGTGTGGCCAGGTTGGCCTTGAACTTGTCTTCCAGCAACGGAATGCCATCGACTCGACGGCGGCGATGGCCGATCGGGTACTCCACCGCCACTTGCTCGGTGCAGCTGCCGTCGTTGAAAAACACCTGCACCGCGTTGGCAATGGAGCGCTTGTCGGCCTCCAGGTATTCCCGGCTGTAGCGTGGGTCTTCGACGATGACCATCCTGTCGCGGAGCGCATCGATGATCGGGTGGGCAGCATGGAATTCATCTTCGTACTGCTCCGCCACCAAATTGCCGAACGCCAACGGCACGGCGGTCATGTATTGCAGGCAATGGTCGCGGTCGGCGGCGTTGGCCAGTTGACCGACCTTGGAGATGATGCGAATTGCCGACTCATGGGTCGTGATCACGATACGCTCGATTTCGTGCAGGCGATCTTTCACCAACGGGTGCAAGGTCACCGCCGCTTCGCAGGCGGTTTGCGCGTGGAACTCGGCGGGGAAGCTGATCTTGAACAGCACGTTTTCCATCACATACGTGCCGTAGGGCTGGGAAAGGCTGAACGCGCGCTTGTCCTGCGGCTTGAGTGCCAGGTCCTTGTTGGTGTGGCTGAACAGCACGTCATAGAACCCCCACTGCGGCGCGCTCAATACCCCGGGAATGCCCATCTCGCCGCGCAACGCGATATCCGCCAAACGCACGCCCCGGCTCGACGCATCCCCCGCCGCCCAGGATTTGCGCGAACCGGCATTCGGTGCATGCCGATACGTACGCAACGCCTGCCCATCGACAAACGCATGGGACAACGCCGCAAGCAACTGCTCACGGTTGGCGCCCATCAGCTTCGCGCTCACCGCCGTAGAGGCGACTTTCACCAACAGCACATGGTCGAGGCCGACACGGTTAAAAGAGTTTTCCAGGGCAATCACCCCCTGGATTTCGTGGGCCATGATCATTGCTTCCAGTACCGCGCGTACTGTCAGCGGTGCGTCGCCGTTGGCCACGCGCTTTTGCGACAGGTGATCAGCCACGGCGAGGATGCCACCGAGGTTATCCGAGGGATGACCCCATTCGGCGGCGAGCCAGGTGTCGTTGTAGTCGAGCCAACGCACGATGCAGCCGATGTCCCACGCGGCCTTGACCGGGTCCAACCGGAACGACGTGCCCGGCACCCGCGCGCCAAACGGCACCACCGTGCCCTCGACGATCGGCCCCAGGTGCTTGGTGCATTCCGGGAAACGCAAGGCCAGTAGGCCGCAGCCCAACGTATCCATCAGGCAGTTGCGGGCGGTGTCCAAGGCGTCCTGCGAGTCGATCCGGTAGTTGAGGACATAGTCGGCGATGTCCTGCAGGACCTGGTCGTAGTCGGGACGGTTGTTCTGGTCGACGTTGGCGCTCATGGCAGTTACTCCTAAAAGGTTGGGTTAGTCCTCAGGATCACGGTTGATCGCTCCATCGCAGATCTGGCCGCCTGCTTGGGGGTATGGAGATCCAATGTGGGAGGGGGCAAGCCTCCTCCCACATTGGAGACAGTGTGGGTTGCTAGAAAGCGTCGCCCGGCACGCGGACGAAGCCTTCCATCAGCACTCGGGCGCTGCGGCTCATGATGGCTTTCTTCACCACCCATTCGCCGTTCACCTGAGTGGCTTCAGCACCGACACGCAAGGTGCCGGACGGATGCCCGAAGCGCACCGCATTGCGTTCAATACCGCCCGCCGCCAAGTTGACCAACGTCCCGGAAATCGCCGCGGCCGTGCCAATCGCCACGGCCGCCGTGCCCATCATCGCGTGGTGCAATTTGCCCATGGACAGCGCGCGCACCAGCAGGTCCACATCACCGGCCTTGATCGCCTTGCCACTGGACGCCACGTAATCCGCCGGCTTGGCCACAAACGCCACCTTCGGCGTGTGCTGGCGCTGGGCAGCTTCGTCCAGGTGCTTGATCAGGCCCATGCGCAACGCGCCGTAGGCCCGCACGGTTTCGAACATCGCCAGGGCCTTGGGGTCGCTGTTGATCGCGCCTTGCAGCTCCGTGCCGGTGTAGCCGAGGTCTTCGGCGTTGATGAAAATCGTCGGGATACCGGCGTTGATCAACGTGGCCTTGAAGGTGCCGACACCGGGCACTTCCAGGTCGTCGACCAGGTTGCCGGTGGGGAACATCGAGCCGCCGCCGCCCTCTTCTTCCGCCGCTGGGTCCATGAACTCCAACTGCACCTCGGCGGCCGGGAAGGTCACGCCGTCAAGCTCGAAGTCGCCGGTTTCCTGCACCGCGCCGTCGGTGATTGGCACGTGGGCGATGATGGTTTTACCGATATTGGCCTGCCACACCCGTACCACGGCTACGCCGTTGTGGGGCACGCGGGCGGGGTCGAGCAGCCCGGCGCTGATGGCGAAGGCGCCGACCGCCGCCGACAGGTTGCCGCAGTTGCCGCTCCAATCAATAAACGGCTTGTCGATGGAGACCTGGCCAAACAGGTAGTCCACGTCGTGATCGGCGCGGGTGCTTTTCGCCAGGATCACGGTTTTGCTGGTGCTCGATGTGGCGCCGCCCATGCCGTCGATCTGTTTGTCGTAAGGGTCTGGACTGCCGATTACCCGCAACAGCAAGGCGTCACGCGCCGCCCCCGGCACCTGCGCCGCCTCGGGCAAGTCCTTGAGGTTGAAAAATACGCCCTTGCTGGTACCGCCACGCATGTAGGTGGCGGGGATCTTGATTTGCGCTACGTGTGCCATGGTTACCCCTCAGGCCGTCGCCGCCGATTCCAGGAAGTCCTGGGCAAAACGTTGCAACACGCCGCCCGCCTCGTAGATCGACACTTCTTCGGCGGTGTCCAGGCGGCAGGTCACCGGCACTTCGACACGCTCGCCATTCTTGCGGTTGATCACCAGGGTCAACCGCGCACGCGGGGTGCGCTCGCCGACCACATCGTAGGTCTCACTGCCGTCGATCTTCAGCGTGTGGCGGTCGGTGCCGGGCAGGAACTCCAGCGGCAACACGCCCATGCCCACCAGGTTGGTGCGGTGGATGCGCTCGAAACCTTCAGCGGCAATCGCTTCCACACCGGCCAGGCGCACGCCCTTGGCCGCCCAGTCACGGGACGAGCCCTGGCCGTAGTCGGCGCCGGCAATGATGATCAGCGGCTGCTTGCGTTCCATGTAGGTCTCGATGGCTTCCCACATCCGCGTGACCTGGCCTTCCGGCTCGAGGCGCGCCAGGGACCCCTGCTTGACCTTGCCGTCTTCAACCACCATTTCGTTGAACAGTTTCGGGTTGGCGAACGTCGCGCGCTGCGCGGTCAAATGGTCGCCGCGATGCGTTGCGTAAGAGTTGAAGTCCACTTCAGGCAGGCCCATTTTCGCCAGGTATTCGCCGGCGGCGCTGTCGAGCATGATCGCGTTGGACGGCGACAAGTGGTCGGTGGTGATGTTGTCCGGCAGCACCGCCAGCGGGCGCATGCCCTTGAGCGGGCGTGCCCCGGCCAGCGCGCCTTCCCAGTAGGGGGGGCGGCGGATGTAGGTGCTTTGTGGGCGCCATTCGTACAGCGGCGCGACTTTCGGGCCGGTGTCTTCGTGAATCGCGAACATCGGAATGTACACCGCGCGGAATTGCTCAGGCTTCACCGAAGCCTTGACCACAGCGTCGATCTCTTCGTCGCTCGGCCAGATGTCTTGCAGGCGGATTTCCTTACCGTTGGCGTCGAGGCCGAGCACGTCTTTCTCGATATCGAAACGGATGGTGCCGGCAATCGCATACGCCACCACCAGCGGCGGCGACGCAAGGAAAGCTTGCTTGGCGTACGGATGAATCCGTCCGTCGAAGTTGCGGTTGCCGGACAACACGGCCGTGGCGTACAGGTCGCGGTCGATGATTTCCTGCTGGATCACCGGGTCCAGTGCACCGGACATGCCGTTGCAGGTGGTGCAGGCGAAGGCCACCACGCCGAAACCGAGCTTCTCCAGCTCAAGGCCCAGCCCCGCCTCTTCCAGGTACATGGCCACGGTTTTCGAGCCGGGTGCCAGGGACGACTTGACCCACGGTTTGCGCGTCAGCCCCAGTTTGTTGGCATTGCGCGCCAGCAGGCCTGCCGCGATCACGTTGCGCGGGTTGCTGGTGTTGGTGCAGCTGGTGATGGCCGCGATGATCACCGCACCGTCGGGCATTTGCCCTGGCACGTCATCCCACTGGCCGGAAATGCCTTTGGATGCCAGGTCGCTGGTCGCCACGCGGGCGTGCGGGTTGCTCGGGCCAGCCATGTTGCGCACGACGCTGGACAGGTCGAAGGTGAGGCCACGCTCGTATTGCGCGCCCTTGAGGTCATCGGCCCACAAGCCGGTGTGGCGAGCATATTGCTCCACCAGGGTGACTTGTTCGTCCTCGCGACCGGTGAGTTTCAGGTAGGCGATGGTCTGCTGGTCGATGTAGAACATCGCCGCAGTGGCGCCGTATTCCGGGGCCATGTTGGAGATGGTTGCGCGGTCGCCGAGGGTGAGGTTTGAGGCCCCTTCACCGAAGAACTCCAGCCAGGCACCCACCACTTTCTGCTGACGCAAAAACTCGGTCAGCGCCAGCACCATGTCGGTGGCGGTGATGCCCGGCAACAATTTACCGGTGAGCTCTACGCCGACGCTTTCCGGCAGGCGCATCCACGAGGCGCGGCCAAGCATCACGCTTTCGGCTTCGAGGCCGCCGACGCCGATGGCGATCACGCCCAAGGCGTCTACATGCGGGGTGTGGCTGTCGGTGCCGACGCAGGTATCCGGGAAGGCCACGCCGTCGCGCACCTGGATCACCGGGGACATTTTCTCCAGGTTGATCTGGTGCATGATGCCGTTGCCGGGCGGGATGACGTCGACGTTCTTGAAGGCTTTTTTAGTCCACTCGATAAAGTGAAAACGGTCTTCGTTGCGACGGTCTTCGATGGCGCGGTTCTTCTCGAACGCATCCGGGTCAAAACCACCGGCTTCGACGGCCAGGGAGTGGTCGACGATCAGTTGAGTCGGCACCACCGGGTTGACCTGCGCCGGGTCGCCGCCTTGCAGGGCGATGGCATCGCGCAGGCCCGCGAGGTCCACCAGCGCGGTCTGGCCGAGAATGTCGTGGCAGACCACGCGTGCCGGGAACCACGGGAAGTCGAGGTCGCGTTTGCGGTCGATCAGTTGGCTCAGGGAGGCATTGAGGGTGGCCGGGTCGCAGCGGCGTACGAGGTTTTCGGCGAGCACGCGGGAGGTGTAGGGCAACGTGGCATAGGCGCCGGGGGTGATTGCCTCGACAGCCGCGCGGGCGTCGAAGTAATCCAGGCGGCTGCCGGGAAGCGGTTTGCGAAATTCAGTGTTCATCGTCAGGACTCGGTCACGGTGGTTGCAAAAGGAGCCGATTGATCCAGCGTTGAAATGCAGTTCAAGTGTGGGAGGGGGCTTGCCCCCGATGGCAGTGTGTCAATCAACCCATCTGTTACTGATACACCGCTATCGGGGGCAAGCCCCCTCCCACATTTGACCCCATTCCAATTCCGGAAGAGCCAGCCTTCAGCGACGTTCGATTGGCACGAACTTGCGCTGCTCAACGCCGGTGTACTCGGCGCTTGGACGGATGATGCGGTTGTTGGCGCGCTGCTCGAACACATGCGCCGCCCAGCCCGTCAGGCGCGAGCACACGAAGATCGGCGTGAACAACTTGGTCGGGATGCCCATGAAGTGATACGCCGAGGCATGGTAGAAGTCGGCGTTGGGAAACAGCTTCTTCTGCTCCCACATGGTTTTGTCGATGGCTTCGGACACCGGGAACAACACCGTGTCGCCCACTTCGTCGGCGAGTTTTTTCGACCAACCCTTGATCACTTCATTACGTGGGTCGTTGTCTTTGTAGATCGCGTGACCGAAGCCCATGATCTTGTCCTTGCGCGCCAGCATGCCGAGGGTGCCTTCGACGGCTTCTTCAGCCGACGAGAAACGCTCGATCATTTCCATCGCTGCTTCGTTGGCGCCGCCGTGCAGCGGGCCGCGCAGGGAACCGATGGCGGCAGTGACGCAGGAATACAGGTCGGACAGGGTCGACGCACACACCCGGGCGGTGAAGGTCGAGGCGTTGAATTCGTGCTCCGCGTAGAGGATCAGCGACACGTTCATCACCTTGACGTGCAGTTCGCTCGGCGGCTTGCCATGCAGCAGGTGCAGGAAGTGGCCGCCGATGGTCGGCTCGTCGGTCAGGCAGTCGATGCGCTTGCCGTCGTGGCTGAAGCGGTACCAGTAGCACATGATCGCCGGGAAGGCGGCGAGCAGGCGGTCGGTGACGTCGCGCTGCACGCTGAAGTCTTTTTCCGGCTCGATATTGCCCAGGAACGAGCAACCGGTGCGCATCACGTCCATTGGGTGGGCGTCGGCGGGGATGCGCTCCAGCACTTCTTTCAACGCCTGCGGCAGGTCGCGCAGCTTGCTCAGTTTGGCGCTGTAGGCCGCCAGCTCGGCCTGGGTCGGCAGTTCGCCGTACAGCAGCAGGTAGGCGACTTCTTCAAATTGCGCATCGGCGGCCAGTTCGCGCACGTCGTAGCCGCGGTAGGTCAGGCCGGCACCGGCCTGGCCCACGGTGGACAGTGCGGTCTGCCCGGCGACCTGGCCACGCAGGCCGGCGCCACTCAGTACTTTTGCTTCAGCCATGGTTTTTCTCCAATTTTGTCTTTATTCAGGGAGGCGTGTTCGTCACTTTTTCGCGGCAAACAACGCGTCAAGCTTCTGCTCGAAGGTGTGGTAGTCGATGCGATCGTAAAGCTCCATACGGGTTTGCATGGTGTCGATCACGTTCTGCTGGGTGCCGTCGCGACGGATCGCGGTGTAGACATTTTCGGCGGCCTTGTTCATGGCGCGGAAGGCCGAAAGCGGGTACAGCACGATGGAAACATCGGCAGATTTCAACTGTTCGGTGGTGTACAGCGGCGTGGCGCCGAACTCGGTGATGTTGGCCAGGATCGGCGCTTTCACACGGGCGGCGAACAGCTTGTACATCTCCAGTTCAGTGATGGCCTCCGGGAACACCATGTCGGCGCCGGCTTCGATGCAGGCGGCGGCGCGTTCCAGGGCTGACTCCAACCCCTCGACGGCCAGGGCATCGGTACGGGCCATGATCACAAAGCTGTCATCGGTGCGCGCATCCACAGCGGCCTTGATGCGGTCGACCATTTCCTGCTGGGACACGATTTCTTTGTTCGGACGATGACCGCAGCGCTTGGCGCCGACCTGGTCTTCGATGTGGATCGCGGCGGCGCCAAACTTGATCATCGACTTGACCGTACGCGCCACGTTGAAGGCCGAGGAGCCGAAACCGGTGTCCACGTCTACCAGCAGCGGCAGGTCGCATACGTCGGTGATGCGGCGTACGTCAGTGAGTACGTCGTCCAGGCCGGTGATGCCCAGGTCCGGTACACCGAGGGAGCCCGCCGCCACCCCGCCACCCGACAGGTAGATCGCCTTGAACCCGGCGCGCTTGGCCAGCAGGGCGTGGTTGGCATTGATCGCGCCAACGACTTGCAACGGCTGTTCACTGGCAACGGCGTCACGGAAACGCTGGCCTGGAGTGCTCTTATTGTTGGAACTCATGACTCACCTCGTGATTGGGCAGCACCGTCCGGGAAGTGACGGGCAATGTTGCGTTTGGAAGCGCCGATATGCCGGCGCATCAACAGTTCGGCCAGTTCACCGTCGCGATCGGCAATCGCGTCAAGAATGCGGTGGTGCTCGGCAAAGGCCTGGCGTGGACGATTGGGGGTAGCGGAAAACTGGATGCGGTACATGCGCACCAATTGGTACAGCTCACCGCAGAGCATTTGCGTGAGGGTGCGGTTGCCGGCGCCTTGAATGATCCGGTAATGAAAATCGAAGTCGCCTTCCTGCTGGTAGTAGCCGACACCGGCCTGGAACGCGGCATCGCGTTCATGGGTGTGCAGCACCTGGCGCAGCTCTTCAATCTCCGCGTCGGTCATGCGCTCGGCCGCCAGGCGGCAGGCCATGCCTTCGAGGGATTCGCGGATTTCATAGAGTTCGATCAGTTCAGCGTGGCTCAGCGAAACCACCCGCGCACCGACGTGAGGCACGCGCACCAGCAGGCGCTGGCCTTCCAGGCGGTGGATCGCCTCGCGCAGCGGGCCACGGCTGATGCCGTAGGTACGCGCCAGCTCCGGCTCGGAAATTTTGCTGCCGGGGGCGATCTCGCCTTTGACGATGGCGGCCTGGATACGCCGGAAGACGTTCTCGGACATGGTCTGGGAATCGTCTTGCACCACCACCGGGGTTTCCAGCTGATCCAGCATATTGTCGACACCTTTAAAATCAATGTGGCAAAAACTAGCCAATCAGACCCCATTAGTCAAAGAATAAATCAACATTGTCGACAATCGTCTAATAACCCTGAGTGCACGCTCCTGGGGCATGGCCGCCTGCCAGCGCTGGCGCCAAAAAAGCATCATGTTAGAATGCCCGCCGCATTTGCCTGACATCACTAGATGAAACGGCGCACGAGGGAGCTTGCGCAGTAATGCCAGTCGCCTTGAATCAAACATCGCACTGCACCGCCTCAGGATTTATGAGACTCAAGCCCTTCCCCCTGTTTTGCCTACTGTTCATTCCAGGCCTTGGCGCTGCCGCCGAGAAAACGGTGTATGGACTCAACGAATACGCCCAATTGGCCGGCATCGACCTGGAAGTCGCCGCCAAACTGGACACCGGCGCCAAGACCGCTTCCCTCAGTGCCCGTGATATCAAGCGCTTCAAGCGCAACGGCGAGTCCTGGGTGCGCTTCTACCTGGCCATCGACACCGCCCATTCCCATCCCATCGAGCGCCCCCTGGCCCGCGTCAGCAAGATCAAGCGCCGCGCCGGTGACTACGACCCCGATGAGGACAAGAACTACACCGCCCGTCCGGTGATTGCTCTGGATATCTGCATGGGCACCGCTTTACGCAGCATCGAAGTGAACTTGACTGACCGTAGCGCCTTCCAATATCCGCTGCTGATCGGCTCCGAAGCGTTGAAACGCTTTGATGCGCTGGTCGACCCCAGTCTTAAATATGCAGCAGGCAAGCCCGCCTGTGCCGCCGACGCTCATACCGCCGAGTAAACCGAATGCGCTCTCTGACCCTGCACCTGAAAATCCTGATCGCCATCCTGGTGGTGCTGGGTATTTCGGTCACCGCCTATCAGATCTTCGTGCTGGGGATCCCCGTCACCGAGGACGCCACCGACGACTTGTGGAACATCGACGCCAAGGTCGAGTTCGTCGCCAACCCGAAAGACCCTGTGAAAATCCAGATGTTCGTGCCGCCCTTGAGCCGCGACTTCGTCAGCCTCAACGAGAGTTTTATCTCGAACAACTACGGGGTGAGCGTCAACCGCACCGACGGCAACCGCAAGGTCACCTGGTCGGCACGCCGCGCCAAGGGCAACCAGACCCTGTATTACCGGCTGGTGCTGACCAAGCGTTACAGCGGCGAAAAGGTCAAGGTCAAGGGCCCCACGTTCCGCGATAGCATCGCCGTGGAAGGTCCGGAGAAAATCGCCGCCGAAGCCTTGCTGGCGCCGATCCGCCAGCACTCGGCCGACGTCGAGACCTTTATTACCGAAGCCATCAAGCGCACCAATAACCTCAACGACGACAATGTGAAGCTGCTGCTGGCGGGCGATCCGTCTATCCCGCACAAGGCCAAGATTGTCGAGTTGCTGCTCTCTATTGCCCACGTGCCGGTGGAAAAGGTGCATACCATCCGCCTGGTGGCCGACCAGCCGCAAACCCCGGAACTGTGGCTGCGCAGCTTCAACGGCAATGACTGGTTGTACTTCAACCCTGAAACCGGCGAACAAGGCCTGCCCGCCGACCGCCTGCTGTGGTGGACCGGTGATGAAAACCTGATCACCGTCGACGGCGGCAAGAAGGCCATGGTGACCTTCAGCCTGAACAACAGCGAGATGAACGCGATTCGCCTGGCCAAGCTGACCGACGAGAACACTGACGCCAACTTCCTCGAATACTCGCTCTACGGCCTGCCGCTGCAGACCCAGCAGACGTTCATGATCATGGTGATGATCCCGATTGGCGTGCTGGTGATCCTGATCCTGCGCAACCTGATCGGCCTGCAGACCCTGGGCACTTTCACCCCGGTGCTGATCGCCCTGGCGTTCCGCGAGACGCAGTTGGGCTTCGGGATTGTGCTGTTCACGATTATCACGGCACTGGGGCTGTCGCTCAGGTCGTACCTGGAACACTTGAAATTGCAGATGCTGCCGCGGTTGTCGGTGGTGTTGACCTTCGTGGTGGTACTGATCGCAGCCATCAGCCTGTTCAGCCATAAATTGGGGCTGGAACGCGGGTTGTCGGTGGCGCTGTTCCCGATGGTGATCCTGACCATGACCATCGAACGCCTGTCGATCACCTGGGAAGAGCGCGGCGCGAACCATGCGCTGAAAGTGGCGATTGGTACGCTGTTCGCCGCCTCCCTGGCGCACCTGATCATGAGCGTGCCGGAGCTGATCTACTTTGTGTTCACCTTCCCGGCGATCCTGCTGATCCTGGTGGGTTTCATGCTGGCCATGGGTCGTTATCGCGGCTACCGCCTGACCGAGTTGGTGCGGTTCAAGGCTTTTCTCAAGGCTGACCAGTAATGTTCGGGTTCTGGAAGACCTGGAAGGCCCTCGAGGCGCGGGGGATCATGGGCATCAATCGGCGTAACGCCGACTACGTGCTCAAGTACAACAAGCGCAGCCTGTACCCGATTGTGGATGACAAGATCATCACCAAGGAGCGCGCGCTCGCGGCGGGCATCCACGTGCCGGAAATGTACGGCGTGATCTCCACTGAGAAGGAAATCGACAAGCTCGACGAGATTATCGGCGGGCGCAGCGACTTTGTGATCAAACCGGCCCAGGGTGCCGGCGGTGACGGCATCCTGGTGGTGGCGGACCGCTTTGAAGGGCGCTATCGCACAGTGTCCGGCAAGATCATCAGCCATGAAGAGATCGAGCATCAGATCTCCAGCATCCTCACCGGCCTCTATTCACTGGGCGGCCACCGTGATCGTGCGCTGATCGAATACCGCGTGGTGCCTGACCAGATCTTCAAGAGCATCAGCTATGAAGGCGTGCCGGACATCCGCATCATCGTGCTGATGGGCTACCCGGTGATGGCCATGCTGCGCTTGCCGACCCGCCAGTCGGGCGGCAAGGCCAACCTGCACCAAGGGGCGATAGGCGTGGGTGTCGACCTCGCCACCGGCCTGACCCTGCGCGGAACCTGGCTGAACAACATCATCACCAAACACCCCGACACCACCAACGCGGTGGATGGCGTGCAACTGCCCAACTGGGACGGTTTCATGAAGCTCGCGGCCGGTTGCTATGAACTGTGCGGGCTGGGTTATATCGGTGTGGACATGGTGCTGGACCAGGAGAAAGGCCCCCTGATCCTGGAGCTGAATGCACGGCCAGGATTGAATATCCAGATTGCCAATGACTGTGGTTTGACCCTGCGCACCCATGCGGTGGAAGCGCGGTTGGAAGACCTGAAAGCCGCCGGCGTGACGGAAACGCCGGAGGAACGCGTGAAGTTCGTGCAGGAAATGTTTGGGCATATTCCGCCTGTGGAAGGCTGAAGACCGCATCGCCGGCAAGCCGGCGCCTACAGTGGAATGCGGTACAATCCCCGCCCCTCTATGCTCATAGCTGATTCGCCTCGCATGTCGACCTGCTCCGTACACTCACTCCCCTACCGGGCCAACCCCGCCGAGTTTTTTGCGGCGATTCGCCATGCGCCTGGTGCCGTGCTGTTGGACAGTGGCCGACCCGCGGCCGAACGCGGGCGGTATGACCTGCTGAGCGCCTGGCCGCAGGCGACGTTGACGGTATCGCCTGACGAAAGCGGTAGTGATTTCCTGCAACGCTTGCGGGAAAACCTGACCCAGTTGGGGAAAGCGGACTTGCCGACCGGTTTTACGCTGCCGTTTGCCGGTGGCCTGATCGGTTACCTGAGCTACGATTTCGGCCGCCACCTGGAACAAATGCCGCACCTGGCCGCAGACGATCTGCACCTGCCGGATGCGCGCTTCGGGCTGTATGCCTGGGCATTGATCAGTGATCACCAGGCGCAGACCAGCCAGTTGGTCTTTCATCCCGCGCTGGCCGACAGCGAGCGACACCGCTTGATCGCTTTGTTCAGCCAGGATGTTGTCGACACCTCGGCCACCTTCACACTTCAGGGCAGCATGGCGCCGGACCTCACCGCCGAGGCTTACCGGCAAGCCATCGTGCGTATCCAGGACTACATTCAGGCCGGCGATTGCTATCAGGTCAACTTCGCCCAGCGTTTTCGAGCACCGTGCAGCGGCGATCCGTGGGTGGCTTATTGCGCCCTGCGCGAAGCCTGCCCGACGCCGTTCTCCGGGTTCCAGAGCCTGCCGGACGACGGCGCGGTGCTGAGCCTGTCGCCGGAGCGTTTCGTGCGCATCACCGAACGCCAAGTCGAAACCCGCCCGATCAAAGGCACTCGCCCACGGGGTGAGACGCCCGAAAAAGACGCCGCCAACGCCGCCGAACTGCTGGCCAGCCCCAAGGACCGCGCCGAAAACCTGATGATCGTCGACCTGCTGCGCAACGATCTCGGCCGCACCTGCCGCACCGGCTCCGTGAGCGTGCCGGAGCTGTTCAGCCTGGAGAGCTACCCCAATGTGCATCACTTGGTCAGCAGCGTCATCGGCACACTGGCCGACGACAAAGACGCCCTCGACCTGATCGCCGGCAGCTTTCCCGGCGGCTCCATCACCGGCGCGCCGAAGATTCGCGCGATGCAGATCATCGACGAACTGGAGCCAACCCGGCGCGGCTTGTACTGCGGCTCGCTGCTGTACCTGGACGTGCGCGGCGAAATGGACAGTTCCATCGCCATCCGCAGCTTGCTGGTCAAGGATGGGCAGGTGTGCTGCTGGGGCGGCGGTGGGATTGTGGCGGATTCGCAGTGGGAGTCGGAGTATCAAGAGTCGCTGACGAAGGTACGGGTGTTGTTACACACGTTGGAAAACCTGCCTTAGCCACGCCCCTCCTGGCTCTCGGGTGCAGAGCCGCTCGACTGGAAAGAACCTGAATCAGAACGTCTATGGACGGCGTTTGAGCTGGAAGATAGCGTCCAGCCCGAACGCCCAATGGCCGTCTGTGAGGGATCACATGAAACGACCGCTTACCTGTCAGAAATTATTTCCGAGATTGCATCTCACCCAAACCGCACCTACCATCTCCCAAATTGGGAGGTTGCAGCGATGCGAATAATCGCTCTCTCTACCCTAAGACTGTTTTGGGAAAGCCACTCAGCCTATTCCGACGCCAAAACACCGCTGGTCGAGCTGTACCGCCATATGGAAAAAGCGACTTACCCAACACCACAAGCGCTCAAAGCGGAACTTAGAACGGCAAGCATCCTTAAAAGTGGCAGGGTTGCATTCAACGTCGGCGGCAACAAGTATCGAGTAATCATGGCGATCGACTATCAGCGACAGCTTGGGTTCGTACGTTTCGTAGGGACTCACGCGCAGTACGATCAGATCAACGCGGAGACCGTGTGATGAACATCAAACCTATACATTCCCAGGAAGACCTGACCGCTGCGCTCGCACGGGTGGAGCAGCTCTGGGGAGCGGAAATGGGCTCACCCGAAGGGGACGAGCTGGAAGTTCTTGCAGTGCTCATTGAGAAGTACGAGGCAGAGCATTTTCCGATGCCACCTTCGGATCCAGTGGAGGCCATCAAGTTCAGGATGGAGCAACTGGGTATGACCGCCCGCGATCTGGAGCCATTTATCGGCACCAGTGGGCGGGTGTCGGAGGTGTTGAACCACAAACGCAAGCTGAGCCTGTCGATGATCAAGCGCCTGCATGAAGGCTTGAGCATTCCTTATGAGCGGTTGCTTGCAGGGGTTTAACGGGGAAATATACGCTGGCTGTACTGGCCCCTTCGCGAGCAAGCCCGCTCCCACATGGGTACGCGTACATCCCGTGGAATGCGGTCGAATGTGGGAGCCGGCTTGCTCGCGAAGAGGCCATCAGCAACGCCGAATAACCTACAGGCTCAACGGCCGATTCGACGCCTTGATAAATTCTTTCTTCAACGCCTCAAACGTATGCACCGCCGGAAACTGCGGGAATTCACGAATCACATTCTCCGGTGCATGGAACAGGATCCCCCGATCGGCTTCGCCCAGCATGGTGGTGTCGTTGTAGGAGTCGCCGGCGGCGATCACGCGGTAGTACAGCGTCTTGAAGGCCAGTACCGATTGACGCTTGGGGTCTTTCTGGCGCAACTGGTAGCTCACCACGCGGTCGTTTTCGTCGGTGATGAGGCGGTGGCAGAGCAAGGTCGGGAAGCCAAGCTGGCGCATCAGCGGCTGGGAGAATTCGTAGAAGGTGTCTGACAGGATCACCACCTGGAAGCGCTCGCGCAGCCAGTTGACGAACTCGATCGCACCGTCCAGCGGCTTGAGGGTGGCGATCACTTCCTGGATGTCGGCGAGCTTGAGGCCGTGTTCATCGAGGATGCGCAGGCGTTGCTTCATCAATACGTCGTAGTCGGGAATGTCCCGGGTGGTAGCCCGCAGGGATTCAATACCGGTTTTTTCGGCGAAGGCGATCCAGATTTCCGGAACCAGCACCCCTTCCAGGTCGAGACAGGCAATTTCCACAAGACACTCCATTTTGATGTTGTTGATTGAGCGAGCAAAAGGACTGCCGAACTCTAGCGATTCAAGCTCGTCGCCGCAACGCAGAGCGTATTTTGATACCATCGCTTCCCTATAGAGCGCTCAGCGCCACTGACCTGTAGGAACCGTCCTGATGAACCAAACCTTCGACGTCGCTGAACTCGCCGCGACTTACGCCAACAAATCCGCCCAGGACATTCTCAAACTGGCGTTCAGCCAGTTCGGTGATGACCTGTGGATTTCCTTCAGCGGCGCCGAGGACGTGGTGCTGGTCGACATGGCCTGGAAGCTGAACAAGAACGTCAAGGTGTTCAGCCTCGACACCGGCCGCCTGCACCCGGAAACCTACCGGTTTATCGAGCAGGTGCGCGACTTCTACAAGATCGACATCGAGCTGATTTCGCCGGACCAGAGCAAGCTGGAACCCTTTGTCAAAGAGAAAGGCCTGTTCAGCTTCTACAAGGACGGCCATGGCGAATGCTGTGGCGTGCGCAAGATCGAGCCGCTGCGCCGTAAACTCGCAGGCGTGAATGCCTGGGCCACCGGCCAGCGTCGCGACCAGAGCCCCGGCACCCGCAGCCAGGTGGCAGCGCTTGAAATCGACACGGCCTTCTCCACGCCGGAACGTACCCTGTACAAATTCAACCCACTGGCGCAGATGACCAGTGAGGAAGTCTGGGGTTACATCCGCATGTTGGAGTTGCCGTACAACAGCCTGCACGAGCGCGGTTTTATCAGCATCGGCTGTGAGCCCTGCACCCGTCCGGTGTTGCCGAACCAGCATGAGCGTGAAGGCCGCTGGTGGTGGGAGGAAGCCACGCAGAAGGAATGCGGGCTGCACGCGGGGAATATCATCAGCAAGGCGTAAGCACTGGCGCGGCAAGAAAATGTGGGAGGGAGCTTGCCCCCTCCCACATCTTGTTTGTGTTTGCCACCAAAGATGTACACACAGATGTAACCATCGGTGCCATTTATGTGTGTAATCCATCTAAACCCGCACCGTTATGTAACACCTTTCCCCACGCATTTTTTGCGCTCTTCTATGTTCCTTTTCGACAGAAAAATAAATAGCTGTTCAAACGGTCAATTTATATCGCTTTCAATTCAGTAAGTTATTTTCACTGACTGCAAAAACGAAATGACCCGCAGTTTTCATAGATCGAAAACTGGCACGCATGTGGCTTAAGGTGAAATGCGCTTTGTATACAATAAATACAAAATCTACATACACTTTGCCATCCGCGGCCCGGCTGCCGATGTGCTGGAGCCTGCCGGAATGCGTACAAGCCTCTCGAACACTATCGCACTGGATCTGCCCTCCTCTTCCCTGAATCCCGAAGCCATGGTTCCCGGTCCCTTGGTGCTGAGCCCGCGCCTGCACAACAAGGACCTGGCGCCGACCAAGGTCGAAGGCCGGCGATGGGGGCGTTACAGCATCTTCGCGCTGTGGACCAATGATGTGCACAACATCGCCAACTACTCGTTCGCCATCGGCTTGTATGCGTTGGGCCTGGGCGGCTGGCAGATCTTGCTGTCACTGGGGATCGGGGCGGCGCTGGTGTACTTCTTCATGAACCTGTCGGGCTACATGGGGCAGAAGACCGGCGTGCCGTTTCCGGTGATCAGCCGTATCAGCTTCGGCATCCATGGCGCGCAGATACCGGCGCTGATCCGCGCAGTGATTGCGATCGCCTGGTTCGGTATCCAGACCTACCTGGCTTCGGTGGTGTTGCGCGTGTTGCTGAGCGCCATTCACCCGGGCTTCGCCGATTACGACCACAACTCGATCCTGGGCTTATCAACCCTGGGCTGGGTGTGTTTTGTGGCGATCTGGTTTGTGCAATTGGTGATCCTGGCCTACGGCATGGAAATGGTGCGCCGCTATGAAGGCTTCGCCGGGCCGGTGATCCTGCTGACCGTGGCCGCACTGGCCGGCTGGATGTACTTCCAGGCCGGCGGCCATATTGCCTGGTCGGTCCGCGAGCCGCTGACCGGTGGTGAGATGTGGCGCAATATCTTCGCCGGTGGCGCGCTGTGGCTGGCGATCTACGGCACGTTGATCCTCAACTTCTGCGACTTCGCCCGCTCCTCCCCATGCCGCAAGACCATCAAGGTCGGCAATTTCTGGGGCCTGCCAGTGAATATCCTGGTGTTCGCCGCAATTACCGTGTTGCTGTGCGGTGGCCAATTCCAACTCAATGGCCGGGTGATCGAAAGCCCCACCGAAATCATCGCCGCCATCCCCAATACGTTCTTCCTTGTGCTGGGCTGCCTGGCCTTCCTGATTGTCACCGTGGCAGTGAACATCATGGCCAACTTCGTCGCGCCGGCCTTCGTGCTGAGCAACCTGGCGCCCAAGTACCTGAACTTCCGGCGTGCCGGGCTGATCAGCGCCACCGTGGCGGTGCTGATCCTGCCGTGGAATCTCTATAACAGCCCGCTGGTGATCGTGTATTTCCTCTCCGGCCTGGGCGCACTGCTGGGGCCGTTGTACGGGGTGATCATGGTCGATTACTGGCTGATCCGTAAAAGCCAGGTCGACGTACCGCAGCTGTATAGCGAAGACCCGAACGGCGTTTATTACTACAGCCGTGGCGTCAATCTGCGGGCGGTGGCGGCGTTCATTCCCGCAGCCGTGATCGCCATTCTCCTGGCCCTGCTGCCCGGTTTCGCCAGCGTCTCACCGTTTTCCTGGATGTTTGGCGCCGGTATTGCAGGGCTGCTGTACTTGCTGATTGCCAAGCGCCAGCCGTTCTACGCCGATGTCAGCGGCGAAAGCATTGCAGTCGATAACGTCAGTCATTAATCAAGGACCTTACATGCGCATCCTCGTGGTCAACGTCAACACCACCGAATCCATTACTGAAACCATCGCCCAGCAGGCACGGGCGGTGGCCGCGCCGGGCACCGAGATTGTCGGGCTCACGCCTTACTTCGGCGCGGAGTCAGTGGAGGGCAATTTTGAAAGCTACCTGGCGGCCATTGCGGTGATGGACCGGGTCATGGCTTACGACCAACCGTTCGACGCGGTGATCCAGGCCGGCTACGGTGAACATGGCCGCGAAGGCCTGCAGGAGTTGTTGAACGTGCCGGTGGTCGACATCACCGAAGCGGCCGCCAGCACGGCAATGTTCCTGGGGCACGCCTATTCGGTGGTGACCACCCTGGACCGCACCGTGCCACTGATCGAAGACCGCTTGAGATTGGCCGGCCTGTACCAACGCTGCGCCTCGGTGCGTGCCAGTGGGATGGCCGTGCTGGCGCTGGAACAAGACCCACTGGCCGCGATGGAAGCCATCGTGCGCCAGGCGGAACTGGCCATCAGCGAAGACAAGGCCGAGGTGATCTGCCTGGGCTGCGGCGGCATGGCCGGGCTGGATGAGCAGATTCGCCAGCGCACCGGCGTCCCGGTGGTGGACGGTGTAACCGCAGCGGTGACCATTGCCGAATCGCTGGTGCGGTTGGGGTTGTCGACGTCGAAGATCAGGACTTACGCGACGCCAAGGGCAAAGAAAGTGGTTGGCTGGCCGGGTAAGTTCGGTCGCTGAAGGTCAACTGTGGGAAGGGGCTGGCTCCCTCCCACATTTAGATCGCGCTGAACCTTTGGCCCAGCTTCGCTTCGGCAAACTGCTCGATGATGAAATCCACAAACGCCCGGGTCTTGCCGGGCAGCAGTTTGTGTTCGGCGTAATAAATGGAGATATTGCCGTCGTCGACGTACCAGTCGGGCAACACCCGCACCACCGCGCCACTGTCGAGGAACGGCACCGCCATGGGCATGCTCACCAACGCGATGCCCAGGCCCTGGGCGCTGGCACAGCAGGCGGCTTCGGAGTCGCTCATGGTCATGCTCGGTTTGAGCACCAGCGGGCGGTGTTCACGCTCGATACTGGTCAATTGCCAGGAACGTATGCGGCCGGTTTGGGGAGAGCGAATCAGAATACCCGCGCACCGCGCCAGATCTTCGGGGGTCAGTACCGGCGCGCGCTGCACCAGGTAGTCCTTTGAGGCAACCAACACCCGATGCGCCGGCGTCAACTTACGCGCCACCACGCCCTGAGGCAGCTCGAAGCCACCGCCAATGGCCGCGTCAAAGCCCTGGCCGATCAGGTCGACCTGGCGATTATCGAAATGCCAGTCCGGGCTGATATCCGGAAAGCGCTGCATGAACGCCCCCAACAGTGGCACCACATACCGATTACCGAACACCGTGCCCATGCTGACCTTGAGCGTACCCACCGGCCGCCCTTCGGCGCTGGCCAGGTTGGCGACGGCGTTCTGGATGGTGGTAAGGCTGCCGCTGACTTCGTCGAGAAACAGTTTGCCGGCTTCGGTAAGGGCCAGTCGTCGGGTGCTGCGCTGGAACAGGCGCACACCCAGGCGCGCTTCCAGCTTGGCGACACTTTTGCCGACGGCTGCCGGTGTGAGACTCAGGTGCCGGGCGGCCTCGGCAAAGCTGCCACCTTCGGCGCTGCGCACGAAGCATTCGATACTGCCAAAGCTTTCCATGTCACCCACTCTCAACTTTTGGTTTACACAGACTATAGCAATCACGGTCTACCGGTAGGCACTGCCCAGGTCGATACTCGGCTCCATCAGCAAGGCATCCCGCCTTGAACAGTTAGGAGATCGACATGACCACACAGAACCTCAGCGGCAAAGTCGCCTTGATTCAAGGCGGTTCGCGCGGCATCGGTGCCGCCATCGTCAAGCGCCTCGCAGCACAAGGCGCAGCGGTTGCCTTTACCTATGTGAGCTCCGCCGCCAAGGCCGACGCATTGCAGAACAGCGTGATCAGCGAAGGCGGCAAAGCCTTGGCGATTCAGGCCGACAGCGCTGATGCGGCCGCGATTCGCAATGCGGTCAACGCCACCGTTGAAGCCTTTGGACGCATCGATATCTTGGTCAACAACGCAGGGGTGCTGGCCATCGCCCCGCTGGAAGATTTCAAGCTGGAAGACTTTGACCAGACCTTGGCGATCAACGTACGCAGTGTGTTTATCGCGACCCAGGAAGCGGCCAAGCACATGGGTGAAGGTGGCCGCGTGATCAACATCGGCAGCACCAACGCCGAACGCATGCCGTTTGGCGGCGGCGGCCCGTATGCGATGAGCAAGGCAGCGCTGGTCGGGTTGACCAAGGGGTTGGCGCGGGATTTGGGGCCTCGCGGAATCACCATCAATAACGTGCAGCCTGGGCCGGTGGATACCGACATGAACCCGGCGAACAGTGATTTTGCCGAGAGCCTGATCGGGTTGATGGCCGTGGGTCGGTATGGACACGTGGAAGAGATTGCCAGCTTCGTGGCTTACCTGGCTGGGCCGGAAGCCGGTTACATCACCGGTGCAAGCCTGACCATTGATGGTGGCTTCAGCGCCTAGGCTTTCCGCAACACTGCAAAATCAAAGGTGGGAGGGGGCTTGCCCCCTCCCACCTTTTTGAGCGTGTTTTATTCAGGGGAAAGGTGGCAGGCCGTAAGCCGCCAAATCAAAATCCGCGAGCTTGCGGATGATCTGGTCAGCGTGCTGGTACTTGCTGTCGGCCATGGCCTCATCCGGCACGGCGATGGCGGTCATGTGGGCTGCTTTCGCGGCGGTGACCCCAAACGGGGAGTCTTCGAACACCAGGCAATCCTCGGGTGCAACGCCCAGGCGGCGGGCGGCGGTGAGGAAGATGTCCGGCGCAGGTTTGGCAGCACCGACTTCCGGGTCGTCGGCGGTGACGATGGTCCCGAACAGTCCAAACCATTCACGGTGCAACGTGGTCTTGTGGCCAAACGAATTGCGCGACGAACTGGTACCCACGGCGATCGGAATATTGTGCGCCTTCAAGTGACGCACCAATGCTTCGGCGCCGGGCATGCCCAAGGCCTTGGGGAAGCGTTCGCTCATCAGTGGTTCACGGATCTCCAGGAACTCGGCCGGTGTGATCGGCAGATCCAGCGCCTTCACGACGTAGTCCGCCAGGTCCTGGGCGCCGCGCCCGATGATGTGCTGCTTGATGCCCCAGTCATAGGTACGGCCGTAGCGTTCGGCGATGATCTGCGTGACTTCGGTGTAGATGCCTTCGGTATCCAGCAACAACCCGTCCATATCGAAAATCACGGCCTTGATCGGACCGACTGCGGTACGCGGTGCATTCATCGCAACAGAACCTTGGGGGAAGACTAAAAGGATTCAGCACAATAACGGCCACGCTTGCACGCAAGCAACCCTTTAGACTATGGACCTCCCCTTTTGAAGTGTGCGTAATGCTCTACCGTCTAGCTGCCGACAGCCTGGTGCTGTTTCACCTCACGTTCATCCTGTTTGTGCTGTTTGGAGGCCTGCTTGCCCTCAAGTGGCGGCCTGTCCTCTGGCTGCACCTGCCCGCTGTGGCCTGGGGGATTGCCGTTGAAGTGTTTCACCTGCCCTGCCCGCTCACTCGATGGGAAAACCTGTTTCGCCATCTTGCCGGGCAAGACGGCTATGGCGGCGGGTTTATCGAGCACTACCTCCTGACCCTGATCTACCCCGCAGGGCTGACCCCGCAGATCCAGTTGGGCTTGGGCGCATTGGTGCTGGCGATCAACATTCTGGTGTATGGGCGGTTGATCCGGCGTTACGGACAGGCTTGAGACAGCTTCACTGGTGAAGAATCAGAGTCCCTCAGTCCCTTCACAGACGCCCCCATGTCCGAAGCCTTCGAAGTCCCCAGCCCCCACGAAAAACACATCGAACACACCACCGAACATGCCCACGGCCGTGGCGACAATTTCGCCAGCCGCATCGCCGTGATGACCGCCCTGATGGCCACCCTCGGCGCGATGCTCAGCTACCAGGCCGGCTCTACCGAAAGCGAGGCGGCGATGGACAAAAACAACGCCGCCATCATCAAGACCGAAGCCGCCAACCAGTGGAATTACTACCAGGCCAAATCCAGCCGGCAGAATCTTGCGGAACTGGCCACCCATATTCCCGGTGTGGACGCGGCGCATTACAAGGATGAGATCGAGCGTTACAAGAGCCAGAAGGAAGACGTGCGCAAGCAGGCCGAAAAACTTGAAGCCACGTCGAAGGAATGGGATGAGAAGTCGGAGCAGGCGTTGCACCAGCATCATCGCTGGGCCCAGGCGATGACGGCGATCCAGATCGCAATTTCATTGGCGGCGATTACGTTGTTGACCCGGCGGGAATGGTTGAAGCGGATGTCGTATGCGGCGGCGGGTGTGGCGGTGGTGTTGGGTAGTTTGGCCTGGCTGCATATCTGACCCCATCAGTTACGGGCAACCGATGTACCCGTGGCGAGGGAGCAAGCCCCCTCGCCACAGTCTATGCAGGGTGTGGCATCGAATCAGGCCTGATCCACCGCACGGCTGTGGTGGAAGTACAGATAAGCCAGCCCAATAGGCGCAATGAAAACCGCCATGGTCCAGCAGATCGCCATGGTGAACACCTTGACGGTCAGCATCAGAATCGCGTTCACGAAGAACACGTTGTTGCCAAAAATGTAATCCATGATGCTTTCGTAAACGAAACGCGCGTAGGGGTAGAGCACGCTGTTGACGACGCAATAGGCCAACGCGCCGAGTGTGAACACACCGGTTTTCGAATGGGTCAGCGCGGTGTAGATCAGTACGGGGAAAATCAGCCCGAACAGAAAATTGCGAATGTAGTACTGGGCAGAAAGCCCGCCGAATGTCTTGCGAAGTACCGGGTGCATTTAGATCCCTCTGAATGGCGTATTGGAAAGGCGGCGACCTTAGCAAGTCCTGGAATTCACCACCAGCGTTTATGAGCCCTTTGCCATTACTTTCCATTCTGGGATTGCGGGTATTGGAGTGGCTATACCGCCAAGATTTCGGGTGATGTGATCAAGCTGAAAACCGCGCAGTAAATCCCACGGGATTTAACCTGAGCAAGCGACGTATCATGGGCTGAACACTCGAGGACGGCCCATGAACCTTAGCATTCTGTATGCCCTCGCGGCCGCCGCCCTGTTCGGCGCCAGCATCCCGCTCGCCAAAAGTTTCGGGCTGGGTCTCTCGCCCGTACTGCTCGCCGGCCTGCTCTATCTGGGCAGCGGCATAGGTCTCGCCGGCGTGCGCCTTATCCGCGATCGCGGCTGGAAACCCACCGGTCTGACCCCATCCGAATGGCCCTGGCTGATCGGCGCCATCACCTTTGGCGGCATCCTCGGGCCCGTGGCCTTGATGTTCGGCCTGACCCTCACCGCCGGCGCAACCGCCTCGCTGATGCTTAACCTTGAATCGGTGTTGACCGCCGTTATCGCCTGGGTGGTGTTTAGAGAAAACGCAGACCGCCGCCTAATCCTCGGGATGATCGCGATAGTCATGGGCGGTTTAGTGTTGTCATGGTCCGACGGCGGCGGCGCCACCCACGACTGGACCGGCCCGTTTGCAGTGGCCGTGGCATGCTTGTGCTGGGGGATTGATAACAACCTGACGCGCAAGGTTTCAGCGTCGGACGCGTTGTTTATCGCAGGGGCCAAAGGGCTGATTGCCGGGGTGGTGAATTGCAGCCTGGCGCTTTATCTAGGCGCGCAGATACCGGCTGTGGCGCAGTTGGCGCCTATCTTGTTGGTGGGGTTTCTGGGGTATGGCATCAGCCTGGTCATGTTTGTGCTGGCGCTGCGTGGGCTGGGCAGTGCGCGCACCGGTGCCTACTTCTCCACGGCGCCGTTCCTGGGCGCCGTAGTAGCCCTGCTGGCGTTCGGGGAGTCGGTGACCGTCGCGTTCTGGATTGCGTCGGCGCTGATGGCCGTGGGGGTTTGGCTGCACCTGACGGAGCGGCATGCCCATGAACATCTGCATGAGGCGACGGAGCACGGGCACCGACATGTGCATGATGAACACCATCAGCATGAGCATCACTTTGAATGGGATCCGGCGGAGCCGCATAGTCATGTGCATGTGCATAGCGCGATGAGGCATAGCCATGCGCATTTTCCGGATGTGCATCATCGGCATAGGCATTGAGGGCGACAGAGAGTCGCCCGTATTGGCAACTGGATACATATGGCTCCCTCAGCGAGCCTCCAACTGCGGATTTTCGATAAAAAAAGCCGCTTCACTGAAGCGGCTTTTCTTTACTTGGAGATGTTTGCTAATACTGCTGCTTTCGCGTCTTTACCGTCGACGGTAGTCACACCAGCCAGCCAGCTATCCAGAGTCTCAGGATGAGCGGCCAGCCATTTTTTTGCTGCACTCAAAGCGGGCTCCTTTTTGTCGAGGGCGTTCATGATGCTGCTCTCCATGTCGACCGTGAATTTCAGATTGCTGTACAACTTGCCAACGTTACCGCAGCGCTCGGCATAGCCTTTGGATGTGATGGTTTTGACCGTTGCTGCGCCGAAATCGGGACCGAAGGAATCATCACCACCCGTTAGATACACGATGTCCATGTTCACGTTCATTGGGTGAGGCGCCCACGCCAGGAACACAATGGGCTTCTTGCGTTGAATCGAGCGACCTACCTCTTGGATCATGCCTGCTTCACCAGACTCGACCAGTTTGAAATCCTTCAAACCATACGAGTTGTCCTTGATGATCTTCTGCACCAACGTGTTTCCGCCGCTACCAGGCTGGATGCCGTAAATGCGGCCTCCGAGCTGAACTTTAAATTTCTCGATGTCCTTGAAATCCTTCAACCCCTCATCGGCCAGAAATTTTGGAACTGCGAGTGTGTATTTTGCACCTGTGAGGTTAGGGGCCGGGAGAACGGACAAAGCGTCCTTTAGGGGGGTAATCAGAGGATCCTGAGATGGCGACCAGTAGTTAATGAACGTATCCAGCTTGCCATCGCTAAGAGACTTCAGAACGATTGGAAGTGAAAGCATGCTGTCGTCAAATTTATAGCCCAGGCCTTCGGCAACCACCTGAGTCAATGCGTTTGTCGATATACCATCGAGCCATCCCACGTTCGCCGTCTTGATGACTTGGCAACTGCTGGGTTCTTGAGCTATAACCAACACGCTTTGAGATGCCAAGGTTAATGCGATCACGGTTTTGTAAAACTTGTTCATCCGACTCCCCTCTAGAGTTGTACTAACTCTGTTTGACGTATCTGGATGGCAGACTCAAATTTGCACGTGGCTGACGCTTATGAATTGCGCCTTTCCCGCTTCGATTATCGGCCAATCGCCAGTACGGCATAACCGCGTTTCTATTATGAGGAGCATGCGGTTTTCTTATGGATCAGTAGGGAGGGGGTCCACCTGGATATGCACTTAATAGCGGCAGCACGCTGCCGCTATTACGCAAATTTGAACCGTAAGTAAAATGCCTAGGCCACAGGTTGGTCGAGCGCGCTGCGGCCCATAGTCTGGTCACCAACGTACTTTTGATCGAATGCTGGCCGAGTGAAAATCCTCCGGAGCATAGGCTCGAAGTGCTCCAAAGGGCGAGTCGGGTAATCGGGGTCAAAGGACGATTGGTCCCATTCCTCACAGAAGCGCACACAGCTCTCGTAGTAAGGGTGATCCTTGTACAGATCCCGCTCATTCCGATCACCGCCGAAGAAGTGAACGTAGTAGTAGTTCTGGAAAAGGCCGTGATAATTGATGACCCAGGTCACCTCTGGACGAACATAAGGGCGAAGGATGGATGCTGCATACTGGGAGTGGTTGTAGGGGGCGAGCTCGTCGCCTAGGTCATGGATCAGCGCTGCAACCACCATTTCCTCATCTGCACCAGCGTCCTCAGCTCTACATGCGGTCTGAAGCGAATGAGCGAGCCTGCTCACCTTATAACCGCTTAGAGAGTGTTCCAGATCCCGCAGGCATTTGAGGAGCCGGTCAGGAAGCTCCTTTGCGAAATCAGTTTCCAGCTGGGTCAGCATTTCATATTCGGCTTTGGTGCCGTCTTTCATCTGGGTAAAAGCTACGGTTTCCATCATCAGTCCTCAGGCTTTCGAATCTTATTGAGCTTTCAAGCTTCTTTTCATGGCTTTGTAGATGCCTTTGGGGCCATCCATATCCATGTAGCAACCTTGCAGATGACGGCGACCTTCATTGGTATCAAAGCTCGTCCGGCCATGGAGGACACGTGTGTTATTGAACATTTGCAGCTCGCCCTTCTCCAGCTTGAAACGTCGCTCAAATGCCGGATCCACAAAGAGCTCGCCCATGCGACGACGTGCACGGTGGAATACGGCCATGTCGTGTTCATTCAGCAACGGTAGATAGTCGAGGCGTGGGCTATAGCTGACACCTGTCATTCGGCCCAGCGCGTCGGTCATGATGATTGGCCGCCGCTCAATCAGCTCAACGTCGTTATCGACGTGGCGGTAACGCACAGGCACGTTGGCCAGCAGTTCGAAGCCTTCGGGATCTTCCAATTTAAGCTGCTCTGCGACCGCGAGACTGTCAACGAGTGTAGAGAGCCCCCCCGATGTTTCGTTGATCAGGCAGTGCAAAAGCTGGATGCCAGGCATCGGATCGCGATAAGGGTTATCGGTATGAGGATCGAGGTGAATTGAGCGATAAGCCAGGTCATTGGAGTTCGGCCGGGAGTACACCTCGAAGTACTTGCCGAAATTGGTTTCGCGCACCTGGCCAAAGATTCTGCCTACATCCAGAACTGACTCGGCTTCGGTAGGCACGTTCTGGATAACGACAACCCCATAGGTCAAAAACTTGCTGAATGCCTCCAATCGATAATCGAAGTCGGTCAGTCGGTTGAAGTCGATGTAGATGAGTTGGGTGTCAATGTTGCTCTTCCAACTGATGGGCGTTGGCAGGCCATCCAACGGATCGAAGTCGGCACGAAACTCCGTGAGGTCATACAGCCCCGCATAACCATCACTGAATGACAGCCATGCCTGATCTACGCCTTTGGCTTCTGCTTCAACCAGAGTGATGCCGTCAGGAAGGTTATGCGGGTTAAACAGTCTTTGCTGAGTAGTGACATCAAGACTGACAGCGTCCTGGCAGCGCTCCCGCAACCACAGAGGCGCTAGCACAATGGTTTCCCCTGGCAACTGTGCGATCACGGATGCCGGTTGTTGCTTGATTTCAAAAGTGACCTGTACCATGAGAACCTCCAAATAGGTGGTCTCAGTATCCTTACGTGCTCAGGGGATAAACACCCGCAATCCCCTTATTAGAGGTATGCATAAACGTTATGGAGCCGAGCGAACAGGACCTCCCGCCACTTAAATCTTTGGTCGCCTTTGAGGCCACAATCCGCTTGGGTTCGATGACGGCCGCAGCTGTTGAATTGGGCACTACTCAACCGGCGATTTCTCAGCGGATTCGCACCTTGGAGGAGTCGCTTGGGTGTGTACTCTTCGAACGTAACGGTAAGCTGTTGCGACCCACCTATGAGGGTCAGCAGATTTATTCAGGCCTAGCATCCCCGGTGAGTGAAATTAAGGCCGCGGTCAAGCGCATGCGTCGCCATTTCAACAAGCAGAAACCTACCCTCTCGATCGCTGCGAATTTTGGATTCTGCTATTTCTGGCTTATGCCAAAATTGCCTGCGCTCCAGGGCCAGTTCCCCCAGATCCAATTCAAGATTCGCCCAGTAAACCTTGACGATGATCCAATGCTTCAAGATGCCGATATCGCCATTCAGTTTGGATCCCTCGACGGTGACTTCCGATTTGAAAAGCTACTGATCCCCGAGACGGTATTCCCAGTATGCAGTCCAGACCTGGCTGAAAAACTGGGGCTAATGGAAGGTACGAAAATAAGCAGTATCGAGGATCTACCGCTGCTTCATAAGGACAGCGATGACTCCCGATGGCTGGATTGGCATCACTGGTGCCTGCACGCGAAGATCACTCCGCCAGAGGAAGCGCCAGTTTTTTGCTTCAATAACTATCCGTTGCTGCTGACCGCTGCGCAGGAGGGTCAAGGTATCGCCTTGGGCTGGGCTGGGCTGATCGAAGAGCAGATCAAGGCGGGCAAATTGATCGCTCTCGGGCCTTCAGTAGACCGGCCTCACCGGGGTTACATTGTGAGATCGAACTATCACGAGACACTTCTGGTGAGGGATGTCCTTCAGTGGCTGATTGCGGCAAGCTGACCTAGAAGCCTGCGCCGTTGAATGTCCGCCAAATCCGTTTCCGCTGCTGAAAATCGTGCTGGCGAGGTATTAGATTAACTCGATGCCGATCCCGCCAGGGACCAGACTCGTCTATCTGGCGAGCATTCTCGCCTAAATGGGTGTCCGGTTTCATTGGACCACTACAATTGCCTAGGACTACTGGTCAGAGAGGCGTTCGTATGGCTCAAGCGCCAAACCCTACACGTGCTGACCGAGAGCTCGAGCGCGTTAATCAATAGCCATGTATGTCTCCTGCCTTGGCCTGATTGGATAGTTTCAGCCAATCAATGACTTCCTTGCCGAGGCTCCTCATGTCACTTACTCGCACCGCTCGCATTTTCCTGTATTTCCTGTTGCTCAGCACTGTCTGGCCCAGCCACGCCAGAGACCTGGCCGAGGGACTTACCGAACAGTCACCTTCCGCGGCGCTTGAAAATAAAGACCACCGTTACCCGCAATGGACCGGCATCGGCTCACTGAAAAACGCCTTAGGCCAGACCTGCAATGCCGTTCTGCTCGACACTCGTGATCACCGGGGCAAGGCCGTCGGCCCGGCTTATGTGCTGACCAGCGGGCACTGCGTGTTCTTCAGCTACGGTACAGCGCGCCTGCGTCAGGCGATCACCGCCGATGTCACCTTCAATTACTTTCATGACACGCCCGAACGGCATGTCACCTACGCCGTCAAGACAGCACACTGGAGCAGCATGGCGGGTACCGATTTGGCCGTGCTCGAACTGGATACGTCACTGGCCGTGCTGGTGACCAACGCAATCATGCCACTCAAGCTGGCATCTCAGCGTCAGGCGACAGATCGAGAAGTGATCAACGTGGGAGCGCCGACCGGTTTTCTGAAAAAGGGACTACGCATGAGTGCCTGCGTGGAGTCGACCATCAACAATTTTGCCGAACATCCCGGCGTGTTCCCCAGCGCCTTGCGCAACCGCTGCAATGGTCTGCGCCCAGGCAGCTCCGGCAGCCCAATGCTGGACCGGAACACCAATGAAATCACCAGCATCATCAGCAAGGTCGCGTCTGCCATTCAGAGGGACATTCTCAACAGCTGCCAGAACAACTCGGCGTGCGAAGCCGCGAAATTCAACTACAGCTATCCCGCCAACGACTTGTACTACTGCTTTGTAGACGGTGTTTTCCGTAACGACACCCTGAACTGCCAGCTCAAGGCCGTTGAAATCACGCTGGACGAGCCGTGGAACCTGAAACCCTATGTGCATTTACAACGTGACGCCGCCGACCAAGTTATCCGTCCGACGTGGAACCTGAGGTTCTCGATCCAGGAACCGTTCTACCGATTCAAGGCCGTGAATGACATCAGCGATTGCGCACGCACGCATGGCTACCAGATCGCTGTCGCCTCTGACGAGGCCTACATCAACCTGCCCATCGGCCCAGTGCTGGGGTCGCATGTGCTGTGCATACTCGGCGTGCAAAAGGCCGAGCAACCGCTGACCGTAGCGCTGCTGCGCAATGTATTCACCCATTCGGTATTCCTGACCAACCCAGCCCCGGCACCGCAGCTCAAACACCGCTACCACATCACCTGGGAAAACCAGCACAGCAGTTTCAGCCGGCATTACTACTACAGCGTGAACTCGGCGATCAGCACCCCCTGCGGCGATATTGACGACGAACGCTACACCCTGTCCCTGGACGGCATTTTCCTCGAAATGGCAGAGCTGCCGATCACGTTATGCAGCTATGCACGCAACAACACCGGGCAACCATCGGCCATTCGCACAGACGTGATCGAAGGCGCAACGGTTCGCTCGCAGCGTCATGCCAGGTGAGGCAGCACGCTATTTTCAGCTACTTTTGATGACTCGAGTCCTGTCACGAACGGGGGGACGGACGGGGGTACGCTGCGAAATCGCGGGCAAAAAAAATCCCGCAGAGTGGTTAACTCGCGGGATTTTTTCAAGAATGTGGCGGTGAAGGAGAGATTCGAATTAACCGCAGCTACGGGCCTTTAAACCCCGTATTTAGGGGCTTACATCTTGGATAGTAGTACAATCGAGTAGTACAATTCGCTGTACTACTCCCCTCTCTCAGCGTGCCCCCATGGCCGACAACCTGATCCAGAAACGCGGCTAATCCACATGGTATTGCAGACTTGCTGTACCTGCTGATGTTCGCGCCGCGATGGGCGGCAAGACCGTTCTCATTAGGTCACTACAGACCGGCCTACGCTCCGAAGCCATGGAACGCCGCTTGGTGGTGCTAGCCGAATGGAAGGCGCAGATTGCACAGGCCAGAGGGAAACGAGCAGCGCGGGGTGATGCTTGGAAAGAGCCGGTAACAGTAGCGGCCCAAGACCTGGCCCAGAAAATACGGGAAATGAAGACGGCGGTGGTTCTCGGTGAAGAAGACCAAACCAACCTTGCTACGTCCAGGCTCAAAAGCAGTTTCACTTCCTTCAACCGCATTCCAGAACTGGATTCACGTCGGGAGGAGGCTGAAAGGATTTCCGCTATGCCAGGGATAGACGGAAAAGTGGCTAACATCGTGTTGGCAAACGAAATAGCCTTGGACATGCTGGCTAGAAGGTTTGGTGCAATGCACGACCTTTCTCCAGCCGAGCTGGCAGAAGCTCAACTATTGCTTAAGGATCCCAAGGCACACAAACCAAAGTCACCCATCACGCCCGCCAGACTCAAGGCATATCGAGAATTCCGTGATAGCCGTGGAGGTGCACCGAAACACGTGGACCAACAAGTGGGCAAGATGGACCGGCTTTCGAACTACCTGAAGGAAGAGGGACTGCCCCTCAACTTCGACACGGTAGACCGCTGGTTGAAATCCTTGAATCGGGCGCCAGCAACGTTAGGCCAGTACCTCATGGCTGGCACTTCGTTTTGGAAGTGGGCGACGAAATATGATTCAGGATGGCGCTTGGAGTTTGCAGATAAGGCAAACCCATTCACGGGCCACGAACTGCCAAAGGGTGGCGGATCTGCAATAGCTGGCCAAGATAGAAAAATTTACGCCCCCGAGGATGCCTACAAACTCCTTCAGGCGGCGCTGGACAATGCGGATCAACCACTCGCCGACCTCATTACGCTGGGATGGTATACCGGCGCCCGAATTGAGGAGCTTTGCCGACTATCGAAGGAAAGCGTAATCACAGCTGATGGTGTTCGGTGCTTCGTCTTTCCTAAAAGCAAAAGTAGAGCCAGCAAACGGGTAGTGCCGATTCACCCTAGCTTGATATCGACCATTGACCGCTTGTTCAAGGCGAGTACTGATGGTTTCTTAATCCCTACCACCTCACACGGCCGCTACGGAAAACGCTCACATGCCATATCAAAGGCGTTTGGCAGACTGCGTACAGCGGCTGGATTTAGCAGACTCCACGTGTTCCATAGCTTCCGTCACACGGTAGTAACTGCTCTGATCAGGGCGGACGTGCCGGATGCACTGGCAAAAGAGCTGGTAGGTCACGAAGTGGGCAATGTCACCCATGACACCTATTCGAAGGGTGCGAGCACTGCCCAGAAGCTTGCAGCTATCAAGAAACTATCCGCAATCCCAAGCCATTAGCAGCTACGTCACGCGCCGCAATTTCCTTCGCGACATGCTGTATGTATACCCAGCACAAAAGACAGAAATACGGCACCAACATGATAGAAATACACCTCCCGTCAAAAAATAGCCTTTGACGAAAATTTTAGACTATTCGGTGATAAACGGCTGAATGTAGTAGCCATGCGGGTTACAAGGGCGTTCCACGTTTCATACACATTTTACGTACAGCGTTATCCACAGGTAGTGCGTTGCTAAGCCCCGCAAAACGCACTATCTTGTGTCCAGACGCAAAAAAAACCCTACATGTAGGGGTTAGCGTTGGCCGTGCCCTAACATGGGCAGGTAAGAAGACAGCGGGTGATCACGCTTCGTTTTTGCGGACAGAACGTAATCACTCGCCCCTCAAGCCAGCGGTTTGTTGTAACCCGACCTGAGAACCGGCATTAGAGCGAATGAGTACCCCATCGTCAAATGATGGATTATGAAAACTGCTCAACGGTGCCTTTTTCAGGCGGGCAAATCCCAACTGAAATAGGTACTGCCATCATGAGCAAAAACACCAAGCAATCATCGCCGAAGGTCGCCACCCTTGCGTCCGAAATCCTTCGCGATCCTAGCGCATCAGCCATTGCGAAAAGCTTGGCGGCGTCTGCGCTGTCCCAGTCCTCTTCTGCAAAGGAGACAGGGAAAGCAATGGAGACGAAGGCGTCGCAGGTACTGCAATCTGAGAAGTATAGCGATACCACCAAGACGCTCGCTGCGTCAGTCCTATCTCAATCTGACAAGCTGCGATAAGGAGAACAGATATGGCGCTCTACTTCTTGGAATACGACCTACGAAAGCAACGCAACTATAAGCCCCTGTATGACGCATTAGCGACATTCGGCGCTGTGCACATCCTTGAATCGCTATGGTGCTTTAAACGCGATAACACTAGTACAGTGGGCCTGCGTGACTACTTCCGGACGCTGATAGATAACGATGACGGAATTATCGTGTCACAGGTGTCCGACTGGGCCTCCTTCAACGTGAGAGCTCTGCCCAGTCAACTGAAGTGAGGCTATGGAGAGAGCCCTGATCTAGGGGCTCTTTTCCTCATAGCCTAGTGTCCGCCCGAAACCTCACAACCCTACCCCGCCGCTCAAGCAAGATCGCAACCCAATGAGCGATTGGGGTTTCAAGCTGGAAAATAATCCACAGAGGACATAGCGACTTGCGAGCGCTGCTAAACAACCTGCAACAGGCCAAATGCAAACGGTTCGTAAATCCAAAATAAGTATGGCCCTGGGTGCCGCTGAGCGAGCCGAGGGCTGTCACTTGGGATCGAATGCAACGAAGCCCGCTCAGGGCGGGCTCTGTGAGACGTTACATTCAACCTTTCATTGCACGCTGAACGGTGCTCAAGCTGACACCAAGGGCCTTTGCCACCTTGCGGAAGCTCGCCCCATCCTCTGCCATTGCCTTGCGGATAGCGTCATCGTCCACAGACTTAACGCGTCCCTTGTAGACACCCTTCTCCTTTGCCTTGGCGATGCCCTCTGCCTGACGCTCACGAATCAACGCACGCTCGAACGGAGCAACACTGCCCAGCAGACCCAGCATTAGCTCCTGCATGGGGTTGGCTTCGCCGGTGAAGTGAAGTTGTTCCTTATGGAACGAGACAGCCACACACCTACTGATCAATCCCTTTACAAGGGCCAGCAGATCTTCCAGTGAGCGGGCTAACCGGTCAATGCTGTGGACGTGGAGAACGTCGCCCTTGCGAACATGGCGAAGCATTGCCTGTAGTTCGGGGCGGTCAGTGTTGGCCGCTGATGGGGTACACCAATGGCAACATGATCCGCCAGCACCACGGAACGTGGATCAATGAGGACGGGCCAGATGTGGTGGGCATGCTGCAGTTGGCATTAAAACTTTCGCCGGTCACAGTTCTACACTGAAACCCGTGAGGCCCACGGCCTCGGCAAAACGCCCCACGGCGGTCAAGCTTGACCAGGTGCGCAACGGCTCACGCCGCGAGCGCACTGGCACCAGGCGCGCGTTCGGACCGCCTAGGCGGATGGACAGCATCCACTTGCTGTTGTGGCCTGCAATGCGGCCCACTACGGCCTCCCGCACAGCGTGTTGGCTGACCAGAGCTTTCAGCGTGTCCGACTGGATCGCTTGGCTGTTCACGGCGTCATCGGACTAAGCGTATCCAGGGCGGCGCGCAGCTCGTACAGCGGGAAATGCTCACCGCGCTTGCCGATCAGGCATTTATCCCTATGCGCCGGGAAGGGTTGGCCACCACCGCCGCCGTGGAACGTCTGCTTGGCGCCGCAGTTTCGACACTTCAAAAAAGTCGTGCCCAGATCCCAGTCACGGGTCCATTCCTCCAGGGCGGCAGTGACGGCATAGTTCACGTCGTTACGATCACGCAAGCTCATCACAACCACCCATTTGCACGGCCACTGTCCAGACGCTGGCTCATGGCGCTCATTTGCTCGGCCGTTAGAGCCCCGGCCACCATCAGCCCCCATAGGAAGCCGCGTAACTGGTTTTGCGTGCGCAGCATGCCTGCGTGATTCAGAGCTTCAAATCGAAAGTCTTCTACCTGGGGCCGCAGGTGTGGCAACGCGGCTGCAGGGTCGGCCAGAGCAATAAGATCGTCAAAATACAGATTGGCGGCGGCAATCGCGGCCGGGTCCTTCAGTGGCTCGTACACAGATGATTCCTTTCGAGTGAGTGGCAGGAGTTACGTGAAACCACTCTATGGGGTGTTGGTATGCCAGTCCAGGGGGTTATGGTTTCCGCCGGCACACAAAAAGGCCCCCGCACCTGGGCCAAGTGTGGGGGCCTTTTGAACATAAGCGGCGTTATTTGTACCGGCAGAAACTCAGACTATTTTATTTCGGCGCAGGAATTTTCTCAATTATTAACTTAGCTAACTCTTGAACATTTATCGGGTAGTTATCATAACTAGCACTAGCACTTTCTTGCATACCAAAAATCTTAGACGCAACCTCCGACTTGATCTTATTTTGCTCCTCTGGAGGTAAAGTCGCAATATAAGGCGACATCGCCCTTAAATCCAAAGAAATCCTTCTATTTATATGCTCTTGACTTCTGTGTTTTGCAGACTCTCGCGCAAGATAGGCAGCCGGTACTGATAGCGCAATCGCGGTAAAAAATCTGAATAACGATTGCTTCCAATCCAACCCACCATTAATAGACTCATAGAGTGCTACGCAAAGAATTAAACCAGTAAGCGCCATGCACACTAATGACCAGCCTCTCAAAGAATTGGCAGATTCTTTTTCAGCTTTAGCTGTTTCTGCGTAGTCAACCAGGAGAACCTTTGATGCCGTCAGCCCAAGTAATCCGTCAATTTGGGAGTGAATCTCTTTACTACGCCCTTCCGCCTCTTCAGATATTTTCTCAGCTTTTCCAACCTCCTTATGTATGTGTTCTTGAAGATCAGAAATTTCAGTTTTTAGAGCCTCAATATTACGACGAAGTATTGATACTTCGTCTAGAGACTTTTGCGAGTTCTCAAAGCTTTTTCGCTTTAGGCCCTCGATTTCCTCTACTCCCTTCGCAATATCCCTTTCAAACGTTTCGATTTCTGATCGAAGCTTTGTTTGGAGCTCGATAATATTTTTCTCATAGTCTGAGATAGAATCGAAACCAATAGGCAATTCAGTTTGAAGTTTTTTATTTACCGAAAACACGTATGGCAACGAAAACTCTTCGCTAGTTTCTATAATACTTCGCAAATAGGAAGCCTTATCCTGCAAAATTTTGGCAGTGGTCTTCACTTCATCACTATAATTTTCCTTTTGACTTATCCTCATACCTAAGAGTTTGGCATGTATAGCTGAGCCACTAGCACTAGAAATCGCTGCTTCAATATCGGGTGGCGAAGAAGAGGTGCGGCCAATGAAATTCTTATAATTTATCTCAAAATTAGTGAGTGCGTCGCGATCTTCTCTAGCCAGAGGGCTTTCGCCTATTTGCTTCATGAGCGTCTGCAACAGATCATAAATGACGTTGAGATTCTCACGACATATGTGTATTGGACTATTCATATCACTTCCTTGCGAGAGACGTTTTACAAGTTATTCGGCAAAATGGGCCAAGTTGTTTGCCGTTCGCTATTCACCACTTTCTATTTTCGCACCAAAATAGAGCGCCAGTCCCATCCCGGTCCCATACGCCTTTTTTTCAGGCGCCAAAAACCACAAACCCCCGACTTTCTCTAGGAAAATCAGGGGTTTGCGTTTTCAGAATGTGGCGGTGAAGGAGAGATTCGAACTCTCGATACAATTTCTTGTATACACACTTTCCAGGCGTGCTCCTTAAGCCACTCGGACACTTCACCGTATCTCGTCAAACCAGTTCAGTCTGTCGAGGCGCGCTAATGTAGTCGAAAGCCTTTCTGATGGCAAAGGTTTTTTTCAGAATATTCATGCGGTTAGCAGGTTGTGCCGCTCAATGCCCGGCAAGGGGCGGTGATTGTGCCATTCTCAGGCATTGGCGGTGTGTGTCTGGGACGGCGATTGCGCCCTGCCCCCGGCATTTGGGCGCCCTGTGCAGGGGAAAACCCTGACTGGCCAGTCAGTCACAACGCTTTACCGGGGCGGGCGTGGTGGGTAACGTCTGCTGCATACTTCTATAACAAGTCCTACAAGGAACCGCGTCATGAGTGAGTTGATTGCCTACCACCTCGAAGACGGTATCGCGACCCTGACCTTGAGCAACGGCAAGGTGAATGCCATTTCTCCGGCGGTGGTCAGTGCGTTTAATGAAGCGCTGGACCAGGCCGAGAAGGACCGGGCGGTGGTGGTGATCACCGGCACGCCGGGGATTCTGTCGGGTGGTTATGATTTGAAGGTGATGACCGCCGGCCCTAAAGAGGCGATCGGCCTGGTGACGTCGGGTTCGACGTTGGCGCGTCGTCTGTTGTCGCACCCTTTCCCGGTGATTGTGGCGTGCCCTGGGCATGCGGTGGCCAAGGGCGCCTTTTTGCTGCTATCGGCGGATTATCGGATTGGGGTGGAAGGCCCGTTCAGCATTGGCCTGAACGAGGTGGCGATCGGCATGACCATGCACCACGCCGGTATCGAGTTGGCGCGGGATCGTCTGCGTAAATCCGCCTTCCACCGCTCGGTGATCAATGCCGAGATGTTTGACCCGCAGGGCGCGTTGCAAGCGGGCTTCCTCGACAAGGTGGTGGCACCGGAGGAGTTGCATGCCGCCGCGCTGGAAGCCGCGCGTCAGTTGAAGAAGCTCAATATGAACGCCCACAAACACACCAAGTTGAAGGTGCGTAAAGAACTGTTGGAAGCCTTGGATGACGCCATTATTCAGGACCAGGGGCATATTCTGAGTTAAGCCCTACGCCTGATACGTCAAAGCCCGACCTAGAGTCGGGCTTTTTCTTACACACACTTTCGCAACACCTTCAGCCCCTCTAGCGTGCCCGTGTCGGCAGATGTTGAAACATGCTCTTAAACATCGCCTATCTCCTACCTCTGCCGGGGTAATTGCCGAATACAGTGCACAACCGTACACTGCGCCACCTTTTGTCCCGATGGACCGTGTCGATGCTTTTTCTGTTGCGTATGTTGTTGATGGGCCTGCACTTTATGCTCGCTGGCGTGCTGGGTGTGCTGGTCGGTCTGTGCCGGCCGTTCAACCCGGACAACAGCCGCCTGTGTGCTCGCCTCTACGCGTTGCCGGCCATGTGGATCCTGCGGCTGAAGGTGAAAGCCGATGTGGACTCGCTGCGCAACAAGCCTGGCACCTGCGTGATCATCGCCAACCATCAGTCCAACTATGACCTGTTTGTGTTCGGCAACGTGGTGCCCCACCGCACGGTGTGTATCGCCAAGAAAAGCCTGAAATGGGTGCCGCTGTTCGGCCAGTTGTTCTGGCTGGCGGGCAATGTGCTGATCGACCGGGGCAATGCGCACAAGGCACGCCGTGCGATGCTCACCACCACCCGTACCTTGCAGCACGAAGACACGTCGATCTGGGTGTTTCCGGAAGGCACGCGCAACCTGGGCAAAGGTTTACTGCCGTTCAAGAAGGGCGCGTTCCATATGGCGATTGCGGCCGGGGTGCCCATCGTGCAGGTGTGCGTCAGCAATTACGTCACGCACATGCAGCTCAATCGCTGGAACAGTGGTGATGTGATCATACGTTCGTTGGCGCCAATTCCTACAATTGGCCTGACTTCGGATGACATCCCGGCGTTGATGCAGGCTTGCCATGCGCAGATGGCGGCGTGTATTGAGGCGATGGATCGCGAAGTGCGGGCTGGTTGAAGACCGCCAGGGGGCGCTTCGCCCCCCAGCGCGAGCAAGCTCGCTCACTACAAAAGCTTGCAGAAACGACGGCTACGACGGAACGCCATTCAGGCTAAGCTGCCCAACACGTGTCCTCCCAATAAGAAGTGATCAGCACCATGGGTAGAGTTGTTGCGGCCGCCGTCTATAGCGCCGGTAAGAAAGTCACTGATATCACCCTTGATGAAGGCGCGGCCTGGGCCGCCAAACCCGGCCACTTTGTGTGGATCGGCCTGGAAGAACCCGACGCGCAGGAACTGGCCAACCTGCAACGTCAGTTCAATCTGCATGAACTGGCCATCGAAGACGCCCTGGAAAAACACAGCCGCCCCAAGCTGGAAACCTTTGGCGACGCGCTGTTTATCGTCACCTATTCACCGGTACGCGAGAACGGCAAGCTGGAGTTTATCGAGACCCATATCTTTGCCGGCAACGGCTACATCATCACCGCTCGCAACGGTCATTCCGCGTCCTACGGCTTTGTGCGCCAGCGCTGTGAGGCACGGCCGCTGTTGCTGGAGCATGGGGAAGATTTCGTACTCTATGCGCTGTTGGATTTCGTCACCGAAAACTACCAACCGGTGAGCGAAGCGATCCATGCCGAGATCGATGAACTGGAGCGCAATGTGCTGTGCAGTTCGCTGAGTGAACGCGACATCCAGAAGATCCATGGCCTGCGCCGCGATGTGCTGCGGCTCAAGCGCTATGTGGCGCCGATGGTGGAGATCAGCCAGGAGCTGCAGAAACTCAACTTCCCGTTTATCGACAAGAACATGCGCCCGTATTTCCGCGATGTGCAGATCCACGTGACGCGGCAGATGGAAGACCTCACCACCCTGCGCGATATTGCCAGCCAGACCATCGAAATCGGCGTGTTACTCGAGGCTTCACGCCAGAGCGTGGTGCAGCGCAAGTTCGCCGCGTGGGCGGCGATCCTGGCGTTCCCCACCGCGGTGGCGGGGATTTATGGGATGAACTTCCAGAACATGCCCGAGCTGCAATGGCACTACGGCTATTTTGCGGTGCTCGGGTTGATTGCGACCGGTTGCACCGGCTTGTGGGCGAGTTTCAAGCGTTCGGGCTGGCTTTAAACCTGAGCCTCGGGTTTATGCGCCACAAAGCGCATCATCCATTCCGCCACGGTCGCCCCGTGGTGGTCGCGCTCCAGGCTGGCCACGCCGTTTGTGTAGATCTTTTCGCCCAGGGTTGTCTGAAGAATTTCCAGCAACTCGCGGGAATAGTCGTGGATAAATTCCGGGTGGCCCTGGAAGCACAGCACCTGATCGCCGATGTGATACGCCGCGAACGGGCAAAAAGCGCTCGACGCAATGACCGTGGCATTTTCCGGCAGTGTGGTGACCTGGTCCTGATGGCTGATCAATAGCGTCAGCTCTTCCACTTCCGGGCTCATCCACGGCGCCTTGGCATCGAGCTTGTAGTCGTGGATGCCAATGCCCCAACCCTGGCTGGCGCGTTCAGCCTTGCCGCCCAGCAGCAGCGCCAGCAATTGGTGACCAAAGCAGATACCGAGCAGCTTGTCGCCGCGCTCGTAACGTTCGAGCAGATAGGTCTTGAGGGTCTGGATCCACGGGTCAGTGCCGAAGGAATCGGCCTTGCTGCCGGTCACCAGGTACGCGTCGAACACTTCGTCGTCGGACGGGTATTCACCGTTCACCACGTTATAGACGACAAACTCGGCGGGGATCGGCTGCTTGGAGAACAGGCGCTTGAACATCTGCCCGTACCCTTGGTATTGATCGATCAAGCCTGGACGCAGGATATCGGTTTCCAGGATACAGACGCGTAGCGACATAAAAAATACCTGACACGGTGATGGGAATATTGCACACCCCAGAGCCTGCCTTGAAATACCCCTTCAAGGCAAGCCCCCGCTCGATCACCGGAACACTTCACCGCGTGCCGCTTTATCCAACAACAATGTCGGCGGTGCGAACCGTTCGCCATATTGCTCGGCCAGGTAACGAGCGCGGGCGACAAAGTCGTTCAACCCATATTGGTTGATGAACTGCAGAGCGCCGCCGCTCCAGGCCGCGAAACCGATGCCGAAAATAGACCCCACGTTCGCATCTGCCGTGGACATCAACACCCCCTCCTCGACACAGCGCACGGTCTCGATGGCCTGGATAAACAGCAGGCGGTCGCGCACATCTTGTGGCGAGATGCGTTGGTCGGGCCGTTCAAAGCGGCTTTTCAACTCTGGCCACAGGTACTTTTGCCCACCGCTGGGGTATTCATAGAAACCGCCCCCCGCCGCCTTGCCTACGCGCTTGTATTCGTTGACCAACAGATCGATCACTGCCGTCGCCGGGTGTGTCGGCACGGCCTTGCCTTCTGCCTGCAGATCCTTGGACGTCTGCTGTCGGATATGGCTCATCAGGCTGAGGGAGACTTCATCCGACACCGCCAACGGCCCCACCGGCATGCCGGCCTTGCGGGCTTCGGTCTCGATCATCGGCGCCGCCACGCCTTCGCCCAACATGGCAATGCCTTCGTTGGTGAAGGTGCCAAACACCCGCGAGGTGAAGAACCCACGACTGTCGTTGACCACGATCGGAGTTTTCTTGATTTGCAGTACGAAATCGAACCCTCGGGCCAGGGTTTCGTCGCTGGTGTGGGTACCCTTGATGATTTCCACCAAGGGCATCTTGTCCACCGGGCTGAAGAAGTGCAGGCCGATGAACTTGGCCTGATCCGGCACCGCCGTGGCCAAACCGCTGATCGGCAAGGTGGACGTGTTGGAGGCGATCACGGCCTCGGCGCCAACCACGCTTTGCGCAGCAGCCGAGACCTTGGCCTTGAGTTCGCGGTCTTCGAACACCGCCTCGATGATCAGGTCGCAACCCGCCAAGTCGGCATCGGAGGCCGTAGGATGAATACGCGCCAAGGTGGCTTCACGCTGTTGCGCCGTCAACTGACCACGGCTGACCTTCTTGTCCAGCAGCGCCACCGAATGCGCCTTGCCCTTCTCGGCGGCGGCCAGGTTGACGTCCTTGAGTACCACGTCGATGCCTGCGCTGGCGCTGACGTAAGCGATCCCCGCCCCCATCATCCCCGCACCCAGCACGCCGACTTTACGTGTGACATAGGGTACAAACCCTTGCGGCCGTGAACGGCCGGCGTTGATCTCGTTGAGCTGGAACCAGAAAGTGCCGATCATGTTTTTCGCCACCTGCCCGGTCACCAACTCGGTGAAATAACGGGTTTCGATCAGGTGTGCGGTGTCGAAGTCCACTTGGGCGCCTTCGACGGCAGCGCAGAGGATTTTCTCCGGGGCGGGGAAACAGCCCTGGGTTTTACTGCGCAAAATCGATGGCGCGATCGCCAGCATCTGGGCAACTTTCGGGCTCGACGGCATACCGCCGGGGATCTGGTAGGCTTTGTTGTCCCACGGCTGTTTGGCGTCCGGATTGGCCAGGATCCAGGCGCGTGACTTGGCCAGCAACGCTTCGCGGTCCGCCGCCAGCTCATTGACCAGACCGGCTTGCAGTGCCTGTTGCGGCCGCACTTTCTTGCCTTCGAGCAAATACGGCAAGGCCTTTTCCAGCCCCAGCAAACGCACCATGCGCACCACCCCACCGCCACCCGGCAGCAGGCCCAGGGTGACTTCCGGCAGGCCAAGCTGCACCGATTTGTCGTCCAGCGCGACACGGTAATGGCAGGCCAGGCAAATCTCCCAGCCGCCTCCCAGCGCCGCGCCATTGATGGCGGCCACCACGGGCTTGCCGAGGGTTTCCAGGCGCCGCAGCTGTGCCTTCAACACCAACACGCTGTCGTAAAAAGCCTTGGCGTGAGCCGTGTCGACCTTGATCAGTTCATTCAGGTCGCCACCCGCAAAAAATGTCTTTTTGGCCGAGGTGATGACCAGCCCGGCAAGGCCGTCTTTTTCCGCCTCCAGGCGTTCGACCGTGGCCGCCATGGCCTCGCGGTACACGCTGTTCATGGTGTTGGCGCTCTGGCCGGGCATGTCGAGGGTCAGCACGACAATGCCGTCCTGGCCTTTTTCGTAACGAATGGCTTGGGTCATGACAGATTCCTTGGGCTCAGAGGCGTTCGATAATGGTGGCGATGCCCATGCCACCGCCGACACACAACGTGGCCAGGCCGTAGCGCTGCTGTCGCACTTCCAGTTCGTCGAGCAGGGTGCCGAGGATCGCGCAGCCGGTGGCGCCCAGCGGATGGCCCATGGCGATAGAGCCGCCGTTCACGTTGACGCGTGCCGCGTCGATGCGCATGTCCTTGATGAACTTGAGCACCACCGAGGCAAACGCTTCGTTGACCTCGAACAGGTCGATGTCTTCAACGCGCAACCCAGCCTTGGCCAGGGCCTTGCGCGTGGCAGGCGCGGGGCCGGTAAGCATGATGGTCGGGTCAGTGCTGGTGACCGCCGTGGCTACAATACGCGCCCGGGGCTGCAGGCCAAGTTCGCGGCCCTTAGCCTCGGAGCCGATCAACATCAACGCGGCGCCATCGACGATGCCGGAGCTGTTGCCCGGCGTGTGTACATGGTTGATGCGCTCCACATGGCTGTAGACCCGCAGCGCAGTGGCATCGAAGCCCATCTGCCCGATCATTTCGAAGCTGGGCTTGAGCTTGCCAAGGCCTTCAAGGGTGGAGTCGCCGCGAATAAATTCATCATGGTCGAGCAGCACAATGCCGTTCTGGTCCTGCACCGCAATCAGCGACGTGTTGAAGGAACCGTCTGCCCGTGCCCTGGCCGCTTTCTGTTGTGAATGCAGGGCAAAGGCATCGACGTCCTGGCGGGTGAACCCCTCGAGGGTAGCGATCAAGTCCGCGCCGATGCCCTGTGGGGTGAAGTGGCTGTGCAGATTGGTCTGCGGGTCGAGCACCCAGGCGCCTCCGTCACTGCCCATGGGCACGCGGGACATGGACTCGACGCCACCGACCACCACGAGGTCTTCGAAGCCGGAGCGCACCTTCATCGCGCCCAGGTTGACCGCTTCCAGGCCAGACGCGCAAAAGCGGTTGATCTGGACGCCTGCGACGCTGATGTCCCAGTCGGCCACCAGGGCGGCGGTCTTGGCGATGTCCGCACCCTGGTCGCCCACCGGGGTCACGCAACCGAGCACGATGTCGTCCACTTGTTGGGTGTCGAGGTCGCTGCGTCGGGCCAGGGCGGTGAGCAAACAGGCTACCAGGTTAACCGGCTTGACGCTGTGCAAGGCGCCGTCCGACTTGCCTTTGCCACGGGGCGTACGTATCGCATCAAAGATCAAAGCTTGGGTCATGACGTCCTCGAACCGCTGTGCAGGTGTGCCTCTACCTTAGGCCCGATTGACACGGTTTCAATGACGGATGCGCTCATTGCTTTTGACCCACTCGCTCGGACGAACGGTAGCCTCCTAAGGTAATTACCTGATTAATCGTTTTAGCTGTCTAGCCAAGGCATTGGCGCCAAGATGGCGTTATGCCTCATGCCTTTTTAAGCTGAAATGCTGATTAGCTGATATGAAATGGGTCTAAGCCAAGAAGAACGAGGGCTCTAAGGTTGAATCAGTAAGAAGTTGCTGCCGGGTTTTGCTGGAGCAGCTGTAAGAAAAGTGACACGTCATCTCGCCATACTGAAATAAAACCGGCACGTATTTGACGCTCAGGAATAACAACAAAAGGCAGTCAGCCATGTTTAAACATTCGAAAGTACGTCAGGCGGGACTCATTCTGTTCGCCACCACACTGATTTTGATCTTGCCCAACTTAACCAAGGTTATTGGGTGACCCCTCCACGGCCCCATTCCGTGCAATCACAGCACAGGGTTTGCAGTTTTTGGCAGCGCCTGCCGGGACATTGCGCATAGCGGTCCTGCAGGGGCTGTCTTTTTACGCGCCGATTTCCGGTATCGTGAGCCCAATCGCCACGTTGATTCGAGCCTGCATCTTGAAAGCCATCCTTGCCCTCCTCGCCTTGCTGATCGGCCTTCCCGCTTCAGCCGCGCAATTGACCGTCGAACTCGACCACACCCGCAAGACCTGGCAGACCGCCGACCTGCTCAAGCACCCGCAAGCGCAAACGGTGCAGATCGTTGATGACGTGTCCTACAAGCGCACCATGACCTATCGTGCAGTGCCGCTGGCGGTGCTCATACCGGGTTTGAAACCTGAGAGCCACCTGCAAGCCGTTGCCCTCGATGGATTCGCCGCCGAACTCACGGCTGCGCCGCTGCTGGAAAACCACGGTGCACGCGCCTGGCTCGCGGTGGAGGACCCCGCCCAGCCATGGCCCGCACTGGCGGATGGCAAACCGAGTGCCGGGCCGTTCTACCTGGTGTGGACCGACCCACAGGCCGGGTCTATCAGCCCGGAGCAGTGGCCGTTCCAGATCTCCGGGATAAAGCAGTTGAAGACCGTGGCGGAGCGTTTTCCGGCGTTGTTGCCCGACCCGACGCTGGCGCCCAATGACCCGATCAACCAGGGCTTTGCGCTGTTCCAGAAAAACTGCCTGGCCTGTCACCGCCTCAATGGCGCCGGTGATGCACAGGTGGGGCCGGACCTGAATGTCCCTTATAACCCCACCGAGTATTTTGGCGGTGATTTCCTCAAGCGCTATATCCGTGACCCGCAGAGCCTGCGGCATTGGCCACAGGCGAAGATGCCGGCATTCGCCGCCAGCGTGTTGCCGGACAATGAGCTGGATTTATTGGTTGAGTATCTAAAGCACATGGCCGCGCGTAAACAGCCCTTGTAGTGAGCGGGCTTGCCCCGCGCTGGGCTGCGAAGCAGCTCTGATCCAGGCGCCTCGGCAATACCTGATGCACCGCATTCTGCTTGATCAGGGCCGCTTCGCAGCCCAGCGCGGGGCAAGCCCGCTCACTACAAGCCACAAAACCTCTGGCAGACCCGCGATCACGCTATTGCTGCTGGACGGAAATCACCGGCGTCGGCGCCACGAACACCTTCGCGTGCATCTGCTCATGACCGCCGCCGCGACGCATGCCGCGCACCGGACAGGCATCCAGGTAATCCAACCCTACCGCCAGTTTCAAATGCCGCTCCGGGCGGGCCAGCTGGTTGGTCACGTCAAAGCTGTACCAAGCGTCATCCAGCCAGGCTTCGGCCCAGGCATGGCTGGCCAGGTGCGTGCTGTCCTCGGAATACAAATACCCCGACACATACCGCGCAGGGATCCCCAGGCTGCGTGCGCAGGCCAAAAACGCGTGGGTGTGGTCCTGGCACACGCCCGCACGGCCGGCGAAGGCTTGGGCGGCGCAGGTGTCGACTTCGGTCGCGCCCGGCGTGTAGATCATCGCTTGGTTAAGTGCATGCATCAGGTCGATCAACGCCGTGCGATCGCGACGTTGATGGCAATGCTGGTCGGCAAAGCCGCGCAGCGCTTCATCGGGCTCGGTCAAGCGGGTGCAGCGCAGGAACGGGAATGCCGATTGGCTCTCGTGTTCGGCCTCGCGCAGTTCGTCGATGTCCACTTGGCCACGCGCACCGATGATGATGGCGTCGTGGGGTTCATCCAGGGTCAGCACATGCAGGATGTTGCCGAACGGGTCCACCTGGGCACGCACCGGACGCGGGAGGTCGAGTTGCCAACTGAGCACATGCTGGCGCTCGCTGTCATGGGGGGTCAGGCGCAGGTACTGGATGCTGGCGCGCACTTGGTCTTCGTAGTGGTAAGTGGTTTCGTGGCTGATGGAGAGTCTCATGCGGCCTCCAGGTAGGAACTGTAGATGGCGTCGCCCAATTGGCGGACCAAGGGGATAAAGTCGGTCAGCCAGGCGTGCAGGCCTTCCTCAAGGATTTCATCAATGGCGGTAAAGCGCAGGCGCGCATCCATCTCGGCGGCCAGGCGCTGGGCCGGGCGGCCGTTGATGCCGGGCAGGCTGGCCAGGATCTGGTCAATCTCTTCGCTGCAGGCACGCAGTGAGCGCGGCACATCGGCGCGCAGCAGCAGCAACTCAGCGACTTGCCGGGCGCCGGGCGCATCACGATAAATCTCAGTGTAGGCCTCGAACGACGACAAGGCCCGCAGCAAGGCACTCCATTGATAGTAGGCATGCGCAGTGCCATCGGTGACGGCTTCGGCCTGGTCACCGGCCATTTCATAGCGTGCGTCCAGCAAGCGCAGCGTGTTGTCGGCGCGTTCGATAAACGTGCCGAGGCGAATAAAGCGGAAAGCATCGTTGCGCATGATGGTGCCGTAGGTAGCGCCCCGGAACAGATGGGAACGCTCCTTGACCCACTCACAGAACCGACTCATGCCATAACGGCTCAGGCCCTGCTGGGCGATATCACGAATATCCAACCAGGTAGCGTTGATGTTTTCCCACATGTCGGCGGTAATTCGCCCACGCACCGCATGGGCGCTGGCCCGCGCGGCGCCGAGACAACTGTAGATACTGGCCGGGTTGGCCGCATCCAGAGCAAAGAAGTGCAGCAGGCGTTCAGCGTGCAATTCACCGTGACGTGCGTGGTAATCCTCCAGGGTGCCGGTGATCAACAGCGGCATGGCCAGTTCATGCAGGCCATCACCGCGCCCATCCTGGGGCATCAGCGACAGCGAATAGCTGACGTCGAGCATGCGCGCGAGGTTCTCCGCGCGTTCAAGGTAGCGCGACATCCAGTACAAATCCGAGGCAGTTCTACTCAACATGGCATCAGTCCTCGACCACCCACGTGTCTTTGGTGCCGCCACCCTGGGACGAGTTGACCACCAGCGAGCCTTCGCGCAATGCAACGCGGGTCAAGCCGCCGGGGACCACACGGGTTTCCTTGCCGGACAACACGAACGGGCGCAGGTCGATATGGCGGGGCGCAATGCCGTTTTCGACAAACGTCGGGCAGGTGGATAAACACAGGGTCGGCTGGGCGATATAGGCGTGGGGCTTGGCCTTGATACGGGCACGGAAGGCTTCGATTTCCGCTGCGGTGGACGCCGGGCCCACCAGCATGCCGTAGCCGCCGGAGCCTTGGGTTTCCTTCACGACCAGGTCGGGCAGGTTGGCCAATACGTGGGAAAGTTCGTCGGGCTTACGGCACTGGAAGGTCGGAACATTCTTCAGGATCGGTTCTTCATCCAGGTAAAAACGGATCATCTCGGTGACGAAGGGGTACACCGACTTGTCATCCGCCACCCCGGTGCCGATGGCATTGGCCAGCACCACATTGCCGGAGCGGTAGGCCGCGAGCAGGCCGGGCACGCCGAGCATGGAGTCCGGGTTGAAGGCCAAGGGGTCGAGAAAGGCGTCATCAAGGCGACGGTAGATCACGTCCACGGCCTTGGGGCCATCGGTGGTACGCATGAAGACGCGGTCATCGCGCACGAACAGGTCGGCGCCTTCCACCAGTTCCACGCCCATTTCACGGGCCAGAAAGGCATGTTCAAAGAACGCGCTGTTGAAGCGACCCGGGGTCAATACCACCACGCTGGGGTTGTCCAGGGGGCTGGAGCTTTTCAGGGTATCCAGCAACAGGTTGGGGTAGTGATCGATGGGCGCGATGCGTTGGGCGGCGAACAGTTCGGGGAACAGGCGCATCATCATCTTGCGGTCTTCGAGCATGTAGCTGACGCCGCTCGGTGTACGCAGGTTGTCTTCCAGCACGTAGTACGTGCCGTCGCCATCGCGGACGAGGTCGACCCCGGAGATGTGGGAATACAGGTCGCGGTGCAGGTCCAGGCCTTGCATGGCCAGTTGGTATTGCTCGTTGGCCAGGACCTGTTCGGCGGGGATGATCCCGGCCTTGATGATGCGTTGTTCGTGATACAGGTCGGCGAGAAACATATTAAGCGCCTTGACCCGCTGGATGCAGCCGCGCTCGACAATCCGCCATTCGCTGGCGGGGATGCTGCGTGGGATGGTGTCAAAGGGGATCAGGCGCTCGGTGCCCTGCTCGTCCCCGTAGAGCGTGAAGGTGATCCCGGCGCGGTGGAACAGCAAATCGGCTTCGCGCCGGCGTTGCGCCAGCAGTTCAGCAGGCGTGTCGGCCAACCAGCGGGCGAACTCGCGGTAATGAGGCCGGACCTGCCCTGCCCCATCGTACATCTCATCGTAATAAGTGCGGATCATGCCGAACTCCTTGTCACCCGGACGCGAGAACCATCGCAAGGCCCGTGCCAGCGGCATAAACACTTAAAAATCAGTGAGTTAAATAAACATAAAAATCTGACCGCACCGTCCTGGTGCGCAGAATGCCCGGTGCACAGCCCCACGCTTCATCGCAATGCGGGCTTTGACTATCAACAGCATAGCCAGAGTTGATTTCACTGCCCGGCCAAGCCTGCGGATAATCACAACCATCTGCTGAACAGGATGCGTCCTACAGGTTCAGCCCACCGCTCTTCCCTTTAGGCCACCCTCTTTGGGTGGCTTTTTTTTGGTGCAGAAAAGTGGGCTACAAGTTCCGAGTAGTTTTCCTACAGCACAAACAAAATCGGCCGACCCAAAGGTCAGCCGATACGCTGTGGTTCTCATACTGCTAACTGCTACATGGGTAACCCACGCACCTCCTGCTTCACGCCCCATCCCTCGATGATCCCACCCAGCGGCTCGACCACCGCCTCAAAGTCTTGCTCGAAGTCTCCTATGCCGTCGTAGGTAGCGAACATGATTTTGCTCAGTTCCAGGTACCAGGCGCCATCGTCGCGCGCACTGACCTGGGCATTCAGGGATTCCCCGCGAAACTCACCCGCAGCCCTGCGCGCCCGTTCCTCATCCGGGAAAATGGCGTAGAACTCGATGGGGTGAAAACGCGAAAAGTCGAAGCCGCCCTCTTTCATGCGGCGCAGAACGTTGGTGCTGATGTCTTCTTGATAGGCTGTGCTCATGAAAAGTGCTCCTCAAATTGATGGATAGACTTTCCGTGCTTCCCGAAGCCCACGCCGTACTGGCGTGGGGACTACGGCAATAACATCACCGCTGGAAAACAAGCATGTAGCTGACAAGACCAGACCTTAGCGATTCATTCGCTGATCTCATTTGCAGAGTAGCGCGAAGCTATCACCTCCACCAGAGGCGCTTTAAGGGTGGACAGGGAATATTCAGGCGGCAGGAGAGATGTCGAGGATCTGGATACTGTTCTGGTCTTTGAGGATCTTGACCGTAGGCTCGGGCTTGCGGCCCTCCAGGTCGTTGAGGTCCAGTTCGGCGGCGACGGGCACCAGTTTGTTGCGAATCATGTGTGCCGCATCTTCGAGGCTGGGCTTCTGGTCACAGGTGAACTGTTCAACGGACTGCACGCCGTGATCATCAACAAAGGTAATCTGCCACTTTTGCATCGGTGCCTCCTCGATAAAACCCGTGTGTGGGCTTACCTCTATCTGGACCTTGGGGGCTTGGCAAACGTTCCACCCAAGGTCGGAGACACCCGATCAACTGCGCTTATTTTTCGGCGTGTTCTTTCAAGGCTTTCAAGGTGTTGAACGGCGCGTCCACCACAAACTTGTTGGCCAACCACGAAGGCACGCTGCCACCAGGTTCGGTGTGCACCTGGTAAGTGACTTCGGTCTGGTTGTCGCCCTTTGGCACCAGTTTCCAGAAACCCTCGACCTGAGCCACGCGGACGTAGCCTTTTTCTTCAGGCTTGTAGGTCGGGACACCTTCGAGTTTACGCGTCAGCGTGCCGTCGGCGGCCTTGGTCGTGGTGATATGCAGGTAGGAATCGCGATCGGTCACAGGGAACGGGGCTTTGAATTGGGTGTAGGTCCAGCTCTCGTCACCTTTCTTATCGACCAGCTTCTGGGACTTGCACTCGTGAATCCATTTACAGGCACCGGCCACGTCTTCCTGCAAGGCGACGATTTTTGCCAAAGGCGCCTTGATCGTAGTCACACCGCGATACGCCTTGTACTTGGAGCCGGCCACTTCGCTCAGGGACACCTTGATACCGTCCTCATCCTTGGCGACTTGCCAATCCTCAGCCTGGGCAGTGGCAGCAAACAACACCGTAAAACCGCACAGCACAGCCATTCGTTTCAGCGAACCCATTGTTGTATTCCTTATTGTCGAAGTTCCGAAAAAAGTTCCGATAGTAAAGCCCATCAAGCCGCCGTCATCTGCTCCCACCAGCCGATCAAGCGAATCGCATCGGCCTGGTCGGTGCCGCAGACCTCGATATCCGCCTTGAAATCGCTGCACACCGCCGGTCGCTCCGGTTGCCCGAACAGCAGGCATAGCTGTTCGACCGACAGGTGCAGGCAGCGTTCGCCGGCCGGTTTGCCTTGTGGCATGCCCGGTAATGGCGAACTGATGGAGGGGGCGATGCAGCAAGCGCCACAGCCTTCACGGCAATTCATGACCAGCAGATCCTCGACGACTCAATGTGGATGGCCGGGCTAGAGTACGCCCTAAAACAGCCGTTTTAAAATGGTCTAACAGGGGTTTTTCGCAGAAAACAAAAGTGACTGACCAGTCTGCGACAGATGGTCGGAGGGACACGTCACGTCTGTGGGAAAAGTTTACTGCTTGAATTCGAAATCCAGCGCTGCACCTTCCACATCGCGCCGCTCTTCGTTGCGCAATTGCAGCCTCATCTCATTGCTGAGCAGGCGGCCGTTGATCTGGAATGCACTGTTGTCGGTGGGCTTCTCGCCGAACATCGGCGGCAGCAGGGGCACGCTCTTGGGCTTGGGCATGGTGCCGATGGGCTGCAAGTGTCTGACCATGTCCGAAGGCAGTGACAGGTCCAACTGCGCAGGGGGCAATTGCGTCTGGGACACTTCACGGGAGGCCTTGGATTTGCTCGCAGCACGTTTTTTGACAGTGGCCGCGTTCTTCTTCGCCGCGGGCGCTTTTTTGGCCGGCGCCGGTTTTTTCGCAGGGGTCTTCTGTTCAGAGCTGGCAGCAGGCTTGGTTTCGCTCACAGGGGCCGCCGCCAGCGCTGTGCTGACGTTGCACAGGCTTAACAGGCCAATTACCAGAACAGCGCGAAAAATCTGAGTCATATTGCCTACAGCATTAACGGCAGAGGGCCATATGCTCGCTTGTTGTGCACGGCATGACAAGCGTGGTGATCAGCCCACTGTCGGAGTTGTCCCTTTTTTGCGCCTCAGAGGCCGGCTGCAGTTTCCTGGCATAACTGGCTGGCCAGCATCCCCAGGGTCATCAGCGCCCGCTCTGCCTCGCGGTTCCACGGCGTACCGCAGTTAAGGCGAATGCAGTGGTTGAACTGTTCTGTGTTGCTGAAAATCAACCCTGGCGCAATGCTGATGCCCTGTTGCAGGGCACGCACGTGCAGTTCCTGGGTATTGACCCGTCCGGGCAAACTGACCCACAGGATAAAACCGCCGGTCGGGCGAGTCATCTGCGTGCCTTCGGGGAAATACTGCTGCACCGCCAGCTGGAACGCGCTGAGGTTCTTGCGGTATTCCTGCCGGATGTAGCGCAGGTGCCGGTCGTAGCCGCCATTCTCAAGGTAAGCGGCAACGCCCATCTGCGTGACACTGCACGCGGAGTGGGTGCTGAACATCTGCAGGCGCTGGATTTCCTGCTGGTACTTGCCAGCGATCATCCAGCCGATGCGCACGCCGGGGGACAATGTCTTGGAAAAACTCGAGCAATAGATCACCCGGTCCAGGCGGTCATAAGCTTTCAGGGCCTTGGTGCGGCCGAGCTCGAACATCAGTTCGCCGTAGATATCGTCCTCGACAATCTGGATATCGAAATCCGAGGCCAGGCGCAGTAACTGTTTTTGCCGTTCTTCGGGCATGGTGCCGCCGAGCGGGTTGCTCAGGCGCGTGGTCAATACCAGCGCCTTGATCGACCATTGGTTCGCCGCCAGTTGCAGGGCTTCCAGGCTCATGCCGGTGGAAGGGTCGCTGGGAATCTCGATGACTTTGAGGCCCAGCAGATCGGCCAGCTGCAGCAGGCCGTAATACGTCGGCGACTCAGCGGCAATCAGGTCGCCCGGCCGCGTCAACACCCGCAGTGACATCTGTAAGGCATCGACGCAACCGTGGGTGATCACCACTTCGGAAGGATCCACCACCACACCCGCATCGCGCATGCGGATCGCCACCTGACGGCGCAGCGGTTCGAAACCGGGGCTGAACATATAGCTGAAGGCCCGAGGGCTCTGAAAGCGCGTGACCTTGGCCAACTGCTGGTGCAATGCCCGTACCGGCAGGTAATCCACGCTCGGCACCGCGGCGCCCAGCGGGAACACCCCTTCGCGGCGGGATTCGCCCAACACTTGCTGAATGATGCTGCTGCGGGTGACCAACCCCGGCCGCTCGACCCGCGCGATGTCCGGCGTGGGGGCCGTGAGCGCGGGTGTCTGATGCACGTAATAACCGGACTGCGGACGTGCCCGGATCAGCCCCTGGTCTTCCAGGTTGGCGTAGGCCTGCAACACCGTGGCGTGGCTCACGTTGAGCTGGGAGCTCATCTTGCGCACCGAAGGCACGCGCTCCCCCGGTTGATAGACACCGCGCCGGATATCCTCAGCCAGTTGCTGGGCGATACGTTGGTAAAGCAACAGATTGGTCATGACGCAGCACTCGATTTCACGGGTATTTTATTTTTGTGTGAAACATACCGGCACAGTTTAGAAGTGTACGGGGACAGTTGCCACAATAGTCGAGCGCGGGCGGGAGTGACAGTAAAAACTGTAGGGCGGGTGACTGGGATTTCAGGTGCACATAAAAAATGTGGGAGGGGGTTTGCCCCCTCCCACATTTTTGATCTGCGCCAGGCTTCTAGCGGGCGGCGCCCAACTGGCCCTTGGCGTCGGAGAACACAATTTCCACCCGCCGGTTCTGCGCCCTGCCCCGCTCGGAGGCATTCGCTTCGACCGGGTACTGGTCGCCATAACCCTCGACCTGGATGCGTTTTTCGTCGATCCCCAGGTCTACCAGTACATCGGCCACCGACTGTGCGCGGTCGCGGGACAGTTTGAGGTTTTCCCGCTCACCGCCGGTGTTGTCGGCATACCCCTCGATGCGCACCACACGCTTGGGGTTCAGTTGCAGGAACTGTACGATTTTCAGCACAGTGCGGTTGGCCGAGTTTTTCAGCTCCGCCTCACCGGTGTCGAACAGCACGTCACCCAGGGTCATCACCAGGCCGCGATCGGTCTGGGTGGTGGCCAGGCTGGCGATCTGTTCTTCAAGCCACTTACCTTGCTGCTGCACGCTGATCAGCTTGCTTTCACGCAGCGCCAGTTGCAGGCGCTGGCGTTCCAGCTCGAGTTTGGCACCGCGCTCTTCGTTGAGCGCCTGTTCGGTGTGCTCGCGGGCAATGGCACTGTAGCGCTGGCTCAGGTAGGCGTAATGCACCACGTCGGCGCCGCTGCCCCAGTAGCTGGACAAGCGATCGGCGCGGGCCAGGGACTCGCCGGCACGGATCACATCCTTGGGCGCGATGCGTAACACATTGGCGTCTTCCTTGACCTTCTGGAAGTCACTGCCCGCCTGCTGCAAGGCCTGCTCGCCATTGGGGTGGCTGGCGCAACCGCCCAGCACTGCACTGCCCAACAGCACGGCACAGCCCAAACCACGGATCATCGGGCTCATTGGGCCTCCCCCAGTTGCAATTGCTTGCGCAGACGGGTGATGCGGGTGTTAAGCACGTTCAGTTGTTCCTGGCTCTTGCGGGTCAGCACTTGGGCTTCGGCCAGGCGCGCGTCCAGCTCGGCCTGTTCGGCCTGCATGCGTGCGTCCTTGTAGGATTGATCAGCCATGTCGGCCTTGGCCTGGGCGAATTTGTCTTCGGCCAGTTTCAGTTCGGGTGATTCATCGGCACTGGCACCCACGGCGCCGGCTTGTTCCAAGGCTTGCTGGGTGAGGCGTATTTGTTCATTCGGCGCAGGATCGGCTGCACATCCCGCCAGAGCGACAACGGCGAGGGCCGCGAAAAGAGGTCGAAGAGTCACTGAAAATCCCTACTTTGTTGGGGTGCCGACGGGTTGCTGCAATTGTGCTTTCCAGCGCTCCAGATTGCGCTGCAGCGCGGTTTCCGCCACACCGGACGCGGGCAATTCTGTCATCTTTTTAGCGAGCTGTCCGCGTAACCACGGATCATTGCAGGCCGAGTTGTGGGAAATCGCCAGGTACAGGCCCGGCTGATCGATGGGCACGTCGCGGGCGATCAGGTCATTGCTCATGCCCAGGCTCTGCGCCATGGCCATGCCGGAATAACGACTCGCCAGCACATAGTCCACTTCCCCCAGCAGCAGCTTCTGGAACGCCGGCGTCAGTGAAGGCAAGCGCTGCAGGCTCAGTTGCTGGCCGGCGAAGGTCTCGAAGTCGGCGCTCAAGCGTGCACGCTCCGACACTGCACCTTTGTGCCCGTGCAGGTCGGCCGCCGTGGTGTACGCCAGCGCCGAATCCTTGCGCGTCCAGACCAGGTAGTCGAGCTGCACCAGCGCCGGGTGAATGTAGTCGAGGGTTTCCAGTTCGCCCAGGTTCAGCGGCGCATCGGCCAGGATATCCATGCGCCCGCTGCGCACTTCATCCAGGGCCAGGGAGCGTTTGCCGCCGTAGAGCAGGTCGATTTTCAACCCGAGGTCCTTGGCCACTTGTTGCAACACATCAGCGGTGGCGCCGATCAGGTGCGTGGGGTCTTGCGGGTCGCGCCAGAGCAAAGGCGGTGCGTCCGGGCTGCCGGTGATCACCAGGCGGTCGCATTTGCCGGCGGCCAGCGTCAGGCTCGGCAGCAGTGTGAGGCCCAGCAGTACGGTCCAGGGGCGCAGTTCCATGGCGAGTGTCTCCAGCAAGTCAAAAAAAAGCCCGGTCACAAGGACCGGGCTCTTTATAAGTGAAGCGACTGGATTAGACCAGCTTCTCCAACTCGGGTACGGCTTCGAACAAGTCCGCCACCAGGCCGTAATCAGCCACCTGGAAGATCGGTGCTTCTTCGTCCTTGTTGATCGCAACGATCACTTTGGAGTCTTTCATACCGGCCAAGTGCTGGATCGCGCCGGAGATACCGACGGCGATGTACAGCTGTGGCGCGACGATCTTGCCGGTCTGGCCGACCTGCATGTCGTTCGGTACAAAACCTGCGTCGACGGCCGCGCGGGAAGCGCCGACCGCAGCGCCCAGCTTGTCGGCCAGGGCATACAGGTGCTTGAAGTTGTCACCGTTCTGCATGCCACGGCCGCCGGAAACGACGATCTTGGCAGCGGTCAGCTCAGGACGATCCGACTTGGCCAGCTCTTCGCCAACAAAGCTGGATGTACCCGCGTCGTGGGCAGCCGCAACAGCTTCAACGGCAGCCGAACCGCCTTCAGCAGCCACAGGGTCGAAACCGGTGGCGCGGACGGTGATGACTTTGACCGAAGCGTTCGATTGAACGGTAGCGATGGCGTTACCGGCGTAGATCGGGCGCTTGAAGGTGTCGGCGCTTTCGACCGAGATGATCTCGGAGATCTGGTCAACGTCCAGCTGCGCGGCAACGCGTGGCAGGATGTTTTTGCCGTTGGAGGTGGCGGCAGCCAGGATGTGGCTGTAGCCGGCGCCCAGCTCTGCAACCAGCGGGGCGACGTTTTCCGGCAGTTGATGAGCATAGGCCGCGTTGTCGGCGACCAGTACTTTGCTCACGCCAGCGACTTTTGCAGCGGCTTCAGCCACGGCGCCAACGTTTTGGCCGGCGACCAGGACGTGGATATCACCACCGATTTTGGCGGCGGCGGCGACAGTGTTCAGGGTGGCCGGGGCCACAACCTTGTTGTCGTGTTCTGCGATTACCAAGATAGTCATGGTTAGATTACCTTCGCTTCGTTTTTCAGTTTCTCGACCAGTTCAGCCACCGACTTGACCTTGATGCCCGCGCTGCGTGCAGCCGGTGCTTCAACCTTGACGGTCTTGTTGGTGGAGGCGGTGGAAACGCCCAAAGCATCCGGAGTCAGCACTTCAAGAGGCTTCTTCTTGGCTTTCATGATGTTTGGCAGGGACGCATAACGCGGCTCGTTCAAACGCAGGTCGGTGGTGACGATGGCCGGCAGTTTCAGCGAAACCGTCTGCGCGCCGCCGTCGATTTCACGGGTCACCGCTACGCTGTCGCCGTTCACTTCGACTTTCGAAGCAAAGGTGCCCTGGCCGTAACCGGTCAGTGCAGCCAGCATCTGGCCCGTCTGGTTGTTGTCGCTGTCGATGGCTTGTTTGCCGAGGATCACCAGTTGAGGCTGTTCCTTGTCGACAACCGCTTTGAGCAGCTTGGCCACGGCCAGGGAGGTCAGCTCTTCAGCGGACTCGACCAGGACAGCGCGGTCGGCGCCCAGCGCCAGGGCGGTACGCAGCTGCTCTTGAGCAGTGGTCGGGCCGATGGAAACCACGACGATTTCAGTCGCCACGCCTTTCTCTTTCAGGCGTACGGCTTCTTCCACGGCGATTTCGCAGAAAGGGTTCATCGACATCTTGACGTTAGCGAGGTCGACGCCGGAATTGTCCGCCTTGACGCGAACTTTCACGTTGTAATCGACAACGCGTTTGACAGCTACAAGAACCTTCATGGATTCCTCGTTACTCTCCGGTGAAAAGAAAGTCGCCTAGGCGAACCTGGCGGTTGATGCTCATCGGCACACAAGGGCACCTCCAAAAACGTCGGCGGATGACCTTGCTCACGGGAAATGATGACCGTTCGTCAGTGGTGACTGAGAGGTCATTCTTTATCGCAGCGTGTAAACTGCGCGCCATCGTTTGGGCGCGCGTCACCTGTCGTGCTTTTGGACGTGCTCTTGAAACCTGCTGTCTGCCTACGGTAAGCGCAAAACCGACCGTATATTGACCGGAACGCCTATTCTGGTCAATACGGCAAAATAGCCAGTCATAAGCCGCGCCTCTTTGATTTACCTAGCCTGCGGGCAATTCAAACAAACGTTTGTATTGGACGCTGGCAGTGGTGTAGATATAATGCGCCACCTAGAGAGAAAGGTGGGTCATCCCCTGCCATTTGGCGCAGTGATGACGGACACGACACCGAACCTCCACCCATTAGAAAAAAAGCCTGTTGAGCCTTGAGTAGGAGATAGCCTGTGGAACGCGAATACATGGAATTCGACGTGGTCATCGTCGGCGCTGGCCCGGCGGGCCTGTCTGCCGCCTGCCGACTGAAGCAGAAGGCCGCCGAAGCCGGTAAGGAAATCAGCGTCTGCGTGGTCGAGAAAGGCTCCGAAGTCGGCGCACACATCCTGTCCGGTGCCGTGTTCGAACCACGCGCCCTAAACGAACTGTTCCCGGACTGGAAAGCACTCGGCGCCCCACTCAACACCCCCGTGGTGCGCGATGACATCTATGTACTGCGCAGCCCCGAAGCCTCCACCAAGGTTCCCGACTTCTTTGTGCCCAAGACCATGCACAACGAAGGCAACTACATTATCTCCCTGGGCAACCTGTGCCGCTGGCTCGCCCAGCAGGCCGAGAACCTCGGCGTGGAAGTCTACCCAGGCTTCGCCGCCCAGGAAGCGCTGTTCGATGAAAACGGCGTGGTCCGTGGGATCATCACCGGTGACCTCGGCGTTGACCGTGAAGGCAACCCCAAAGAAGGCGTCTACACCCCAGGCATGGAACTGCGTGGCAAGTACACGCTGTTCGCCGAAGGTTGCCGTGGCCACATCGGCAAGCAACTGATCCAGCGCTTCAACCTGGACAGCGACGCCGACGCCCAGCATTACGGCATCGGCTTGAAGGAAATCTGGGAAATCGACCCGGCCAAGCACCAGCCAGGCCTGGTGGTGCACACCGCCGGTTGGCCGCTGGACATCATGAGCGCCGAGAACACCGGCGGCTCGTTCCTGTATCACCTAGAAAACAACCAGGTGGTCGTCGGCCTGATCGTCGACCTGTCCTACAGCAACACCTTCCTCTCGCCTTTCGATGAGTTCCAGCGCCTCAAGCACCACCCGGTGTTGGCCCAGTACCTGGAAGGCGGCAAGCGCATCAGCTACGGCGCCCGTGCCATCTGCAAAGGCGGCCTGAACTCGCTGCCGAAGATGGTCTTCAAGGGTGGCGCGCTGATCGGTTGCGATCTGGGCACGCTGAACTTCGCCAAGATCAAAGGCAGCCACACCGCGATGAAGTCCGGCATGCTCGCCGCCGACGCCGTGGCCGACCGCCTGTTTGCCGAGTCCGAAGGCGGTGATGAACTGACCGCTTACGTCGACAGCTTCAAGTCCAGCTGGCTCTACGAAGAACTGTTCGCCAGCCGCAACTTCGGCCCGGCGATGCACAAGTTCGGCCCGATCATCGGCGCCGGCTTCAACTGGTTCGACCAGAACATCCTGGGCGGCAAGATGCCGTTCACCCTGCACGACACCAAGCCGGACTACGCCTGCCTCAAGCTGGCCAAAGACAGCAAGAAGATCGACTACCCCAAACCCGACGGCAAGCTGAGCTTCGACAAGCTGAGCTCGGTGTTCATCTCCGGTACCAACCACGAAGAAGAGCAACCGTGCCACTTGAAGCTCAAAGACGCGAGCATCCCGATCGGCACCAACCTGCCGCTCTACGATGAACCGGCGCAGCGCTATTGCCCGGCCGGCGTGTATGAAGTGATCACGAAAGAAGATGGCGAGAAGCGCTTCCAGATCAACGCCCAGAACTGCGTGCACTGCAAGACCTGTGACATCAAGGACCCTTCGCAGAACATCACCTGGGTCACGCCGGAAGGTGCAGGTGGGCCGACTTACCCGAATATGTAAGCTGGCTTGCACATTAAGGCTCCCAAATCGGGAGCCTTTTTTATGAGTGCAAACACGGTCAAATGTGGGAGGGGGCTTGCTCCCGATAGCGGTGGGTCAGCTACAGATTTGCTGACGGATACACAGCCATCGGGAGCAAGCCCACTCCCACATTTGGATATGTGTTTTGCCTGGAATGACTATGCAGCGCGCTCTTCGCCAGGGTTGCGCTCGAAGTAGCGCTTGTACTCGCGACTGAATTGCGACGTACTCTGATACCCCACGTTATGCGCCGCCTGCGCCACCCCCATGCCTTCCACCAACAGCAACTGCTGGGCTTTGAGCAACCGCAGACGCTTCAGATATTGCACCGGCGACAACAGCGTGCAGCGCTTGAAGTGCTCATGAAAAGTCGATGCACTCATGTGTGCATACCCCGCCAGCGTCTCGATATTCAGCGGCTCGGCATAATGGGCATGCAGGTGATTCAACGCCGTCGCAATCCGCGAAAACTGCCCCTGCTGCTCCACCAACGCCCGCAATACATCCGCCTGTGGCCCACGCAATGCGGTGAAGAGTAATTCCCGTACCCGTGCCGGGCCCATGATCCGGCTTTCCAGCGGATCGTGCAGGCACTGCAACAACCGCTCGACACACCCGCGCATCGCATCATCGAGCACCACCGAGCTCATCGACTCCAGCGTCTGCGCCGTCGGCGGCGGCCCGGCCTGAATGCCCATGGCCATCACCAACTCGCCCAGCACCACGCGATCAATGCCCACCGTCACGCCCAGCAGCGGCGCATCCGGCGCCATGGCAAACGTCTCGCACTCGAAGGGCACCGGCATCGCCTGGATCAGGTAGTGCCCGGCGCCATACTCCAGCGTACGCGGCCCCAGGTAGGCAACTTTGCTGCCTTGGGCGACAAACATCAGGCTCGGCTCATAGATCTGCGGCCCGCGTGCCACGTCGCAACTGGCACGCAATACCTGCACACCGGGCAAGTGTGTCGGCGAGAAACCGTCACGGGGCGTCAGCCCCTCAATCAGGGCAACCAGCGGGGCGTTGGCATCAAGATGGCGGGTCAACAACATGGCAAAAAACTTCGCTGAAAAGGGATGAGAGCATCATCGCAGGTCCGGCGACACAAAAACCCAAACACAGGGCACTCCCGGACGAATAGGCATGAGACTCGGAGCAATCACCATGGCCGCATCCGGGACCGGCGCGGAAAATGGCCCGCCTCACTTTCCAACGCTTTTGCGAGGTTCCACCATGTACACCGCCATCGGTTATGCCGCTCAGTCGGCCACCACTCCCCTCGCCCCCATGTCCTTCCAGCGCCGCAGCCCGCGCGTGGATGACGTGGCCATCGAGATCCTGTACTGCGGCGTGTGCCACTCCGACATCCACCAGGCGCGCAACGAATGGGGCATCGCCGTGTACCCACTGATGCCGGGCCACGAGATCGTCGGCAAGGTCACCGCCGTCGGCGCCAATGTCACCGCGCATAAAGTCGGCGACCTGGTGGGCGTGGGCTGCATGGTTGATTCGTGCCGTCACTGCGACGCGTGCAAAGCGGACCTGGAGCAATATTGCCTCGAAGGCCCGACCATGACCTACGCCACCCCGGACCGCGTAGACGGCAGCAACACCATGGGCGGTTACTCCGACAGCATCGTGGTCAGCGAACACTTCGTGGTGAAGATCCCAGCCAAGCTCGACCTGGCCAGCGCCGCGCCGATCCTGTGCGCCGGTGTCACCATGTACTCGCCGATCAAGCACTACGGCATCAAGGCCGGCGACAAGGTCGGCGTATTGGGCATGGGCGGCCTGGGCCATATGGGCATCAAGCTGGCCAAGGCGATTGGCGCAGAAGTGACCTTGTTCACCCGCTCCGCGAGCAAGGCTGAAGAAGGCCGTCGCCAGGGTGCCGATCACGTGATCGTGTCCACCGACGCCGAGCAGATGAAAGCGGCCGCCGGGCACTTTGACTTCCTGCTGGACACCATCCCGGTGCAGCACGACCTGAACCCCTACCTCGACGTGCTGCGCTTTGACGGCGTGCACATCCTGGTCGGCCTGATCGAACCGGTCGACCCACCGGTCAACGCCGCCAAGCTGATCATGGGCCGCAAAGTCCTGGCCGGTTCCTTGATCGGTGGCATTGCCGAAACCCAGGAAGTCTTGGATTTCTGCGCCGAGCACGGCATCAGCTGCGACATCGAAATGCTCGACATCCGCAACATCAACGAAGCCTACAGCCGCATGATCGCCGGCGATGTGAAGTACCGCTTTGTCATCGACATGGCGACCTTGAAGGTCTGATCAGCCTTTAGCGCCCAACTCCGCTGACAGCCGCGCTGCCACCTGTTTGATCACAGGGATCAGCTCGGCCATCTTCTCCAGCGGCATGTAGGGCACGGTACTGGCGATGCTGATGCCGGCGACGATTCGCCGGCTGGCATCGCGCACCGGTGCCGCCACGCAGCGAATCGACGGTTCGTTGTCTTCCAGATCGAACGCATAACCGCCCACCACGTATTCACGCATGCGCTGCTCGAACTGTGCCCAGGATTGCTCCGGGTGTTGCGGCCATTGCAGGTTTTTCCCACCCGCCGGCAGGCTGGTCTCATACAAACGCTGCCACTCCTCGACAGCGTCATCCAGCAGCATCGCCTTGCCCACGCCCGTACGCGCCAACGGCATGCGATGGCCCACCCGTGAGCGCATTTCCGGGCCGTTGCGACCGGGGTTCTTGTGCAGGTACAGCACGTCGTCGTATTCGCGGATGGCCAGGTGGATGGTGTCGCCGGTCAGTGCCGACAGCTCATCCAGGTACGGGATGGCCAAGGTCACCAATGGCAGCTCCTCGCGCGCCTGAAAACCCAGCTCGATCAACTTTGGCCCCAGCAGGTAACCGACTTGCGGCACCACGCGCAGGTAACGTTCCTCCACCAGGCAACTGGCCAGTCGGTGCGTGGTGCTGCGGGTGGTGCCGATACGCCGGGCGATCTCTTTCAGATCCCGCGCACCGGCCGCCACCGCCTGCACCACGCCCAGGCCTCGCAGCAGGGTCTGGGTGCCGGTGGGGGCGGCTTCTTTGACGGGGGTGTGGGCGTTTTCCTGCATATCGGGCCTATTAGTGTGAAAGCGGGGGCATTATGGCAAATACCGCCCCTCAATACAGTGGCGATCCAAATGTGGGAGGGGGCTTGCCCCCGATGGCGGCACATCAGAAAAACATGTATCCACTGACCCACCGCTATCGGGGGCAAGCCCCCTCCCACATTTGAATCTTCATAGGGCTCGGGATCAGCGTTGCTTCATACGGTCGATGATCACCGCCAGCAACAAGATCGAACCCCTGATCACATACTGGTAAAAGGTATCGATGTTCTTCAGGTTCATCGCGTTCTCAATGATCGCCAGGATCAACACCCCGGCAATCACATGCCGGATCATGCCGATGCCGCCGCTCAGCGATACCCCGCCCAGCACGCAGGCGGAGATCACTGTCAGCTCAAAGCCCTGGCCGATCATCGGCTGGCCGGAGGTCATGCGCGACGCGAGGATGACCCCAGCCAAAGCGCCAACCAAACCGTGTACGGCGAAGATGATGATCTTGGTGCGATCGACGTTCACCCCGGCCAGCAGTGCGGCTTCCTGGTTGCCGCCAATCGCCATGGTGTTGCGCCCATAGGTGGTGTAATTCAGCAGCCAGCCGAAGAACACAAAGCACAGCACGGTGATGATGATCGGCACGGGCACACCCAGCAGCTGGCCGTTGCCGAACACGAAGAAACCTTCGTCCATCACGCCGACGGCCTTGCCGTTGGAGAAGATATAGGCCAGGCCGCGCACGATCTGCATGGTCGCCAACGTGGCGATCAACGCATTGATGCGCAGCTTGGCGATGACGATGCCATTGATCAGCCCCACCACCAGCCCCATGGCCAGTGCCGCCGACACACCGAGAGCCACGCTGTCGGTGTCGCGAATCACAATGCCCGCCACCACGCCGGCGCAGGCAATCACCGAGCCCACCGACAGATCGAAGTGCCCCGATGCCAGGCAGAACAGCATGGTGCAGGCGGCAATGCCCACCGTTGAAATCGCCAGGCCCAAGCCACGCATGTTAAGCGGTGAAAGGAAGTTGTCGATAAACAACGCACTGAGCAAAAAGATACCCAGCGCGGCGAGCAGCATCACCCAATCATCGAGAAACTTGCGCTGATTGAACCCCGGCCAGAAGCCCTTTGCAGTTTTTACCTCAGACATCATTCACCTCGAATTCTTCAAGCCCGCGAACGCGGGAGAGCCAGTTGCAACAGCCGAGCCTCATCCGCTTGATCGCGGGTCAATTCACCCGTGAGGGCACCTTCGCTCATCACCACGATACGGTCGGAGATGCCCATCACTTCCATCAGGTCGCTGGACACTACGATCACCGCAATACCACTGGCCGCCAGGTTATGGATGATCTGGTAGATCTCCGATTTGGCGCCGATATCGATGCCACGGGTCGGCTCGTCCAACAGCAGCACTTTCATCGGCATCGACAGCCAGCGGCCAAGAATGGCCTTCTGCTGGTTGCCGCCGGACAGGTACATGATTTTCTGTTCGGCATTCGGCGTTTTGACTTTCATCGCCTGGATTTGCTGGTCAGCGTTGCGCTTTTCCCAGCCGTCACGCAGCAGCCAGCCGAACGTGGAATGGGCACCGCGCGCACTGATATTGATGTTCTCGGCCACGCTGGACAGCGGAATGATGCCCTCCTTCTTGCGGTCTTCCGGGCACAGCAGCACGCCGGCGGCAATGGCATCGCGAGGTGAATGCAGCGGCAGTTTTTGCCCACAAAGCTCAAGGCTTCCTGCGGTGCTGCGGGTCAAACCACTCAGCAGCCGAAACAGCTCCGTGCGCCCCGCCCCGACCAAGCCGAACAGGCCAAGAATCTCGCCTTTGTGCACCTGCAGGCTGACCGGCTCACGCAGCCCTGGGCCAAGCAAACCGTCGACCTTGAGCGCCACTTCGCCCCGCTCACGCGGCCGGTAGTCGTAGATGTCCTGGATATCGCGACCGACCATGCACGTCACCAACTGGTCATGGGTCAGCGCGCTCATGTCGTCGAACGTGCGCACGTAGCGGCCGTCTTTGAACACCGTGACGGCGTTGCAGATGCGGAACACTTCTTCCATACGGTGCGACACGTAGAGCACCACTTTGCCCTCGTCGCGCAGGCGCGTGATGATTGCCATCAGGCGGTCGATCTCGCGCGCCGAGAGGCTGCTGGTGGGTTCGTCGAACGCGATCACATGGGCACCACGGGACAGCGCCTTGGCGATTTCCACCAGTTGACGCTGGCCCAGGGACAGGCGGCCGAGCTTTTCCTCCGGATCAATTTCATCCGCCAACCCCTTGAGGCAGGCCAGCGCCTGCTTACGCAACAGGCTGCGATTGACCACACCGAAACGCGACGGTAAATGCCCGAGGAACAGGTTCTCGGCCACGGTCATTTCCGGCACCAGGTGCAGTTCCTGGTGAATCACCGCCACGCCGCTGGCAATGCTGTCGGCGGCGTTTTTGAAGGCCATGGTCTGCTCGCCGATCTGCAGCGTGCCACTGCTGGGGATGTAGGCGCCGCCAAGGATTTTCAGCAGGGTCGACTTGCCTGCGCCGTTTTCGCCCATCAACGCGTGCACCTCACGCGGCCGCGCTTCAAAGCTGATCTGCGCCAGCGCTTTCACACCGGGAAATTCCTTGCCGATGCCATTGAAGCGCAAGGCCGCGCCGGTCATTTCCACAGCCCGATTTTGGTCAGTTCTTCCTGGAAGTTGGCGCGGGTAATCAGAGTCACTTCGTCCATCGCGGTGTACTTGGCGGGCTCTTTACCGGTGGTGACCCACTCGTACATCGCCAGCGCCGTGTTGTAGCCCTCGATATGCGGACTAGGCAGCATCGAGCCGAAGAAACCGCTGTCGGCTTTCTTCAATTCGCCGATGGCGTCGGTGCCATTGATGCCGATACCGATCACGTTGGCCGCTTTGAAGCCGGCGCTTTCAGTGGCACGCACGCCGCCAAGCACGGTGTTGTCATTCATGCCGCCGATGATCAGGTTTTTCGCGCCGCTGGGCAGCTTGACCAGGGCCGAGTTGGTGGCGTCCATGCTGCCGGGAACATCCAGGGTCTTGAGGGCGGCGGTCAAGATGTGGTCCTTGGGAATCCCCGCCTCTTCAAGGGATTTGATCGAACCGTCGGTGCGTTTTTTGCCGGTGTCGAGTTCGTTATAGGTGTTGATCACGGCGTAGGTGTCTTTCCAGTCCCAGCCACGTTTTTTCGCTTCGGCGGCCATGGCCGCGCCCTGCTTCTGGCCCACTTCGAACGCGGCCATGCCCAGGTAGGGCACGTCTTCCATGAAGTTGCCTTTGGCATCGACAAAGCGGTCATCCACCGCCATTACCTTGAGGCCATTGACCTTGGCTTTGGCAACGATGGCCGGGCCGAGGGACACGTCAGGCGGGCAGATCACAAAGCCTTTCGCGCCATTGGCGGCCAGGCTGTCGATGGCCGAGAGGGTCTTCTCACCATCCGGCACGGCGATCTTGATCACGGTAAAACCATGTTCCTTGCCGGCTTTTTCGGCGAAGGCCCACTCCGTCTGGAACCAAGGTTCTTCGGCCTGTTTGACCAGGAAACCGATCTTCACTTCTTCGGCGAACGCAACGCCGCTGAACGCCATCGCAAGCGCCAGGGCGCCTAGGGTCTTCTTGAACATGAACCACCTCATTCTTGTTATTGGAAAACGATTTAGTCGTGGTACATCACCGACCGCCCGCCATCGATCATCAGGCAGGTGGCATTGATAAAGGGCGCCTCGTCGGTCGCCAGGAACAGCGCAGTCATCGCCACTTCAATCGGCTGGCCGATGCGCTTGGGCGGGTGCAGGTCGAACGCGCGCTGGCGCTCGGCCTGGGGGTCGGGGAAAGCGTTCCAGTAATCGACGTTGAGCTGGGTTTCGATGTAGCCCGGCGCGATGGCATTCACGCGGATGCCCTTGGGCGCGTATTCAATGCCGAGGGCACGCGTGAGGCCGAGCAGGCCGTGCTTGGCGACGGGATAGGGAAAGCAGCCGGGAATGATGTGACTGGAATGGGTGGAGGCAATATTGATGATGTTGCCGATGCCCTGCTTGATCATGTGCGGCAGCACCGTGCGGCAACCGTACCAGGCGCCGTCGAGGTCGATGGCGAAGCAGCGGCGCCAGTCCTCGTCAGTCATTTCCAGCGGGTCGCGGAACACGTTGACGCCGGCGCAGTTGACCAGCACGTCCACGCGGCCGAAGCGCTCGATGGCGAGGTTCACCAGCGACTGCCATTGCTCTTTGGAGGTGATATCGACGGCTTGCGCGTAGATATCGGCACCGCGTTCGCGCCAGTGGGCGGCGACCTGTGCGACTTTGTCGCCTTGGATATCCGCGATGACCAACTGCGCCTGTTGGGCCTGAAAGCACGCAACGATGGCCTCGCCAATGCCTTGGGCGGCGCCGGTGATGATCACCACTTTGCCTTTGAGGCGCTCGCCGTAGGTTGGCTCGGGCACGGCGGGAAGTGACAACGGTTGTGCCTGCATCGCTTCACCTGTTTTATTTTTGGTAGTGAGTGCTGATGCAGCCGACTATAAACCCATCATTTGAAATATCTCAATATATAAATTTGCATCCCATATTATGAGCAAAAGCAAAAAAAATGTGGGAGGGGGCAAAGCCCTTCCCACGGTTGATCTTCAGTGTTTGAAGAAAGGGGGTTAGCCCAGTGCAAAGTCGCGCAGCGCATCACCCTCCATGCGATAGCGCACCCACTCCTCCTGCGGCTGGGCGCCGATGGATTTGTAGAAGGCAATCGCCGGCTCGTTCCAGTCCAGCACGCTCCACTCAAAGCGGCCGCAGCCGTTATCGAAGGCGATCTTCGCCAGGTGGCGCAACAGCTTCTTGCCCGCCCCGCCGCCGCGCTGTTCCGGGTTGATGTAGAGGTCTTCCAAGTACAGGCAATTACTGCCCAGCCACGTGGAATAGCTGAAAAAGAACACCGCAAAACCAATCGGCACGTCATCGCGCGAGCAGATCAGGCCATGGGCGGTGGCGCCCTCGCTGAACAGGCTGCGCTCAATGTCCACCACACTCGCGATCACTTCGTGCCGGGCCTTCTCGTACTCGGCCAGCTCAGTGATGAACGTCAGGATCTGCGCAGCATCGCTGGGCACGGCGGGGCGAATCTGGATGGTCATGGGCGAGCCTTGGCAATTTCAAAGCACACATACTAAGGCGCTTTCATGACGAGTTGCAGCGCAATTTCGTGGTCACCGACACACAAAATCTTACAGGAGACACAAGACCGTTCGTCGCCATCAAGGCACGAACACGAAACCAGGGCTGACCAATAGTAGGTAAGGACATTAATCATATGGAGACACCCTCATGAAAAATTCCAAGTTTGCTGCCCTCGCCCTCACCGGTCTGTTGTCTGCTGCGTCGCTGAGCGCCTTTGCCGCCAGCTCGACCACCGGAACGACCGATCCAACGCCTGATGCCACCACCGAATCGCAGAAATCCATGGGCACGGGCCTCGACACCAACGGTGGCGCGATTATCCAACCGGGCGCCGATCCTCGCACCCAGGGCAATGACACCCAGCGCCAGGCGCCTGCCGCCGTCGGCAACGGCAAGATGGGCCCTGCGATCAATCAGCCGAACATCAACAAGGGCGATGATTCCAACGTCCCAGGTGCGCCAAAACAACCTGCACCTTGATTCATCGCACGCAAGACGAACACCCGATCATTTCCCAGTGAAGAGGTACGCATGAACGTCGACAAAGACCTTGAAAAAGAAGTCCTCACCCGCCTGCTGCACGCTCATCCCCATGGGTTGGGCAAGGAGGTGCTGGATAACTACCGCGGAGAGAAAGTGGTCGCCAGTGCCTTGGCATTTCTGCAAGACCGCGGGTTGATCAAGGATGGGCATGTGACCACCGACGACGCCGGTGAATACGCGTTGAATTTGCCGATCAAGCTGACCGCGTCGGGTGTGGATGAGGCGCGCAAGCTGGAGTCTGAAACCAGCCAGTAGCCTTTCTAATGAGCTAAATGTGGGAGGGGGTTTGCCCCCTCCCACATTTCTCGACTGTATTTACTGCTCGAGTAGAGCGTCGACTTCGGCGGTGCCAGGGGACGTGGCCGGGCCCCAACGCGTCACGGCCAGTGCCGCCGCCGCATTCGCCCGCTGTGCCGCTTGAGCGGGTGCCAGGCCATTGGCCAACCCTGCGATAAACACACCGGCATGGGCATCCCCTGCGCCGTTGCTGTCTACCGCCCTCACCTTAAAGCCCGGTACATGTTCCGCCTGGCCCTCGCGGCTAACCCAGCAACCGTTCGGCCCATCACGCACCACCAGCAAAGCGTTTGCGGGCAGGTGACGATTGAGATCGACCAGCGCCTGCGCAACCGTACGCGCACCGGTAAACGCCAGCGCTTCCGGACCGTTGCTCGTCCAGATATCAATACGCGGCAACAACGCCACCATCAGCGCCGAATCCGGTGCCTTGACCAACGGCCCCGGGTCGAACACCACAGTGATGTCACGCGGTAGCGCCAAGAGCCAATCGAGCAATGCCTGTGCCTTGCCTTCCAGCAATAAGCTGTAGCCGCTGACGTACACATAATCGTCCGATTGCGGCAGCACGCCCGCCAAGTCCTCGGCGCTCAAATCACCTTCGGCGCCGATATGGGAAATGAACGTGCGCTCAGTGGTGGCCTCGGTCAGCGACACACACAAGCCGGTGTCTTTATCCGTGCTGGGCGCCTGGGCCATCTCCACGCCCTCGGCCTGCATCGCCGCTCGCGCCAGGTCGCCGAAGCGCCCGTTGCCATGTCGCCCCAGGTAGACCACCGGCAACCCATTACGCCGCGCGGCGGCCATTACGTTAAAGCCACCGCCGGCTTCGAAACTGGCCGATTGCGCGAGCACGTCGCCGCCGGTGGCGGGCAAGGTATCGAGGGCCATGACCAGGTCGACGATGACCTGGCCGGTGTGCAGCAATCTAGACATTAGCGCTCTCGACTAAAGCCGGGCGACGGTCAGACGCACCGCCCAGTACCGCATAAATCCCGCCGGCCACCAGGAAGGTGACGATCCAGCCCAGGCCGTTGTGGCCCAGCCAGGAGTCCGACAACGGCCCGGCGAACCAGATGTTTTCGGCGGTGGTGCCGATGGTGGTGAAGCTGAAACCCAACACGATCGCCACGGCCCAGGCGCCGAACGCACGCCACTCCACGCCGCCGCGATACCAATAGGCGCTGCTGGGGCTGACGTCCAGCAGGTCCTTGGGGCTGTAGTAGTGACGGTGGATCAGGTCGACCACGAAGATACCGACCCACGCGGTAATCGGCACCGCCAGCAGCGAGATGAAGGTGATGAAGGGGCCGTAGAAGCTGTCGGCGATCAGCATGAAGTAGATCGAGCCGGCGAAGATCGCCACGATGTCGACGATCACCGCATGCACGCGCTTGACCTTCAAGCCGAGGGTCAGCGTGGTGAGGCCGGCCGAGTACACCGACAGGTTGTTGGACAGCAGCAGCCCGCCGAACGCGGTGATCAGGTACGGCACCGCCATCCAGGTCGGCAGCATGTCGCGGATCGCGATGATCGGGTCGGTGGCCGAGGCCAAGTCATTGTTGCCCACCGACAGCAAGCCGCCGAGGGTGATCAGCAACACCAGCGGAATGCCCGCACCAAACGCGGCCGACGCCACCAGACGCACCGCCTTGACGCTGCGGTGCTGGTAACGCGACATGTCGGCACCGGCGTTGGCCCAGCCAATACCGGTACCGGCGGCCATGGTGCCGACGCCGATGATCATCGCACTGAGCGGTGCCGGGGTAGCGTTGAACACTGCGCTCCAATCGATGGTGGCGCAGAGGAAACCGCCGACCAGGATGTTCAAGGCGCCGAACACGTAGGTGGCCCACTTCTGGATCACCAGCAAGGTCGCGTGGCCCAGGCCGGAAACGGACAGGGTCAGCAACACAAAGATGGCGATGAAGATCAGCGTGAGGACCGGCGCGCTTTTCGCCTCTACCGGTGAACCGAACAGGATCGAACACAACGACAGCAGCACAAAGGCGGCGGTGGTGGTGTTGACCGTTTCCCAGCCCAGCCGTGACATCAGCGACACCAACGTCGGGCCGATATTGCCACGCACACCGAAGATGGCGCGGGACAGCGTCAGGCTCGGGGCACGGCCGCGACGGCCGGCGATGGAGATGATGCCCACCACCGCAAAAGAACCGGCGGCGCCAAGGATCGCGACGATGACGGCCTGCCAGATGGCCAGGCCACGAAACGCGACCAGGGTTGCGCCAAGCGGCAAGCCGAGGATGCTGATGTTGGCCGCGAACCACACCCAGAACAATTGCAACGGATGACCGTTGCACTCGGCCTCAGGGACCGGTTCGATGCCGCGCGTTTCCAATTGCCCGGCGCTTTGGCCGGAAGAGGTGCTGCTCATGATGGGGTGCTCCTGGTGCCTGTATTGTTGTGGTTGTGGCAGAGAATCAAAGCGAAATGTCTATTCGGTCTCCATGACTCGACGCTATCGAATGTGGGAGCGGGCTTGCTCGCTCCCACATGTTTGCCTGCGGCGCTTATCGCAATTTGAGCAACGCTTGAACCAACGGCTGCACATCCAGGCCATTGACTTGCTTGACCTGTTCGATCATCGCCTCAGGCCAGCACTGCATGCCCAGGCACGCACCGAGCATGGCGCCAAGAATCGCGGCGATGGTATCGGTGTCACCGCCAAGACTGGCCGCCAGGCACAGTGCTTCGAACGCATTCATCTCGCCCACCGCCACTTGCTGGGCCAGGGCAAACGACACCACCACCGACTCCTGGGAAGCCACGGAGGTGCCAATCAGTTCGTACAGCAGGTCGGCGAACAGGGCTTTATCGCCGCTGCCGACGCTCAAGGTCCGCGCCCAACTGATGCGGGTGGAAATCCGCCCACCGGCGATCCAATGACCGTGGCCTTCCGCCTGCTGCGCGACGTGCGTGCCGATGTTCAGCGCTTCGCCCAGGTCCACGCCGTTGATACCGGCCGAGACCACCGCCGCCACCGCCGCAGCGCTGGAGATGCCCAATGTGGTGTTGTGGGTGACTTGGCACGCCTGGATCACCGCCTGGATAAACTGCACCGGGTCGCTGACATCGGCGGCAATGCCTACCGGGGTGATACGCATCGCTGCGCCGTTGGTAGTGCCGTAGCGCCCGGATTCTTCCGGTGTGTGCCCGGCGAGGATCATGTCGATCGCACGTTTGGTGGAGGGGCCGAGCAAGTCCTGGGAGCCCTTGGCGCGCATCACCGCTTCCCAGTCGATCAGGCGCTGGGCGAGCACGGTGGGTTCGATTTTGCCTTGGCCTTCCACCAGCAATTCGCCGACCAGGATCGCCTGCTCGGTGTCATCGGTGATGGAGCCCGCCGGCATGTTGGGCGCGATAGGCTGGTCGGCATCGGCATCTTCCAGGCCGGTGATGGCACCAAAACGCGCTCGGACTTGTTCGCGGCTCAGGGACTGGGTCGGCATGCCCAGGGCATCGCCCAACGCCAAGCCGTAGAAAGCGCCGAGGGCGCGATTGTGCGGGATCATTTCGAGTGTCCAAACTGAAGGTGCAGGCGAAAGTGCAGCGGGTCGAGCAAGCTTTCGACGTATTCCATGAAACGCTCGCGACGGTCGTAAGTCGTACGCGAGGCCTTGAGGAACACCGTGCCTGCGGGGCGGCCAAGCAACTCGGCGTCTTCGTCGCTGAGCGGTTCGGCGCCGATCCACTGGTCACCTTCGGCGCCAACGTAGCCGTAGGCGGCCAGGGTGATGGTCAGGGAATCGTCGATCAGGCCAACCCGAGGCAGGCTTTCCAAGCCACCGGAAGCCGGCATCAGCGAGCGCTCCAGGGACACGGCCGTACCATCAGTGGTCCGTCGCCGGCGGTCGAGCGCAATGAATTGGTCGCTGCCGAAACGGCTGAACAGTTCCGGGCGGGTCACCGCTTCCAGGCGCAGGATGTCGGTGTTCACCCGCGCGCCGGTGTCGGCCAGGGCCTGGGCCCAGCCGCTGCGTTGGTCGAGCACCATGCCGTCAAAGGTGACGATGGAGCCGACGCCGCTTTGGGTCGCGATGTAATTGCGCCGCTTGAGCTCGGCGAGGGCTTCGCGCAGGGTACCGCGACTGACCGCGAACTCTTCGGCCAATTGGTGCTCGCCCGGCAGCAGGACACCGTCGGCCATCACCCCACCCTCGATACGGCGGATGAGCTCGTCGACGACGCGTTTTTTCTTATCAAATCGAACATGTCTAATCATGTACAAATTGATAACCGAAAGCGCCCGTTGGCAGCAAGCAAATTATTTCAGGAAAAAGAAAAAACCGACTTCAGGGCTCCAGGCCGATGGGGAAGAACGCCCCGCCGCTCCAGACGCCGAGCCAGTTCTGACCGTTGATCGGACGGCTCACCGCCAGCTCCACCAACTGGTAGAACGCATTGCGATGCACCAAGGCTTCAAGGTTGGTGCGCACCCGTAGGTAAGGGGCAGGCTCCTGGGTAACGGGGTCAATCACGACCCGCAGCGGGTGTTCCAGGCCAGCCTCGATCTGATCGTCCACGTTGGTGGTGAAACGCAGCAACTGACCTTCGCCCTGCCCTTCTACCTCCAGAGTAACGGCGACAAACGGCGCATCATCGACGGCGATGCCGACTTTTTCTACGGGAGTGACCAGAAAGTAATCATCGCCATCGCGGCGAATGATGTTGGAGAACAACTTGACCATCGGCTTACGCCCGATCGGCGTGCCCTGGTAGAACCAGGTGCCATCACGGGCGATACGCATGTCGATATTGCCGCAGAAGTCCGGGTTCCACAGGTGCACCGGCGCCGGTCCTTTGCCTTTGGGCAGTTGGGCCAACAAGTCGTTGGCCTTGGCGGAATCGGTCATGGTGCTCTCCTGGTGCTTATTGATTGCTCATCCCCAGCAGGCCTCGGGCGTACTGCGCCAGCGGACGGGCAATCAAATCTTCTGGCTTGTTATCGTGGAACGTCAGTAAACCGCCACGACTGCGAATACGTGCAGTATCAATCAAATACTGGGTGCTGGTCTCGATCAACATGATCTGGATGACACCGCTGTCCAGGCCAACGCGGTCGAGGGCTTCCTGATCGGCCCACTCATCCGCGTTACCGATGCGGTCATCGGCCTTGGCGAAGCGGCAGTACAGCAGGTAGTGAGCGCCCGCCGCACGGGCTTCGGCCATCGCCTGTTCCAAGCCTTCCGGCTGGCGGGCACGGCGCACCATGGGGAAATATTCGACAAAACCGTTGAAGGCTTCCTCGGCCACCACGTTCGGGCGCGGATAGGCGCTGCCCGGTGGTACGAAGGCGCCCTGGGCAATAAAGATAAAGGAGTCCGGCTGCACGCGAATCGAGGCGGTGCGACGGGTATCGCTGTGGTCCAGCAAGCCGGCGTCACTCATCTGATAACGGGTGCCTTCGGCCATATCGCTGACGGTCATGCAACCACTCAGCGTCAACGACACCAGCAACAAAACCAGACTACGCATCCTAATCCTCCAGAAGCCGGTGACGGAAAACCGGCGAATGGGCGTGAGATGCAGGTTTTGCGCCATTTGGTAGCAACATATGACAAATGTGGGAGGGGCCTCCTCCCACACTGGGTAGTGTGTTGTCTTGGGGGTGGGTCAGCCGCCGATAATTTTCATGATCGTGGCGCCGCCCGAGAACGCTACTTCCTGCTTGTCACCCAAAGCCTTCATCAACAGACCTTGCAGCGCCGGCAGTGCTTGATGGCGCGGCTTGTCCAGCAGGTCGCCGACATAGTGACGGTTGCTGGACGACAGGCACCCGTGCAGCCAACCGGTGGACGACAACCGCAACCGTGAACAGGTACGGCAGAACGGCACGCTTTCGTTAGCGATCACACCAAAGAAACCCTTGCCCGGCACTTCGTAGCGCACCGCGGTGGCGTCCACGGGAGCGTTGGCTTGCAGGTATTCATACTGCTCGCCGATCAGGCTCAACAGTTGCTGCAGGCTGACAAATTGCTGCAGGAACGCGTTGGAATCCTTGGCCAGGTGGCCCATGCGCATCAGCTCGATAAAACGCAGCTCGTAGCCACGCTCCAGGCAGTAGTCGAGCAGCGGCATGACTTGGTCGAGGTTCTGGCCGCGTAACGGCACCATGTTGACCTTGATCTTGATCCCGGCGGCACGGGCCTGGTCCATGCCATCAAGTACGGTGGCCAGGTCGCCGCCACGGGCGATGCTGCGGAAGGCGTCGGGGTCCAGGGTGTCGAGGGAGACGTTGATGCGCTTGATCCCGGCCTCCACCAGCAATGGCAGCTTGCGCGCCAGCAGTTGGCCGTTGGTGGTCAAGCTGATGTCACTGAGGCCCATCTGCCCGACTGCGCCCATGAAGGCTTCCAGCTTGGGGCTGACCAACGGCTCACCGCCGGTGATGCGCAGGCGGTCGATGCCGGCCGCTTCAATAAGGTATTCCACGCCACGGGCCATGGCCTCGGCCGAGAGTTCGTCCTGGGCAGCCACCAGCCGCTTGCCATTAGGCACGCAGTAGGTGCACGCGTAATTACAGGCTGAGGTCAGGCTGATCCGCAAATTGCGAAAACGCCTGCCTTGACGATCAACGATCATGGATCACTCCGGCAGAGGATGATTCGGGCGCACTAAAAGCTGACTGATAAATCAGCTTTTAGCAAGAGTCCATGCCTGAGTATATTCCTGGGGTACTACGCGTGGCAGCAAATCATTACGTGGACGGCGATTCCAGCGGTGGCTGCTCGGAACTGTGTTTGCGCTTGTTGCCCATGCGCACGCCGATGTCCATCAGGAACTGGAAGAAACCTTCCTGGTCTTCCAGCACATTGCTCCAGAACGGCGAGTGGTACAGCGCCACGGCGCCGTGCACCAACGCCCACGCGGCGCAGTAGTGGAAATACGGCGGCACGTCTTCCAGCTTGCCTTCGCTGATGCGGCCTTTGATCAGCAGCGTCAGGCGTTCGAAGTTCGAGGCGCGGATCTTGTGCAGTTCCTCGACCATTTCCGGCACTTGGTGGCCCTTGACCACCTTCTCTTCCAGGCGGTCGAACAGGCGGTAGCGCTGCGGGTCGCGCATGCGGAACTCGAAGTAGGCGCGGGACAGGGCTTCCTTGTCCTTGTCGACGTCGGCCGAATGCAGCAGTTCGTTCAAGTCGCGCTCGTAGTCGAGCATCAGCCGCAGGTAGATCTCGGCCTTGGACTTGAAGTGCTTGTAGATCGTGCCTTTGCCGATACCCACGGCATCCGCAATCATCTCGACGGTGACGCTGTCTTCACCTTGTTCGAGGAACAGCTTGAGTGCGGTGTCGAGAATTTCCTGCTCACGGCGGCGAAACTCACGGACCTTACGGGGTTCTTTGTGCATGAGTAAGAGGTCTGCAGAGGTCGATAGAGGGAGGGTTACGCAAGGCCACGGATACGTGACGATACGATTTACCCGATGCGAGGGATTATCCCGACTGAACGGTCGTTGGGCAATGTCTATGTGAACCCGGAATGCACTTTACTTTCAGCACGCCAACGTTTTCATTGATATCAGTCAGAAATAACACGCAAAAACCGCACCCGTGCACCGGCCTGATGAGAACTCAAGCGAAGCGCGCGTATTCCAAATCTGTTTAAAAAACGACCAGTCGCGACTGGACTGAATCGGATACTGATCAATACTTCAACTGTCGGCGTGACATCTCCCCCAAGTGAAGCGCCGACCTGGGTACCAACGGACCGCGTGCCCTTGTTTTACTCCTAATGGTCTTAGCCCGGATTCGCCCCCCCAGAACCCGGGTTTTTTTTGCCTGCGATTTAGTTATCCACACAATGCTGTAGTGAGCGGGCTTGTCGGCTTTTGAAGGTTGTGCGTCAGCCGGCGACGTGAGCCAGCGGGAACAGACGCTTGAAGTTCTCGGTGGTCTGTTCGGCAAAGCGCTCGTAGGACTCACCGCGCAGCATCGCCAGGTACTCCGCCACATCGCGCACATACTCCGGCAAGTTCGGCTTGCCGCGATGGGGGATCGGCGCCAGGTACGGCGAATCGGTCTCCACCAGCAGACGGTCGGCCGGCACTTGGCGTGCGACGTCGCGCAGGGCGTCGGCGTTGCGGAAGGTGACAATGCCCGACAGCGAAATGTAGAACCCCAGGTCCAGGGCTGCCTTGGCCATGTCCCAGTCTTCGGTAAAACAATGCAACACACCGGCCTGCGGCAGCGCGGCTTCGCGCAGCAAGGTCAGGGTGTCGGCACGGGCGCCACGGGTGTGGACGATCACCGGTTTGCCGGTCTGCTGGGCGGCTTGCAGGTGCAGGCGGAAGGACGCCTGCTGCAACTCGGCGGCTTCGGGTTCGTAGTGGTAATCCAGGCCGGTTTCGCCGATGGCCACCACGCGCGGGTGGTTCAGTTCGCCCAGCAACCAGTCGAGGGCCGGGGCTTCGCCGGGCTTGAGGTCCAGCGGATGGATACCCACCGAGCAATCCACATCGGCATAACGCTCGGCGAGGGCTTTAACGTCGGCGGCGTTTTCGGCGCTGACGCCGATGCACAGGAAGTGCCCTACCCCGCGCTGGCGTGCGGCTTCGAGCGCGGCATCAAGGGAACCGCCGTGCTGGGCCAGGTCGAGGCGGTCAAGGTGGCAATGGGAATCTACGAGCATAGGTATCTACAACTTCAGTCACGAAAAGTGTCTGGCCGACGATACACCCGCCGGCCACGGAAATTAACGGCGGCCGAGCAAACCGACCCACTGCACCAGCAGCGCTTCAAGCAGCAGCACGCGGTTCAGGTTGGCCTTGCCGAGCACTTTCTGGCGCTGCGCGAGGATCCAGTCCTGGATAGTCAGGACTTTGTCCTGGGCGCTTTTCTGCGCCAGGTACTGCACCACCTTGCGCATGTCCGGCAGACCCAGGCCGTTTTCATCCTGGGTCAGCTGGTAACGCAGGATCAGGCTCGACCAGTCGCAAAACCAGTCGAACAGCAACAGCAAGGGAATGTCCTTCCAGGCAGTTTCTGCCAATTGGGTGGCGGACATTTCCTGCTTGATCAGTTTCTTCACGCCATCCACCACCAGCGCGCGCTGCTCACGCACGCCCTGGGCTTGCAGCTTCACCGCCGCCAACGGCGAGCCGGCGGCCAGCGTCAGCAACTCGACGCGCTCGTCCTCGGTGCAGTCCGGCAACGCCTTCCCGAGCCACTCAAGGCTCATGGCCTCGCTCGGCAGCGGACACGCCTGCTGCACGCACCGGCTGCGGATAGTTGGCAACAGACGGCTGGACTGGTGACTCACCAGCAACAACACGGTATCGCCGGACGGCTCCTCCAGGCTTTTGAGCAACGCGTTGGCGGCGTTGATGTTCATCGCCTCCACCGGCTCGATCAGCACCACCTTGCGCCCGCCCATCTGCGCGGTTTGCACCACGAAGCTGACGAGGTCACGCACCTGGTCGACCTTGATCGCTTTGTCGGCTTCCTCGGGTTCCAGCACGTAGTTATCCGGGTGGCTGCCGGCCTTGAGCAACAGGCACGACTTGCACTCACCGCAGGCTTCCAGGTTGACCGGACGCTGGCACAGCAAGCTGGCCATGAGCCGCTCGGCCAGGTCACGCTTGCCGATTCCCACCGGCCCATGCAACAGGTAGGCGTGCGCGTGCTGGGCGCGGCCGGCCAGTTGTTGCCACAGGCTATCCTGCCACGGGTAGGCTTCAGCCACGGGCGCGCTCCAGCAGGGTCGGCAACAACGCATCGATGGCTTGCTGCACGTGGGCCAACGGCTGGGCAGCGTCCAGCAGGTAATAACGCTCAGGCTCGGCGGCGGCGCGTGTGAGGAACGCGGTACGGACTGCGTCGAAGAAAGCCTGGCCTTCCAGCTCGAAACGGTCCAGACGGCCACGGGCACTGGCACGGGCCAGGCCGACTTCCACCGGCAGGTCGAACACCAGCGTCAGGTCAGGGCGCAAATCGCCTTGGACGAAGGTTTCCAGGGTGGCGATGCGCGCCAGGGACAAGCCGCGGCCACCGCCTTGGTAGGCGTAAGTGGAATCGGTAAAGCGATCGCAAATCACCACGGCACCACGGTCCAGGGCCGGACGAATCACTTCGCCCAGGTGCTGGGCGCGCGCGGCAAACACCAGCAGCAGCTCGGTGTCCGGGTTCATCTGTTCTTCACCCGGCGCCAGCAGCACTTCGCGGATGCGCTCCGCCAGTGGCGTACCACCCGGTTCGCGGGTCAACACCACCTCGATGCCTTCGCTGCGCAAACGCTCGGCCAGGTAATCGCGGTTGGTGCTTTTGCCGGCGCCTTCGGGGCCTTCCAGGGTAATAAACAAGCCAGTCACAGGCAGTCCTTAGTCAGAGTCATTGCGGGCTTTGCGGTGCGGCGGTGTCCGGCACAGGAGCAGCCGGCGGTTCGGCGGGCGCATCGGCCGATGGTGCTGCATCTTCCGCAGGTTTCACCACCGGCGCCGGGCTGGAGCGGTAATCGGCGCGGCGCTTGAGCTGGAACTCACGCACGGCGGCATTATGCGCATCCAGGTCATCGGAGAAAATATGGCTGCCGTCACCCCTTGCGACAAAATACAAGCTGCTGCCCGGCACCGGGTTCAGCGCGGCATGGATCGCCTCGCGACCGACCATGGCGATGGGCGTCGGCGGCAGGCCGGCGACCATGTAGGTGTTGTAGGGGTTGGCTTCCTTGAGGTGAGCGCGGGTCAGCTTGCCGTTGTAGCGCTCGCCCAGGCCGTAGATGACCGTCGGATCGGTCTGCAGCAACATGCCGATCTTCAGGCGACGCACAAACACCCCGGCGATCTGCCCACGCTCTTCAGGCACGCCGGTCTCTTTCTCCACCAGCGAGGCCATGATCAGCGCTTGATAAGGGTCGGTGTAGGGCGCATCGGCGGCGCGCTTGCTCCACTCCTGGGCGAGGACATCGTCCAGGCGGTTATAGGCTTTTTTCAGGAATTCGACGTCGGTCATGCCCCGCACAAAACGATAGGTATCCGGGAAGAACCGCCCTTCGGGAAATACGCCGGGGTGACCGAGCTTGTCCATCACTTCGCTGTCAGTCAGGCCCGAGAGGGTTTGCACGATCTTTTCATGCTTGGCCAGGGCCGAGCGCACCTGGCGGAAGTTCCAGCCTTCCACCAGTGTCAGGCTGTATTGCACCACTTCACCGCGCTGCCACAGGCCGATCAAGCCCTGCGCCGTCATACCGGGTGTCATGCGGTATTCGCCGCTGTGCAATGGCTGGCCGTCGAGGTTGAAGCGCCAGTACAGGCGCAACCAGAAAGCGCCTTCAAGCACGCCGTCGGCTTCCAGGCGATTGAAGGTGCCGGTAGGGGTCGCCCCCGCCGGTACATCGAGCAATTGCTCCTGGGTCAGGTTCAAGGGCTGCTTCAAGGCAGAATCGAACTTCCAGGCCGAATAGCCCAACAGCAAAGCCGCCGAGAACAAGGCGATCAGCAGCAGTACAACCAGTTTTCGTATCAACTCAAATACCCAATAGTGCGCGAACAATGCCCTGCAGTTTACGGGTGAGCGGCCCAACCGGCCAGCTCATCGCAGCGCACCCACGCACCGGCCAAATGCCATAAACGCTGTTGCACACAAAGACTTCATCGGCCTGCTGTAACTGCTCAAGGCTGATGTCGACCACGGCCACCGGGACGCCCAGGGTTTGCGCCTGGGCCAGAATCTCGGCGCGCATCACGCCGGCAACCCCACAACGATTCAGATCGGCGGTTAGTAACAAGCCGTTGCGCACCAGGAACAGGTTGCTGAATACGCCCTCGATGACGCGTCCAGACACATCCAGCATCAAGCCTTCGGCATGCTCGGCATCCTGCCACTCGGCGCGGGCGATCACCTGTTCCAGGCGATTGAGGTGTTTGAGGCCGGCGAGCAACGGCTGCTCAGCCAAGCGGGTAGCACAGGCAAACAGGCGGATGCCGTCGGCTGCATGGGCATTGGGATAGGTAGCGGGCGGACTGCCCTGCAAGATACGGCGCGCCGGGGCGCCAGGGGTAATGCCATAACCGCGCAGGCTGTCGCCACGGGTGAGGATCAATTTGAGAACGCCATCGCCGAGGGCGGCAGCAAAGGCCAGCACTTCGCTGCGGATCAGCACCTGATCCGCAACCAAAGCGAGGCGCCTGCACCCCTCTTCGAGGCGTTGCAGGTGGCGGTCGAGCAGCACAGGCTGCCCGGCCTTGACGGCGAGGGTCTCGAACAGCCCATCGCCATACGCCAGGCCACGATCTTTCAGAGGCACGCTGTCCGCTGGCTGACCGTCGACCCAGCTGTGCATCACTCGGCGAACCGGCGGAACACCAGGGAACCGTTGGTACCGCCAAACCCGAACGAGTTGGAGATTGTCACGTCGATCGGCATGGGCTGCGCTTCGTGAGGCACGAAGTTCAGGTCGCAACCTTCGTCCGGCTCATCCAGGTTGATGGTCGGCGGAGCGACCTGATCCTTGATGGCCATGACGCTGAAGATCGCTTCAACCGCGCCCGCCGCGCCCAGCAAGTGGCCGGTCATGGACTTAGTGGAACTGACCGCCAGCTTGTACGCGTGCTCGCCGAACACCGACTTGATGGCTTCGGCTTCCGCCAGGTCGCCCGTCGGGGTCGAGGTGCCGTGGGCATTGATGTACTGCACCTGGTCCGGGTTGACCTTCGCATCGCGCAGGGCGTTGGTGATGCAACGCGCAGCACCGGCACCGTCGGACGGTGGCGAGGTCATGTGGTAGGCGTCACCGCTCATGCCAAAGCCGATCAGCTCGGCGTAAATGGTGGCGCCACGCGCCTTGGCGTGTTCCAACTCTTCCAGCACCAGCGCACCGGCACCGTCGGACAATACGAAGCCATCACGGCCCTTGTCCCACGGACGGCTGGCACGGGTCGGCTCATCGTTGCGGGTCGACAGCGCACGGGACGCGCCGAAGCCGCCCATGCCCAGGCCGCAGGCCGCCATTTCGGCGCCGCCGGCGATCATCACGTCGGCTTCGTCATAGGCGATGTTGCGCGCCGCCATGCCGATGCAATGCGTACCGGTGGTGCAGGCGGTGGCAATGGCGTAGTTAGGTCCCTGTGCGCCCAAGTGGATGGACAGGAAACCGGAAATCATATTGATGATCGAACCCGGCACGAAGAACGGTGAAATTCGACGGGGGCCGGAATCGTGCAAGGTGCGGCTGGTTTCTTCGATATTGGTCAAACCGCCAATACCCGAACCCATGGCCACGCCAATGCGGTCACGGTTGGCGTCGGTGACTTCCAGGCCGGCGTTACGCACTGCCTGAAAACCGGCTGCCAGGCCGTATTGAATGAACAGGTCGAGTTTGCGGGACTCTTTTATCGAGAGATATTCCTCGACATTAAAACCCTTTACCGAGCCGCCAAAACGGGTGGAATAGGCAGAAAGGTCCGTGTGTTCGATCAGACCAATACCACTGCGGCCAGCCAGAATGCCCTGCCAACTGCTCGGCACATCCGTGCCCAGTGGCGACAACATACCCATACCGGTGACTACGACGCGTCTACGCGACACAGCACTCTCCTTTTTCTTGATGACGACACTTTGCATCAGAACCGACTTTTCATCAGCGCTTAAAGAAAAAACCGCACGCCGTTACAGCAGTGCGGTTTTTCCCTGACAGCAAGCGACGACTACAAACTATTACGCCTGGTGGCTAGTAACGTAGTCGATAGCAGCTTGAACAGTAGTGATTTTTTCAGCTTCTTCGTCCGGGATTTCGGTCTCGAATTCCTCTTCCAGAGCCATCACCAGCTCAACGGTGTCAAGGGAATCGGCACCCAGGTCTTCTACGAAGGAAGCAGTGTTGACCACTTCTTCTTCTTTAACGCCCAGTTGCTCGGCGACGATTTTCTTGACGCGCTCTTCGATGGTGCTCATACCTTGTTTAACTCCTAATGGACAAATTCAGGCAGCTGGCCAGTGGGTAAGTGTATAGAAAGCCATTTCAGCTTTTCAACTGAAAGCTTCACCCTGTACCCGGTCGGCCACCTGCCTATAAATTAAGTTGCAGCTTTATAACGGATTTTAGACAGCTCGTATGACATTTTTTTGAAGCGATCCGTCACAATTTAACTCATGTACATCCCGCCGTTCACCGGGATTGTAGCCCCAGTCACGTATGCCGCACCGTCAGATGCCAGGAAAGTGACCACATTCGCGATCTCTTGAGCCTGGCCCAGACGGCCCAGCGGAATCTGCGTCAGCAAGGCTTCACGCTGTGCTTCCGGCAGTTCGCGGGTCATATCGGTGTCGATGAACCCTGGGGCCACCGAGTTGACCGTAATCGACCGCGAGCCGACTTCACGCGCCAATGCACGACTGAAACCTTCCAGACCGGCCTTGGCGGCTGCATAGTTTACTTGGCCTGCGTTGCCCATGGCACCCACTACGGAGCCAATATTGATAATTCGGCCCCAACGCGCCTTGGTCATGCCACGCAAAACGCCCTTGGACAGGCGAAACAGACTGTTCAAGTTGGTATCGACCACGTCGTACCACTCGTCGTCTTTCATGCGCATCATCAGGTTATCGCGGGTGATACCGGCGTTATTCACCAGAATAGCCGGTGCGCCGAACTGTGCAGTGATCTCGGCCAATACCGCAGCCACGGACTCATCGCTGGTCACGTTCAGCTCAAGACCGGTGCCTTGCACGCCGTTTTCCTTCAGGGTCGCGGCGATACGCTCGGCGCCCGAGGCGGAAGTGGCGGTGCCGATCACAACGGCGCCCTGACGGCCCAGCTCCAGGGCGATCGCCTGGCCAATGCCACGGCTAGCGCCGGTGACCAGTGCAACTTTACCTTGCAGACTCATGCAGGCTTCTCCTAAGTTCGGGATCAGGGTTCAGGCCAGTGCCGCGCGAGCGGCAGCGAAGGCATCCGGGGTATTCAGGTTAGCGGTCGACACACCGTCGGCGCAGCGTTTGTTCAGGCCGGCCAGGACTTTGCCCGGGCCGCACTCGACCAGCTCGGTGGCGCCATTGGCAGCCAGGGTCTGGACCGACTCAACCCAACGTACGGGCTTGTAGAGCTGTTCCAGCAGATCGCGCTTGAGGGTCTCGAGGTCGGCGGCCACTGCCGCGCTGACGTTCTGCACCAGCGGGATCTGCGGCGCCTGCCAGTTGATGGCGGCGATGGACTCGGCAAAACGCTCGGCCGCCGGGCGCATCAACTCGCAGTGCGATGGCACGCTCACCGGCAACGGCAATGCGCGCTTGGCGCCACGCGCCTTGCAGCCTTCGATGGCACGCTCAACGGCAGCCTTGGCACCGGCGATCACCACCTGGCCAGGGGAGTTGAAGTTCACTGCGCTGACGACCTCGCCTTGGGCCGCTTCGGCGCAGGCTTCGATCACCACGGCATCGTCCAGGCCCAGGATAGCGGCCATGCCGCCCTGCCCGGCCGGAACGGCTTCCTGCATCAGTTGACCACGACGCTCGACCAGCTTGACCGCTTCACCGAGGGTCAGGCTGCCCGCCGCCACCAGGGCGCTGTATTCGCCCAGGCTGTGACCGGCGACGAATGCCGGGCGCGCGCCGCCTTCCGCCAGCCACAAGCGCCACAAGGCGATCGAAGCGGTCAGGATGGCCGGTTGGGTTTTATCGGTTTGATTGAGTTGTTCTTCCGGCCCCTGCTGGGTCAGTGCCCACAGGTCGTAACCCAGAGCGTCGGAAGCTTCCTTGAAGGTGTCCAGGATCAATGGGTATTGCGCGCCCAGCTCGGCCAACATGCCGAGGGACTGCGAACCCTGCCCTGGAAAGACGAATGCGAGGGATGTAGACATGTAACAAGCCCCTAATGATCTGGTCGTCAAAAATGCGCACTCCTACGGTGGGAGCGCACGAAACTGACAGATTGGATGGTCAATTGAACTGGCCGGTCACATTTAAGCACTCCCGGGCCGATTCGCCTAAGGCAACAGATCCTCAAGACGCCCATGCAAGCGTTGCGGCAGGTTCTCCTGGATCTCGATCAAGGCCCGCGCAATCGCGCTTTGAAAGCCCTCGACGCCTGCCGAGCCATGACTTTTCACCACGATGCCCTGCAACCCCAGGAAACTCGCGCCATTATGCCGCGCCGGGGCCAAATCAGCCTGGAGACGGCGCATCAACGGCAGCGCCAGGGCGCCCACCATGCGTGACACCAGATTCTGCCTGAACAACGCTTCGATACGCGTGGCGATCATGGTCGCCAGGCCTTCGCTGGATTTGAGCAGGATGTTGCCGACAAAACCGTCGCACACCACTACGTCCGCTTCGCCACGGTACAAGCCATCGCCTTCGATAAAACCGACGTAGTTCAGACCCCGCGCGCCTTGCAGCAAGGTGGCCGCCAGCTTGACCTGCTGGTTGCCCTTGATGTCTTCGGTGCCGATATTCAGCAAGGCCACCCGCGGGCGGGCTACGCCCAGCGCTTCGGCGGCCACCGAGCCCATCACGGCAAACTGGAACAGGTGCTCGGCACTGCAATCGACGTTGGCGCCCAAGTCCAGCAGTTGGCAATAACCTTTCTGCGTCGGAATCGCCGCCACCATCGCTGGCCGGTCGATGCCGGGCAACGTCTTGAGCACATAACGCGACAATGCCATCAACGCCCCGGTGTTACCGGCGCTGACACAGGCCTGCACCTTGCCGTCGCGCAGCAACTCAAGGGCCACCCGCATTGACGAGTCGGGCTTGCCACGCAGGGCCGCCGCCGGCTTTTCATCCATACCGATGGTTTCGCTGGCCGCTGTAACCGTCAGGCGCGCGCGATCCACCGCCGGATGGCTGGCAATCAGTTCTTCAAGTAAGGAGGGTTGACCGACGAGGGTCAGGTGCAGCGAGGGTGTGGCGGACAGGCTGGCAATGCAGGCCTGAACAATGCTGCGGGGACCGAAGTCCCCGCCCATTGCGTCTATCGCGATGACTAGAGCAGACAAGTGATTACTCGTCAGCGCCCTTGTCGATCACTTTACGGCCACGGTATACGCCTTCTGGCGATACGTGGTGACGCAGGTGAACTTCACCGGTGGTCTTTTCTACGGACAGGGTGCTAGCCTCGAGAGCGTCGTGCGAACGACGCATGTCACGGGCGGAGCGGGATTTTTTGTTCTGCTGAACAGCCATAATTGATTAACTCCTAAACGTTTGGGTCACGCTTTAACTGCGCCAATACACTGAACGGGTTGGACCGCGTTACCTCGTCCTCGCTCGGTTCGGACTCGTCATCGAGCCCCTCCGGCTGCTGGCATTCTTCCGGATGATGAGCAGGCACAATGGGCAAGGCGAGCAGAAGCTCCTCCTCGATCAGTGCATGCAGATCCAATGGATCTTCGCCCAGTTCCAGCACGTCATAACCTTTCGGCAACGACTGGGTATTCGCACCCTCCTTCACCACGGCATAACTGCACTCGCTGTGGATCGGCAGGGTGACCAGCTCAAGACAACGCTGGCAAACCATTTTGACTTCGGTGTCGATAAAGCTGTGAATTACCACAGATTTACGTTCATCTCGTTCAAAAACGAATTTAGCCTGGACCGTACCGACGGTGTCGGAAAGCGGGTCGCAGAGTCTCTCCAAATCGGCCAACAGCAACTCACCTTGAAGGGAAGTGCCACGATCAGCCAATTTGCGCGGGTCAACGTGAGGTGGAATCGGGTCATTCAACATAGGCGCAGCATTATAGGGATGCACCCAGCCATGTCAAAGGAAATTCAGCCCTGTGCGTCAGCCGGTCACGCCGCTAGAATCCGCTGCCGCCCTGAGGAGACGCCCATGCCGCCTTTATTACTCGCATCCAGCTCGGTTTATCGCCGGGAATTGCTGAGCCGCCTGCACCTGCCGTTCATCTGCAGCTCGCCGGATATCGACGAAAGCCACCGTAAAAATGAATCCGCCGTCGAGCTGGTCAAGCGCCTGGCCGAACAAAAAGCCCGCGCCCTGGCCATCAGTCATCCGAGGCATTTGATTATCGGCTCGGACCAGGTCGCCGCGCTGGAAGGTCGGATCATCGGCAAACCGCACACGTTCGAAAATGCTCGCGAACAGTTACTGGCTGCCAGCGGCAAACGCGTGAGTTTCCTCACCGGGCTGGCACTGCTGAACAGCGAGACAGGGCACTGCCAAGTCGACTGCGTACCTTTTACAGTGCACATGCGCGAACTGGACGCTGAGCGTATCGAGCGCTACCTGCGCATCGAGCAGCCGTATGACTGCGCGGGCAGCTTCAAGGCAGAGGGGCTGGGTGTGAGCCTGTTCCAGGGCACCGAAGGGCCGGACGCCACCAGCCTTGTCGGCTTACCGCTGATTCGCCTGGTAGACATGCTGCTGGCAGAGGGCGTGCAAATCCCCTAAGAACAGCACACAACCAAATGTGGGAGGGGGCTTCCCCCCTCCCACATTTGGAACTACACCAGGCTTGAGACTTCAGCGTAGCGTCGGGCCTTGGAAGCCCATGTACAGCGCCAGCTTCTCAGCCACACTCGAACCGAGTTTCTTGGAGAACCGATCAAACGGCGATTCCTCAACCGTGAAATCCACCAACTCCTTCTCGCCAATCACATCCCGCGCCACCGAACTGGCACTGCCCAGGCCGTCGATCAAGCCCAGCGGCAACGCCTGCTCGCCGGACCACACGAGCCCGGAGAACAGCTCCGGATGGTCTTTATCTTTCAGGCGATCGCCACGCCCTTGCTTCACGCTGGCGATAAACTGGCGATGGGTGGTGTCGAGCACGCCTTGCCAGAACTGGGTTTCATCAGCTTTTTGCGGCTGGAACGGATCAAGGAACGATTTGTGCTCACCCGAGGTGTAGGTGCGGCGCTCCACCCCCAGCTTCTCCATGGTGCCGACAAACCCATAACCGGCCGCCGTTACACCGATGGAGCCCACCAGGCTGGCCTTGTCGGCATAGATCTGGTCAGCGGCGCTGGCAATGTAATAGGCACCCGAAGCACCCAGGTCGGAAATCACCGCGTACAGCTTGATATCCGGATGCAGGCCACGCAGACGGCGAATCTCGTCATACACATAACCCGACTGCACCGGGCTGCCGCCCGGACTGTTGATGCGCAGGATCACGCCCTTGACCTTGGGGTCCTCGAACGCGGCACGCAGGCTGCTGACGATGTTGTCGGCGCTGGCGGATTCCTTGTCGGCAATCACCCCGCGCACTTCGATCAGGGCGGTGTAGTGGGCGCCACGGGTCGCGCTTTTTTCCATGTCCATGAGCGGGCTGAACAACGCCAGCATGGCAATCAACCAGACAAATGTCAGCAGCTTGAAGAAAATCCCCCAACGCCGCGCACGACGCTGTTCCTGGACGCTGGCCAGGAGGGTTTTCTCCAGCAGCTTCCAGCTTTTGTCATCACCGTTTTCAGCCTTTTCGGGCGCTTTCCACTCGTCACTCATGCCATCAACCCCAGCAAAGACTTATTGGGCCCGGCTGAGCCAGGCCTGCAATTCGGAAAAATGATCAATCGTCAGCCTGGGCTCATAGTGCTGCAAGGCCTCGGCCGCCTGGGCGCCATAACTGACCGCCACACTGTCCATGCCAGCATTGCGTGCCATCATCAGGTCGAAGGAGGCATCCCCCACCATCAACGCCTGGCGTGGCGACACACCGCAGTGCGCCAGGATCTGCTCCAGCATCAGAGGATGAGGCTTACTGGCAGTTTCATCGGCGGCGCGGGTGATATCGAAATAATCTTCCCAACCGTGGGCCTTGAGCACCCGGTCCAGCCCGCGACGGGCCTTGCCGGTAGCGACCGCCAGGTGATAACCCTCGGCGCGGAACGCATCCAGCGACTGCACCACCCCCTCGAACAACGGCGAAGGCGTGGCCTCCAGGGCGATGTAGTGATCGGCGTAATGATCTCGGAATGCAACCAACTCAGCGTCGCTGATCTCGGGGTACAAGGTGCGAATGGCCTCAGGCAAGCCGAGCCCGATAATGCCCTTGACCGCGTGGTCAGTGCACAGCGCGAACCCCGAACGGGTCGACGCGGTGTGCATCGATTCGACGATCCGACCAATGGAATTACACAGGGTGCCGTCCCAATCGAAGATCAGCAGCTTGTAATCAGGGTGCGACACTCAAACGCTCCACGGTCTTGGCCCACATCTCATCGACCGGCGCCTGCAGCTTCAATTCGCCACCATCGGGCAGCGGCACGGTGAGCATGTAGGCGTGCAGGAACAGGCGCTTGCCGCCTAAATCACGGATTTCCTTGGAGAAACCCTCGTCGCCGTATTTGGTATCACCGGCAATGCAGTGACCCGCATGCAAGGTGTGTACGCGAATCTGGTGGGTACGGCCGGTTACCGGCTTGGCCTCGACCATGGTGGCGAAGTCACCGAAGCGACGCAGCACCTTGAACAGGGTCAGGGCTTCTTTACCCTCCTCGTCCACCTCGACCATGCGCTCGCCGGAGCGCAGGTTGCTCTTCTGCAAGGGCGCGCGAACGCTTTTGATCGAGCTGGCCCAGTTGCCGCGCACCAGCGCCATGTAGCGCTTGTCTACACCATCGCCACGCAGGGCGGTGTGCAAATGACGCAACATGCTGCGTTTCTTGGCGATCATCAGCAGGCCGGAGGTGTCACGGTCCAGGCGATGGACCAATTCCAGCTCCTTGGCGTCCGGACGCAACTGACGAAAGGCTTCGATCACGCCGAAATTCAGGCCACTGCCGCCGTGAACCGCAATGCCGCAGGGCTTGTTGATCACGATCAGCTTGTTGTCTTCGAAGACAATCGACGCCTCAAGGCGCTGCAACAGGCCTTGGGCCAGCGGGACAGGCTCATCACGCTCAGGCACGCGCACCGGCGGCACACGGACGATATCGCCCGCCTGCAACTTGTACTCGGGCTTGATCCGGCCCTTGTTCACCCGCACTTCACCTTTACGCAAGATGCGGTAGATCAAGGTCTTGGGCACGCCTTTGAGCCTGGCCAGGAGAAAATTATCGATGCGTTGGCCGGCATATTCCGGCGAGACCTCGAGCAGCTGGACGCTGGGGGTCTGGGGGGCGGTAGTCGTCATGGCGGCGATGATAACAATTTTTTATGGAATTGAAGCACTTAATCATTGCTGCTATAGTCGCGAACGCCGCCAAAAGCGGCCTGGACAGAGGACTTGCGGCAAATTGCCGGCCCTGACCATCGCAATTCATCAGGACGCGAGGCCGTCCTACGGGGCTTTCGCCACCTTGGAAGGCTCGGGATTGTAACAAGCGCAGGTGACATGAGGCCTGAAGCGAGTGCAGTACGCAGAGTGATTACTCGCGTTTTGCGCCGATATTTACGGCCAGTTCACAAAGTGCAGTCAGTCTTGAGCCACACCATGGCGAATGCTTCGGAAACAACGCCTGTTAAGAGCTGAGTGAGAGCGCGATCGCCCACACCTAGTCTTGTTTAGCCATGAGCGTGGACTCCCCATTGGAGTACACGGTAAATGCCAACCCGCTGCGGATTCTGCGCGCGGCAGCACCCGAATTATCAGGGATACGTGTAGGGTGGAGATGCACAACCGTCGGACCGTGTAGCACTAGGCTTATATTTAGACGCTTCATCTCGTCCACAGTCGCCGGTTGATTCCTCCTCCTGACCTTAGCTTTTGTTGAAGTGGTGCCTTTGTCACCACCGCTAACAAGCAGGACGCGTCCGTCGCGATACCGGCCCAATTGGCCTGTTATTGCTGGACACTGGAGTGGCCAACCACTCTTGACGCACCTGACACCGACCGTGAGAAGTCGTGTGTGCCGAACGCCGTTTCCGGCAGCCCGGAAACCGACGGTACAACATGAAAAGAATGCTGATTAACGCAACTCAACCCGAAGAGTTGCGTGTTGCACTGGTAGATGGCCAACGCCTCTACGACCTGGACATCGAATCCGGTGCACGCGAGCAGAAGAAGGCCAATATCTATAAAGGCCGTATTACTCGCATCGAACCAAGCCTTGAGGCTGCCTTTGTCGATTTCGGCTCCGAGCGCCACGGCTTCCTGCCCCTCAAAGAAATCTCCCGCGAATACTTCAAGAAAGCGCCTGAAGGCCGCGTGAACATCAAGGACGTCCTGAGCGAAGGCCAGGAAGTCATCGTTCAGGTCGAAAAAGAAGAACGTGGCAACAAGGGCGCAGCCCTGACCACCTTCATCAGCCTGGCAGGCCGTTACCTGGTCCTGATGCCGAACAACCCACGTGCCGGCGGTATTTCCCGTCGCATCGAAGGCGAAGAGCGCAACGAACTGCGTGAAGCGCTGAACGGCCTGATCGCACCGGCCGACATGGGCCTGATCGTTCGCACTGCCGGCCTGGGCCGCAGCAGCGAAGAAATGCAGTGGGACCTCGACTACCTGCTGCAACTATGGACAGCCATCAAAGAAGCGTCCCTGGATCGTTCCGCGCCATTCCTGATCTACCAGGAAAGCAACGTGATCATCCGCGCCATCCGCGATTACCTGCGCCAGGACATCGGCGAAGTGCTGATCGACAGCGTTGAAGCACAGGACGAAGCCCTGACCTTCATCCGCCAGGTGATGCCGCAGTACGCCAGCAAGATCAAGCTGTACGAAGACAGCGTCCCGCTGTTCAACCGTTTCCAGATCGAAAGCCAGATCGAGACCGCCTTCCAGCGCGTGGTCGAACTGCCTTCCGGTGGCTCCATTGTGATCGACCCGACCGAAGCCCTGGTGTCCATCGACATCAACTCGGCGCGCGCCACTAAAGGTAGCGACATCGAAGAAACCGCCCTGCAGACCAACCTGGAAGCGGCTGAAGAAATCGCCCGCCAGCTGCGCCTGCGCGACATCGGCGGCCTGATCGTGATCGACTTCATCGACATGACCCCCGCCAAGAACCAGCGCGCCGTGGAAGAGAAAGTCCGCGAATGCCTGGAAGCTGACCGTGCCCGCGTACAGGTTGGCCGCATCTCGCGCTTCGGCCTGCTGGAAATGTCCCGTCAACGCCTGCGTCCGTCCCTGGGCGAAAGCAGCGGCATCGTCTGCCCGCGTTGCAACGGCACCGGCATCATCCGTGACGTCGAGTCGCTGTCCCTGGCGATCCTGCGCCTGATCGAAGAAGAAGCCCTGAAAGACCGCACCGCCGAAGTCCGCGCACAAGTGCCGATCCCGGTCGCCGCGTTCCTGCTCAACGAAAAACGCAACTCGATCACCAAGATCGAACTGCGCACCCGTGCCCGTATCGTGATCCTGCCGAACGATCACCTCGAGACGCCGCACTTCGAAGTGCAGCGCCTGCGTGATGACAGCCCGGAAGCCCACAGCGGCCAGTCCAGCTATGAAATCGCCGCTGCCGCCGCCGAAGTGGAAGAAGTCCAGCCGGCCGCTGCGACCCGCACCCTGGTTCGCCAGGAAGCCGCCGTGAAGACCGCCCCTGCCCGCGCCAACGCACCGGTGCCGACTGAAGTGGCTGCACCGGTTGCCGCACCGGCCGCCCTGCCTGAGCCAAGCCTGTTCAAGGGCCTGGTGAAGTCGCTGGTCAGCCTGTTCGCGACCAAGGAAGAGCCGGTTGCTCCGGTGGTGGTTGAAAAACCTGCCACCGAACGCCCGGCGCGCAACGAAGAGCGTCGCAACGGTCGCCAGCAGAGCCGTAACCGTAACGGTCGCCGTGACGAAGAACGCAAGCCTCGCGAAGAACGCGCACCGCGTGAAGAACGCGCGCCACGTGAAGAACGCGCGCCACGTGAAGAGCGTGCGCCTCGCGAAGCCCGTGAAGAAACCCCGACCGTAGCCCGTGAAGAGCGTGCACCACGCACCCCACGTGCTCCGCGTGAAGATCGCAAGCCACGTGGCGAGCGTGAAGAACGTGTGCGTGAACTGCGCGAGCCGCTGGATGCCGCTCCGGCCGTCGCCGCCGAAGCCGTCAGCGAAGAACGCCCGGCTCGCCAGCCGCGTGAAGAACGCGCGCCACGTGAAGAACGCCAGCCTCGCGCTCCGCGTGAAGAGCGTCAACCACGTGCCGAGCAAGCGGCTGCCGCCAGCGAAGAAGAAGTACTGACCGGCGAAGAGCAACCGCAGGAAGACGGTCAGGAAGGCGCCGAAGGCGATCGTCCACGCCGCCGCTCCCGTGGCCAGCGTCGTCGCAGCAACCGTCGTGAGCGTCAGCGTGATGCCAACGGCAACGTGATCGAAGGCTCGGAAGAGACCGGCGAAAACGCAGAAGCCGCTACCAGCGAACCGACGGGCGCCGAACTGGCTGCCGGCCTGGCTGTTACCGCTGCCGTTGCCAGCTCGGTCATCAGCGCACCTGCTGAAGCCCAGGCCCACGAGCAGGCTGAGCGCGCTACTGCTGCTGTCGAAGAGACCGTCATCGCAGAAACACCTGTTGCCGAGACGCCAGTCGTTGAAGCACCTGCTGTTGAAGCATCGGTTGCTGAAGCGCCAGTTGTAGAAGCGCCGGCTGTCGAAGCCACCACCCCAATCGAAGCGCCGGTTGTGCCGGAAGTGGAAGTTGTTCCGGAAGTAGAAGTTGCTCCGGTTCAAGAAGCCCAGCCAGAAGTTGAAGTGGCAGCGGTTGAAGAAGCACCGGCGATTGAACCTCAGCCAGTGACTGAAACAGTCGTAGAAGCTCCGGTTGTCGAGGCGGCTCCAGAAGTTCGTGAAGTTCGTGAAGAACAGACCGCCTTCCAATGGACTGCCGAGCCTGCCGCGCCGGTTGAAGCGCCAGAACCTGCCCCAGTGGTAGAAGACGCGCCGGCACCGGTTGCCGAAGTCGTGGTTGCCGAGCCAGCCCCCGTGGTTGAGCCTGCTCCGGTCGTTGAACCTGCACCCGTGGTTGAAGCGCCGGTGGTTGCCGAAGTTGCCGCCCCAGTGGTTGAAGCAGCACCGGTCAGTGCCCTGACCGAAAACGGCCGTGCCCCGAACGACCCACGTGAAGTGCGTCGTCGTCGCAAGGAAGCGGAAGCCGCTGCTGCTGCTGCCGCAGCACAGGAAGCAGAGCACGAGAGCAAACCTCTCGTCTGATTCCGTCAGCAATTAAAAAGCCCCGCCTGAGTGATCAGGCGGGGCTTTTTATTGAGTGCCAGACACTGAGTTTCCGGCCTGGAATACAGCCAGCGCCTACAGCTAGAGTGGGGAGAAATTCAACGACTGCGGCAGGTCGACGTCCCAGAGCACGCCCGGATCATCAACAGGTACTTCAAGCAGCGTCGCCTGCGCAAACAACGGCTTGGCCCCGCGATCACCGGTCAGTTCCATCAGCCCTGGCCGAAATGCCTGGCTGAACGCGACAGGATGCCCATATTGCCCATCCTGTACCGGCACACTGATACACCCTTCCTCCAGCCCATCAATCACCTGTTCAATGCTCGATGCCCGAATAAACGGCATATCCCCCAGCACCACCAACCAGCCTTCCGACTCACCGCTGGCCGCAACCGCCGCCGCAAGGCTGTCACCCATGCCGGCCGAGCGCAGCAGCAACACCTTGCAACCGTAGGCCTCTGCCAGACGAATCACTTCAAGCCGATCTGGTGAAGTCACCACCCAGCGCTCGACCACATTGCCCGGCAAATTCACCAGCACCTGCTCGATCACCGGCCGCGCCACACCATCCAAACCCACACAATCGGCCAGCAACTTATCCTGGCCAGCCCCCGCCACAGCGCGGAAACGACTGCCCTGCCCCGCCGCGAGCACTATCGCAGTGACTGTCACTGCGCCACCACCGGCAACGGCTTTTTCTGCATCGGCGCCACGCCATTCTTGATCGCGACAATTTCCGCCATCAGCGACAACGCGATCTCCGACGGGGTGTGACTGCCGATATGCAAACCAATCGGCCCATGCAAACGTGCGATGGCCTCGGCAGACAACCCCAGCGCGGCGAGGTTTTCCCGACGTTTCTGGCTGTTGACCCGTGAACCCAGCGCGCCAATGTAGAACGCCGAGGAATTCAACGCCGTCAGCAACGCCATATCGTCCAAGCGCGGATCATGGGTGAGGCAGACGATGGCAGTGCGTTCATCCGTTTGGATATTCAGCACGGCCTCATCAGGCATGCCCGGTACGAACCGGCCGTGCTGCTCTTCCCAACCGTAGACGAACTCGTCGCGCGGGTCGCAGATGAGCACTTCGAAATCCAGCAAGCGCGCCATCTCTGCCACATAGCGGGACAGCTGCCCGGCGCCGATCAGCAGCAAGCGCCAGCGCGGACCATAAATGGCCCGCAGGCGCTCGCCGTCGAAGGTGACTGCATCGGTCTTGCTTGCGCTGCTCAAGGTCACGTCACCGCTGGCCAGGTCAAGCTCACGCGCGACGATCTGATGATCTTCACACCGCGCCAAAAGCTCCGACACCCACGCCCAGTCGCCCACACGCTCTTCGGTCAAGCGCAAGGTGCCGCCACACGGCAGGCCAAAACGCGCGGCCTCATCACGGGTAACGCCATAGGTCACTAACTGGACCGGCGGCCCATCGGCAGGCAAGCGACCGTCCTGCAGGCGTGCAATCAAGTCGTCCTCGATGCAGCCGCCCGACACCGAGCCGATCACCACACCATCGCCCCTCAGCGCCAGCATGGCGCCCGGTGGACGCGGGGCACTGCCCCACGTCTGAACGACGCTGTACAACACGACTTGCTGCCCGGCGCGGCGCCACTCGAGCACGCTGCGCAGGACATTCAAATCCACACTGTCCACAAAACCTCCTGCAAGCGTTAAAAGCGATTTCCTTACTGTAAAACAAAAGACCCAAAGTGACGCGCCAGAAACGCAAACGCCCCGAACCAGTCGGGGCGTTTGTGCGTTGCGGTCGGCGTTAGTTCACGCCATCAGCGATTTACTTGACCACGGGTGCAGGGCCTTCGGCCACGCCCAGGTCATCGATTTCGCGGGTTTCCGAGATACCGGTACCGCCAGACGCCAGCTCGCTTTGCAGCTTGTCGGTGTCCAGTTCCTTGACCCACTTGGCCACAACGATGGTGGCAACGGCGTTACCCACCAGGTTAGTCAGCGCACGGGCTTCGGACATGAAGCGGTCGATACCCAGGATCAGCGCCAGGCCGGCAACCGGCAGGTGGCCTACGGCCGACAGGGTCGCTGCCAGTACGATGAAGCCCGAACCGGTCACGCCTGCAGCGCCTTTGGAGGACAGCAGCAGCACCAGCAGCAGGGTGATCTGGTGGGTGATGTCCATGTGGGTGTCAGTCGCCTGGGCGATGAACACGGCAGCCATGGTCAGGTAGATCGACGTACCGTCGAGGTTGAACGAGTAGCCAGTCGGGATCACCAGGCCAACGACGGATTTCTTAGCGCCCAGACGCTCCATCTTGATCAGCATGCGTGGCAATGCGGATTCGGAAGACGAAGTACCCAGAACGATCAGCAGCTCTTCACGGATGTAGCGGATCAGCTTGATCACGCTGAAACCGTGGGCGCGGCAGATACCGCCCAGCACCACCAGTACGAACAGCAGGCAGGTGATGTAGAAGCAGATCATCAGCTGGCCCAGTTGCACCAGGGAACCTACACCGTAGGCGCCAATGGTGAACGCCATGGCGCCCAGGGCACCGATTGGCGCGAGCTTCATGATCATGTTGATGATGTTGAACATCACGTGGGCGAAGCGATCGATGAAGTCCAGGACCGGCTTGCCGTAGGCACCCAGGCGATGCAGGGCGAAACCGAAGATCACCGAGAACATCAGCACTTGCAGGATGTCGCCGTTGGCGAAGGCGCCGACGATGGTGTTAGGGATCACGTTGAGGATAAAGCCGACGATGCTCTGGTCTTTACCGGCAGTGACATAGGCCGCTACTTTGGAGGCGTCCAGGGTCGCTACGTCGATGTGCATGCCGGCGCCCGGTTGCACAACGTTGACCACGATCAAGCCGATCAACAGCGCGACGGTGGAAACGATTTCGAAGTAGAGCAGCGCGTAGCCGCCGGTTTTGCCGACCGATTTCATGCTTTGCATGCCAGCGATACCGCTGACAACGGTGCAGAAGATGATCGGGGCGATGACCATTTTGATCAGTTTGATGAACCCGTCACCCAGTGGCTTGAGGGCCACACCGGTCTCCGGGTAGAAGTGACCGAGCAAAATACCGATAACGATGGCAACGATCACCTGGAAATACAGGGATTTGTAGATTGGCTGACGAGTCGTCATTGCAAAGTTCCTCAATCGTCCCGTGTGGCAAATATCCGCCATTGCCCACGACACTTGAATTGCGAACCCTCCTGCACTGGAGGGATTTGTTGTTTGCGAGGTCTGTAGGTCCAGCCTGCGCTGTCATCCTTATCGCAAACGCCGTGCCACTTTGCTGAAAAACCTTACAGGCCTTTAGACATCAGGGCTTGAGGTTTGCAGACGCCCTCCTAAGCGCCGTAACACGTGGCGGATTTCCGCCGCACCGTCCAATCCCGTCCTACAATTTGGCGGATATCCGCCTTGCTCGCCCTCTGCAGTGATGGCTACCATCCGTCCTTCCATGGACGAGGCCTGCGCATGCGTGAACGTACCATCGCCAGTCATTACGCCCGGGCAGCCCTCGGCGGGGCGCGGCGGGCCGGTTACGACTATTCAGGGCTGCTGCAACAGGTAGGCATCACCCCGGAACTGTTGACCGAACCCCGCGCCCGCATCGCGCCGGAGCAATTTACCCGGCTGCTGCAAATGCTCTGGCTGGCGCTGGACGACGAATACCTGGGCTTCGCTGAAGGCCCGAGCAAACGCGGGACCTTCGCCATGATGTGCCACGCGCTGATCCACTGCCGCACCTTGGAGAAGGCTCTGGAACGCGGCTTACTATTTTATAGCCTATTCCCACAGGGACCGCGCTGGCAGCTGACACGCGAAGGCGATATGGCGCGCTTGAGCCTGGACGATTCGACGCTGTGGGACCCGGATCACTTTCTCAGCGAATGCCTGCTGGTGATCTGGCATCGCTTGGGCAGCTGGCTGATAGGCCAGCGTATCCGGCTGCATGAGGCCACCTTCAGCTACCCGATGCCGGCTCACGCCAGCGAATACGACCTGCTCTTTCCCTGTACCCAGGTGTTTAGTGCACCGACCAGCAGCCTGGTGTTTCATAGCCGCTACCTGAGCCTGCCGCTGTTGCAGGACGAACGCACACTCAAGCACTTCCTAGAGCGCTCACCCGCCGACTTGCTGTCCCGGTCGGATGAAGGCGACAGCTTGAGCAGCCAGCTACGCCGCTTGCTGAGTCGCGACCGCACCTCCTGGCCCGACTTGGAAGCCGTCGCCCAGCATTTGCATATCAGCCCCCAGACCCTACGCCGGCATTTACGCGAAGAAGGCAACAGTTTTCAGGCGCTCAAGGATGAGCTGCGGCGGGACATCGCCATCTATCATTTGGGCCGGGAGGATTTGTCATTGCAGGCGATTGCCGAGCAGTTGGGTTTTTCCGAACCGTCGGCGTTTCATCGGGCGTTCAAGAAGTGGACGGGGTTGACGCCGGGGGCGTATCGCGCGCAGGAGAGTTAGAGGGGCAGCGCCTGGACTGGCGGTATCGGGGGCAAGCCCCTCCCACCTTTGAACGTGTTCACACATTAATAATGTGGGAGGGGGCTTGCCCCCGATGAGGCCTGTAAAACCAGTAAAGATCACAAGGCGGGGAAGTGAATCTTGAACGCGGCGCCGCCCAACGGCGAATCGCCCAAGGTCAACCGCGCGCCATAACTTTCAATAATATCCTTGACCACCGCCAAGCCAATCCCCTGCCCCGGATGCTGGCGATCCAGCCGTTCACCCCTTTGCAGAATCCGCGCACGCTGATCCGGCGGTACCCCAGGGCCATCATCCTCAATGCACAATTCGGTGCCTTCCAGGCTTTCCACCAGACTGATGCGCACCTCACTCAGGCACAGGCGGTAGGCGTTTTCCAGCAGGTTGCCGAGCAACTCCAGCAAGGCGCCCTTCTCGATCGGCACATCGCATTCTTCCGGCAACTCAAAAGACACCGTGACGCGTTTATCGCGGTAGACCTTGTCCAGCGTATCGCACAGGCTTTGCAGCACCGGCGCCAGGCGTACCTGATGGCGCACCAGCCCGCTTTTGCGCAGGCTGGCCCGCTGCAACTGGTAGCTGATCTGCTGGCTCATGCGCTCGATCTGCGATTGCAGCACCCAGGCCTGATCGCGATCTTCAGGACGCTGGGCCATGTCTTCGCTCACCCCCTGCAAGACCGCCAGCGGGGTTTTCAGGCTGTGGGCCAAGTCGTCGAGGGAATCGCGGTAGCGCGTCCGTTGCTCACGCTCGCTGTGCAGCAGGCGGTTGAGAGAGCCGGTGAGACGCAGCAGTTCGCGGGGGTGTTGCTCGGAGAGGCTTTCGCGCGTGCCGCCTTCGATCTGGTCGAGTTCCTGGCTCAGCCGCCGCAGCGCTTGCAGGCCCCAGGTCAGGCCCAGCCATAACAAGGTCAGCAGCACCAGCAGCGCTGCGCCGAAGCCCAGGTAGAGGTTTTCGCGCAGGCCTTCGAGGGTCAGTTGGTATTCGCGCACCGGTTGCAGGGCGACGATGCTGAAGGCCGCGCTCTTGCCACCGAGCAGCCTGACCTCGACGTCATACACGAAGAATTCCTGGCCGTTGGCCTCGCGAATCCGCGCAAATTCATTGCCGCGCCCGTCGTAGCGCGGCTTGTAGTTGATATTTTCTTCCTTGGTCGCCCGCGAACGCCATACCAGATGACCTTCACGGTCGTAGATATAGCCCAGCAGACGGCTATCGGTCAGGTTGAAGCGCTCGTCCGGCAACTGCGCCGGCATCAGCAGGCGGTTGTTTTCGACCCGCGCGGCAGAGATCAGAGTGGTGACATCCGACGCCAGGCGTTGCTCGATGGAGTCTTGCAGCGCCAGGCTGAACGCGCCCTGCATGGCCGGCAACAACCCGAGCATAAACAACACGGCCAGGGTGGCGGCCGCCAGCATCAAGCGTACGCGTAGCGAGCGAATCAACGGCAGCGCTCATTGAACAGGTAGCCCAGGCCACGCACGGTGTCGATCGGTTTGAACCCGCCCGGGCCTTCCAGCTTGCGACGCAGGCGGCCGACCAGCACTTCAATGACATTCGGATCGCGCTCGTCGTCATCGGGGTAGAGCTGTTCCATCAAGCGGTCCTTGGCGACCACTTGCTGGTGATGACGCATCAGGTATTCGAGGATGCGGTATTCGTAGGCCGTCAACGCCAAGGGCTGTTCGTCAAGGGACGCCTGCTTGCGGTTGAGGTCCAGCAGCAAAGGCCCGGCAACGATGGTCGACTGGGTAAAGCCACTGGAACGACGCAGCAAGGCATTCATGCGCGCCTCCAGCTCTTCGAACTGGAACGGCTTGACCACGTAGTCGTCGGCGCCGGCCGCCAGGCCTTCGACCTTGTCCTGCCAGTTGCCGCGCGCGGTGAGGATCAGGATCGGGAAGGTCTTGGCCTGGGTACGCAACTGGCGGATCAGGTCCAGGCCGCCCATGCCGGGCAGGCCCAGGTCGATGATCGCCAAGTCATGGTTGAACTGGCCGGTCTGGTACAGGGCCTCTTCGGCATTGGCCACGGCCTCGACCACATGCCCGCTGTCGGTCAGGCGGGTCAACAGGTGATGACGCAGCAGCGCCTCATCTTCCACCACCAGCAATTTCATAAGGCTCTCCAAAGCAAATCAACTGTCCGACAGAGGGATATCATAGCGGCCCTGCAGGTCTTGCGGGCGCAGTTTAATACCATTGAACTGGCCGGTCAGGTGTTCATAGCCGGCGCGGTAGTCCGGCTGCGGGGTTGCAAGGCCCAGGGACTGGCCCCAAGGCGTGGGTTGGCTGCCGGCGTCTTCGAAGCTGACACGCTGGATCAGCGCGCTGGCTTTCTTGGTTTTCTCACGTCCGAATGCGGCAAAGGCGCCGTCCGAGGCCTGGACCCCGGCGGTGGCACTGAGCATGGTTAACGCCAACATCAGCTTTTTGATCGCAGTCATGGTGTTACCTCTACGCGTTTGGCTGTTGCAGCCCAGACTACGCAGGCGCCCCTGAACTCCCCCTGAACAGGCTCTGAACCTCACCTGAACCGCAGCGGGCTATCCGCAAGCGTTTGAACTCGGCAAAATACCGGCCCATGAATCCCCTACCCGCTTGCTGCACCCCACTCGACGCCCACTGGCCCCTGCCTGAGCCCTTGCCGGGCACGGTATTGCTCAGCACCCGCTTCGACCCTGCCTTATTAACGGCAGGCGACTTCCAGCGCAGCGCCGTACCGCCGCCGGCCAGTATCCAGCGCTCAGTGGCCAAGCGTCAGGCCGAGTTCCTGGCCGGCCGTCTGTGCGCCCGCGCGGCGCTGCAACAACTCGATCACCTCAACTACATCCCCGCGATCGGTGAAGACCGCGCACCGGTGTGGCCCGCACATATCTGCGGCTCTATCACCCACAGCACCGGGCATGCCGCCGCGATCGTCGCGCACAAGGCGCAATGGCGCGGGCTGGGGATGGACCTGGAGAATGTGCTGAGCCTGGAGCGGGCGGAGCGGTTGGCGGGGGAAATCCTCACGGCGGATGAGCTGCACCGCATGGGCTCGCTGCCGCGTGAACAGCATGCCCTGCTGGTGACGCTGACGTTTTCGGCCAAGGAGAGCCTGTTCAAGGCGCTCTACCCGATCGTGCAGAAGCGCTTCTACTTTGAGCATGCCGAGGTGGTGGAGTGGTCAGCTGCAGGCCATGTGCGCCTGCGCCTGCTGACGGACCTGTCTGCCGAGTGGTCCCATGGCAAAGAGCTGAGCGCACAATTTGCGCTGCATGAAGCTCAGCTGTTGAGCCTGGTGGCCATCAGCGCCTGAGCCCCCCCTCCCACACTCGACCGAGTTCCAGCGTTGGAATGCCATCGACTGAGGGAGGGGGCTTGCTCCCGATAGCGACATCAGGATTTATCCTGATCCCGTGGCCAACTCAGGCTGAAGCAGGCCCCACCCAAATTATTGCTCTTGCCGATCAACGCCCGCCCGCCGTGCCAATAAATGATTCGCCGCACAATCGACAACCCCAGGCCATGCCCACCCGAAGCACGGGTGCGGCTGTCATCCAGGCGCAGGAACGGCGTGAAAATGCGCTCCCAGGCACTTTCCGGCACGCCGGGGCCGTCGTCCTCCACATCGATGCGGCAGCGCACCTGGCCGACCTGATAGCTGATCAACACCTGCCCCTGGGCATGGCGCATGGCATTGCTCACCAGGTTCTGCAGCGCTCGATGCAGATAACGCGGCTCGGCATCCACCCAGGCGTCATCCCAATGCACCGAAGACAGGCAAATACCCCGGGTCACGTTGACCTGCGGGCGCAGTGGCGATAATTCGCCGATCACCTGATCGAGCAGCGCATTGAGGTCGACCCGCTGGAAATTCAGCTCCGGCGAGCCTTGCTCCAGACGTGCATACGTCAGCATTTCGTCCACCAGACCATCAAGGTCCTGGATATCGCTGTCCATGCCCTCCAGGTATTTGCGCCGCGCCTCGGGGGTGGTGGCATCGCCGACCATCTCCAGGCCGAAGCGCAAGCGCGCCACCGGCGTGCGCAGCTCATGGGACACCGCGCGCACCAGTTCGCGCTGGATCGCCAGCAACTGTTGCAAGTGCTCGGCCATGCCGTTGAACGCCGCGGCCAGGCGCCCCACCGAGTCAGCGCCGCGAGCCGGCACGCGGACTTCCAGGTTGCCCTTGGCGATGCGCGTGGCAGCGGCTTCCAGGCCGCGCAGCCGGCGTTCAAGCTGACGCACTAATAGATAGACGATCAGACCGATCAGCGTCAGGCCGATCAAGGCAATCAGCACCAGCCATTGCGCCGGGTAAGGACTCATCTGATACAACGGGCCGATTTCCAGCACCCACGGCGTGCCGACCATGCCGGCAAACACGCGGATCGAATCGCCGCCCTTGCCCAAGGCCATCACCGTGTCGCCTTCCGATACGCGGCGGCGCTGGTCTTCGTCCATATCGGTCTGGTCGAGGGTCATCAGGTGCATGTCAAAGCCAAAACCCTTGGCTTCTTTTATGTCTGCCAGGCGTTGCGGTTGTTCCGCCACCGGGAAGCGCACCAGTTCGTCGGCGAGCAGGTAGATGGTCGCGCGGGCCAGTTGCTCGCTGATCTGCTGCACCTCTCCCTCCAGCACCAGTTGATCCTGATCACTGACCCATCGCAGCACCCGTGCGGCATGCGGCCCGGTCTGCTCCACCAGCACCTGCCCACGTTGCAGGCGGTTGCGCTGGCTCGAGTCCAGTTGCGTATCCGCGAGGGGGCGCAATTGCAGCGGGATACCCAGCAAACGTTCCCACACCGCCAGGGCGCGTTGGCGCTCGATGGGGCTCATGGGCTGCAGGTTATCGCCCATCAACGCGAAGGTGCCGTGGGCCAGGCGCTCGCGGTATTGGCCGCTGCGCACCTCGTTGAGCAGGTGCAGGGCCAGCACGCCGAGCAGCGCCACCAGGATCAGCGCCGCGCACATACCGCCGTAGATGCGCAGGAAGATCGAGTTCACAGCGGCATGTCGGCGGCGGCTTCGGGGACGAACAGGTAGCCTTTGCTGCGGATGGTCTTGATCAGGCGCGGGTGGATCGGGTCGTCGCCAATTTTCGGGCGAATACGCGAGATGCGCACATCGATGGAACGGTCCTGGCCGTCGTAACCGATGCCGCGCAGGGCGATGAAGATTTCTTCGCGGGACAGGATGCGCCCGGCATTCGCCACCAACAGCCACAGCAAGTCGAATTCGGCGCTGGTCAGCTCGATGCCGGCATTATTCAGCCAGGCCTCGCGCAACGCGTTGTCCACCACCAACGGGCCAAATTGCAGGCGGCGCTGGCTTCCCACGGCAGTCGGTTCCGCCGGTTCGCTGCGCCGCAGCAGGGCCTGGATGCGCGCCAGCAACAGGCGCGGGCGTACGGGTTTGCACACGTAGTCGTCGGCGCCCATGTCCAGGCCCAGCACCTGGTCCATGTCGTCGGTGCGCGCGGTCAGCATCAGGATCACGCCGTCATAACGCTCGCGCACTGTGCGGCAGATGCTCAGGCCGTCTTCGCCGGGCAGCATCAGGTCGAGGATCACCAAGTCCGGCTGTTCAGCGATGATCCGCGCCGCCGCCAAGGCCCCATCGCCCTCCACGGACACCTGCAGGCCGTTGCTCTCCAGGTACTCGCGGGTCAATTCGGCGAGCCGCTCGTCATCCTCGACGATCAATACCTGCCAGGCTTCTTGCTCCACGGGTGATCCTCATTGTTATAAAGAAGGTCGTCCTGACCATGCGATCTATTGTCGGAGGGGCTTGCGCTCACATTCTGATCTGCGCCAGCCACACCTTATTTGTAATGTTGGGAAGGCATAACAAAGACCGATTGTAGCCATGCCGCAACCCTGGAACACAAGCTTGGAAATGCATTCGGTGATCGCATTTTTTTGTGATAGGGTTCGCGCCCTCGAAAATCCAATCAGCTGTTTTTACCTTGGAATATTCGGTGACAAACGGCCGAATCCAGCAGCAATGCGGCCTACACGGGTGTTCCACGTTTCATACACATTTTACCCACAGCGTTATCCACAGGTAGTGCGTTGCTAAGCCCCCCAAAACGCATTATCTTGTAGCTCGGCGCAAAAAAAACCCTACATGTAGGGTTTTGAGCGAAAAAACCAAACACAGATCAGACAAGAAACTCAAGCCCTTTCTTGCTCTCGTTTGGTTGAACCAAAGCATTTTTCGAAAGCCCAAACCGCTCACGCGGATGGCAGCCGTTTTCACGCTCCAACAGCGCAAAACGGTACGGGTGTTGCAGTGCTTGAACCTGGCAACTGTCACCCACCAGGAATACGGCCAAGGGCTTTTGAGCCCCGAACCGAAGACTTCGGCATGGAAGCGGCGCGAACAGCTCCCTTCCTCCTGTCCCGAAGTTGTTATGCCAGGCCCAGGCCTGCTGTAAATGCTTCAGGACGGAACGGTGGGCACCGTGATGGTGCCCAAATAAATATAGAACGTGGAGACAACCCCCCATGCAAACCGACACAACTCGCGAGAACCCGCAGGGCTCCGTGCCGCAGGCCGCTGATTCGAACCTGGATCTGTCCGCCACCGCACCTGGCCAACTGCGCGTGATCAAGCGTAACGGGACTGTCGTTCCTTACACCGATGACAAAATCACCGTCGCCATCACCAAAGCGTTTCTTGCAGTTGAAGGCGGCACCGCTGCCGCTTCGTCGCGCATCCATGACACCGTTGCCCGCCTGACCGAACAAGTCACCGCGACCTTCAAGCGTCGCATGCCCTCGGGCGGCACTATCCACATCGAAGAAATCCAGGACCAGGTCGAACTGGCCCTGATGCGTGCCGGCGAGCAGAAAGTTGCCCGCGACTACGTGATCTACCGTGACTCGCGCGCCAAGGAACGTGCCGTGCGCACGCCAGCCGAAGAAGCCGCGGTACAGGCTCACCCGTCGATCCGCATTACCCTGGCCGACGGCACGTTTGCGCCGCTGGACCTGGGCCGCCTGAACACCATCATCACCGAGGCCTGCGAAGGCCTGGAAGAAGTCGATGGTGACCTGATCCAGCGCGAAACCCTGAAAAACCTGTACGACGGCGTGGCCCTGACCGACGTCAACACCGCGCTGGTGATGACCGCCCGTACCCTGGTCGAGCGTGAGCCGAACTACTCGTTCGTGACCGCTCGCCTGCTGATGGACACCCTGCGTGCCGAAGGCCTGGGCTTCCTCGGCGTAGCCGACAGCGCCACCCACCACGAGATGGCTGACCTGTACGCCAAGGCCCTGCCGGCCTACATCGCCAAGGGTATCGAATTCGAATTGCTGAACCCGATCCTGGCCACCTTCGACCTGGAAAAACTCGGCAAGGCGATCAACCACGAGCGCGACCAGCAGTTCACTTACCTGGGCCTGCAAACCCTGTACGACCGTTACTTCATCCACAAGGACGGTATCCGCTTCGAACTGCCGCAAGTGTTCTTCATGCGCGTGGCCATGGGCCTGGCGATCGAAGAGAAGCACAAAGAAGACCGCGCCATCGAGTTCTACAACCTGCTGTCGTCCTTCGACTACATGTCGTCGACCCCGACCCTGTTCAACGCCGGCACCCTGCGTCCACAGCTGTCCAGCTGCTACCTGACCACCGTGCCGGATGACCTGTCGGGTATCTACCACGCGATCCACGACAACGCCATGCTCTCCAAATTTGCCGGTGGCCTGGGCAACGACTGGACGCCGGTGCGTGCGCTGGGTTCGTACATCAAGGGCACCAACGGCAAGTCCCAGGGCGTTGTACCGTTCCTGAAAGTCGTGAACGACACCGCCGTTGCGGTCAACCAGGGCGGCAAGCGCAAAGGCGCTGTCTGTGCCTACCTGGAAACCTGGCACATGGACATTGAAGAGTTCATCGAGCTGCGCAAGAACACCGGTGATGACCGTCGTCGTACCCACGACATGAACACCGCCAACTGGATCCCTGACCTGTTCATGAAGCGCGTCTTCGATGACGGCCCGTGGACCCTGTTCTCGCCTTCCGAAGTGCCGGACCTGCACGACCTGACCGGCAAGGCCTTCGAAGAACGCTACGAGTACTACGAAGCCCTGTCCCAGTACCCAGGCAAGATCAAGCTGTTCAAGACCATCCAGGCTAAAGACCTGTGGCGCAAAATGCTGTCCATGCTGTTTGAAACCGGCCACCCATGGCTGACCTTCAAAGACCCGTGCAACCTGCGCAGCCCGCAGCAGCACGTGGGCGTGGTCCACAGCTCGAACCTGTGCACCGAGATCACCTTGAACACCAACAAGGACGAGATCGCCGTTTGCAACCTGGGCTCGATCAACCTGCCGAACCACATCGTCAACGGCAAGCTGGACACCGCCAAGCTGGAACGCACCGTCAACACCGCCGTTCGCATGCTCGATAACGTGATCGACATCAACTACTACTCGGTGCCACAGGCGCAGAACTCCAACTTCAAGCACCGTCCGGTCGGCTTGGGCATCATGGGCTTCCAGGACGCGCTGTACCTGCAGCACATTCCTTACGGTTCGGACGCTGCGGTCGAGTTCGCCGACAAGTCCATGGAAGCGGTCAGCTACTACGCGATCCAGGCTTCCTGCGACCTGGCCGACGAGCGCGGTGCCTACGAGACGTTCCAGGGTTCACTGTGGTCCAAGGGCATCCTGCCGCTGGATTCGCAACAGATCCTGATCGAGCAACGTGGCCAGAAGTACATCGACGTTGACCTGAACGAATCCCTGGACTGGGCGCCGGTACGTGCCCGTGTACAAAAAGGTATTCGTAACTCCAACATCATGGCCATCGCGCCGACCGCGACCATCGCCAACATCACCGGCGTATCGCAGTCGATCGAACCGACCTATCAGAACCTGTATGTGAAATCGAACCTGTCGGGCGAATTCACCGTGATCAACCCGTACCTGGTTCGCGATCTGAAAGCCCGCGGCCTGTGGGACTCGGTCATGATCAACGACCTGAAGTACTACGACGGTTCCGTGCAGCAGATCGAGCGCATCCCGCAAGAGCTCAAAGAGCTCTACGCGACCGCTTTCGAAGTGGACACCAAGTGGATCGTTGACGCGGCCAGCCGTCGTCAGAAGTGGATCGACCAGGCCCAGTCGCTGAACCTGTACATCGCCGGCGCATCGGGCAAGAAGCTGGACGTGACCTACCGCATGGCTTGGTACCGTGGCCTGAAAACCACTTACTACCTCCGTGCCCTGGCCGCCACCAGCACCGAGAAGTCGACCATCAACACCGGTAAGTTGAACGCTGTTTCCAGCGGCAACCACGGTGACGATTCGGTACTCGCTGCTCCGGCCGGCCCGGCGCCAGTGCCAAAGGCCTGCGCGATTGACGAGCCGGATTGCGAAGCTTGCCAATAAGCTGAGTCGGTCTTGGGCGTGAACGCCCGGGATTGAAAAAACCCCTGATAAACCCTGGATGCATTGGGTTTACCGGGGGTTTTTCTTTTCCACTATATGAAAGCGTAAGCATTGCCCTGCTGAGGCCTGCCGCCTTTCTGGCCCCACAATTCAATGCGACCATCAATCACCGCCATTGAATGCCCGCCATAATCCACGACCCCTAGCTTACCGCTTGCGAGTTCAGAGCTGGATGACTGTCTGTAGAGCCCCTTCAAACCAAGCCGATCCAGCGCCTCCCAGCCCATTTCGCCATTGTTCAGGCTTTGCATCGCGTGGGCAAAACTACGCTTTGCATCATTGGGGTTGTCATCAACGCCATTACCCTCCATCTGTGCGCGCTTGGCACTCACCGCGTACATGAAGTTAGCGTCGGTCATCATGGCCGGATCATCACCTTGGAATTGCGCATAACTCGCTGCTTGCTTCAATTCAGCCTTTGACAAATGCAGATCAAACCCATCCCGCATCCTCACGTCATAACCATCGCCTGCCTGCTTTACGTCCTGAAAGACATCGGTAGGTTTCTGGCCAAACTTCATCATTGCCGACTTTATGGCTGAAACAGTGACACAGTTACCGTCCGGCCCCTGCTTGAAACCACTCCAGATATTGCCAGCTTCTCTGCCCATGCCGGGTTTTTTACCTGGGTTGCTAGGGTCAGGCTTGTAATCAAAGTGGCGCGCGCCCTCGGTAAAGGGCTTGTTGGTCATCGGCTCACTGCCGCCGAAATCGTTCGGATTAACCCTGACGCCGCCACCGCCACCACCACCGCCACCGGGTGATGGCGGAGACGGGGGCGGAGTAACGCCCTCATCCTCCTCAGGGAACAACTCTTTCAGCAATCGCTTGAGAAACTCAAGAAACTGCTGATCAGCGTCGTCGATCAGCTTCTTAAGGATCTCCTTGAATTTTTCATCACCCAGTTGCTCGCGCAGCTTGTTCAATTTATCCCGCGAGTCTTGAACCGTCTGCGTCTTGCCTGTTTGCTGCGCCTCAAACATTTCGTTGAGCAGCTTTTTGACCGCAGTTACCTCAGCAGTGGGCGTGACCGGCGTGGCATCCCCTCGCACGACACCAGGTAAAGGAACTGTCCGCCCAGCACCTGGCCCAAAAACGCCTGAACTCCACATACTCCGTTCCCCTTGATTGGTGAACCTCCTGGGCTCTGATCCGATCAGTGGCAAGACGGGTAATAGGCGTTCCTTACCGGGCAATTCAGCGCGTAACCCTAGGTGTCGCGGGCTATATTCCTACACGCAAAAAAAAGCCCCTCTTACGAGGGGCTTCTTGTAGAGCATTGATGCATCAGGTCATCTGAATGATGGTCTGCATGATGGTGCTCTGGGTGGAGATGGTCTTGGCGTTCGCCTGGTAGTTGCTCTGGGCCTTGATCAGGTCCACCAGCTCGTTGGTCAGGTTGACGTTGGAGTTCTCCAGGGAGTTGGCCACGATCGAACCCAGGGTACCGGCTTGCGGGGTGTCATAACCTGGCTGGCCCGAGGCGAAGGTCTCTCTCCAGGTGGTGCCGCCCGAAGGCTGCAAGCCTTGTTCGTTGTTGAAACTGGCCAGGGAGATCTGGCCGATGGCCTTGCTCTGCTGGTTGCTGAAGGTGGCGAACAATACGCCGCTGCCGTCGATTTTCAGGCCGGTGATCTGCCCGGTCGCGTAACCATCGGTGGTCGGCGGGTTGCGGTAGCTGGCCGAGTTGTACTGGGTGACGTTACCCAGGTTGACGGCAATATTCGGCGCTGTAGCGTTGTTTGGCGCCCAATTACCGTTGGTCACCGTACCCGGCACCCAACCCGTGAGCGTCAAGGTTGTGCCGACCACGCCTGTACCGGTGACACCCAGAAGCTTACCGGCACCGTCAAAGGTATAGGTCGCTGGCACGGGGGCGGTGGCGCCGGTGGTTGTAGGCTTAGTGCCATCCAGGTTACGGCCGTCGATCAACGTGTAGGCCTTCCACTCGTTGGGGTTCGACTTCACCATGTACTGCACCATTTCGTGGGAGTTACCCTGGGCGTCATACAAAGTGGTGCTGTTCTGGGTGGTGAAGGTGCTCGTGTCAGTAGGATCAAACAGCTTGGTAGCCTGGTCGATCACCGGCGACGACGAGTTCAGGTTACTGGTGGAATCCACCTTGGTGGACGCCTTGGGTGGCAGGTACGACAGGTTCAGTTGCAGGTCGGTCAAGCCGCCCTTGACGATGTTGCCGTCCGCGTCCGCGGCGTAGCCTTGCAAGCGCGAAGTGCCGGTATTGTTGGTGATATAGCCATCTTTGTCGGCACGGAAGGCACCGCTGCGGGTGTATTCCAGCGAACCGTCGCTGCCCTTCTGGACGAAGAAGCCACCGCCCTGGATCGCCATGTCCAGCACGCCGCCGCTGTTGTTGACGTCACCCTGGGTGAACTGCTGGGACACGGCCGCCAGGTTTACACCGTTGCCGATGCTGTTCTGGCCGGTGCCCAGTTTGGACGCGGCGTAGATGTCCGAGAATTCCGCGCGGGACGACTTGAAGCCAGTGGTCGCGACGTTGGCGATGTTGTTGCCGGTCACGTCCAGTTGTTTGTTGGCCGCATAGAGGCCGCTAAGGCCGATATTAAAAGACATGTTTCTCTCCCTCTGCCGTATTTAGCCGGCTCTATGTACCGATAGTCTGAATTTGCGACAGCTTGACGCTGCCCATGCCACCTGCAAGGTTCAGCAGCATCTCGCCGCCGGTCTTGCTCAAGGTCACGCTCGTTACCGTCGCAGGCAGCGAAGTGGCCAGGGCGACAGCCTCGCCCTTGTCGTTCTTGGTAGTGGCATTGAAGGTGTAGGTGCCCGCAGGGGCGACCTCGCCATTGTCGTTCTTGCCATCCCAGATGAAGCTTTGGGTACCGGCGCTCTGGGCCCCCATGTCGAGGGTGCGCACCACAGTGCCATCTTTGTCGGTGATCTTGACGGAGACGTTGCCCACCGCCGAGGTCACCGCCACGGAACCGTTCATGCTCTTGCTGGTGTCGACCATGGCCTTGTCGGTCTGGATGATGATCGACCGCCCTACCAGCGACGACGCCTGCAGCGCTTGCGAGGAGCTGAAGTTGCTGGAGATGTTATTCACCGAATCGTTCAGGGTGTTGATGCCTTCCAGGCTACTGAACTGTGCAAGCTGGGCCACGAACGCGCCGTTGTCCTGAGGCGACAGCGGGTTCTGGTTTTTCAGCTGGGTCACGAGCAGTTGCAGGAACGCGTCCTTGCCCAGCGACTGGTTGCCCGTCGCGGACTTGGCGGCATCGCCGACGCTGCTGTTGTCCGTTGCAGTCTTGACCTTGGAATTGAAAAGGTCCTGGACTGCCGTGGTGTTACTCGTATCAACGATGGCCATTATTTGGCGCCCCTTATCACTGACCCAGGGTCAGGACCTTTTGCATCATGGTTTTGGCGGTGTTCATCATTTCCGCATTGGTCTGGAACGAGCGGCTGGCAGAAATCATGTCCGCCATTTCCTCGACCACATTGACGTTCGGGTAGTACACGTAGCCTTTTTCGTTGGCCGCCGGGTGGTTAGGCTCGTAGCGGGCCTCCAGATTGCTCTGGTCTTCAACCACACCGAGTACCTGCACGCCGGAGCCTGCGGCACCTTGGTCCTGGAACAGCGAGTCGCTGCCGCCGCTCTGGCCACCCTGGAACATGGTGGCGAACACCGGGTGACGGGCGCGGTAGGTCTGGTCAATGCTCGAAGACACGGTCTCGGCGTTGGCGATGTTACTGGCGACGGTGTTCAAGCGCGTGGTCTGCGCGCTCATGCCACTGCCGGCAATATTGAAAACACTGGACAGGGACATGGCTTACTCTCCGCGCAGGGCTGACATCAGCCCTTTGAATTTGCTGTTAAGCAGGGTGAAGCTGGCTTGGAAGTTCACCGAGTTCTCGGCGTAGGCCGATTGCTCCAGCTGCGCGTCGACGGTGTTCTGGTCGATCGACGGCTGCATCGGCGTGCGATACAGCAACGACTCGTCACCACTGCTCAGGCCTTGCGCTTCAATATGACGGCTGTTGGTCATGTTCAAGGCGAAGGTGCCGTTCTTGGTCTTGTCCTGCTGGGCGGCGAGCACGGCAGAGAAGTCCAGGTCCCGAGCCTTGTAGTTCGGGGTATCGGCGTTGGCAATGTTGTTGGCCAGGACTTCAGCACGCTGGGCGCGGAAGCCCAGGGCTTTTTCGTGGATACCGAGCGCTTTATCGAAGCTGATGCTCATGGCGGAAACCTTTAGGCTGACCTGCTTTTCGTTAACAGGGTTATAGCAAGGTGCATGCCAATCTGATGGAGGCCCGTATATCAAGGGCTTGCGAGGCGGTTGCCGGCGACGATGCCAGAAAAGCGGCAAGCGATTTCCGCGTGGCGCCAGTAAAGCGGCAATGGGGAGTTGCCGCTCTCTTGAAATTTGCCGCAAAAAAATGTGGGAGGGGGCTTGCTCCCGATGACGGTGTGTCAGTGATAGCTATATCAACTGAACCATCGCCATCGGGAGCAAGCCCCCTCCCACATTGATCGAGTGAGATCGTCTTACTTGGCCTGGTAAATGATCCCAGGGCTGCACTGCACCATCTGGTAATGGTCCGGCAGGCCATTCAACGCTTCGGAAGCCCCGAGGAACAGATAGCCGCCGCGCTTGAGCGTGCCGTGAATGCGCAGCAGGATGTCTTTCTTCACCTCGGCCGAGAAGTAGATCAGCACGTTGCGGCAAAACACCATGTCGAACTTGCCCAGGCTCGCGTAGCTGTCGAGCAGGTTGAACGAGCGAAACTCCACGCGGCTCTTGATCGGCGCCTTGACCGCCCAACGCCCGGCCCCTTTGGGGTCGAAGTAACGTTGCAGGCGTTCCTGGGACAAACCACGGCCCAGGGCCAGGCTGTCGTACTCGCCGGTCTTGCAGTTGGTGAGCATGGTGCCGGACAGGTCGGTGGCAACAATCTGCGCACCTGCCTTTAACTGGCCCATGTTGGTTCGCTCGAACTCATCGATGGACATCGAAATCGAATACGGTTCCTGCCCCGAGGAGCAGGCAGCAGACCAGATGCGCAGACGCTGGCCCGGGCTGGCCTTGATAGCTTCCGGCAGCACTTTGCTCTTGAGCACTTCAAACGGATAGGTATCGCGAAACCACAGGGTCTCGTTGGTGGTCATGGCATCGACCACCATCTCCTTGAGCCCACTGCGCGGCTGCCCCTGGATGCGCTGTACCAGCTCACCCAAAGACTTGATGCCCTGCTGCTCCATCATTTTGTTGAGACGGCTGGATACCAAGTACTGCTTGTTTTCACCGAGCAATATGCCACAGGCTTTTTCCAGGAAGACCCGGAACTGTTCAAAATCCAAATTACCCGTAGACACTGATACCGCCTCTTAAATCGTAAGACCGCCAGGGAAAAGGCCCCTAGCTATGATCTGCTGCCTTGATCCGGTCGACTACCCGGGATGCCAGGTCATCAGGACGGAATTTGGCCAGGAAGTCATCGGCACCGACTTTCTTGACCATCGCCTGGTTGAATACACCCGACAACGAAGTATGCAGGATGATATGCAATTTTTGCATGCGCGGATCGTTGCGTATCTCGGCCGTGAGGGTGTAGCCGTCCATTTCCGGCATCTCGATGTCAGAGATCATCATCAAGAACTCTTCCTCCGGCTTCTTGCCTTCATCCACCAGCTTGCGCAGGTAATCCAGCGCCTGGCGACCATCGTTGAGCGCCACCACTTCGACGCCGACGGTTTGCAGGCAACGGGTCACCTGTTTACGCGCCACCGAGGAATCGTCCACCGTCAGTACGCGCAGCGAAATAGCCTTGTGCGCGGTTTCGGCGTCCACCACACCGACGGAAATCGATTCGGACGTGGGGGCGACTTCGGCGAGGATCTTCTCCACGTCGATGATTTCCACCAACTGGTTATCGACCCGCGTCACCGCCGTGAGGTAGTGATCGCGACCGGTGCCCTTGGGCGGCGGATGGATCTCCTCCCAGTTCATGTTGACGATGCGCTCCACCGAGCGCACCAGGAAACCCTGGGTCTTGGTGTTGTATTCGGTAATGATCACGAACGGGTTCTCGCGGTCCTGCAACCCAGCGGAACCGGTGGCCAGGGCCAAATCAAGAATCGGAATCGTCGCGCCACGGATGTTAGCGACGCCACAGACCACAGGACTGGACTTGGGCATGATGGTCAACTTGGGGCACTGCAGCACTTCCCGCACCTTGAACACATTGATGCCATACAGCTGCTTGCCATCCAGACGAAAAAGCAACAACTCCAGGCGATTCTGCCCTACCAGCTGTGTGCGCTGGTTTACTGAATCCATTACTCCTGCCATGCCTTGACTCCTACGCTAAAACCTTTGGGGGTGCGATGCGCACCCAACACTAAACGGCACGAGCTTTGCTATTTATTGGTTTATGGATATTAAAACGACAGTTTCCCGACGCCCTGGTGCCCGACGATTGCGCAGATTGCTCTGCGCCGCGATGGCATTGCTTGCTGTTAGCCTGGGCACCACGGCCCGTGCCGATAACGTCACATTGCCTGATCTACTTATCGGCGTCACTCAAGGCTTTCTTGAGTTCACTGTAGAAGATTATCTGGCAACCACTCAGACGCCGGGCCGTTATGAAATCCAAGTCAACCAGTTGGACCCGCGTTTACGCATGCCAATGTGCGACAAGGAATTGACAGCCACGCTGGAAAGCCCCGCCCAACCCATCGGCCGCGTGACGGTGAAGGTGCGTTGCGACGGCGCCTCGCCCTGGACAGTGTTCGTGCCGGCACAGGTCAAACTGTTCCGCGATGTGGTGGTGGTTGCCCGGCCAATGAAACGCACCGGCATCATTGGTTTCGAAGATGTGGTACTGCGCGAACGCGACATCAGCATGATCAGCCAGGGCTACCTGACCTCCCTCGACCAAGCGGTCGGACAGAAATTAACCCGACCAGTGGTAACAGACCAAGTCATCACCCTGGTGCATCTTGAACAGGCAGAGGTGATTCGCAAGGGCGATCAGGTGGTGATTTCCGCCAGCAGTGGCGGGCTGAACGTAAAAATGCCGGGGGAGGCACTGTCCAACGGTGGCATGAGTGAGCAGATACGGGTCAAGAACCTCAACTCCAACCGCGTCATCAAGGCGCGAGTGACGGCCCCCGGGCAAGTCGAGGTTGCTTTATAGAGTGCTGGCAGAGGACGCTGGGTTTTTCTACACTGTGCACGAGATATTCCGTGCGCAGATTTATTGTCATTCGCGCCTAAAGTTCGTCCGGGTATTGCCGAAAACATGGCAAGCGTCCAAATACCCAGAGGTTTTTTGATCATGGTCATCGATTTCAGCCGTTTAAATAACACCCCGACAACGTCAGGCACTACGCGTACCACCGGTACCAAGGAAAACGTAGAAGCCAAGGCCCAGCCACTGCCCGCCAAGGCAGAACAGGCCGCCGTCAGCCAAAGCGGGGAATCCGTACACCTGAGCAATGAGGCTCAACAGTTGCAGAAGGTCACTGACTCGCTGCGCGATCAACCGGTGGTCAATAAAGCCCGTGTGGCCGAATTGAAACAGGCAATCGCCGATGGCAGCTATAAAGTCGACAGCAACCGTGTAGCCAGCAAGCTGCTTAATTTCGAAGCCGAGCGCTAGGCAAAGGCCTGCGCCGGGCTTTTGGACGCTTAAAACCCAAGGCCAGCCATGCATCACGACGAAAATCTGCTTCAACTGATCATTGATGATCTAGCGCCGACGCAGCAGCTGCTCGAGCTACTCAGGGAAGAATCCCTGGCCCTCTACGGCCGCGACATGCCGCTGCTGGAAGAAATTCTGGCGCGCAAGCAATCGCTGATTGTCCTGCTGGAACAGCATGGCAAAAAACGCAGCCAGATCCTCGTCAGCCTTGGCCTGCCCGCAGACCATGACGGCCTGGCGCAGCTGGCCAGCCACTCTTCGGTCGGCGATCAATTACTGGCCCAGAGCAAAGAACTCAATCAATTGCTCGCCCAGTGCCAGGAAGCCAACCTGCTCAACGGTCAGTCGATCCAGCTTCAGCAAGCTACGACCGCCAACCAGTTGCGTATACTTCACGGCGGAGAGCCTCCAGCGCTTTACAACGCTCAAGGTTCCACCTCGCGCCTGGTCAAGCCAAGCACTCGCAGCCAAGCCTGACGCCGGTTTACAGCGCGGCTATCCAAGACGCGCCACATACTGGCAGAATGCCTGCTCTTGCGTGTAGTCGTATTTTGTCTGGAGATGGAAGAACCGTGTTCAACGCCCTTAATGCGGAAGATGCTCCGCAGCCACCCAAGGTCCTCACCACCCCTCTGGAAATCGCCAGCACCTTGCGGATGCTGCAAGAAAGCCATGACCCGCTGATCATCACCTTCCACGAACGCAGCCAGCGCTTCCAGAGCTACCTGGTCGACGTCAACCGCGACGGCGGCTCCCTGGCCCTGGATGAAATGATCCCCCGCGATGGCGAACGCCACCTCGAAAATGGCGAACCCTTCCGCATTGAAGGCTTCCACGACGGTGTGCGCATTGCGTGGGAAAGCAACGGCAGCCTGAGCATCAGCGAAAAGGACGGCCACCGCATCTACACCGGCAGCCTGCCCGCCGAAGTGGTTTACCATCAGCGCCGCAATGCGTTCCGCGCCGCCTTGAAGCTGGCGCAACTGGTCAACATCGAACTGGGTGGAGAGAAGCTCAAGGCCCCGGTCAACGGTAAGCTGCTGGATATTTCCGCGACGGGCTGCAAATTGCGCTTTGAAGGAGATATCTCCGAGCGCCTGCAGCTGGGCCAGGTGTATGACCGTTTCATCGCCGCCCTGCCCTTTGGCAGCATGACAACCTCAGTCGAACTGCGCTACCTGCACTTCGAAGAGAAGATCAACACCACCTTCGCCGGCGTGCGCTTCCACAATATGAGTGGCTTGGTGCAGCGCCAGGTCGAGCGCTTTGTTTACCAACTGCAACGCGAAGCACGGCGTTTCGACAAAGACGACGACTTTTAAACCTGAAAAGATCGCTGTAAAAAAACGGGCAGATCCTGATGGACCTGCCCGTTTTTACGTTCAGGGGCGCGCCCTGCTCAAGTCGTGAGGGTGTTCGTCAGGCCCTGCAGGCTCAGGCGGCCCTTCAAAGAGCGGCTCATCCGCCTGCGGATCGGGATCCGTCTCCGGCTCAGGTTCCGGGGCAGCGGTTTGCATTTGCTCCTGCACCACCTGCTCATCGACACGCGGATCCAGAGCAGCCACCAGCGGTGAACTGGACATACTGTCGGGCATCGCCACGTGATGCAGGGGCGCGTCTTCCACCTGATGCAAATTGGTGACGGCTTTCGGCCGGATACGCCACACCAGGATCAACGCACACAGGCTGAAAAACGCATACAGCATGTGGCTGCCGAACATCTTCATCACCACACCGGCCAGCAACGGCCCAATGCTGGCGCCTACGCCGTACGTGACCAGCAGCATCGCCGTGAGGGATACCCGACGATCACCTTCCACATGGTCGTTGGAGAACGCCACTGCCAGCGGGTACAGGCAGAACTGCACCAGCGAACACAAGAAACCCGCCACAAACAGAACTTCCAGCGGCACCTTGGTCATTATTGCCAACGGCAACGCCGCCACCGCCAGGCACAGGGCAAAACAACGAATCAGCAGCGCGCGATCATAGCGGTCCGACAACCACCCCAGCGGCCACTGCACCAGCAGGCCGGCAAAAATGCAGCTACCCATGAACAGGCCCACCTGCTCGGTGGTCAAGCCTTGTTGAGAGGCATAGAGCGGCGCCAGACCGTAGAACGAGCCCACGATCAACCCCGCCCCCAGCACGGTGCTCAACGACTGCGGCACGCGCTTGATAAAGAAGCGCGGCTCCATCGGCGCCGGGTGCAGGGCCGCCGGGTGAATCCGCCGAGTCATGGCCACCGGCACCAGGCACAGGGCAAAACACAGGGCAACCAGCATCAACAGCTCAAGGCCGAGCTGAGGGTGCATGACCAGGATCAACTGGCCGAGTACCAGGCCCAGGTAAGACGCAATCATATAGCCGCTGAACACCACGCCGCGTTGCTTGGCGTCCGCCTGCTCGTTGAGCCAGCTTTCGATGACCATGTACTGGCACATCATGCCCAGGCCCACGATCATCCGCAGCACGATCCAGGCCGGCAGCCAATCGATCAGGCCGTGGCCCAGCACGGCCGCACCGACAATACCGGCACAGGTGGCATAGGCCCGGATATGCCCGACCCGGGCAATCAGGCGGTGCCCGATCTTGCCGCCCAGCACCAGGCCAAAATAGTTGGCCGCCATCAGCGCACCCACCCACAGGCTGTCGACATGGTCGGCCGCCAGGCGCAGGGCCAGGTAAGTACTGAGCAGGCCGGAGCCGATCAGCATCATCAAGGAGGCGAAATAAAGGGCTCGAAAAGATTTCCAGATTTGGCGCATCGGCGTTCCGAGCGGCTCCTTGCAGTGAGAGACAGGGCTATCGGCATGATAGTCCGGGGTGGCCGGGTCCGGACAGGCGGCAGGCGCTGTTTCCGGGGATTAATTTGCTTACAGACTCAGACGCTGTCCGGCCGCTTGCGGGATACACGGATTGCGATAAATACACCGTGCACGTGCTGTGAACCCTGGACTGCAGCAAGGTTCGACTGAATCGTTGGAAAACGCGCACAAAAAAGCCCTGCCAGAATATTCTGTGCAGGGCTTTGAACCTGGTGTCCCAGGGCCGGTTCGAACGGCCAACCTTCCCCTTAGGAGGGGGATGCTCTATCCAATTGAGCTACTGGGACAAATGACCGACGTCGAGCCAAAGACGCGGCGACGGACGGCGTGCATGTTAACGGCCGAGGTGGGTTTTGTCATGTCGTCCGTAGGCTTTTCGAGTGTAGGCCAACCCACACCCGAGTGATTGCGGCCAGCCCCCGCAAACACGGGCACTTGCTACCATCGTGCAAAATGCACTCCCCCAAAATGCCATCATTGCAAATTGCAACCTTTCCGACATTTGAAGTAGACTCAAGCCATTGATTTTATTGGATTAATAGTTTGGCACGGCACCTGCAATACTTCTCCTACAAACCCAACAAGCCACGGCGTTAAGCGGAGAACATAACCATGAACAGTGCCCTTCTGTTAGCCCTCAACACCGTCGCCTTGGCCGCGTTGGTCACGTTCCATTTCCAATCGACTGGCAGCAATGACCCGGCGCAGATCAGCCAGGCCGTGCCGCATCATCTGCAACAGCGCCCACAGTTGGCGGTGATGACGCCGAACGCACAGTCGCCCGTCCGCCTGACCCAAGGCACCCAGGCGGCACCTGCATCTGAACACTGGGTTTTCTGAGGAGGCCACCGATGACCAAATTTGCCTGGCTGTTTCTGTGCCTGACCGCGTTCACCGGTATGCTTGGACTGGGCGCTGAGTCACAAGACGGCCAAACCACGGCGTTCATCGCCAGTGCCGTGTTTGCCAGCCTGCTGCTGCTCACCCTCATTGTGGGCCGCCGGATCAAATTCGACCCGGTCCTGCGCTGATCCCCCTCCTGCCTTACCTTATGTCGCCTCATCCTCGCTAATCGGCAAATTGCCACTAGTCTTAAACCTAAGGGCAAAAGGCCACTTTGCGATAGCATGTGCGACCTCAAACCCTGTGGTGGCCTGGACTTACGGGAAGTTCCCCTGCGCGATTGCGTATGCAAAAGTTTTCCAACCAGTCCGCAAAAATGCAAATGAGTGCTGGCATAAAGCCTCTAGGCAGTTCAATATTTGTCACAGAATTGACGCCAAGGAACTGGCAAATCTGAGGCATGATGCGGCCTCTTTGCAATTCAGGTTGAACTTTGGTCGTGAGCCTTGTCTTAACACTCATCTTGCGGCCAATTCCAAAAACCGCTCCCCTGAACTAACCGGTTAAATATATGCGCCCATTGAAACAGGCAATTTATTCCAGCCGTACGGCTGACAAGTTCGTCGTACGTCTGCCAGACGGAATGCGGGAACGCATTGCCGAGGTGGCTCGCAATCATCACCGCAGCATGAACTCCGAGATCATCGCTCGCCTGGAACAAAGCCTCATTCAGGAAGGTGCGCTGGGCGACGAGTTGAGCATGCGCATGGACAGCCCCGAGCTGTCGCTGCACGAACGCGAACTGCTGCAGCGTTTTCGTCAGCTCTCCCACCGTCAGCAAAATGCTCTCGTCTCGCTTATCGCGCACGACGTTGAGGCGGCCGCAGAAGCCAATTGATTTGCAACTGAAAGCCGAAGCCAGCCATGTGCTGGCTTTTTTTTGCCTGGGATTTGGTGGGAATCTATAGAAGCCGAGCTTCTTTAGCGAGCAAGCTTGCTTGCACTGGAGCGCGAAGCACCTGCCAGGGATACGACTGCTGCGCAGCCGAGCGGGAGCAAGCTCCCTCGCCACAAAAAGCCAGCGCCCAGAGAGGAGCCGGCATGCGATGAACGATCAGAGCAGGAAGATCGTTGCCAGGCCCAGGAAGATGAAGAAGCCACCACTGTCGGTCATGGCCGTGATCATCACGCTGGCCCCCATGGCAGGGTCACGCCCAAGGCGGGCCAGGGTCATGGGGATCAGCACCCCCATCAGCGCAGCGAGCAGCAGGTTGAGCGTCATGGCAGCGGTCATCACCACGCCAAGGGACCAACTGCCATATAGCAAGTAGGCGACCACACCGATCACTCCCCCCCACACCAGGCCGTTTATCAGGCCCACCGCCAACTCTTTGCGCAGCAGGCGCGACGAGTTGGCGGTACTCACCTGATCGAGCGCCATCGCACGCACAATCATGGTAATAGTCTGGTTGCCGGAGTTACCGCCGATCCCGGCAACGATCGGCATCAATGCCGCCAGCGCCACCAGCTTCTCGATTGAACCCTCGAACAGCCCGATCACGCGCGACGCGATAAAGGCGGTAATCAGGTTGACCGCCAGCCAGGCCCAGCGGTTATGCAACGAACGCCAGACCGAGGCAAAAATATCTTCCTCTTCACGCAAACCGGCCATGTTGAGGACTTCGGTTTCACTTTCCTCACGAATCAGGTCGACGATTTCATCGATGGTCAAACGACCGATCAACTTGCCGTTCTTGTCGACCACCGGCGCCGAGATCAAGTCATAACGTTCGAACGCCTGGGCGGCATCGTAGGCATCTTCATCCGGGTGGAAACTGACCGTGTCACTGGCCATCAGATCCGCCACTCTTTTGTCCGGATCATTGACCAGCAGGCGCTTGATCGGCAGCACACCCTTGAGAATGCCTTCGTAATCAACCACGAACAATTTGTCGGTGTGGCCAGGCAATTCCTTGAGGCGGCGCAGGTAACGCAGGACCACTTCCAGGCTGACGTCTTCGCGGATGGTGACCATCTCGAAGTCCATCAGGGCACCGACTTGATCCTCATCGTAAGACAGCGCCGAACGCACACGCTCGCGCTGCTGAGTGTCCAGCGCTTCCATGAGTTCATGGACAACATCACGAGGCAGTTCAGGGGCCAGGTCAGCCAACTCGTCGGCGTCCATCTCCTTGGCTGCCGCCAGAAGCTCGTGATCGTCCATGTCGGCGATCAGAGTTTCACGAACCGAGTCGGATACTTCGAGCAGGATATCGCCGTCGCGGTCAGCCTTGACCAACTGCCAGAGGGTCAGTCGATCATCCAGCGGCAAGGCTTCGAGAATATAGGCGACGTCGGCGGAGTGCAGGTCGTCGAGCTTGCGCTGCAACTCGACGAGGTTTTGCCGGTGAACCAGGTTTTCGACCAGGTTGTTATTCGGGCCATCCTGGCGGTGCGTCAGGTCTTCGACCACGCGCTGGCGCTGCAGCAGCTCGATGACTTGAGCCAGACGATCCTGCAGGCTTTCTTGTGTTTTCTTTACTTCTACTTCGGTCATAGGCGAGCTCCACTCCCAGCAGCGGGGCACGCCGGAAGGATCAATCAGTCAATTCATGATTGGTAAAACGGGGTACTGAGTCACTACTGGGTAAGTCCATGGAGGTATTCCACAAGCCCCGGCGGGGCTGACGGGCGCAATGATACACCGCCCGGCCACTTTAAACGTTAAAAAACTGGAAAGAACAAGCGCTTGCGAGCCAAAGTTGAGTATTGGCTGCATCTATGAACTGCGACGTTGCAGCAAGAAAGGAAAACACAGGGGAGCAGGAGAAAAAGATGAAATCCTACACAAACCCCAGACGGCAAAAAGCCCGCACTTGGCGGGCTTTTTGTTTGTATGGTGCACTCGACAGGATTCGAACCTGTGACCGCTCGGTTCGTAGCCGAGTACTCTATCCAGCTGAGCTACGAGTGCAGATTGTGTTTTTAGACCAGATCACAACTGGTTGTAACCGAATCACCTGCATGACTGCAACTGACTCTTAAATGGTGCACTCGACAGGATTCGAACCTGTGACCGCTCGGTTCGTAGCCGAGTACTCTATCCAGCTGAGCTACGAGTGCATTTGTTGCCGCGCATTATAGGCCGTTCAATCTCTATGTAAAGCTATTTTTTCGAGTAATTTCAAGCACTTACCGAAAAAACCAGATTGCAACGTACTAAGCAAATAATGGCGGAGAACGGGGGATTCGAACCCCCGACACCCTTTTGAGGTGTACTCCCTTAGCAGGGGAGCGCCTTCGGCCACTCGGCCAGCTCTCCGCAACACGGGGCGTATATTAACCACGTTCATCCCCGTTTGCAAACATAAAAAACGATAAAAATTAAAGGCTTGGTTCTTCGTCCTTCTCTTTCTTTATCCGCAGGTAGATTTCCTCGCGGTGCACCGCTACCTCTTTCGGAGCGTTAACCCCGATACGTACTTGATTGCCTTTGACGCCGAGCACGGTCACGGTGATTTCGCCATCACCGATAATCAGGCTTTCTGCGCAACGACGAGTCAGAATCAGCATACCTTTCTCCTCACGCATTTCAGTTCAGGAACAACAGTCTGCAAAAAAAAGGCCTTCGACCTACAACCAAAAGGCCATAGCCCTACCGCCTAAGTATTGTCGAGCGCGCGCAAAAGAACATGCGCCCTACAAAAAAAGAAAGGCGCGGTAAACCGCGCCTTCCTGGCACTGCATCACTCGCCCTGTCGGGCCGGAGCGTCCAGCTCAAAAGCGGTGTGCAAAGCACGCACAGCCAGCTCCAGGTATTTCTCTTCGATCACCACCGAGACTTTGATTTCCGAGGTGGAAATCATCTGGATGTTGATGCTTTCCTTGGCCAGCGCCTCGAACATGCGGCTGGCAACGCCGGCATGGGAACGCATGCCCACGCCCACGATCGACACTTTGGCAATCTTGGTATCGCCGACCACTTCACGGGCGCCGATTTCCTTCGCTGTGTTCTGCAGGATCCGCTCCGCCGCATCGTACTCGTTGCGGTGCACCGTGAAGGTGAAATCGGTGGTGTTATCGTGCGAAACGTTCTGCACGATCATGTCGACTTCGATGTTCGCGCCGCTGATAGGGCCCAGGATCTTGAAGGCCACGCCCGGGGTGTCTGGCACGCCACGGATAGTCAGCTTGGCTTCATCACGGTTGAAAGCGATACCGGAAATGATCGGCTGTTCCATGGATTCCTCTTCATCAATAGTAATGAGGGTGCCCGGACCCTCTTTGAAGCTGTGCAATACGCGCAGCGGAACGTTGTACTTGCCGGCGAACTCCACCGCACGGATCTGCAGCACCTTGGAACCGAGGCTGGCCATTTCCAGCATCTCTTCAAAGGTGATCTTGTCCAGGCGCTGGGCCACGGACACCACACGCGGGTCGGTGGTGTAGACGCCATCCACATCGGTGTAGATCTGGCATTCATCGGCCTTGAGCGCCGCGGCCAGTGCCACGCCGGTGGTGTCCGAACCGCCACGCCCGAGGGTGGTGATGTTGCCCTGCTCATCCACACCCTGGAAGCCTGCTACAACTACCACGCGCCCGGCTTTCAGGTCAGTACGGATTTTCTGATCATCGATCTGCAGGATACGCGCCTTGGTATGCGCGCTGTCGGTAAGGATACGCACCTGGCTGCCAGTGTAGGACACCGCCGGCACACCACGCTTATTCAGCGCCATGGCCAGCAAGGCGATGGTCACCTGCTCGCCGGTGGACACGATCACATCCAGCTCACGCGGGAGCGGCTGTTGGTCGCCACTGATTGCCTTGGCCAGATCGATCAGGCGATTGGTCTCGCCGCTCATGGCCGACAGCACCACCACCAGATCGTCGCCGGCATCGCGGAATTTCTTAACCTTGTCGGCCACCTGCTCGATTCTTTCGACGGAACCGACCGAGGTGCCTCCAAATTTCTGTACGATCAAAGCCATTTCTAAGCCGCCTCAGCCCGTAAAGGGGCGCCTAATATCCAATCAACCAGCACCGAGCAGCCCGTGACTAGACCACGGGCCGGTTAACAGTGCCTTAAATACCTGCTTCGACAAACGGCACGGTCAGGGCCAGGGCCGCGTCCAGGGCGCCAGCGTCTACACCACCGCCTTGCGCCATGTCCGGACGACCACCGCCCTTCCCGCCCACTGCCGCGGCGGCTTGCTTCATCAAATCACCGGCCTTGAGTTGGCCAGTCAGGTCCTTGGTTACACCGGCAACCAGAACGACCTTATCCTCATGGACACTGCCGAGCAGGATCACTGCGCGGCCGAGCTTGTTCTTCAACTGATCGACCAGGGCCAACAACGCCTTGCCGTCCTGACCATCCAGGCGCGCAGCCAGGACTTTGACGTCCTTGACGTCCACGGCCGAAGCCGACAGATCGTCACCTGCAGCGCTGGCCGCCTTGGCTTGCAACTGCTCCAGCTGTTTCTCCAGGGCGCGGTTGCGCTCCAGCACAGCGGACAGCTTGTCGATCAGGTTGTCGCGGCTGCCCTTGACCAGGCTGGCCGCTTCCTTGAGTTGCTCTTCAGCTGCATTGAGGTAGGCCAGGGCCGCAGCACCGGTCACCGCCTCAATACGACGCACACCGGACGCGACGCCGCCTTCGCTGATGATTTTCAGCAGGGCGATGTCGCCGGTACGGTTGGCGTGAATACCACCACACAGCTCCACCGAGAAGTCGCCACCCATGCTCAGTACGCGAACATTGTCGCCGTACTTCTCGCCGAACAACGCCATGGCACCCTTGGCCTTGGCGGTCTCGATGTCGGTCTCTTCGGTTTCTACCGCAGTGTTCCTGCGAATCTCAGCGTTGACGATGTCTTCCAGGGCCTTGATCTGCTCAGGCTTGATCGCTTCAAAATGGCTGAAGTCAAAGCGCAGGCGCTGGCTGTCCACCAACGAACCTTTCTGCTGGACGTGCTCGCCCAGGACCTGGCGCAGTGCCGCGTGCAATAAGTGCGTGGCCGAGTGGTTCAGCGCCGTTGCATGGCGTACATCGGCATCGACCTGGGTGTCCACCGGCGCACCGACCGTCAAGTTGCCCAACACCAACACACCGTGATGCAGGAAAGCACCGCCGGTCTTGGTGGTGTCGCGCACCTCAAAACGACCGGACGTCGAGCTCAGGAAACCGCAGTCGCCAATCTGGCCACCGGATTCGGCGTAGAACGGCGTCTGGTCCAGGACCACAACCGCCTCGTCGCCTTCACTCAACACGTCGACCGATTTACCGTCTTTATAGAGGGCAACGATCTTGGCCGCGCCAACGGTAGCCTTGTAACCGGTGAACTCGGTGGGCACGTCGACCTTGACCAGGGTGTTGTAGTCCAGGCCAAAGGAACTGGCGGAACGCGCACGCACACGCTGGGCTTCCATCTCACGCTCAAAACCGGCCTCATCGATGGTCAACTCGCGTTCACGGGCGATGTCGGCGGTGAGGTCCATCGGGAACCCGTAGGTGTCATAGAGCTTGAACACGACATCGCCCGGCACAACGGTGCCTTTGAGCTCAGCCAAGTCCTGTTCCAGAATCTTCAAGCCGTGCTCCAAGGTCTTGGAGAACTGCTCCTCCTCAGCCTTGAGCACGCGCTCGATATTGCCTTGCTGCTGCTTGAGTTCCGGGAAGGCTTCGCCCATCTCGGCAACCAGCGCGGCCACGATTTTGTAGAAGAAGCTGCCGGTGGCGCCCAGCTTGTTACCGTGGCGGCAGGCGCGACGGATGATACGACGCAGCACGTAGCCACGGCCTTCGTTGGACGGCAGTACACCGTCGGCAATCAGGAAGCCGCAGGAACGGATGTGGTCCGACACCACCTTGAGCGAAGACTGGCTTTCATTGGCACAGCCAATGGCCGCGGCCGAAGCGCTCAGCAGGTTGGTGAACAGGTCGATTTCGTAGTTGGAATGAACGTGCTGCATCACCGCACTGATCCGCTCCAGGCCCATGCCGGTATCCACCGACGGCGCCGGCAGCGGATGCAACACGCCATCGGCGGTGCGGTTGAACTGCATGAACACGTTGTTCCAGATCTCGATGTAACGGTCGCCGTCTTCTTCCGGCGAGCCCGGTGGGCCACCCCAGATGTCGGCGCCGTGATCATAGAAAATCTCGGTGCAGGGGCCGCATGGGCCGGTATCACCCATGGTCCAGAAGTTATCGGAGGCGTAAGGCGCGCCCTTGTTGTCGCCGATGCGAATCATGCGCTCGACCGGCACACCGATTTGCTGGGTCCAGATGTCGTAGGCTTCGTCATCGGTGGCATAGACGGTGACCCAGAGTTTTTCCTTGGGCAGCTTCAACACGCCGGTGAGGAAGGTCCAGGCGAACGTAATCGCATCTTTCTTGAAATAGTCACCGAAGCTGAAGTTACCCAGCATTTCGAAGAAGGTGTGGTGGCGGGCGGTGTAGCCGACGTTTTCCAGGTCACTGTTCTTGCCGCCGGCACGCACGCACTTCTGGCTGCTGGTGGCACGGGTGTAGGCGCGCTTTTCCTGGCCCAGGAAGCAGTCCTTGAACTGGTTCATCCCCGCGTTAGTGAACAGCAGGGTAGGGTCATTGCCTGGGATCAAGGAGCTGGAGGCGACACGGGTGTGACCTTGCTCTTCGAAGAAGCGAAGGAAGGCTTCACGGATTTCTGCGCTTTTCATTAGGTTCTTCCACGGAGTCTGCGGCCAAAGGCCAGTGCGCAACATCATCAGACGAAGCGACGGCAAAGGGCCGCATTATATCGGCCCTTTGCCGGTGGTACAGCGTGTTTATGCGATAGAGAGGTTCAATTAGACGGTCTGCACGCTCATTTTGGCGAAAACTCGACAAATGCCTGCAGCACGTGCTCCATCTGCGCGCGGCTGACATCCATATGCGTGACCATGCGCAGCCGCGGCGCAACGCTCAGCTTGATCCCGCGCTCGGCGGCAAAGGCCTTCAGGGCATCGGCCCGGTCACCGATCTGCACGTAGACCATATTAGTCTGCACCGGCTCCACGCTGTACCCCGCCTCGCGCAGCGCATCCCCCAGCCACAGGGCATTGGCGTGGTCATCGGCCAGGCGCTGTACCTGGTGATCCAGGGCATACAACCCCGCCGCCGCCAGGGAACCGGCCTGGCGCATACCGCCACCGACCATCTTGCGCAGGCGCCGGGCCTTGGCGATCAGCGCCGTGGAGCCGCACAGCACCGAGCCGATCGGCGCGCCAAGGCCTTTGGACAGGCACACCGACACCGAGTCAAAGTGCTGGGCAATCGCGCGCGCATCCACTCCCAGCTTGACCGCTGCGTTGTAGAGCCGCGCGCCGTCCAAGTGCAGGGCCAAGCCATGTTCACGGGTGAACGCGCGGGCGTTCGCCAGGTACTCCAGCGGCAACACCTTGCCTTGCATGGTGTTTTCCAACGCCAGCAGGCGGGTGCGGGCGAAGTGGAAATCGTCCGGCTTGATCGCAGCCAGCACCTGGTCCAGGTCCAGTGAGCCGTCCGCCTGCACGTCCAAGGGCTGGGGCTGGATCGAACCGAGCACCGCCGCCCCGCCCCCTTCGTATTTGTAGGTGTGCGCTTGTTGGCCGACGATGTATTCCTCGCCGCGCTCACAATGCGCCATCAACGCCAGCAGGTTGCTCATGGTGCCGGTGGGCACGAACAACGCCGCGGCAAACCCCAGGCGCTTGGCCAGCTCGGCTTCCAGGCGGTTGACGCTGGGGTCTTCGCCGTAGACGTCATCACCGCTGGCGGCAGTGGCCATCGCATCGAGCATGCCAGGGGTGGGTTGGGTCACGGTGTCGCTGCGCAGGTCAATCACGGACATGAATCAAGCCTCTGACGATTTGAATAAGTGCCTTATAAGCATGATTACTGCGGGCAAAGCCTCGGAATATCAAGCCCCCGCTGCATTGAATCGAATACCAACCAAACAAACCGATATAGCTTATCGATACGGCGGTCGTGCAGTTTTCGAAAAACCGTGTTAAAAACTCTCCGCCGCCAGGGTTCTGGCGGCAACGTTCTCAGGGCGGGGTGCAATTCCCCACCGGCGGTAATTGCACGCAATGTGCATAGCCCGCGAGCGCTTGGCGCCTCGAACTGCTCACGCGGTACGGCGACAAGGTCAGCAGACCCGGTGTGATCCCGGGGCCGACGGTCATAGTCCGGATGAAGAGAGAACGGGATTGGCACCTAAGGGCCGCGCACCCCGTGTGCTTGCGTACCCTTAAATCCCATTCGATTCATAACGCCCTGTTTTTTTCTTAAACAGGAGTCAGAACATGCAACCCACCGCTATCGACAGCAAAAGCAAAAACCATCACGGCGAGCGCGTCGCGTTTATCCAGGCCTGCTGGCACAAGGATATTGTCGACCAATCGCGTAAAGGCTTCCTCGCCGAAATGATCGCCCAGGGCTACCAGGAATCGGACATCGATTTCTTCGAAGTCGGCGGCGCCTTTGAAATGCCCCTGCACGCCAAGCTGCTGGCCAAGACCGGCCGTTACGCCGGCATCGTTGCCGCCGCGCTGGTGGTTGACGGCGGTATCTACCGCCACGAATTCGTCGCCCAATCGGTGGTCAGCGGCCTGATGCAGGTGCAGCTGGAAACCGAAGTGCCAGTGTTCTCGGTGTCGCTGACCCCGCACCACTTCCACGCCGGCAGCGAGCACACCACGTTCTTCTACGAGCACTTCGTGCACAAGGGCCAGGAAGCTGCGCGTACCTGCGCCGACACCCTGCACAAAGTGCGGGCGATCCGTCGCAGCGAGCCGCGCGCGCTAGCCGTCTAAGCAACACAGCAAAACAAAATGTGGGAGGGGGCTTGCTCCCTCCCACATTTGGATCCGGTTAAGACTTGAGATCTAGGCCAGGCCGGCATCCGTCGTCGGCACAATCAATATCCCCGCCCGCAAACCATTCTTCACCTTCGGGTTAGGGAAGATGATGCGTGCACCCTCCTCCTCGATTACCCAGCGCGTCTTGGCCACATCTTCGGCCAGCAGATAACCCTTTTCCAACTCCGAAAAGTTTTCCACGTCAGCCGGCAAATGCAGCAGGAACGCATCACTGTGCTTGATGACTTCGCGCGACACGGCGAACAGTTTCAACCCGTCCAGGCTGTCAGTCTCAGGTTCGGTGCCTTCGATGATCTGCTTGAGGCGCAACTCCAGGCGGGAAACATTCACGCCCTGGTTCTGCCCAAACGGCCGCGCCTTGCCCAATTCCAGGGTGAAAGCCTCGGCCTCCAACTGTTCATAGGTAAACGCGGTGAAGGTGATCGAGGTCTTGTTCTGCAGCAGCACCGCTTGCATGCCTGCAGCGTTCAGGCGCGCCAGTTGGTGACGTGAATGCTGGCGACCTTCTTTCCACGGGTACAAGGCGAACTGCTCGATCTTCGAGCCACGAATGGCCGTGTGCAGGTCGTAATGCAGGCGCGAACGGCCCGGCAGGCTGAAGAAACTGCGAGCCAGTTGCTCCAGCTCGGCGGCGCGCATGGCTTCGGGGCCGATGTTTTTTTCATGCCGACCGTTGAACAGCCGGTTGACGTCCAGCTCGAGGTAACGCTCGCCGCGGCGCATGGCCTCGGTGTTGCCGAACAGGAAGAGGACACGAGAGCGGGGTTTGATCTCCCCACGGGCGATGCCATGCAACAGGCGGTCGAGCAGTTCGATCGGCGCGGTTTCATTGCCATGGATGCCGGACGACAGCAGCAGGTCGCTGCCGTTGTCACGGGCCTCAGGTGGGCGCACTTCAAGCGCGCCCTCACTGAGCCAGCGCATCTGCACGCCGTCGACAGTCAGTTGAATTTTTTGCGCCGGTTCGCGACCGGCGAGGGTCAGTTCAAGCAGTTTGCCGAGGGCGAGCATAAGCAGCTTCCTTAGTGGTTGCAGCCAGGACCGTGGACGTGGTCGTCGTCATCGCCTTCAACGTCGGCCGGTTCCATTTCCAGTTGCAGGCTCATCAGGTTGGTGGCCAGCGGGCGCATCAACAGGTTGGCGTACTCGGCGTCGCCTTCTTCCACGTCAACACCGATCAGCAGTTGGCCACGGCCGTCGTGCTGGATCCAGATCTCCTTGCCCTGCCACACCACGGCGACGCGGGTGCAGGAGGTTTCCAGCTGGGTGCCGTCGGTGTCTTCAAGGATCAGTTTCAGGGTGTCGGTGGTCATAGAGTAGCTCTCAGCATAGGGCGTAAAAGAAGGTGGCGTTAATTGATCTGGAACGGATAAACCGAGCCCAGTTTAAGGATTTGCGTCAGTTCATCCAGTGCCGTCCGGCACTCAAGCAGCAATTGCGGGTCAGCCAGGTCGGTTTCACGCAGGCTGTCGCGGTAGTGCTTGTCGACCCATTGGGTCAGCGTGTCGTACAGCGGCGCCGTCATGATAACGCCTGGATTCACCGCCGCCAGTTCCGTTTCGTTCAAGGCGACACGCAAGCGCAGGCATGCAGGGCCTCCGCCGTTCTGCATGCTTTGCTTGAGGTCGAACACCTTCACTTCGCGGATCAACCCACCGGACGCGGTCAGGCCTTGCAGGTACTGCCAGACGCGTTCATTGGCGCGGCACTCTTCCGGCACGATCAGCAGCATCGAGCCATCGGCGCGGCTCAGCAGTTGGCTGTTGAACAGGTAGGAACGCACCGCGTCCTCGACACTGACCTGGGCGCGGGGCACGCACACCGACTGAAAGTTGCCGCCCAGCTTGCCCAGCTTGCCGTGCAGTTCGCCGAGCATCTGCTCGGTATTGAGGAACGCATCCTCGTGATAGAACAGCACTTCACCGTTGCCCACCGCGATCACATCATTGTGGAACACGCCGGCATCGATCACCGCCGGGTTCTGCTGGGCGTAGACCACGCCGTCGTCCTGCAAGCCGTGCAAGCGCGCGACCGCCTGGGACGCTTCGAGCGTCTGGCGCGCCGGGTACTTCTGGGGTGCCGGGTAACGGGTGTCAAAGGCGCTGCGCCCGTACACAAAAAACTCCACGCCCGCCTCGCCATAATCGCGGCAGAAGCGTGTGTGGTTGGCCGCGCCCTCGTCACCGAACTGCGCCACCGCCGGCAACGCGGCGTGGTGGGCGAAGTGCTTCTGGTCGGCAAACATCGCCCCCAGCACGCGGCTGGTGGTCGGGTGTTCAATGCTGCGGTGGTACTTGCAGTTGAGGTTGGCGGCGGTGAAATGCACGCGGCCGTCAGCAGTGTCGGCACTCGGGCTGACGGTGGCGGCATTGGCCACCCACATGCTCGACGCCGAGCAGCTCGCGACCAGCAGCGGCATGGCGTGCTTGGCCGCCTGCTGGATGACTTGGGCGTCGGTGCCGCTGAAACCGAGGTTGCGCAAGGCGGCCACATCCGGACGCTCCTGGGGGGCCAACACACCTTGCACAAAGCCCATGTCCATCAGGGCTTTCATTTTCTGCAGGCCCTGCAACGCCGCTTCCTTCGGGTTGGAAGACTGCTGGCTGTTGCTCTGGGACGCGACGTTGCCGTAGGACAAACCGCCGTAGTTATGGGTCGGCCCCACTAGACCGTCAAAATTGACTTCATAGGATTTCATCGGCGAGGCTCCACGAACATCTGTATTTTTATAGGCATCAATAACAAAGCTTCTGTGGCGAGGGAGCTTGCTCCCGCTGGGCTGCGCAGCGGCCCCAAAATCTTAGGGCCGCTTCGTGCCCCAGCGGGAGCAAGCTCCCTCGCCACAGGGTTTCATTGCACCCCTAAGACAAGCGCACGCCGGGGGTCAGCGTTGCCGGGACCACCAGGCTCGGGGTCTCCAACGAGGCCACCGGGTATGCGCAATAGTCCGCCGCGTAATAGGCACTGGCGCGATGGTTGCCCGACGCCCCTACCCCACCGAACGGCGCGGTACTGGCGGCGCCGGTCAGTTGTTTGTTCCAGTTGACGATACCGGCGCGGCTTTCCAGCCAGAACTGCTGGTAGCGCGCTTCGGAATCCGACAACAAGCCCGCGGCCAGGCCGTACTGGGTGTTGTTGGCCTCGGCAATCGCCGCTGCAAAATCCGCGTAGCGGATCACCTGCAACAGCGGGCCGAACAATTCTTCGTCTTCGCGCGCAGTCACGCCGGTCACATCGATGATGCCTGGCGTCAGCAGCGCAGCCTGATCCTGTGGCTGGGTCATTTCCAGCAGCGCCACGGCGCCGTTGGCCAACATCAGTTCCTGGGCATCCATCAACGCCTTGGCAGCCGCCAGGGAAATCACCGACCCCATGAACGGCGCCGGTTGCTGGTCGAACGCACCGACTGCAATCGTCGCGCTGACTGCCACCAGGCGCGCCAGCAACGCATCGCCCCAGGCGCCTTCCGGCACCAGCAGGCGACGGGCACAGGTGCAACGTTGGCCGGCGGAGATAAACGCCGACTGAATAATGGTGTAGACCGCCGCATCCACGTCGGCCACTTCGTCGACCACCAGCGGGTTGTTGCCGCCCATTTCCAGGGCCAGGATCTTGTCCGGGCGCCCGGAGAATTGCTGGTGCAGGTGGTTACCGGTACGGCTCGAACCGGTAAAGAACAGCCCGTCGATGCCGGGGTTGGCCGCCAGGGCGATGCCGGTTTCCCGCGCGCCTTGCAGCAGGTTCAGCACACCCGCCGGCAGGCCGGCTTCGATCCAGCATTGCACGGTCAGCTCGGCGACTTTAGGGGTCAGCTCGCTCGGCTTGAACAGCACGGTATTACCCGCCAGCAAGGCCGGGACGATATGCCCGTTCGGCAAGTGACCCGGGAAGTTGTAAGGCCCGAACACCGCCACCACACCGTGTGGCTTGTGGCGCAGTACAGCGGTGGCATCGCCCAGGGGGCCGCTCTTCTCGCCGGTACGCTCGCGGTAGCTCTGCACCGAGATCGCGATCTTGTTGGCCATGCTGGTGACTTCGGTGGCCGACTCCCAGAGCGGCTTGCCGGTTTCTTCGCCGATGCAACGGGCGATCTCATCGGCGCGGTTTTTCAGCGTGGCCGCGAAGGTCTCGAGCACACTGATACGCTCTTCCAGCGGGCGCCGGGCCCAGGCCGGGAATGCTTGGCGCGCGGCCTGCACGGCGGATTCAACCTGCTCGGCAGTCGCACCATTGCCGGCCCACAGCACGTGCTGGGTCACCGGGTTGCGCGACTCAAACAGTTCACCCTGGCCAGCCAGCCAGCTACCTGCGATATACAGCGAATTCATTGTTTCGACTCCCGAGCAGCGGACAACGGTACGGCGCGCACTTGATCACCCACCACCAGTTGCAGGCGCTTGGCGGTCAGCGGATCGACCACCAGCGTGCCTGCCGCCAGGCGGGCCGGTGCGGCGGTAATGCGGCAATCCTCGCGCTTGCGGTTATGGATCAGGAACGGCGTGGCGTCGTCCCCCGGCGTGCCGATGGCCAGTACCAGCGACTGGCTGTCGCGCACGGCGCGGATCTTGGTGGTTTCACACTCCACCGCGGGGCCGGCGTCGAAGATGTCGACGTAGCCCTGGTAGCTGAACCCTTCGCTCTTGAGCATGCTCAGCGCCGGTTCGGTGTCCGGGTGGACCTTGCCGATCACGTTGCGCGCATCCTCGGACAGGAAGCAGCTGTACAACGGAAACTTCGGCATCAGCTCGGCGATAAACGCTTTGTTGCCCACGCCGGTGAGGTAGTCGGCCTGGCTGAATTCCATCTTGAAAAAGTGCCGACCCAGGCTTTCCCAGAACGGCGAGCGCCCGGCGTCGTTGGACACGCCACGCATCTCGGCAATGATCTTGCTGCCGAACAACTGCGGGAACTCAGCGATAAATAGCAGGCGCGCCTTGGCCAGCATGCGGCCGTTGAGGCCGGTGCGGTAATCGGCGTGCAGGAACAACGAGCACAGCTCGGAATTGCCGGTGAGGTCGTTGGCCAGGAACAGCGTCGGAATCTCGCGATAAATGTTCAGCTCCTGGGAGGCGCTGACGGTCAGGCCGACCCGGAAGTTGTACCAGGGCTCACGCAAGCCAACGGCGCCGGCGATGGCAGAAATGCCCACCACGCGGCCTTCGTCATTTTCCAGCACGAACAGGTAGTCGGCATCGCCGCGCCCGGCGTCGCCGCGAAAGGTTTTCTCGGCCCAGCCCACGCGATGGGTCAGGCGCTCTTCGTTGGCCGGCAAGGTGGTGAGGCCGGTGCCGGTGCTGCGCGCCAGATCAATCAGGGCCGGTAAATCGCTGCTGCGTACGGGACGAACGATCATGCTATCTCCTCGAACGGGCCGCTGTTGTCAGCCACCCGCGAAACTCTCTTTTTAAACCGCTACCAGGCGCACGCTCGCGCCTTCGCCAACACCCAGGGCTTCGGCCGCTGCGAGGTCCAACGTCACCGGTTTACCCGGCGCGTAATCCAGCTCCAGCATCACCGCGCGGTAATCCTGCAACTGCGCGTTGCTCACCAGGTACTGGCGGCCGACACCCTTGACCATCTCACCGATCTTCACCGGCACCACGCGGCTCTGGGCGATGGAGCGAATGCCCGACACCCGCGCATGCAGCGTTGGGCCACCGTCAAAGATGTCGATGTAATGGTCGGTCTCGAAGCCTTCGCGCATCAGGATGTCGAAGGTGATCTGCGCACGCGGGTGCACCTGGCCCATGGCTTCCTGGGCTTCGTCCGGCAGCAGTGGCACGTAGATCGGGTAGTGCGGCATCAGCTCGGCGAGGAACGTACGGCTTTTCAGTCCGCACAGGCGCTCGGCGGCGGCGTAGTTGAGGTCGAAGAAGTTGCGACCGATGGCGTCCCAGAACGGCGAATCACCGTTCTCGTCGCTGTAGCCGACGATCTCGGTCACCACCGAGTCGGCAAAGCGCTCGGGGTGGCTGGCGACGAACAGCAGGCGGCCACGGGAGTTGAGTTCCGACCACGGCGAACCGACCAGCGCAGGCTTCACGTAGAAACTGGTGAGCAGGCTGTTGCCGGTCAGGTCGTGGCACTGGGAAAGCACGTGGATCTTGTTGTGGATCTTCAGCTCGCGGGAGGCGTGCACGAAGGTTTCGTTACGGAAGCTGTAGAACGGCTCCGAGTAACCGGCCGAGGCGACGATGGCCGAGCAGCCGGCGAGCTTGCCGGTCTCGGTGTCTTCGAGCACAAAGAAGTAGCTCTCTTCACCGTTGAAACTCACCTCGGCCGCGAAGGAGGCTTCGCTGGCGGCGATTTTATCGCTCAGGCGCTCCACATCGTCCGGCAAGGAGGTGACACCAATCGGGCTGTCCGCAGCCAGACGCTGTACCTCGCCCAGATCAGCCATTTGCGCGGGGCGCATCACCAGCATGGTGTCACTCCTTAACTCGAAAAACTCACAGGGAAAAATGCCGGACAGGTCCTGATTCAACACAGGTCCAAATGTGGGAGCCGGCTTTTGTGGCGAGGGAGCTTGCTCCCGCTGGGCTGCGTAACGGCCCCAAAGATATTGGGAGCGCTTCGCACTCCAGCGGGAGCAAGCTCCCTCGCCACAAAAAGCAGCTCCCACATTTGACTCGGTCCGGCCTACAGAATTTTGCTCGACGCCTGATCGCCAGGCGCCGAACGGTCCATCAGGCTTGTGTCAACGACTTCACGGCACGCTCAAAACGGTCCAGGCCTTCGTTGATGTCCGCCTCTTCCACCACCAGGCTTGGGGCAAAACGCACCACGTCCGGGCCGGCTTGCAGGATCATCAGGTTTTCTTTCTCTGCCGCGTTGAACACGTCCTTGGCCTTGCCTTTGAAGGCATCGCTCAGCACGCAACCGATCAGCAGGCCCATGCCACGGACTTCGGTGAAAATGCCGTATTGCTTGCCGATCTGCTCCAGGCGCGCCTTGAACAGGTCGTGCTTGGCGTTGACGCCGGCCAGCACCTCGGGGGTGTTGATCACGTCGATCACCGCCTCGGCGACCGCGCACGCCAGCGGGTTGCCGCCGTAGGTGGTGCCGTGGGTGCCGACCACCAGGTGCTTGGCCAGCGCCTCAGTGGTGAGCATCGCCGCAATCGGGAAACCGCCGCCCAGGCTCTTGGCGCTGCTGAGGATGTCCGGCACCACGCCGTAATGCTGGTAGGCGAACAGGTGGCCGCTGCGGCCCATGCCCGTTTGCACTTCGTCGAACACCAACAGTGCGTTGTTCGCGTCGCACAGCTCACGCGCGCCTTGCAGGTAGGCCAATTCGGCCGGCAGTACGCCGCCTTCGCCCTGGATCGGCTCCAGCACCACGGCGCAGGTCTTGTCCGACACGGCGGCTTTCAGCGCGTCGAGGTCGTTATAAGGGACGTGGGTGATACCCGTGATTTTAGGCCCGAAACCGTCGGAGTACTTCGACTGGCCACCGACGTTGACGGTGAACAGGGTACGGCCGTGGAAGCTGTTCAGCGCGGCAATGATCTCGTACTTCTCAGTGCCGAAACGGTCGAACGCCACGCGACGGGCCAGCTTGAAGGCGGCCTCGTTGGCTTCGGCGCCGGAGTTGCAGAAGAACACGCGCTCGGCAAAGGTGGCGTCGATCAGCTTATGCGCCAGGCGCAAGGCCGGCTCATTGGTGAACACGTTCGACACGTGCCACAGCTTGTTGGCCTGTTCGGTCAGCGCACCGACCAGCGCCGGGTGGGCGTGACCCAATACGTTGACCGCGATGCCGCCGGCAAAGTCGATCAGCTCTCGACCCGCCTGGTCCCATACGCGCGAACCTGCGCCACGCACGGGGATGAAGGCGGCAGGTGCGTAGTTGGGAACCATCACCTGGTCGAAATCGGCACGTTGCACCGGGGCTTGCTCAACGGACATCGGAGTCTCCTGAAGAGGAACGCCTGCCTGGAACTGGCGGGCGATGCAGGGATTGTAAGGACAGTTTTCAGAGCGGCCTTGCCGCCAAGCGACAACTTCTTATAGCGCCAACCCCCGTTTTACGCGGGTTTACGCCAATGCGACAAATAGCGTCGCAATGGCGCAGTTTAAACGTTCCACGCCGTCTTAGGCAGCGGGAATGCCGGCAGGTTATTTATCTACCGCCGAGTGCCGGCGCCGGATTGCTTTGCTGACAGCCTTCTTGATCATGCAAAGGACCGCGCTCGTGACCCCATCCTCCATCACCCTCCACACCCCGCCCTTGAACGCCTACACCGACGTGCATGAGGAAACCCTCAAACAGTCGATACCCGCCTGGGTCATCAACGCCTCGCCAGCCAAGCGTGCGGCCCTCAGCCGTGGGCAAGCCGCCATTGCCGACTGGTACAAAACCGCAACCCCCAGGGAACATGACACCCTCAAAGCCCTCGTCGGCGCGGCCTGGGTCGCGCAAAACCAGGTGGACCAGGCGATGAACAACCTGCTGTCACCCGCCGACTTCGGCGCCCCCCTGCTGCAACAGTTACTCAAGCAGCGCTTCGGCATGGACCTCGATGTACGGGCTACCTACCTGCGGTTTTACGTGCCCCAGACTGTCCCGTGGTTTCCTATCCGCACCGGCGCAGCCCGGACCTGGACCGTCTCCCTGCTGGACGCCGCCTTGCATAACTTCGAAGCGGGTGAAGCCTTTGAAGCCCAGTCGGGCTTCATCACGCAGCCGCGCCACGATGGCCAGTTCGAGCCTTTGCCCACGCTTGACGCGCGCATCAGCGTGGCCCAGTTCACCGCCCTGTGCCGCGAACTCGATATAGGCGGTCGGTACCAGCACTACCTGAATCAATTCTTCGATGCCCGGAACGCGGTGGCCGTGACCCGACTGCGACTCAAGCTCGACACCACCCACAAAGCGGACCTGGCCGTTGCCCTGCAAATAGCCTGGATGAAAAAAGACCTGCTCGACGACCAGTCCTTTGTGCTGTTGCAACGCCTGCTCAGCCCACAAAGTGGCGGTAAACCCGGCGCGCCCCTGCAGTGTTACGACCTGAGCATCATGTCGAGCACACTGACCGGCATCGTGCTGTTTTCGCAGAGCCTGGGCAGCCGTCACGACGTTCCGATGATCGCCTACATCCCGGACGACCTCTACGCGCCGCTCAAACAATACCCCTCCCCCGCCGCCTTCATGAAGGCTTTGGGAAACAACTTGCGCACCGTCGAGTATCAACAGTTTTTCAGCCGTTTCATCCACCACGACGAGCGCGGGGAGTTTTTCGCCGACCTCAATCACCGACTGTCCCGCGTCACCTGGCACCCACACACACGGGGCGACCCGCTGCCGACGTGGCGCGACACGCCTATCGACAACCCTCATCTGACATTCGGTGGCCATGTCATCCAAGGCGACCTATTCCAACACCTGTACCTGCAAAAGCTCAACAAGGTGTACCGGGACGCGAAAGCCCTCGCCGTGTCCACCGCCAGCGTCGATCAGAAGGTGCGCTGGGAGCGCTGGAGCGTCTTTCAGAAAATTGCTTCGACGCTGCTGCAAATCGCCGCCTTTATTGCTGCGCCCTTTATTCCGCCGATTGGCCTGGTGATGCTCGGCTATACCGCCTACCAGATGCTCGATGAAGCCTTCGAGTGGATTATCGACTGGGCCGAAGGCGAGGTCAGCGAAGCCTTCAGGCATTTGCTGTCGTTCGTCGAACAAGGGATACAACTGGGGCTGTTCATTGCAGGTGCGCCTTTGGCCACTGGCGCCTTGCGCAAGCTGCTACCGCCCGAGGCCTGGGCGTTTTTCGAGCGTCTAAAGCCCGTGATATTGCCAGATGGCCAGGCGCGCCTGTGGAAACCCGACCTCTCACCCTATGCCCACGACCTCACGCTGGCCAAGCACTCCTACCCCAACGTGCAGGGCCTGCACCCCTATAACGGCATAAAGGTACTGCCCCATGCCAAGGGCATGCTGGTGGTACAAAGCGACCCGATCACCGAGCAGCCTTACCTGCAACATCCGTCCCGGCCCAACGCGTACCGCCCGCCCTTGACCACCAACGGCAAGGGTGCCTGGCTGACCGAGTTGGACCGCCCCCTGAGTTGGGACAGCCAGACCCTTATGCAACGCCTGGGCCCGCACACCCAGGGTTTGACCCACGAACAATTGGCCAATGTACGCCGCATCAGCGCCACCGAAGAAGGCGCGCTACGCAAGATGTACGCCACCGGCCATCCCCCGCCCGCGCTACTGCTCGACACCCTGGAACGTTTCAAGATCGACCAGGGCTTGCAGGACTTCATACGGCAAATGAGCAGCGATGACCCGCAGGTCTATGGGCGTGCCGACATCCAGACACAACTGCAACTACTCACTAACCTGAACCAGTGGCCCAAGACCGCGACCCTGCGTGTTGTCGATGCCCAAGGTCAACGCCTGTGGGAGTTTGCCGGGGATAAACAGGCCCGCGTCATCCTGATCCAAGAAGCCCAACTGCAAAACGGGGACCTGTTGCACACCCTGCTCGACGCCCTTGATGAGCCGCAGCAAAAGGCACTGCTGGGCGAATACTTCGGTGACCCGACCCTGTCCACGCGAGCGCGCGCCGCCAACCTGCGTAAAAAGCTGGCCGGCCTGGCCCGATCGCACCGCACGGAACTCTTCGAGTCACGCTACCTGCTCCTTGACCGCCCTGCGGACGCGCGACAAAAAGTGCTGGTCGACGCCACCCCCGGACTGCCTGCCAGCGCCGCCGAGGCCATACTGCACAGCGCAAACAGCGAGGAACTGCAACAACTCGACCAAGGCACGCTGGCGCCACGCCTGGCGGAACTGGCCAAAACGCTGCAGGAACAAGCCCATCTCAATCACACCTACGAAGGCCTGTTCCTCGACGCCGTCGACGACCTCGACACCCACCGGCTGGCCCTGCATTCCCTCGAAAGACTGCCGGGGTGGACAGGCACCGTGCGCCTGGAGATCCGCCGACCGGCACCGGCCTCTACGCTCATCGACGCGATTGGCAAGCCGGCAGCGCCCACCCTTAGAACCCTGATTCGCGACCCTGATGGGCGTTACACCCCACACGACAGCGAAGGCCCGCTGTTTGGGCAGACGGATCTGTACACCGCCATGCTCCAGGCCCTTCCCGACAGTGAACGCGATGCCCTGAGCCTGCGAATCGGTCAAGCCCCCCAACTCAAGCAGGCACTGGCTGCCCACGCACTGGAGCGTGCACCGCTAAAAAAACTGATCATCGCCCACCCCGCGCCACCACCCCGCGACACCCGCACTCATCTGCGCCTGCTGGGCATGGACGGCTATCGTGCGGCGCCCGGGGAGCCGAGTGCCGGCCCGAGCCACCGGCCTTCCCTGGAAGAACAGGCACAACAGCTCTTCCCTGCGCGCACCGCCGAACAAATCAGCCAACTGATTCACAACTTGCAAACCCACCCCGGTGGGGCTCAACCGCGACTCACTGCTCTGAAGCAGGAATATCAACAGCTGGGCCGAGACCTGGACACCTGGGTGGTCAACACCCCCCGGCTATACCCAGGCACACAGGTGCGCATCAGCCGTTCGGAGTACGGGAACAACAAACAAAATCGACACCTTTGGGCACAGGAGCTCAGACGCTGCTGGCGCCAGGAAACCGAAGTCGACCCGTATTTCGACGTGCCCGAGCGAAACGGCCAGGTACTCACGCTGCTCCACCCCGTCTCCGGCGAACTACCGTCGCTACGGGTGCGCTTCGATCACGTTTCCAAACTGGAGATCACCGGCCGTGGCGAGGCATTGGATGTCGATACGTTTCTACAGCTGTTCCCCAGGCTTCGTCATCTGAGCCTGAGGAAGATCCGACTCCACAACCTCCCCGGGACAATCGGTACATTGGGCCATCTAAATGCGCTGATCCTCAGCGAATGCAACATCACCCTGACGCCCCTCAGCCACATCACCTTGGCCACCTTCCGCCGGCTCCGGGCCCTGGACCTGTACAACAACCCCTTGGGCCTTATTCCCAACATCGAAAACCTGCCTGAGCTACGCGACCTGGACCTGTCCTCCACAGGCATCACGGCGCTACCCCCTGGCCTTCTGAACCGCCCTCAACTGGAACTGGCCGTGCTATCCGACAACCAGATCAGTGAACTGCCGGCGGCTTTTTTCGAGCTGCCCGGCGATACCCGCAAGGAGTTCGACCTCTCCAACAATCCACTTTCCCGGCAGACCCTGGAGCACGTCAAAGCCTACTTCCTGAGGACCGGCCGCCACTGGGACATCGATGCGCCCAGCGAGGAGGTCGAGCAGGTCAATACACTGTTCCCGACCTTCAGCACAGACGAGGTCAACCGGCTGATTTTCGGCTTACCCGGAAACCTGGAAACCGGCCGAGTCGAACTGGCCCGCCTGCATCAGCAATACCAAGGCTTGAATAGCGACCTGAACCGCTGGGTCAGCAGTGCGGCATCCCCCGAGGAACAAACCCGGCGCCTGGCCTTCCAGCACTCGCTCCAGGCGTGCTGGCGACGGGAAACCCCGCTGGACAACGACAGCCCTCAAGCCATTCCTACCTACACGCTTGAGCATCTACAGCCGATTGAAGGTAAGTTCCCGCCGCTGGACAGCGTATTCAGCCACGTATCCGCGCTGCGGCTGCAAGGCGAAGACGGTCCGTTCCCTTTGCACTCAGCCCCGTTTTTAAGGGGTTTCCCGACACTCAATCACTTGTCGATTGGGCATTACACAATGGGCGATATTCCTGGCCCGCTGCTCGAACTGCCGCAGCTCACGTCTTTAAGCCTGCGCTACTGCGCACTCACCTTGTCTGCCGACAGCGCAGCCTCACTCGTCACCCTGGACGCCCTGGATTTACTCGACCTCAGCCACAACGCACTGGAATGGGTGCCGGAATTCGGCCGCTTACCACGGCTGTCCCGCCTCAACCTTGAACATACCGGCCTCACTCAAATTCCCGACAGCTTGCTGACACCGGTAGCGCGCACGCAGATCAACTTGAGCGGTAACCGGATCACCCAGATTCCCGACGCGGTATTCAAGCTACGCCCCGAGGTGACCGGCGCCTTCGACCTGTCCCGTAACCCGCTGACAAACCAGGCACTGGCGCAGGTCAAACGCTATTGCCAACGAACCGGCGAACACCTGAAAGCCGACCCTCCTACCGCACTGAGCGAGCGGATCAAGGCCCTGTATCCCACGTTTACCGACAACGAAGCCAATCGCTTTTTCTTTGAATTACCCGGCGACCTGGAAGCCGCGGCGCCGGCGATTGAAGGCCTTGAGCGCGAATTCCACCAACTGATGACCGACCTGCAGCAATGGGCCCTGGATATCCCCACACGACACCCCATCCTCGACGTTCCGCTGGACGCTGGGATGCGGGCTCAGGAGCAATTCAACCGCCTGGCCTTCAAGGCACTGCTGGAAGAGGCGTGGCGCAGCGAGACCGAACTGGACGAAACCAACGGCGCCATCACCCACAGAATAGTGTTCGAGAGTCCATTGCTGGGGGCGTTGCCGGAACTGTCCGCACGCTTCGACCATGTTTCGCTGCTGGAACTGGGAGGCGAAGGCGGCACCACAAACGTCGACGGGCTCCTACAGCGCTTCCTGCAACTCGACACCCTGATCCTGTCCAAACTCCGCTTGGGCGCTGTTCCCCAGCGGGTATTCGATATGCACAAGCTGACCAGCCTGACCCTGGCGGAGTCCAACCTTCGACTGACGGCTGCCAGCGCCGATGCACTGTCAGGCATGAGCACCCTCAGGTACCTTGATTTGAGCGAAAACCCGCTGGGTATCACGCCGGACGTCAGTCAGCTCAACCAACTGGAATCGCTGTACCTGCAGGACACCCAGATCAGCGAGATCCCCCGCGGCCTGTTTGAATTGCGCGAACTGGGCGTGCTGGACTTGAGCGACAACCTGATCACCGAGATACCGGCAGACATCATCGACCTGGCGCCACGGCTCAACGGCGCATCCGACCTGAGCGGTAACCCGCTGTCGGTGCAAAGCCTGGAGCATCTGCGCCAGTGCTATTTACTCACCGGTAACGACTTCGGCATCAGAGAGGCCACCCAGGATGCCGCCGGCAACCCGTTGGTGCGACCGGACGCCACTGAACCGATGGAGGAATAATCAGCCGCGCTCGGAGGGTACCGACGACAACTCGAATGGGCTGCTGCTGCGTCGCTGATTGCGGTCTTCGCGAGGGGTGGCGCCGAAGAAGTTGCGGTAGGCGCTGGAGAAGTGCGGGCCCGAGGAGAAACCGCACGACAGGCCGATCTGGATGATCGACTTGCTGGTTTGCATGAGCATCTGGCGCGCTTTGTTCAGGCGCAATTCCAGGTAGTACTGGCTGGGGACACGGTTGAGGTACTGCTTGAAGATGCGCTCGAGTTGTCGTCGCGACACGCACACGTGCTGGGCGATTTCGTCGGTGGTCAGCGGCTCCTCGATATTGGCTTCCATCAGCAACACCGCCTGGGTCAGCTTCGGATGGCTGGAGCCCAAGCGGTTTTGCAGAGGGATACGCTGGCGCTCGCCGCCTTCGCGGATGCGCTCCACCACCAACTCTTCGGACACCGCACCGGCCAATTCGGCGCCGTGGTCACGGGCGAGTACCGCCAACAGCAGGTCGAGTACCGACATGCCACCGCAGGCGGTCAGGCGGTCGCGGTCCCAGTCGAACAGATGGCTGGTGGCGATGACCTTGGGGAAGCGTTCGGCGAAATCGTCCTGCCAGCGCCAGTGCACGGCGGCGCGGTAGCCGTCGAGCAAACCGAGTTGGGCCAGCGGGTAGACACCGGCCGACAGGCCGCCGATCACGCACCCGGCGCGCACCAGTTGCTTGAGCGCAGTGCTCAGTTGTGACGCGATCACTGTCGGCGGTTCGTCCGCCAGCAGGAACAGTTTCTGGAAGCCCTCAAGCTTGCCGGCCCACGGCACGCCCGGCAGTTGCCAGTCGCCTTCGGCGGGCGGTTCGGCCTGCAGGAACGAGAGTTCATACACCACATCCGGATGCACCCGCTGAGCAACGCGCAAGGCCTCCTCAGCCAGCGCAAGCGTCAGTGCTTTTGTGCTGGGCCAAATCAGGAAACCAATTTTGTGGGCGGTCATGGAGTGCTATCCGAAGCCTGTAACAGTAATGAAGACAAGGGCCAATGCTAGCCCGTAAACCAACACAAATCTCAAAAACAATGAAGATCAATGTGGGAGGGGGCTTGCCCCCTCCCACACAGAGCCAACCCCACAAGCAGGAATTATTTCAAGCTGCCGGACAGGAACTGCTGCAACCGCTCGGACTGCGGGTTCACCAGTACTTCACGCGGGTTGCCACGCTCTTCGACGATGCCTTTGTGCAAAAACACCAACTGGTTCGACACTTCACGGGCAAAGCCCATTTCGTGGGTCACCACCACCATGGTGCGGCCTTCCTGGGCCAGGTCCTGCATCACCTTGAGCACTTCGCCGACCAGCTCCGGGTCGAGGGCCGAGGTGGGTTCGTCGAACAGCATCACCTCCGGCTCCATCGCCAGGGCACGGGCAATCGCCACGCGCTGCTGCTCGCCGCCGGACATGTGGCCGGGGAACGCATCCTTACGATGGCCCACGCCGACTTTGGCCAGGTAGTGCTCGGCCTTTTCACGCGCGTCTTTCTTCGACATGCCCAGCACGTGCACCGGTGCTTCCATCACGTTTTCAAGCGCGGTCATGTGCGACCACAGGTTGAAATGCTGGAACACCATGGACAGGCGCGAACGCATGCGTTGCAGTTGCTTGGGGTCGGCGGCCTTCATGGCGCCGTCCTTGTTGGCCACCAGTTTCAGCTCTTCATTGTTGAGCAGGATCTTGCCGGCGTGGGGTTGCTCCAGCAGGTTGATGCAGCGCAAAAAGGTACTTTTGCCCGAACCACTGGAACCGATGATGCTGATCACATCACCGGCCGCGGCGGCCAGGGACACACCTTTGAGCACTTCATGACTGCCATAGCGTTTATGCAGGTCTTGGACTTCAAGTTTGTACATGCGGTCGGTTCTCACAAAAACAGGTGGTCAGTCGTTGAGCAAGCGCCCGTGACGCAGCGCTTCGCGCCCCGCCACCTTGGCCAGCCAGAAACCCGCTTGGGCATAACGTAGCCGTTCAACGGCAAACAACACCCCCGAGGTGCCCGCGCAAATCGTGCTGACGCGGTCTTCCAGGGGGTCAATCACTTCAAAAATCGGCTCGCCTTTTTCGACCACATCACCGGCTTTACGCAGGTAACTGATCACCCCGGCGTGGGGCGCGAACAGCAGTTCGGTGCCTTCAAACGGCAGGCCTTCACAGGGCTCGAACTGTGGCGCGGGCCATTCCCCCTTGATCAAGCCCTGCTCGGCGAGAAACGCGAGGATGCCTTCGGCGTGGAAGATCGCTTCATCGCGTCCGGTGTCGGCTTGGCCGCCCAGTTCCAGCGTCGTCGCCAGGCAGGCCAGCGGGATCTGCGCCCCAGGGAACGCCTGGGATAAACGCAGCCATGGCAGCGAACAGGCCTCATCGAACGAACTGCCGCCGGAGTCTTCCGCCAACAGGCCGACTCTCACATTCAAGTACGCCGACAGCGAGCGCCACTGCGGCCAGTGCTGCGGCAGCGCGTACATGTGCAGCGCGGCTTCGGCGTCGCAATGCAGGTCGAGCACCACATCGGCGGTGCACGCGTGGCGGAGCAGGATGCGCTGCATGCCCTGCAACTGGCTGCTCGGCTCTGGCAATGCGCTGAGCACATCGTTCATGGCCTGGCGGATCATGCGCACGTTGGCATGAGGATCATCGCCCAACTTGCCCTTGAGCAGCTCAGTGACCGGCTCGCTCAACTCAACAAAATCGCGGTTGAAGTTCTTGCCGCTGCCCACTTCGAAACGACCCTGGTGGCTGCCTTGCAGCAACTGGCCAAGGCCCATCGGATTGGCCACCGGCACCAGCTCGATCACGCCGTTGAGGGCGCCTTGCTGTTCCAGTTCGGTGAGACGCTTTTTCAGCTCCCAGGCGGCGCGCATGCCGGGCAATTCATCGGCGTGCAAGCTGGCCTGGATATAGGCCTTGCGCTCGCCCTTGCCGAAACGGAACACGCTCAGTTGGCGCTCGCAGCCCAGGTGGCCCCAGGGCAACAGGTGATCGATACGTTCCATATCAGTGCTTCCGTGGAGCCAGGTAGCTCAGCCAGCGGCGCTCGGCCAACTTGAACAGGCGCACCAGGATGAAGGTCAGGCACAGGTAGAACACACCGGCGGTGATATAGGCTTCGAACGGCAGGTAGAACTGCGCGTTCACCGTGCGTGCGGCACCGGTGATGTCGATCAGGGTGACGATGGACGCCAGGCTGGTGGTCTGCAGCATCATGATCACTTCGTTGCTGTACTGCGGCAGCGCACGGCGCAGGGCCGACGGCAGCAAAATGCGGCGGTACAGCTTGTAGCGCGACATGCCCATGGCCTTGGCCGCTTCGATCTCGCCGTTCGGCGTGGCCTTGAGGCTGCCGGCAATGATCTCGGCGGTGTAGGCGCTGGTGTTGATCGCAAAGGCCAGGCACGCGCAGAAGGTCGCGCTGGACAGCAGCGGCCACAGGACGCTTTCGCGCACCGCTTCGAATTGGGCCAGGCCGTAGTAGATCAAAAACAGCTGCACCAGCATCGGCGTGCCGCGAATCACATAGGTGTAGAGCCAGGCCGCACCGTTGACGATCGGCTGCTTGGACACGCGCATCAAGCCCAGGGGCAAGGCAGCGAGCAGGCCGAAGAACAGCGAGATGGCGAGCAGTTTCAGGGTGGTCAGCAGGCCGCCAAGGTACAGCGGCATGGCCTCCCAGATGACGTTGTAGTCGAAGATCATAGATCAGCCGCCCTTACGCCTACCGAGTAGCGCTTCTCAAGAGAACGCAGGGCCAACAACGACACGCTGGTGATCACCAGGTACATCGCCGCCACTGCGAGGAAGAAGGTAAAAGGCTCGCGGGTGGCATCTGCCGCCTGCTTGGCCTTGAACATCATGTCTTGCAGGCCCACCACCGAAATCAGCGCAGTAGCCTTGGTGAGAACCAGCCAGTTGTTGGTAAACCCAGGGATCGCCAGCCGGATCATCTGCGGCACCATCACCCGGAAAAACACCTGGAAGCTGCTCATGCCATACGCAAGGCCGGCTTCGGCCTGGCCCTTGGGAATAGCCATGAAGGCGCCGCGGAAGGTTTCCGACAGGTAGGCGCCGAAGATGAAACCCAGGGTGCCGATACCGGCGGCCAAGGGGTTCAAGTCGATATAGTCGTCGTAGCCGAGCATCGGCGCGACGCGGTTGAGCAGGTCCTGACCGCCGTAGAAAATCAGCAGGATCAGCACCAGGTCCGGGATCCCGCGGATCACCGTGGAGTACAAGTCACCCAGCCAGGCCAACCAGCGCACCGGCGACAGGCGTAACGCGACCCCGATCAGACCCAGAACAATGGCCAAGGCCATGGACGACAAGGCGAGCTGAAGCGTCAACCATGCGCCATCGAGGATGACGGCCCCGTAGCCTTTCAACATGATTCAGGTCCTCGAAAAGGGGGATGAAAAAATGGCGCAAACCGCAGGAATTCTGTTGCTTGCGCCATTTTGGACAGACCGTTGCGACGATTTACTTAGGGTCAGCGCCGTAAATATCGAAGTCGAAGTACTTGTCCTGGATTTTCTTGTACTCACCATTGGCACGGATCGCGGCAATGGCTGCGTTGATGCGGTCCAGGTTTTCCTTGTCGCCTTTACGTACAGCGATGCCGATGCCGTCGCCGAAGTACTTGGGGTCGGTGAACTGTGGGCCCACGAACGCGTAACCTTTACCGGCTGGGGTTTTCAGGAAGCCGTCTTGCAGCAGGGTAGCGTCAGCCACGGTGCCGTCGAGGCGACCGGCTTCCACGTCCAGGTAGATTTCGTTCTGCGAGCTGTAAGGCACAACCGTGGCGCCTTTAGGGGCCAGGACTTCCTTGGCGAAACGATCGTGGATCGAACCGCGTTGCACGCCGATTTTCTTGCCCTTCAATTCATCCAGGCTGTCGCTGACGGTGGTGCCTTCCTTCATCACCAGTTGCGCCGGGCTCAGGTAATAGCGGTTGGTGAAGTCCACGGACTTCTTACGGTCTTCGGTGATGGACATGGACGACAGGATCGCATCGATCTTGCGCACTTTCAGCGCTGGGATCAGGCCGTCGAACTCTTGTTCGACCCAGGTGCACTTCACGTCCATCTGCTTGCACAGGGCGTTGCCGATGTCGTAGTCAAAACCGACGATGCTGCCATCGGGCGCTTTGGAAGCAAACGGAGGGTAAGCCGCTTCGATACCTATTTTCAGAGGCTTGCCTTCAGCGAAAGCCTGCATGGACAGCACGGACAGCGCCAGGGCGCCCAACAGCACGAGTTTCTTCATCTTGGGACTCCATCGGTATAGGGCAAAACAGCAGTATGAGCCATGGCCCACGATGCGACGTAAGGGAAACCGAATTGCGCTGCTGCGTCCTACACCAGTTACACACCGGAGACGACGAGCGAGTGATCGGCATTCTAACGACAGGCCGGAAGCCGATATTTCCTCAATGCGACAACAATTTACAGAAGCACCGAGAAAGCGGTTCCAACTCATTGACAGCCTCTGGATTTTATGCAGAGACAAAAGACATTAAACCTGTAGACGCTGCAAATTGCGGGCCTATTATTCGCAAACCCTTCTAGCACGGCAAGTGTGGCGTTTAATCTTATTTCTGGGGGTGTCTGGAACGCGGTTTTTCGGGGCATGGGCGTAGCACATTGCCTCATGTCTGGGCGCGAGGTTACACATTCAGGGCTGGCGGTAACATTCAGAAACGCCCTACACGAAAAACCGATATTTATTTGACTGGCGCAGATCCCATGTGGGAGGGGGCTTGCCCCCGATAGCGGTGGACCAGCGCCAAATATGGCCACTGACACACTGCCATCGGAGGCAAGCCCCCTCCCACATTTGATCTCCATTGGTTTCAAGATCCCACAAAAAAGCCCCACCCGACTCACGCCGGATGGGGCTTGGTCCCACTAACCCGCGTTACGCGACGTTCATGGTCTTGTGCGTCTCAATCAAATGCGCCACCACGCCCGGATCCGCCAGGGTGGAGATATCCCCCAACCCGTCATACTCGGCCGTGGCAATCTTGCGCAGAATCCGCCGCATGATTTTCCCCGAGCGCGTCTTCGGCAAGCCCGGCGCCCATTGGATCACGTCCGGCGAAGCAATCGGCCCGATCTCCTTGCGCACCCAGTTTTTCAACTCCAGGCGCAGCGCTTCGTTCGGCTCTTCGCCATTTTTGAGCGTGACATACACATAGATGCCCTGCCCTTTGATGTCGTGCGGCACACCGACGACGGCCGCTTCGGCAACTTTCGGGTGCGCAACCATCGCGCTTTCAATCTCGGCGGTGCCCATGCGGTGGCCGGACACGTTCAACACGTCGTCCACACGCCCGGTGATCCAGTAGTAACCGTCCTCGTCACGCCGCGCACCGTCACCGGTGAAGTACATGCCACGGAACGTCTTGAAGTAGGTGTCGACGAAGCGGTCATGGTCGCCAAACAGCGTACGCGCCTGGCCTGGCCACGAATCGAGGATCACCAGGTTACCTTCGGCGGCGCCTTCGATCAGGTTGCCGAGGTTGTCCACCAGCGCCGGCACCACGCCGAAGAACGGGCGTGCCGCCGAACCCGGTTTGAGCGCATGCGCGCCCGGCAATGGGCTCATCATGTTGCCGCCGGTTTCGGTCTGCCACCAGGTGTCGACGATCGGGCAACGGGATTGGCCGACGTTCTTGTAGTACCAGTCCCACGCCTCTGGGTTAATCGGCTCCCCCACCGAACCGAGCAAACGCAGGCTGCTGCCATCGGCGCCTTCAACAGCGGCGGTGCCGGAAGCCATCATCGCGCGGATCGCGGTCGGGGCGGTGTAGAGAATATTGACCTTGTGCTTGTCGACGATCTTCGCCACCCGCGTGATATCCGGGTAGTTCGGCACGCCTTCGAACAGCAAGGTGGTCGCGCCATTGGCCAGCGGGCCGTAGACAATATAAGTATGGCCAGTGACCCAGCCGACGTCGGCGGTGCACCAGTAGATTTCGCCTGGGCGGTAGTCGAACACACGTTCATGGGTCAGGGCCGCATACAACAGGTAGCCGCCGGTGGTGTGCTGCACGCCCTTAGGCTTGCCGGTGGAGCCGGAGGTATAGAGGATGAACAGCGCTTCTTCGGCGCCCATCTCTTTGGGCGCACACACGGTGCCCGCCACTTTCATCAGGTCTTCGTACCAGATGTCGCGATGCTGGTTCCACTTGATCTGGCCATTGGTGCGCTTGCACACGATGACCTTCTGGATACTGCTGGTTTCCGGGTTGGTCAGGGCGTCGTCGACGTTGGCCTTCAGTGGGATTTTCTTACCGGCGCGGATGCCTTCGTCTGCAGTGATCACCACCTTCGACTTACAGTCGATGATGCGACCGGCCAAGGCCTCCGGCGAGAAACCGCCAAACACCACCGAGTGAATCGCACCGATGCGGGTACAGGCCAGCATGGCGACCACGGCTTCGGGGATCATCGGCATATAGATCGTCACCACGTCGCCGCGGTGCACATCCTGGCCACGCAGGGCGTTGGCGAACTTGCAGACTTCTTCATGCAGCTCGCGGTAGGTGATGGTGCGGCTCTCGGCAGGGTCATCGCCCTCCCAGATGATCGCCGCCTGGTCGCCACGCTCGGCGAGGTGGCGGTCCAGGCAGTTGTAGGAAACGTTCAAGGTGCCATCGGCAAACCACTTGATGTCGACATGGTGATCGTCGAAAGAAGTCTGCTTCACCGTGGTGAAAGGCTTGATCCAGTCGAGGCGCTTGGCTTGCTCGCGCCAGAAGCCATCGGGGTTGACCACCGACTGCTGGTACATGGCCTTGTAGGTTGCCTCGTCGGTCAGCGTATTGGCTGCTACTTCGGGGCGAACGGGGTACAGGGAAGCCGCACTCATCTTTCTTACCTCGGTGACATAGTTGTTGTTGTATGGCCCTGTTGTAGCCGGGGCTGGCCTATAGAACCATTCGACGATGGTAGTAACAAGCCCCTACAAATTGCCCTGATATCCCCTCCTGCACCTCTAGCCCGCGGGCCGTGGCGCTTCGCGGCTTTGTGAAAAAAGCTTTACCACAGGATTGTTACAAAAACCGCCAACAGTGTTTATCAAAAGCACGGGTATATGAATATAACCTGAGGGCCTAAAATCACTTCCGCCAACACGGCACTTTAGTTAAATACAGCAGTGATTAACAACGCAACAGCCCCCACGAAGGCAACGTTAATCCGAACTTCCCAACTCTTAAGTTACACACGTGACCTCACAAGGGTCCCGTGCCCCCTTTCGCCCTGAAGAAGGTAAATAGAGAAATGAAAGCTTTAGTAGTTATGGCCCTCAGCAGCCTGTGCGCCACCGCCGCCCTGGCCGACGAAGCCCCGACTGACGTAGCTGGCCGCAACACCCCGGTCGTTGAGGACTACACTTACAGCACCCATCTGGACGTAGCAAAAGTACTGTCCATGAGCAACATTCCAGAAGTGTGCGAAGTTGTACCGGTAAAGATGGAATACGAAGACTCACAAGGTCAGCGTCATATTCTTAATTACCATGTGATGGGCAATGGTTGCTCTAACGGGTAATAACTTGGTTATTTAGATTCAACTCGGATCTTGGTCGCCGCAAGAAATCGATCTTGCGGCCAAGAACCGCCCCCAAGCCCGACACCGCCCAAATGTGGGAGGGGGCTTGCCCCAATAGCAATAGCCGCCACACCCACCCTATAAAGCCTGACTCACCACTCCTCTCCCCGCCCTACAAAAAACATCCCACCGCCCGTCAAAAAAATCCAACCGCAGCAAAGCCTTATAAACCCGCACTCTGGCCGAAAAACACGCCATTCGGGCCCGTCTCCGTGACCATCCGCCTCAACACAAACCGGTTTTTTTCCCCTACAATGCGCGGGTAAATCGGGCCTGCAATATCCCTTTACACAGGGATGAAGAGCCAGACCTGAGGCCTCCGCTGGAGCAAGCACCTACCGCTCCGCCCCTCAAGCCTCACGCAGAGCACCCGTTACCCTATTGCGTTTAATGCCTGCGCTAGCTGCTGCAACAAACGATTCCTTAAGATCCACCGCGGCCCTGGGGCCGTGTGAACACCCAACCATCCGGTTTCACACGGGCACCTTGAGCCCTCACGCAGGAGACGACACGTCATGCTGAGCTGGGACGAATTCGACAAAGAAGAAGACGGCGAAGTAGCCACCAAAGGCGCCAACGCCGGCCACGCCACCGAAGCCAACATGGACCGCCTCGACGGTGCCGGCGCTGCCGCCGCCATCGAAGCCCGCGCCGTCACCGCCAGTGACTCCGCCGCCATCGTGCGCGCCAAGGCCGCCCTCGACAAACTCGACGTCGCCGAAGGCCTCGCCGAACTCGAAGGCTCCGCCGCCCGCGTCGCCGTCGACGAAAAGCGCATGATCAACTGCCGCGC